>NZ_JBEAIO010000011.1:0-159748 GCF_040065095.1 Klebsiella sp. CN_Kp091 | reverse complement strand
GTTTGTAGCCCCGGTAAGCGCAGCGCCACCGGGGAGAGGTTCCCGGATAGCGGCTGGCGCCTTATCCGGGCTGCCGGTCCGCTCCGGTTTGTAGCCCCGGTAAGCCAGCGCCACCGGGGAGAGGTTCCCGGATGGCGGCTGGCGCCTTATCCGGGCTACCAAACCAACGCCCGACTCAATGTTTTTGATCGGGCGTTTTTCTGAAATTTTTGGTTCTGTGCGCCAACTGCAGGTACACCGACCGCCAAACGAGGAAACTAGCCATTTAATGTCTATCGGCCCTATGTACACCCGAAAAATAACCCACTGGTTTGCAAGGCGATCCTTTCAGAATCGTATCTTCCTGCTGATCTTATTTACCTCTACTGTCGTCATGCTGGGTATGTCCTGGTATCTGACAGACATAACCGAGGAACGTCTTCATTACCAGGTCGGGCAGCGGGCATTAATTCAGGCGATGCAGATTTCGGCGATGCCGGAGCTGGTGGAAGCGGTACAGAAACGCGATCTCGCCAGAATTAAAGAGCTTATCGACCCCATGCGTTCCTTCTCTGACGCTACCTATATCACCGTCGGCGACGCCAACGGGCAGCGCCTCTATCATGTGAATCCTGACGAAATCGGTAAATCGATGGAAGGCGGCGATAGCGATGAGGCGTTGTATAACGCCAAAAGCTATGTCTCGGTACGCAAAGGTTCGCTAGGTTCATCATTACGGGGTAAATCGCCGGTGCAGGACGCCACCGGCAAAGTCATCGGCATAGTGTCGGTCGGTTATACCATTGAACAGTTAGAAAACTGGCTCAGCCTGCAGATAAGCTCGCTACTGATCCCGATGGCGATTATCCTGCTATTGCTGCTGTACTGCGCTCGGCGCTTCTCGCTGCATATCAAAAAGCAGATGCTCAATATGGAGCCCCAGCAGCTATCGCAGTTGCTCATCCAGCAAAGCGTGCTATTTGAATCGGTGTTTGAAGGGCTCATCGCCATCGACTCAAATTATAAGATAACCGCTATTAATCAGACCGCCCGTCGTCTGCTTAATCTGAGCCAGCCGGAGCCCGTACTGATCGGTAAAAAAATCAGTAGCGTCATTGCGCAAGAGACCTTCTTCTACGATGCCCCGCATGAAAACAAAAAAGACGCCATCGTCACCTTTAATCAGATCAAAGTGATCGCCAGCCGAATGGCGGTGATCTTAAATAATGCGCCTCAGGGGTGGGTGATTAGTTTTCGCAGCAAAGATGACATCAACACCCTCAGTCTGCAGCTGAGCCAGGTACAGCAGTACGCCGATAACCTGCGCGCCGTGCAGCATGAACATCGTAATCTGATCTCAACCATCGCCGGGCTGCTGTTTCTCAAACGCTACGATCACGCGCTGGATCTGATTCAGCAACAGTCCGAAAGCCACCAGAAGGTGCTCGATTTTATTGCGCGTAATTTCCAGGATAACCACCTTGCCGGGCTACTGATCGGTAAATATTATCGGGCCAAGGAGCTCGGTCTTGAACTGGTATTCGATCCCGCCTGTTTCGTCGATATCCTTCCCACCGCGCTTTCTCCCAGCGAATGGATCTCGATCGTGGGGAATCTTCTCGACAACGCCTACAATGCCTCGTTACGCCAGCCGTTGGGATCGAAGCAGATCGAGTGTTTAATAAATAGCGACGGCCATGAACTGATCGTCGAGATCGCCGATCAGGGATGCGGCATTGACGAGACGCTACGCGACCGCATCTTCGAGCGCGGCGTCACCAGTAGCGCCAGCGCCGAGCACGGTATTGGGCTCTGGCTGGTGCGCAGTTACGTAGAACAAGCAGGCGGCACTATCGTCGTCGAAAATAACATTCCCTTTGGCACCATCTTTACCCTTTATATCCCCCTGACCCGAGATGAACATCATGGATAGCATTACTACTCTAATCGTTGAAGACGAACCTATGCTGGCGGAAATCCTGGTCGATACCATCAAACAGTTCCCCCAGTTCAACGTTATCGGCATCGCGGATAAACTGGAAAGCGCGAAAAAACTGATGCGTCTCTACCAGCCGCAGCTGATCCTGCTGGATAACTTTCTCCCTGACGGCAAGGGGTTGGATCTGATTCGCCACGCTGTCAGCACGAACTACAAAGGACGAATCATTTTTATTACCGCCGATAATCATATGGAGACCATCAGCGAGGCCCTACGTCTGGGGGTATTCGATTACCTGATTAAGCCCGTGCACTATCAACGTTTACAGCATACGCTCGAGCGTTTCGCCCGCTACCGCAGTTCATTACGTTCGAGTGAACAGGCCAGCCAGACCCACGTCGACGCCCTGTTTAATATCCAGGCTCGCGAGCACACTGAGCCTGCTGACGCGCCGCTGCGCGGGATCGATGAAAGCACCTTTCACCGCGTGCTTCAGCTATTCTCAGACCCGGAAGTGGTGCATACCGCCGACTCTCTGGCCCGCATCCTCGGCAGCAGTAAAACCACCGCTCGCCGCTATCTGGAACAAGGCGTTAAAAACGATTTTCTGGAAGCAGAGATCAGTTATGGCAAAGTCGGTAGGCCGGAGCGCATTTATCGCGGCAAACATCCCTACCCTGAGCACGTCTGAAATGCTTATTCGAGGGTATAGCTGACGATCATCTGCCCTTTTTTCATTTTCAACTGGCTGATGACAATATTCCCCAGCATCGCCAGACTGGCAACATGGGTACCGCCGCAGGGATAAGCCGGCAAATCGCCAAATCCCACGGCGCGCAAGCCATTAGCGAAGGTGATGCGGCGCGGTAAATCCTGCATCTGCCACGCTTTCACCTGCGCCAGCAGGGCGCTGGCTTCCGGTAACGCGGCGCCGGCGTCGGCAGCAAACGTAATCCTCCCCTCTCCCGGCCAGTGATGCGCCTTCACCGGCCGCCAGCCGAACTGCTCGCCGGCCAACCCCAGCAAATGACCGGCGGAGTGCAGACGGGCATGTAACTGTCGCACAGGCGCATCAATGCTCATCCCCACCTCGCCAAGCGGCAGCGGCTGGGCAACGATATGCAACACACTATCGCCGCGCGTCGTGACCGCCATTACGGGCTGCTCATCGATCCAGCCGCGATCGGAGGGCTGGCCGCCGCCCTGCGGATGGAACAACGTGCGGTCCAGTTCAATCGCATAACGGCCATCGGCTTCAGCGCTGCAGCTGATAATCTGCGCGCGCCCTTCGGTGGCGTCGCTGGCGTAATAAACACGTTCAGTCATGATTGTTCTCCTCTCTGTCAGCACAGTATATTGATAATATTGGCCGCGATAATGGCCTCCACAACCAATGCACTTTTGCCTTGAGGGCACAAATGAATCTAAACCTTCTCCCCGACCTCGCCCTCTTCGTACAGATTGTCGAACAAGGCAGCTTTTCCGCCGTCGCCCGTCAGAGCGGGATTACGCCATCCGCCGTCAGTCGCAGCGTCTCGCGGCTGGAACAGGAGATGCGGTGCAAGCTGTTGCACCGAACCACCCGCAAGCTGCGGCTGAGCGATGCCGGGAAAGCGGTGTATGAACATGCGCTGGAAATGCTGGAAGCGGCGCGCCAGGCTATGGACTGCGCCGGAAGTACCCAGACGGTGGCGCAAGGTAAACTCACGCTGAGCGTACCGAAAGCCGTCGGGCGCTTTGTCATCCATCCGCTAATGATCGATTTTTTCAACCGTTATCCGCAGGTTGACGTCTGTTTACGCTTAGAAGATCGCGACCTCGACTTTATTGATGACGGCATCGATCTCGCGCTGCGTATTACCCATACCCCTTCCCCTGGACTGCATGGCAAACCGCTGATGCCGATCGTTCATGTCATCTGCGCCACTAAAGAGTACTTACAGCGCCACGGAATGCCGCGTACCCCGCAGGATCTGCGCGCTCATAGCTGTATCAGTCTTGGCGAAACGCCCGCCGACGCGCGTTGGAAATTTCGCCGCGAAGGCAAAAACGAAACGGTGCAGACGTACGGACGCTACGCCGCTAACCACACTGCGGTGCGTCTTGATGCGGTTAAACAGCATCTGG
Organism: Klebsiella sp. CN_Kp091; assembly: GCF_040065095.1. NCBI lineage: Bacteria > Pseudomonadati > Pseudomonadota > Gammaproteobacteria > Enterobacterales > Enterobacteriaceae > Klebsiella > Klebsiella sp. CN_Kp091. The sequence goes on along the minus strand of NZ_JBEAIO010000011.1, from coordinate 155,703 downwards.
GGATTGGCAGTCTGCCACTGTTTACCGCCCGTGAAGCGCTGGCAAAGGGTGAAATCGTGCAGGTGCTGGCGGAGTGGGAGTTTATCAGCAGCTACTCTGGCAATCTGTGGCTGTTATGGGCGGGGCATAAGCATATGCCCGCCAGAATGCGGGCAATGATTGATTTTCTTAGCGAGACGGTTCCGGCGCTGAACGCAGGCAGCACATTGCCAACAACCAGGTAAAATGCTGACAGCATTCAAACTGCCAGCAAGAGATGAGTAAAAATTAATTAAAGGCTACCTGCTGGTTGATCTTTATTATAATTAATAAGACTCCCGGCCTTAATAATATCTTGCTCTGCGCTGGTTAATTTCTCCATATAGAGGCTAATCCGCTGAATAGGTTTTTTAGCGCTAAGGATAAATGCGGCAATATCGCTCAGATCGCCCGCTAACGCAGATTTTATTGCCGGGATATAGATAAAATCACCGACCTCAAAATCAGGCGTCTCTTTCATCTGCAGCGGCAGCATTCCCCAGTTAATTACATTAGAACGATAACGCTTGGTCGCGAACTCCTGGCAAATATTTGCCAGCCCGCCAAGCACGCGCTGGCAGCTGGCGGCCTGCTCTCGCGCCGAACCATCACCGGGTTTAACCGCATAGATCATGCTACCTATCTCAGTCTGTGCCGCGGTAATATTTTCCTGACCCGGCAGCAGCCGTATCTGGGAAAATATATTTTCCAGCTGTGGATTTAAACGGCAAAGATCTTCACCCTTAACGCGTTGTTGCTCCATAGCGGCAATTTTTTTAGCCCGCTCCACATACTGCGGATCGCGGCGGGAGAGCGTAAATTCGGCCAGGCCTAATGGGTTTGAACGAAACGATGATGTTTCACCTGATGGTATCAGTTCGTCGGTAGTGGTCACCGGATCCATTATTTTTGAAGTAACGGCTAACAGAATGTTATCCGTTAAAGCATTCATTTCCGGCCAGTCTTTTATATTCGGTCCATAGATTAGCGGCTGCTGGGTAGCGCCTTTAACGAACCCCTGGTATACCCGGTTTTTATAGGGGGAAACATCAAATTCATATTCCGGCGCTTCGTGCCAACAATCGAGCTCCGCCGCCGAGGTTAACAATCCCCCATTAGCGGCCGTCGCGGCAATTGAACGCGCATCCATCAATGCCACCGCCGACATTTGCCCATTTCCTGGCTTGGAACCCTCACGGTTAGGAAAGTTACGCGTCGTATGGCGGATGCTCAAGCCGTTATGCATCGGGGTATCGCCGGCGCCAAAGCAAGGGCCGCAGAATGCGGTACGAATAATGGCGCCCGCGCTCATTAAATCATTGATCATTCCCTGTTTCGTTAACGCCATCAGCACCGGTTGCGAGGAAGGGTAAACTGAAAGCGAGAAAATATTGTCGCCACAGGAATGATGCCGCAAGGCATTAGCCGCCTGCGCCACGTTGACATAGTTCCCCCCGGCGCAACCCGCAATGATTCCCTGCTGAACGCGTAATTTGCCATTCTCTATTTTGTCCAACAGAGACAGCTTCGCGCGCCCCAGCGATATTTTCTCAGATTCAATTTCAACTTCACGTAAAATGTCCGGCAAATTCTGATTAAGCGTATCAATTTCATAGACATTGGCTGGGTGAAACGGTAGCGCGATCATCGGCTTGATGGTGCTTAAATCGATCTCGATGCAGCCATCGTAGTAAGCCATCTCTTGTGCTGACAGCGCACGATAGTCTTTCTCTCTACCATGAAGCCGTAAAAAATGCCGCGTCTCTTCATCGGTCTGCCAGATAGAAGTCAGACAGGTGGTCTCAGTAGTCATGACGTCAATACTGTTTCTGTAGTCGGTCGACATACTGGCCACGCCGGGACCAACGAATTCCATCACTTTGTTCTTCACAAAACCGTTTTTGAATACCGCGCCAATTAATGCCAGCGCAATATCCTGAGGGCCAACGCCAGCGGCAGGTTTACCGGTTAGATAAACGGCGACAACTTCGGGGTAATCAATATCCCAGGTGCTTCCCAATAGTTGTTTAACTAGCTCACCGCCCCCTTCACCGACGGCCATCGTCCCCAGCGCGCCATAACGCGTATGGCTATCCGAGCCCAGTATCATTTGGCCGCCGCCGGCCATCATCTCGCGCATGTACTGGTGAATAACCGAAATATGCGGCGGTACATAAATGCCGCCATATTTCTGTGCTGATGTAAGACCAAAAATATGATCGTCGCTGTTAATGGTACCGCCCACTGCACAAAGTGAATTGTGGCAATTGGTTAAAACATACGGCAAGGGAAAGCGCGTCATTCCAGAGGCCTTGGCCGTCTGGATGATGCCCACGAAGGTGATATCATGGGAGGTCATGGAATCATATTTAATTTTTAATTTCCGTTCATCGCCAGAAGTATTATGCGATGACAATATTGACCAGGCGATGGTTCCCTTCCGCGCAATCTCTTTGGCAACAGGAGTGGCGCATTCCTGTTCTGGGATAATCCCATGCTGATGGGATAAATATATCCCACGATCGTGTAATTTAATCATGACGTGTGTCCTTAAGATAGATTAAATAATTAGGCGATGCTTTTATCCGTCTTGTTACTAATAAAAAGGGAAAAATATCGGTAGTAAAATAAAGCTCACCACCACAGATATAATAATCAGCGGTAATCCGACCCTGACATAATCCATAAACCGATATCCCCCGGCGGAAAAAATCATCATATTCGCCGGCGTCCCAACCGGAGTCGCATAAGCACATGAACAGCCAATGACTATAGCCATCAGCACCGCTCGCGGGTCAGCGCCCATTGAATGTGCAATAGACAAGCCAATGGGAATAAGTAAAGCCGCCGTTGCGGTATTCGACATAAAATTGGTTAATATGCAGGAAATTATTAAAACGGCACTTAATAATAAGAACGGTGAAGCCTGCTGACCAAGCAGATCGATAATTGAGCGGGCCATGATTGCACCCGCGCCGGTGGTTTCGAGCGCTTTTGCTAAAGCTAATGTGCCGCCGAAAAGAAAAATCGTCTGGGAGTCAATTGACTGGTAGGCCTGTTTTTCTGTAATCACTCGCGTAATAACCAAAAATAACGCGCCAATTGAACCGATAATCGCAATCGGCAAGCCAATAACATTCTCAAAAATCATCCCCAGTACGGTAAATACCAGCACTAAAACAGCAATCACCTGCTTATATTTTGGACAATCATTTTTGCTACTTTTTTCAGCTTTGTCTTTGAGATTGACAGATTGCGCTGGCAGCAGTTTATAACCGATGGTCAAAAAGTAGATGATCCCGCAAAGCAGCATGGGGATGCCCAGTTTGGCATACTCGAAAAAACCGAAGCGTTGCCCAACTTGTTCCAGCGCCGACTGGGCGATCAGATTACCCGGTGAACCAATAAGCGATAAGTTTCCTCCCAGCGCCGAAGCGAACGCTAATGGCATTAGCAAACGAGATTGCGCATAGCCCGACTTAATAGCGGCGCCGATGACTACAGGAATCAGTACCGCAGCCGTTCCCGTATTCGACAAAAAGCCGGAGAGGGCCCCGCACACCAACATAATAATAACGATAAGTTGCCGCTCCGAGCGGGCGTAGCGGGTCACTATTCCGCCAATTTTGTCCGTGACGCCAGTTTCAAATAAGGCGCCGCCGACCACAAACATGGCGACAAACAAAATGACGTTCTGGTTAATAAACCCCGCGAAAGCCGTTTTTACATCAAAAACGCCTGTTACGACTAAAGTAATACAGACGATCATAGCCGTAGCGGCTAAAGGAATTTTTTCCCAAACAAACATCACAATTGAAAATAACAACAGTGACAATGTAATTGCTACTGGTGACATAAATATATAACACCTCTTCAGTGTGTGGGCTCAATAATTGGTCTAAGCAGGTGATGCAGCGTTTTATAAATTTCAAGTTATAGTTAAATAACTTTCCAGTACATTAATAATTCCCACCACCAGACTCCTACGGTGATATGTAGGATAAAAGTCAACAGTGCTAATATGCCGCCAACAATCCACCAGGATTTAATATCATTATAACCAACCCCAAATATAACCGGGCCAGCCGCGCCACCATAATGGGTGACCATGCCGCCATAGGAATTACTAAACAGAAGAGCTAACGCAGTTAACATAACCGGCGCGCCGGAAACATTCGCCAGCATGGCAAAGACCGGAACCATCGCCACAATATAGGCGCTACCCGAGGCAAAGAAATAACGAACCAGTATACTCAGTGCGACGATGACAACGAAAGCCAGCGTGCTATGACTGCCAAATGAAATGTTATCCTTCAGTAACTCGGCCAACCACAAGAAAAAACCAACTTTAGAAAGCAAAGAACTTAAACCAATGATACCGCCGTACCAAATAAGGGTATTCCAGCCCCCTTTATTTTTTATAACATCATCCCAGCTGACGATTTTTAACACCAGCATCAACGCCATGACGCAAATCGCTACCGTTGATTCGTTGACGCCAAGCGATTGACTAAACACCCAACCTGCCAATGCCATGACAAACAGGCAGGAGAGCATCTTTTCGCGCAAGGTCATCGGTCCTAAAGACTCAAGACCTTCCTTTGCAATGGCTTTATTATCAACTTTTTTTAATTCAGGTGGATATAATTTATAGGTAATGAGCGGTGTCAGTAATAGCATAATAATGCCAGGTAATATTCCGGCTAATGCCCATCCGCCCCAGCTCAGTTTGATGTGACAAATATCTTCAATCATTTTGAGCGCCAGTATGTTCCCAGCCATGGCGGTAAAGAACATATAACTGGTCGTTTTGGTGACCATATAGACGTTAATCATCAAATAATGACCAACGCGTTTTGCCGTATGCTCCGGTTCCGAGCCTAACGCGACGGCCACGCTATTGATGATAGGTAAGACGATACCACCGGCGCGAGCCGTATTCGACGGTGTCGCCGGGGAAAGGATGAGATCAAGAAAGGCGGTAACATAACCTAAGCCGAGCGTGGTACTCCCTATCTTGCCGATAAGAATATAAGCAATTCGTTTACCTAAACCAGTAATAACAAAGGCGGCACTTAAGGTAAACGCTGAGAAAACCAGCCAGGTCGTCCCCGACGCATAGCCACTTAATACGCTCGATGATTTTATTACGCCATCACCTAAATTACCAATAACGACCATTGATGTGGCAACCGCCACTAACAATATTACTGGTTCTGAAAAGGGTTTAATCACCAAACCGACGATTGCCGCCAGATAAATTCCTGATAGCACCCATGCCAGTTTAGTCAGCCCAGCCGGGGCCGGGAATAAACTAATAAGCAATGGGATGGCTACAAGCACTAATAGCTTGCATACTGTTTTTTTATCCATTTTGATCCCTTACCTGAATGAATAATATAAGAGCAGTAATAAAATTATTCAGGGAGATAAACCATGCCAGAAAGAATCTTACGCGCGGTACGAATAACCGATGCGCGAATATTTTCAGGATTTCCGTTAGCGTTACTTAAGTTCACCTCAATGCTGCCGCTTGGGTGTTCAACGTTAATTAACCCTTCACCCGACATTCGCGTAAGCTCGTTAACCACGGTGTCGGCAATAACACACGAACTCGCCAGGCCGATAGCGCCCGTAATCGCTAGCGACTTATGGCAGCTGTGGGGCATGAAATAACGCACGCTCATTGTCCCGCCGTGTTGCGGTGGAGCAACCAGTACTGGTTTAGGGATAACCATGTTGGATACATCGCCAAACCCCATTGCCGCGCCGGCTTGTTGACGTATAGACTCAAGGCGCTGGAAAAATGCGCTGTCCTTATCTAATTCAGCGGCCGATTCATATCCGGTTTTACCCAAGCTATGCGCTGGAATAATGACCATTGGCATCGCCATATCGATACACGTGACGCGAATATCATCAAAAAAATCAACTCGGTTGCCGGTTGGAAAAAGCTGGCCAGATTTCGCCCCAGCGGCGTTTAAAAACGTCAGCGCAACAGGGGCTGCATGCCCGGGAACGCCGTCAATATGGGTATCCCCGTCATAAACGACCAGGCCGTCCGGCGTTTGAATGTCAGCATCGACAAAGGTGTTGGTATTGACGTTTCGGATACGCACCCGTGTTACCGGGGAATTCGCCGCGATAAGCCCTTTTTCGATAGCAAATCCACCTACCGCGCACAGCATATTGCCGCAATTCGGCGTGGTATCAACCCGTCGTTCATTGACAATGACCTGCACAAATAAATAGTCAATGTCAGCTTGTGGGCTGGCCGAGCGACTGACAATCGCCACTTTACTGGTTTGCGGACTACCGCCGCCAATACCATCAATTTCCAGTTCATGACCAGAACCCATGATGGTTAATAACGCTTCATCGCGTTTTTGAATATCTTCAGGTAGATCATCCGCTAAAAGGAAAGCCCCTTTTGATGTTCCTCCCCGCATGAGAACACACGGAATTTGTTTCATAACACCCTCCTTACAAATATAGAAGAAAAAGAACAAATAAACGGGGCGTGAATTTAATGCACTTAATGCATTTAAAGTTTTTTATTTACTTTATTATTCATTTGCTCGCACAGCCGTTTATCATCTGATTCTACTTGCAAGGCGGATAGTGATTGATAAAATATAAAAATAAGACTTATACCTACAAAGCATTAATAATAACTATCGGCACAATAATAATTAACAAGGTCATTCTGCATATTAATATATTTATTTCAGATTACGGAGCAGCAATGAACAATGAACTATCCGGAATGAAAGCCTTCGTCACTGTTGCCGAACTGGGGTCGTTTAGCAAAGCCGCTGAAGTGCTTAACCTGACGCAACCCGCACTAACTCGAAAAATACAGAAAATAGAAAGTAACCTTAATACCCCCCTGTTCGAGCGAACCACCCGAAAAATCATGCTCACCCAGGCAGGACAAATACTCCTTCCCAAGGCAAAGTCACTGATTGCCAGCCTCGATGCCGCCATTTTTAATCTCAGCAACCTGACTTCTAATGTGCATGATACGGTAACGCTTTCTTGTATCCCGACGGCGGTATTTTATTTTTTACCTCGCGCCATCGTTCAATTTAATCAGCGCTACCCGCACATCAAAGTTCGAATTTATGAACAAGGTATAGAAAATTGCATGGCTTCGGTGAGAAAAGGCGAAGTCGATTTTGGAATAAATATGAACTTCATCACACATCCCGATATCGAATTTAGCCCGCTGGTCAACGAACCCTTCGTCCTGGCTTGCCGACAGGATCATCCGCTGGCCGGTAAAAAATTAGTGGAATGGCGCGAGCTCGTCTCGCAGAGATTAATTGGCGTCAGACGCTCAAGCGGTAATCGGCAACTTATTGAAAGTTGCCTGCAGGATAAACCATGGAAATTGGATTGGTTTTACGAAGTCAGACATTTATCCACCTCTCTGGGGCTGGTCGAGGCGGGGCTTGGCATATCGGCTCTGCCCTGCCTGGCCATGCCGCATCACGCCAACAGCGCAGTCGTCAGCGTGCCGCTGGTTGAACCGGTCATCAGACGCACGCTTGGCATGATTCGCGTTAAAAACCGCCCGCTTTCCGCTGCGGCTGAACGCTTCGCTTCATTATTGCTACTCATGTGGACGGATGAAGCGAACGAGTTATGGTGCAATGTGGTCGATTCACACCAGCAGCTATAACGGTCACGGCGCGAGAGCGAAAACTTCCGCCGCCCAACGTTGAAAACCCGCGACATCTAAATCCAGCGCTACCTGCGCGTTGGCCGACTGTCCCAGACGTCCTTCAATATCCACCACGGTGGTGCCAGCCGTCCAGCTCCCCTGCGTCTCCACCGCCACAAAGCAGGGTTTGAGCGTAAATAGATCCGGGCGAACCAACCACGCGATAGCGCAGAGATCGTGCATTCTCAGGCCGCTACTCATGCTGCCGCTGCGATAGTGGCTAAATAGCGCATGAAGCATTTTACCGGTTTGATTGAGCGTCGGTAGGGTTGCCAGATAGTCCGCGCTCAGCATCGCCTTATTGGTGACATCCAGCCCGCACATCACAATGTCCAACCCACTCTGGAAGACTTTCGCGGCAGCTTCCGGATCGATGGCGATATTGAACTCGGCGTTGGGGGTGAAGTTACCGCGCCCGGCCGAGCCGCCCATCAGCACCAGTCGACGAATATTAAACAGGCACTCAGGATACTGCGTAATCAGTAGGGCAATATTGGTTAGCGGGCCAATGGCCACCAGGGTCACGGGTTCCGCTGCGTGCATCAGCGCATCGCGAATCGCCTGAAAAGCCGGTTTAGCCAGCGGCTGGCGGTTATGTTCGACGAAATCATAGCCCTCCATGCCGGATTCGCCATGCACCGAGGCGGCATCGCGCAGCGGACGCACCAGCGGCATCGATGCCCCTTGCGCCAGCGGGACATCTGCATTCCAGAAATGCAGTAACTGCAGCGCGTTGCGGGTCGTCTTCTCTACCGAGACATTGCCCGCGACCGTCGTCATTAGTTGCAGATCCAGCTGCGGCGAGAAGAGCGCGGCAGCAATCGCCGCCGCGTCGTCAATACCCGGATCGGTGTCGAGAATAATCGGTAAGCGCATGGTTTTCTCCCAAAAAAAATGCCAGACGTTAAGTCTGGCATCTTCTCATACTGCTGGGGGAAAGAACTTACTCTACTTCACGGACATCCACACGCAGCTCTTTCGGCACTTCGAAAACGATATTCTCTTCACGGCCTTCCAACGGCACCGCTTCGCCGCCGCCCAGCTCCTGCAGGCGGGCAATCACGTTCTGCACCAGGATATCCGGGGCCGACGCGCCCGCCGTTACGCCAACGCAGGCCGCAGACTTAACCCATTGTTCCTGGATATCGGTGGCATCGTCGATGAGATAGGCCGCTTTCCCCATCCGCTGCGCCAGTTCAGCCAGGCGATTGGAGTTAGAGGAGTTTTTCGAACCGACCACCAGCACCACGTCAGCCTGCTCCGCCAGCGCGCGTACGGCTTCCTGACGGTTGGTGGTGGCGTAGCAGATATCGTCTTTACGCGGGCCGACGATTTTCGGGAAGCGCTCGCGCAGCGCGTCGATAACGTCAGACGTATCATCGACCGAGAGCGTGGTCTGGGTCATGAACGACAATCGGGCATCGTTTTTCACTTCCAGCGTCAGCACGTCTTCCGGCGACTCCACCAGGTACATACCCCCTTCCGGGTTATTGTACTGGCCCATGGTGCCTTCAACTTCCGGGTGCCCGGCGTGGCCGATCAGAATCGACTCTTCGCCGCGGCGGCTGGCGCGGGCGACTTCCATATGGACTTTGGTCACCAGCGGACAGGTGGCGTCGAAAACCGTCAGGTCACGACTCTTCGCTTCGTTGCGTACCGCCTGCGAAACGCCGTGGGCGGAGAAAATCAGGATCGCGCCGTCCGGCACTTCGCTAATCTGTTCGATAAAAATCGCCCCACGCTGGCGCAGGCTATCGACGACGTAGCGGTTATGGACGACTTCGTGACGAACGTAGATTGGCGCGCCGTACAACGTCAGCGCGTTTTCTACAATGCTGATAGCGCGGTCAACGCCGGCGCAAAAACCGCGCGGGTTAGCCAACAGGATCTGCATCTTACCCCTCCAGCGCCGGATCGACTTCCAGCACTTCAATATCAAAATGAACGGTGCGCCCGGCCAGCGGATGGTTGAAGTCTACGGTGATGGAATCGCCGTTCACTTCGCGGATCACGCCGGGCATTTCGCTGCCATCCATTGCGGTAAAGAGCATAATTGCGCCAATTTCCGGCTCGCCGGCGTCAATAAACTCGCGGCGAGAGAAATACTGGATCAGGTCCGGCGTCGGTACCCCGAACGCGGCATCAGGTTCCAGCGAGAACGTGGTTTTATCGCCGGCTTTCAGTCCCAGCAGATGCTGCTCCAGCCCTTCGGAAAGCGAGGCATCGCCAAGACGAAACAGCGCCGGTTTACCGTTACCGCGCGTGGATTCGGCGGTGGAGCCGTCATCCAGTTTCAGCGTGAAGTGCACCAGCACCGCGCTGTTGCTCTGTACAGAGTTAGACATGCAGGTTTGCTCTTTTACATTACCGCCGCTTGTTTGCCCGGTGGCGCTGCGCTTACCGGGCCTACAAAGGCCGATGTATACTGTAGGCCGGATAAGACGCTTTAGCGTCTTATCCGGCAATTTTTTATGATGCTTTTTTATCGCTGGATGGCAAGAAGCCTTCCAGCACGATCAGCGCCGCGCCGATGCAGATAGCGCTATCGGCAAGGTTGAAGGTGGCGAAATGCCAGTCGCCGACGTAGAAGTCGATCATATCGACGACAAAGCCGTGCCACAGACGATCGAACAGGTTACCCAGCGCGCCGCCAATAATCAGCGCGTAGGCAATATTGTTCAGCTTTTGCGTCGCCTTCGAACGGTACATCAGCACCGCCAGCACCACGCAGATGCCGACGGCAATCCCGGCGAAGAACCAGCGCTGCCAGCCGCCGCTGTCGGCGAGGAAGCTAAAGGCCGCGCCGTAGTTGCGCGCATAATGCAGATTAAGCGACGGGAACAGCGAAACCGTCTCCCCCAGAGCGAAGTTCTGGAGGATCAGGAATTTGCTGCCCAGATCGATAATCAGCACGGCTACGACGACCCACAGCCAGCGTAGCCCCGTTGAACAGATCGATTTACTCATCAGGCGAATTTACGTTGCTCGCCGTCACCGGCGACGTTACTGACACAGCGACCGCAGATTTCCGCGTGTTCCGCTACCTTGCCGACATCGCTGGTGTAATGCCAGCAGCGTGGGCACTTCTCGCCCTCGGCTTTGCTCAGGACTACTTTCAGCCCTTTCAGCAGATCGCTCTGCCAGGCATCAGCCGGCGCCTGTGCATAATCGGCAACGTTAGCGCCGGAGGTCAACAGGACAAATCGTAATTCTTCGCCCAGCGCGTTGAGCTTGGCCGCCAGTTCGGCATCGGCATACAGCGTAACCGCCGCTTCCAGAGAACCGCCGACTTTCTTATCCGCACGCGCCTGTTCGATCACCTTGTTGACTTCGCCGCGCACTTTCAGCAGTTCATCCCAGAAACCGTCGTTCATCGCTTCGTCGTCGGCCAGGCCGAACAGGCCTTCATACCACTCGCCGGTGAAGACGTATTTTTCACGCTCACCCGGCAGATAGCCCCAGATTTCGTCCGCGGTGAAGGACATGATCGGCGCCATCCAGCGCACCAGCGCTTCCACGATGTGGAACAACGCGGTCTGGCAGCTGCGACGCGCCACGCTGTCCGCTTTCGCGGTGTACTGGCGGTCTTTGATGATGTCGAGATAGAACGAGCCCATTTCGATGGAGCAGAAGCGCATCAGGCGCTGCACCACTTCGTGGAAGTCGTAGGATTCGTAGGCTTTGAGAATATCTTCCTGAGCCGCCTGCGCGCAGCCGACCGCCCAGCGGTCCAGAACGACCATCTCTTCCGGTTTAACCATATCTTTTGCCGGATCGAAACCGTTAAGGTTCGCCAGCAGGAAGCGGGCGGTATTACGGATACGACGATAGCTGTCCGCGGCGCGTTTGAGGATCTCATCGGAGACCGCCATTTCGCCGGTATAGTCGGTGGAAGCCACCCACAGGCGCAGAATATCGGCGCCCAGTTTGTTCATCACGTCCTGCGGGCTAACGGTGTTACCGATAGACTTGGACATTTTGCGGCCCTGGCCGTCGACGGTGAAGCCGTGGGTCAGTACCTGACGATATGGCGCTTTGCCTTTCATCGCCGTGGAAATCATCAGCGAGGACATAAACCAGCCGCGATGCTGGTCGGAGCCTTCCAGATACATGTCCGCGGCGTGACCGGCGAATTCCGGACGCACATCAACCACAGAAGAGTGGGTAGACCCGGAGTCAAACCACACGTCGAGGGTATCCGGCACTTTTTCGTAGCTGTCAGCGTCATCGCCAAGGATGTCGCGGGAATCGAGATCCCACCACGCCTGGATGCCGTCAACTTCAACGCGTTTCGCCACTTCTTCCATCAGTTCGAGGGTACGCGGGTGCAGCTCGTGGGTTTCTTTATGCACGAACAGCGACATCGGCACGCCCCAGGTACGCTGACGGGAGATACACCAGTCAGGACGGTTGGCCACCATCGATTCGATACGCGCCTGGCCCCAGTCCGGGATCCACTGCACGCCTTTGATCTCTTTCAGAGACTGGGCACGCAGGCCTTTCTGATCCATGCTGACGAACCACTGCGGGGTAGCGCGGAAGATGATCGGCGATTTGTGGCGCCAGCAGCACGGATAGCTGTGCTGCATTTTTTCCACGTGCAGCAGCGCGCCGCTATCGCGCAGCATCTCAACGATGATGTCGTTGGCTTTGAAGACGTTAATACCGTCCAGAGACGGATAAGTACCTGGCAGGTAAGAGCCGTCCGGGCCAACCGGGTTGGCGATTTCCAGACCGTATTTCTGGCTGATCGTGTAGTCGTCCGGACCGTGGCCGCCGGCGGTATGCACCGCACCGGTACCCGCGTCCAGCGTCACGTGGTCGCCAAGGATAGCCGGCACGTCAAAATCGAGGAACGGATGCTTAAAGCGCATCAGTTCAAGCTCGGAACCCTGCACCGCCGCCAGGATGGTGTAATCCGCCACGCCAATGCGCTGCATCACGCTTTCCACCAGGTCTTTCGCCAGGATCAGCGCCTGGCCGTCAACCTGCACCAGCGCATAGTCGAACTCAGGCGACAGAGAGATGGCGCGGTTAGCCGGCAGGGTCCACGGCGTCGTGGTCCAGATAACCAGCGAAACCGGGCCAGTGACGTCGGCTACGCCGAATTTGGCCAGTACCGCGGCTTTATCTACCGCGTGGAACGCCACATCGATAGACGGAGACGTTTTGTCATAATACTCAACTTCCGCTTCCGCCAGCGCGGAACGGCAGTCCACGCACCAGTGCACCGGCTTAGCGCCTTTATGCAGGTGACCGTTGCCGATGATTTTACCCAGCGCGCGGATGATATTGGCTTCAGTTTTGAAGTCCATGGTCAGGTACGGACGTGACCAGTCGCCCAGTACGCCCAGGCGGATAAAGTCTTTACGCTGGCCGTCGATCTGCTCGGCGGCATATTCACGGCACTTGGCGCGGAATTCTGCAGCGGTGAATTTCTCACCCGGCTTACCGTATTGTTGCTCGACTTTCAGTTCGATCGGCAAACCGTGGCAGTCCCAACCCGGAACGTACGGCGAGTCAAAGCCCGTCAGTCCTTTGGACTTAACGATAATGTCTTTCAGAATCTTGTTAACCGAGTGACCAATATGAATGCTGCCATTCGCATAAGGAGGGCCATCATGCAGAATGAAGGTTTTTTTGCCTTTTTTCGCCGCACGGATGATGCCGTACAGGTCATCATCGGTCCAACGCGCCAGCATTCCCGGTTCGCGTTTGGCGAGATCGCCACGCATCGGGAACCCTGTTTCCGGCAAATTCAGGGTGGATTTATAGTCACTCATCAGATTCTCGGTTCCGTTATTTCGGTTTGATAAATACCAGTAGGATTATCCCTGCCTGGTGAGCCCAAAGAACTCGCGGGCCGTTAACTCATCTCGTGCGATTTGCGCTTTTAGCTCATCCAGCGACGCAAAACGCTGCTCGTTACGTATTTTTTTACGCAGTATTACATCTATATGGCGACCGTAGAGGTCCATTACAACGTCCAGGAGGTGAACTTCCAGCTGCTGTCGCACGCCGGAGACCGTTGGACGCGTGCCAATGTTGGCGACGCCGGGTAATGGCTTATCGCCGAGCCCTGCCACTTCTACCGCAAAGACCCCTTTAACCGGGGAAACCTGACGACGCAGCGGTAAGTTCGCCGTCGGGAAACCTATGGTGCGCCCCAGCTCATCGCCGTGCACGACGCGGCCAGAAATGGTAAACGGATGCCCCAGCAGGTTTTCCGCCTGCGCGAGGTCATCATCGGCCAGCGCCTGACGCACCGCGGTGCTGCTGATACGTACGCCGCCTTCGCAGAAGGTTTGGGTGCTGGTGACGTCAAAACCGTACTCCGCCCCGGCCTTCTGTAATAACAAGAAATCCCCCTGACGACCAGCGCCAAAGCGGAAATCATCACCCACGGCAAGGAACTGTACGCCCAGCTGGCGCACCAGCAGCTCGCTAATAAAATCTTGCGCCGTCAGCGCTGCGAAACGCCGGTCAAAACGGACACACAGCACGTAGTCGACGCCGCTTTCCGCCAGATAGCCCAGTTTTTCACGCAGCCGCGTGATCCGCGCCGGCGCTTTATCGGCGGCAAACAGCTCCAGCGGCTGCGGCTCAAAAATCATCACCACAACCGGCAGACCGAGCCGGCGGCCCTCTGCGCGCAGGCGCTGCAGCAGCGCCTGATGCCCGCGATGCACGCCGTCGAAATTTCCAATGGTCAGCACGCACCCGTGCGGGGCCTGACTGAGATTATGTATGCCGCGTATCAGCTTCATGTCTGGCTCAAAACAGTGAAAATCGTCCGAGTATACCTTGTACAACAGGCGACGTTAACCAGCGATTGCACCTCGATTACGAAAGATCCTGCTAATTCATTCACTCAGCGTAAGAATGCAGGAAAAACTATACGCGGCCGTCGATTTTTATGGTGGAAAGACTGTATTCGACTACAACAAGCTGGTAGAATCTTGCGCCATCACTACGTAATGAAGCCTCGTTATCTTAAACGGCGCTTATTTGCACAAATCCATTGACAAAAGAAGGCTAAACGGGCATATTCCTCGGCCTTTGAATTGTCCATATAGAACACATTTGGGAGTTGGACCTTGGCTAATATCAAATCAGCTAAGAAGCGCGCCGTTCAGTCTGAAAAGGCTCGCAAGCACAACGCAAGCCGTCGCTCTATGATGCGTACTTTCATCAAGAAAGTATACGCAGCTATCGAAGCTGGCGACAAAGCTGCTGCACTGAAAGCATTTAACGAAATGCAACCAATCGTGGACCGTCAGGCTGCTAAAGGTCTGATCCACAAAAACAAAGCTGCGCGTCATAAAGCAAACCTGACTGCACAGATCAACAAACTGGCTTAATCGCCCGCTTGCTGAACTTTGTTAAAGAAACCCGCGAAAGCGGGTTTTTTTATGTCTGTTGTTTGCCGATACTTAACTTTGCGGTTGCGCAAACAGCGATGAATAATCGCGATTGCAGATACGCTGTACCGCTGGATGCTGAATCATTCGCTCGGCAAAAATAGCGTGATACTCCTCCATGACGTTCTCCATGCGGCCAATTTCGACAATCGACTCATCGGCATAGAAATCGTGAGCATAGAGGGTTGGCGCCACAAAAATGGCATTATGCGCCGCGCCGAAGGCTTTCATAAGCGCCGCATCGTCGAACTCGCCGAGAATTTCCACCTGCAGCCCCTGCGAATTAAACCAGTTCAGCAGCTTGCGCCCGAGCATTGAACGGCGACCGGGAATGAGCAGGCGACGCTCCTCAAGACAGGCGGGAAACGCTTTTTCCGGCGGCGGATTCATACACCAGAAGCTCACCCCGCACTCGCCGATTTTCACCGAAAACAGCCCCTCTTGCTGGGTCGAGTCAATCGGGCAATCCGAGATAATCATATCCAGCTTATGCTGGCTCAGTTGCTCCAGCAGCATCTCGTGGGTGGATTCAAAGCAGCGCAGGTGAATTTGCTCATCTTCTACTACCGCCGCATCCAGAACGCCGCTCACTAATCGCTTGGAAAGCGCGTCGGCGACGCCGACATCAAATAGCAGGTTCGACTCTTTGCGGTAGTTGACGATATCGAGCATCTCCTGGCTCAGGGTGAACATGCGATCCGCGTAGCGAAACACCAACTCTCCCAGCTCGCTGGGTTCCAGGCCGCGTCCTTTGCGTTTAAAGAGCTTCCCCTGTAAGCGCTCTTCCAGCGCTTTTATCTGCCCGGTGATCGTCTGCGGCGTCAAATAGAGCGCCTCGGCGGCGCCGACGACCGAGCCCTCACGGTAGACGTGCCAGAAATAGTACAGATGGTTGTAATTGATGTGTGACATACATCCCTCCCTGATATGTCCGGAAGGGCCCACAGGCCCTCCCGATGAAGTTACACGCTGTGAGTAAGATCCGTTACGCGCTTACGCAGAATCATGTAGCCGATGACGGCAGACAGGATAGACCCTATCAGAATGCCCAGCTTAGCCCAGTTGATCAATCCGGGATCCACGCTGCTAAAAGCGAGCGTGGCGATGAAAATCGACATGGTGAAGCCGATTCCGCACAGTACGCCGACCGCCATAATCTGCGGGAAGCGGGTTCCAGGCGGCAGCGAGGCCCACTTAAACTTCAGCGCCAGCCAGCAGAACAGGCTAATTCCGAGCGGCTTACCGATAAACAGTCCGGCAATGATCCCAAGCGGCAGCAGCGAGGTCAGCCCCGCGAAGGTAACGCCCTGCAGCGAAACCCCGGCATTGGCAAAAGCAAACAGCGGTAGGATAAGAAACGCGACCCACGGATGCAGCACATGCTCAAGCTGTTTCGCCGGCGATTTGCCATTCTGCTCCTTCAAAGGAATCATAAAACCGACGATAACCCCCGCCAGGGTCGCATGTACGCCGGATTTCAGTACCGCCGTCCATAGCACCGCGCCAACCAGGATATAGATACCGGTGCGCCGTACGCCGCTGAGATTGAGCGCCGCCAGTACCACAATCGCGCCAGCGGCGACCGCCAGCGATAGCACCGACAGATCGTTGGTATAAAAGAGCGCGATAATCACGATCGCCCCGAGGTCATCAATGATAGCCAGCGCCATCAGGAAAATTTTCAGCGCTGTTGGTACACGGTTGCCTAATAGCGCCAAAACGCCAAGCGCAAAGGCGATATCAGTCGCCGCCGGGATCGCCCACCCTTCCCGCGCAACGGGATCCTGGGCATTGAAAGCTAAATAGATAAGCGCCGGCACCACCATGCCACCAATCGCGGCGACCACCGGGAACACCGCCTGACGGCGGCTGGCAAGCGCCCCCTGGATCATCTCACGCTTCACTTCCAGGCCAATTAACAGGAAAAACACCGCCATTAGCGCATCGTTGATCCACAACAGCATGTTTTTGTTAATTTCCAGCGCGCCAACGCGCAGCTGCACCGGCGTCTCCAAAAAGGCATGATACAGACCACTGGTGACGCCGCTATTGGCCATAATCATCGCCAGCGCGGCGGCGCAGATTAAGATAATGCCCCCGGAAGCATCGCTACTGAAAAATCGTTGCAGATGTTTCACTTTTACTCTCACCTTGTTGGTCAATAACTCGATAAAAGTATGATACAGCCGACAACACATCGAAAAAATCAGATTTAAATTGCCATTACACTCATTTTTTCCGAGCTATCTTATCCTCTCATTAATCATAGACCACCCGTAGCAGGGTGAGCTGCTTGTCAGCATCGAGATAGCTTTTCTCTACCGTTGCGTAAGCCGAGGCCAGCGATGTCGTGATATTTTCCACGATCACATGGCGTTCGATACGATCGGCGCGCTGGCACAAAATCTCGCTACTTTCCGTTTCGTTCCAGCAGCTTTCAGTAACAACATTGCCAAAAAATTGGATATTACCGGCAGAGTGCGCCTGAACGCCGCCGATGGCGAACAGTGGAACGGCCGCCAACACTAACCATCTGTGCCTGGACTGCATACGCGAAACCCTCGTTCGGAGGAAGCAGGTAACCGGGGTCCGCGCCCCGGTCGCTGAGACTTAACCTTTAGCTTTCTGAATCGCCATCTGCAACGCATCCTGCGACGTACTGCCCGGCACGACCGAGATACGCCCGGCATCCGGGGCGGTAGCCTGTGGCATCACCACAAAAGCCGGAGTCCCGGAAAAATTCATATGTTGAGCCAGCGCCTGATTACTTAGCAGCGCGTCATGCACCGCCCCGCTCTGCTGGGCGGTTTTTACCGCCGTCATTTGCGGCTGGGTGAGATAATGCGACGCCAGCGCGTAAACCTCCTTCTCGCTTAGCCGCCCCTCCACTTTGCCGGTGGCGTACAGGGCATTATGCCAGGCCAAATACTTCGCGCCGCCATCGTTCAACCACACCTGTTCGCCGATCCTCGCCGCCAAACCTGACACCGGCCAGCGGGATGAAAAGATAGGAAACTCTTTAAAGATAAAACGCGTATCAGGATTCGATTTCACCAGCTCTTCCACCACGGGCGACATCTTGCTGCACCAGGAACACTGGTAGTCAAAAAACATCACCACCGCCGCTTTAGCATCCGCCGGGCCAACAGAGGGAGAGCTATCGCTCAGCAACTCAGAGCGATACTGCAGCGCCAGCTGCGCATAAGCCTGCTTCTGGGCCACCTGCTGACGCTGATGTAGCGTTTCGCTGGCGGCGATAAGGAATTCCGGATGATCCACCAGATACGTCGCCACCGCTTCGCCGACTTTATCCGGATGGCTGGCGATATAGGCTTCCGCGGCCGGTCCAATATCGCTGGCAACGGGTTGTGTATCCACGGCCAACGCGGAAAAAGAGATGACGCCGCCAACCGCCATACACACCGCCGATTTACAGGAAAGTTTGCGCATTATTGAGTTCTCATTATTAAGTTCAGGGGATGCCCGCAGGGGCAGAGTAAAATCGTCATCGCCGTTGCGCCGTTACCGTGACCGCCGGCATTACGCCCCCGGCATCGTTGAGGCTTTGCCAGCGCACGGCGCAGCTTTTCGCCTGCCGACACCACGATGTACGGCGGGTAGAAAACGGCGCGACCACCCCCGCGGCGTCTATAGGCTTACCGTTGACGCGGGTGGAAAAGAGGGTGATGTAGTAGGGTCCAGCATTGCGTACCGTCAGCCCATCCGCCGTTAAGTTCCAGGCCAGTTGGCGATAAGCCTGCTGCGGATCGCCGGTTAGCCCTGCAGGCCGATAAATCAGCTTTAACGCCGAGCGAAAAGCCATCTGCACGCTATTGGCGCCGGTTTTTCCCGATGGAATAGCGGCAATACTCAGGGTGAACAAACTTTCACGATCCTGCGCCAGCGCCTCGCCGCTCCACGCGACGCGCAGCGTGTTCTCCTGCCCTGCGCGTAATAAGAAGAGCGGCGGCGTGACCACGAATGGTGTTTTACGGGTCGACAAATCATCGGCGCCTGGCCAGCGTCCACCGCTCAGCACGTGGCTGTCCACCAGCCAGTCACTCTCCGAGGTGTTGCGCAGCGGAACGCTCAGCGTCGTCCGCTCAGCGTGATAAATAAAACGCGTGCCGCCAATCACCACGCCCGCATGGCCTATCCCAAAGGGCAACAGCCAGAGCCAAAACCAGCAGAAAAGTCGTCTATTCATAACTCAGCACAAAAGTCGCGGAAGCATCGGCTACACCCGGCGCCACCGGAGCGCCATCAGCCACATAGCGGGCATAAAACTGTAAACGTTCGGACGCGGCGCCCGCGGTTAGCGCAAGCACATCGCTTTGCGCCCCCGGCGCTACCTGTTGTTTGTTCTTGTCGTATAACGCAATCCCGATACCGGAGGCCGCGTTCGCCCCGCTATCCAAAGCGAAAAGATCGCCGCTTTGCGAGTCGCTGGTACCGCTAAAGCTCACCGTCACGCCGCTGGCGGTGCTGCCGCAATTTTGTAGGGTGATCGAAAATGGCTGCCACTCCGCGCCGGCCCCCGCTTGATAAAACTGGCGGTTGCTGACGGTTCCCATATCGACCTGAATATTCTCGGAATCCGGCGACAGCGTGCAGGTGTTGTCGGTAATCGTGCCCGTCACATAGACCCTACCGTCATGGGCCAGCGCGCCGTTCACCGCCAGAAGGAATCCACAGCAGAAAAACAGTGGTTTGATCATTGCCGCGCGCCTATTCATATTGCAGATCGAAATACATCACCGCCGTCGCATTTCCGGAGGTCACGGTTGGCCGAGTAGATTTGTAGCGAATATAAAACGATAAGGTGTTGCGGCCCGTTTTCAGCGGATAGACCACCGAGCTGGTGTTATTGATGCTGACGGCATCCTGATCCTCATCAAGGATCTCCACGCCAACGCCGCCTGCCAGCATTTTTTCGCTACCCATCCCGGTGTCGCTCAGCGCCAGCAGCGCCGGATTGTCGCTGTCGGCAGTGCCGGTAAACCAGATTTTGCTGCCGGTAATGCCGCGCGAGCAGTTCTTCAGGTTGATGTTGAACGGTTTAAACTTCGTCGTCGTACCGGTGGAGGGAAAATCTGCCACCGAGAACTGACCTAAATCGATACTCTGGCTAAGGCTGGAAATTTCGACATCGCAGGTTTGCGCGACAATCGTGCCGGTAAATTCCAGGTTGTAACCGCTATCGTCGGCGTAGCAGCCGTTACCGCACAGCAGGATAAGTAAGATGAAGTACTGAAACAGGCGCATTAATCGAAATCCACCCGTAAGTTAGCCAGCGCGGTAAAAGCGCCTTCCGCCGGCGTCTGGCCGGTGGTGCTGACCGGATACGCTTGCAAGGAAAGGGTCGCCTGTCCGCTTTGATCGGTAGTAAAAGGCTCGACGCTGCTGGCGTCATTGGGCGTTAATACCGTGCCATCGCTGCTTTCGACCACCACGCCAACATCAGGATTATCGGTGGCGATAGCCTGGCTTAAGTGACTATCGGCGGTGGCTATCAGCCGCAGGCTCAGGTTAACCTGTGAATCCACCCCACTGCACTTCACCGGCACGGTGAATCTTTTATTGCGGACGCCGGTTGGTTTTTCTCCGGCGCGATTGAAACCGCCGCTGTACAGCGAGCCAAAATCAACGAGGATAGTTTGCCCGGCATTAATCTCGCAGCTTTGCGGCACGGTCACGCTGCCGCTGTAGACAATGCTGTATACCACGGTACTCAGCGGATCGTTCCCGGTGGTGGTGACATAGACGTTAAACATGGTCTTCGGCTCGATATTTACCGTGCCAATAAATGGCTTCACAACCTTAAGTTGAAAAACCAGATTTGAATCATGTACCGGAAACGGTGAGCCATTGTTAACGTTGGCATCATAGCCCATATAGACATAATCCATTGGAGGATAAAACACCCCGGCCGCCGAGTCTTCGATGCGCATCGCCCCTTCAAGATAGGTGCCATCCAGCTGCATATATTTCCAGTCGCCGTTGGTTTCCACTATCGATGAAGAAGCGACATACGAACGATACGTCCGCCCGGAATCCGAAGAACCGGCGGGACAAATCGCCTGTACGTTTACATCCTGGTTTTTGCTGAGCTGCGTGGTCGAACCGGCCTGATTTTGCGCCGCCGTCAGCGTCGTCGTCAGGTCATAATCGACCGTCGCAGGCGAGCCATTGGTATTCTGGCAAACGGCCGCCAGACCACCGCGTGCCAGCAACAACCCCATTAACAGAAAAAGAAAAGAGACAAGCTTCATTTAGCGACATTCCAGATGCTGACGCGCCAGCGGTTGGCTCACGTCAGGGAGATGATAATGGGTGAGGCATTGTTGGCCTGGCCGTGGCCCCCACTGCGCTTTCAGCGTGCCCTGCGGGCTAAGACCGGAGAGATATACTTCGCCGTCGTCGCCAACGATGCCTTCTTCAGCCACGCCTGCAATAGAGACCGTGGCGCCGAACGGTAGCGGTTTTCCGTCATGGTTTAGCGTCAACAGCGCGCGCTCGCCGACCCGTGCGGTAAAGTTCGCCAGCACCATTGCTCCTTGGGTGGGAACCACATTGATCACCGCATCATCAATATCGACATCTTCTTTTAGCGAATTAACGTCCAACGCCATGCGGTTCTGGCGGTAAGTAGTGGCGTACGGCACCACCGCGTAGCCGCGGCCATCGGTGTGGATCCCCGGCTGATCTTCAATATTGACGTCGCCAGCCCCCGGCACGGCGATAAGGACATTGGTATCGCCCAACGGCTGGCTGAGGGTGAGACCATGGGCATGCGCGACCATGCCGCCGCTGAGGCCATAGTTCAGTTGCCGATAATCGCCATGATTGCTGTTGTTGTATCCGACATTCAGATTGCCCTTTGCCCCGTCGTATTCGAGGCTGGCGGAGCCGCTCGCACCAACCCCCTGATTCTGATAGCCCTGCTGCACGCTGTAGCTCAGGTTGTTTTGATCCAACAACGTGCCGCTGATACCGCTATTCTGCGTCACGCCGCCGTGCCCGTCGCTACTGGTGGAGAACGTCGCATAAACGTTATGACGCCGTTGGGTAATGTCGTCGCCGTGGCTAAGCCACTGGCTGAGCGGTAGTGAGATATTGAGCGCCAGCGTCCGATCGCGTTCCTCCTCGCCGGGGGCGCGGCTGCTGCTATATGACAGGCTCCACGAGACCCCGGCCAGCGTGTCGCTGTAGCCAATTTGCAGTAATTTATTGGTTTCATCGGTGTGCCAATAGCTCTGTTGGCTACCGGTGACGTACAGTGAGCCAAAATGACCGAACTGCTGAGAGAGGTTGATCTGTACCTTGCCGCGTTTGGTGTAATACAGGTTGTAGTCATCGCCGACATCGCGATCGCTGTCATCCTCCTGCTGGCCGCTATTGCCGGACATCTGCTTCCACGCGGTATCATCGAGCGTATAAAAACCAGAGGTCGAGTAGCGATAGCCCAACAGTTGAAAATGGGTGCCCAGGTCGTTTAACGATTTAGCATATAAAAAGCGCAGCGATTGCCCCTGGTGTTCGCTGTCATCCGCCAGCGTACTGTAGGCTTGCGTAAGATCGACGGAAATCGCCCCCCAGTCACCGAAGTTAGCTCCAGTTCCCAGCGCCAGCGCACGGTAATCGGAGGAAAACTGCGTTCCGCCGTACAGCGTAAAGCCGTGCGGCAACCCCCACATCAGGGTCGCCTGGCCGAAACTCATCTCCCGCTTCTGGCTGCTATCGCCGCGATAGCTCGCCGCGGTGGCGGCATATTTCACCCGCCCCTCGCGTTGCAGAACCGGTACGGCGGCATAGGGCACGCTATAGCTGGAGACGCTGCCGTCGGACTCCTTGATCTCAACGTTGAGATCGCCGCTGGAGGAGGTCGGATAGAGGTCGTCAATGGTGAAGGCGCCAGGCGATACATAGCGCTGGTCGATGGTGTAGCCGTTCTGGCGAATCGTCACCTGGGCATTGCTTTTGGCGATGCCGTGGATAGTCGGCGCGAAGCCTTTCATGCTGTCCGGTAGCATATTGTCATCAGACGCCAGCTGGAGCCCACGAAACGGCAGGCTATCGAAAACGCCAGAAGGGGTATAACTATCGCCCGCCGTCAATTCGCCTTTTAGCGCCGCCACATCACGCTCCACATAGGTACTGATGTGCTGCCAGTCGCTTTTATGTTGCTGATTATCGCTGTTGTAGTTCCATGTCGAGTAATCACGCAAACGCCAGGCGCCGAGATTTAATCCGCTATTGAGGCCGAGGAAGTCGTTGTCGCTATTGGTGCCGCCAGCGCTACGGTCCCGGCTATTCGCGCCGGTAAACGTATAGTTGAGCAACAATGCATTAATACCTTCATCCCAGTTTTGTGGCGGAATATAGCCCCGAGCCTGGTTGTTCAGCGCCGCCTGCGGAATGCTGATATTTAGCCGCTGCTGACTAAAGTCAAAAGCGGTAGAGGCTGCCGGGATAGCCGCCGCAAGATCGACGCAGTCGCCGGCACTGGCCTTCGCCAGCGGTGGAAAGGCGCTGAGATTCACGTTCATGCCGTTGAGCATTTCAGGCGTTACGCAGGCGCGCAGACCTGAGCCATCGGCGGCCTGATTGTTGGCGCGAAAAGCGATATCGCGCGTCGTCAATAATGCGCCATTAAGGTAGACATCGACCCGATAAACCCCCGGCGCCTGACCGTTACCCTCAAAATGCGAAAGGTCAGCGATTTTCGACGGATCGTCAGATAAAAAGGCAGGGTTAAAATAGTTTTCGGCCCAGCCGCGCGGCAGCATAAACGCATTTGCCGAGATTAGAGCCAGGCTGATAAGCGCAGGCAGTCTACCCACCGTCAACTGGCGAGCGGCGACATCGAGTTTCAACACAATCTTACTGGCTCAGACAGGTTTGCTGCGGCGTTGTGGCGCCGAAATCGTTAATCGACTGGAAAGTCACCTGTCCTGCCCCGCCGTGCAAGGTTATCTCGCTTTTCGGCGGCACCATCGCATTGGCCAATTTCTGCCCGCCAACATGAATATCAACCAGCGAAACATAATACGGTGAAGGATTGGCGATGCTCAGACGCTCGCCGGCACGCTGACAGCGTAACATCGCCGGCGCGTCTACCGAGGCAATGGGCAAATGTTTAGGGCGAATAAACAGTTTAATAACGCTTTGCGTGGCGATTTGCAGCGAATTCGCCGCCAACTTGCTTTTATTAACCGAGGGAATGGCTTTGCTGTTGAGATAAAACACGCTTTCGCGATCTTCCGGCAACGAAGGGCCAACGTACATAATACGCAGCAGGTTTTCTTTTCCCGGCTGAATGACGAACAGCGGCGGCGTCACGACAAAATCGGCGCTTCTGCCGCCATCGGCGTTCGACACCCACGACTGAATTAAAAATACATTATTGCTGGATGAGTTAATTACCGGCAGAGAGACCTGCTTAT
This sequence comes from Klebsiella sp. CN_Kp091, assembly GCF_040065095.1. NCBI lineage: Bacteria > Pseudomonadati > Pseudomonadota > Gammaproteobacteria > Enterobacterales > Enterobacteriaceae > Klebsiella > Klebsiella sp. CN_Kp091. Next base: position 131,092 of record NZ_JBEAIO010000011.1, on the reverse strand, counting down.
CACCCTGCGGATAAATAACCCGGGTCGAACCCAGCGCGATACCGCCAGCATGAGCCAACTGAGTCATTCCCAGCGCCGCCAGCAGCAATAACGAAAATAAAATCGGGGTAATTCGCGTACTCATTCTTTTGATAACCAGGGAGGAGATGAAATACATCCCTCCGCTGCCAGCAACGGAGGAGATGCGGATACCAATCAGGAATAGACCATGCTGAAGGTCGCGGTCGCCGCAACGTTACCTGCAGTGGCCGCGCCGGTAGCGACATAATCCACGCTCAGCGGTACGGTGTTTTCGCCATCAATCAGGGTGATGGTGCCGGAGGTATCGCCGATATTCAGAACCTGTCCATCCGGGCCGTATAACTGCAGCGCAACGTTAGTCGCCGCACCCGCGCCAGCGGTATTCGCCAGCGAACCCGCGAGCGTACTGTCCTGCTGACCATTAAAAATAACCGCCGCGTTCTGGCTGACCGTGGTGTCGCAGTCCTCCAGTTTGATTGAGAAATCTTCTTTCTGATTGGCAACCATTCCAGATGCCGTCAGTTTGCTGGTGCGAACCTGGCTCAGGATTACGGTCTGATCGATAGAGTCAGCAGAAACGGAGCATGCAGCATTCACAACCTGCCCCGTAAAATTCACCGTACCGCCGGAAACCGTCGAAGTATCCGCATTAGCTGCGCAGGTCATACCGCCCGCCGCCATGGCGGTTATTGCCATCGCTAAAAGATGTTTTTTCATAAATAACCTTTTAAATACACAAGTCGAAAATAGAATTAATAACGAATTTTAGTACCGAGCCCTCTTCACAGAGATCTCTTGCTGGTACCGGGCGCAAAAAACGTTAAAAGTTGTAGCGTACAGAAATACTATATTCAATGAATAGCAAGCCCTGCACTGATTTATAAGCGCTAATGGGAAGTAAATTTCTGCCGTTATTTAATTATTATAAATTGGCCAGGGAGTTGCAATCTACAATGGCTGTTTTTATAGGACTCATCTTAACTACATGTTTTTGCAGTAAATAATTTATTTGCTTTGTTATTTAAAGCGGCAATTAGTAAGCCAACGGTAGTTTCTTAACCCCTAACAAACGCCCACCATCTATATTGATATAACCGCCCTTCCTCAATTCAGAAAGTAACTTCATGGTACGGCTTCGTGATATTCCGGTTCGTCGTTGAATAAAATTCAGGACATTAATGCTCTGGCGATATTCGTCGCTGTAGGCGGCAATTTCGATTAATAACGCACGAACCTTGAGATAAGAGTCAACGCCAACCAGTTCCCGATCGCGAACGTTCATCACCATCAGACGATAGGCGAGAAAACGAGCCACATCGTGCCAAAGATTGCATTCGTCCGTCACCTTAATAAAATCCGCTAGCGAAACCGCGCGACCACAGCATTCTGTTTCCGCAATCAAAAAATGTTCCGGGCGAGTGGGAACATCGTAAGTCAGACCGTAGCTATCAATCAGTCCTGCGATTGACGGGGCAAAAACCGACAACACATTCAGCCCTCTGTCGCTGCGGCAAATTGAGAAGATACCGGACTCCAGCAACACAATGCGGCTACTTTGTTTCGTATACAGCGAAAACTCTTCACCCGGTTGCACGACGAAAGGTTTGCCGAAGGGCAAGAGTGCAGAAAATAAAGCATCAATCGCCGCATGAGGTTTAGCCTGCTGGGAGAAAATATATGAGTGCAAGGCATTCTCATTATCATTTTCGAAACCATTTAATTTCATTATATCTTCATTAAAAATCCATAATCATATGAGAAATAAAGATATACGCACATTAGTTAGCCTGCAATTAATAATAAATAAATACTAAATATAGAATAAATGTATAATGAAAGCACAAATAATCAATCATTAATCAAATAAGATAATCCTCAAACAAATAACCAACAAAGATCTCAAAATATTATTAAGCATTTTTAACATTACACACTATAACAAATGAAATTATTTCTTATGATATAACAAGAAAGAGAAAAGGCGGCGATCCAGAATAGTACCTCCACTGAATCACCGCCTTTACGCTACATGAAATAAAGATCAATTAACTAAAATATCGCGGGGCCGCGTAGTACTCCGCCATTTTCTCCGCCAGCCAACCGCCATCTTCACCGTTGGAATGAATAGTGGTGATACTGACCGTCGAACCGCCGCCCCACAGCACGGCAAAAACGTTATAGTCCGGCAGATTTAGCGCCTGCATCTGGCTCCAATCGTATCCCTCATCCTGGCGCAGAAAATCTCCCACCGTCGCAACACCATACGTCGTGCTGTTCACCGCGGTATTTAACAGCGCCGGGGTAATGGCGTTGATATCGCTGCCAATCCGCGAGTCCCCCATGAAGAACGTACCGCCGGATGCAAAATGCGCCGCAGCGATTTTACTGGTCCCTTCCGCAACCGTCGGCATATGGCCGCCGGGTATCTGCCACAGCATCGCCGGTTTTTGCAACGCTCTGGCGGCCTCCTTCACCATGCCCAGATAGTTAAACCAGCAGCTGGCGTTCCAGCCGTAGTGGGCCAGGGCATCCGGGCTGAAGCAGTCGCGTTCGAATTTATCAAATGCGATAAAGTCTGGCGCATAATCGCCGCTGTATACACCCAGTTCATTAATGAATTCAGCAATCGCCGCCCCTTGTTCACGCGGTGCGGCGTTGGCGCGCAGCAGCCAATCTGCCGTGCCCGTCGCCCAAACGTTGGTCTGCCAGCCAAAAGCGATATCAGGCGCGAACTGGCGAACGATATAGTTAATCGCCTGTACGTAGCCATACAAATCGTTGCTGAAGGTCGGCAGCGTCGGCGCGCTGAAACCTGGAATCGCAGGGAGCGCATTGATCGCCGCCGCCAGTTGTACATTCACCTGCACGCTATTGGCTTTACGCAACGCGGTATAGCCATAAGGCTCCTGCTGCATAGCGCCCAGGAAGTCCGGATTCAGGACGAAGGTTGCCGGAACCAGATGCTGGTCATCTTTCCAGGATTGTGCCGCCAGACACTGGGTAATGAAGTTACCAAAGTGGTTGCGTAAACGCTGCTCATCCTGCAGATCCGATACCGCACTGCCGCCGCTGGCATTGGCGGTATAGACCACCATCACCGGCATCACCGCGCGACCCGCTTCGGCTTCTATCTCGCGAACCAGCGGCACGGTTTTGTGGATCGGTAGCGAAGCATAATCCAGGAAACCATCGCCATTGCTGTCCACTTCCGCCGCCGGAATCGGATCGCCGCCGCCATCAAAACCATCGTATTTAAACAGCGCGCTGCAAGGCACATTGCGATACAGATCGGTCGTCTCTGCCGCATTCACCGTCACGCCGCCGTGCGCCAGATAATTCGGCCAGCCTTTTACCTGCAGCGGAACGCCCTGGATAAACTCAAGCGCGACGTTATTGACGCTTTGTAGTAAACGCAATGGCGCGCTGATGTCGCAACGCCAAGGCGTACCGGCGATATATACATCCGCTACCTGTACGCTATATTCCCCGGCAGATAAACGCAGCGGCAGCTTCTGCTGACGAGTATCGCTTTCCAGCACGAAACTATACTGATAGCCGCCGCAGCAGAAACGATAGCGCTGCGCGGCCGTCCCCTGTGGTAAGCCTAAGACCGTTACCGCGACCTCAACAAAGGCATCGCTCGCAACGGGCGTTTTTTGTAATGCTACGTTCACCTGCATCGTCATGCCGACCTTCGGCACAATGGTTGCAGGCTGCGCTGCGGTCGTGAGCAACTGGTTGTTCATGGTCGTCGGCTGCAGGCAGATAGCATATTGATGATTCGCCAGGAGCTGGGTAACGCGCTGCGGTTGATTCGCCATCAGCGTCAGTGTTCTTTCGCACACGCCCGCCTCCGACCATAGCTCAACAACGACTTCCGCGCCTTCCAGTTCATCGTCCGCCAGCAGCAACTCGATCGCGGCAAAGGTCACCGCTGGCTGATAAGCAATCTGACAGCGCTCAACGGCGTTACCTGAAGCAAGTTCCAGCGTATAGCTTTCTGTCACGGGCGAAATTCTCATCTCGTCGTTACACAGTTCCAGTACCGTAATACCGTAGCTGCCGGCGCTCAGATCGCCGATGGTTAGCGTCGCGCCCCATTCCCCGGCGAAGCGCTGCTGACGGCCATCAGAGTACCGCAGCTCAATTTCCGGCTTCAGCGAGGTGCTCTGCGCCTGCGCCGGGAATTGAACAATAATTTGTCCCTGGCGTCCCGGGTCATGCGCCAGCGTCGCCGTCAGGTCATTCAGCACGACGGGCGTTTGTGTGGCCGAAAGATAAAACTCCAGTACCGCCGATTTGCCAGCAGCCAACAGATACTCGCCGTCGTTATTGATGGTGATGGTATTTTTTTCTGTCGGCCAGCCACCGTCGCTGGCCAGCGTTACCGCCTGGTTACCCAGCATGGTACCGCTAAATGGGCTGTACGGATCGGGATGCGCTGTCGCGGTGAAGCCTAATTTCAGCTGATTAATATCGACAGACTGCGAATACTGATTCGTCAACGTCAGGGCCATGCGTTGATACCAGCTGGACGCGTTCACCTCTCCGGAAACCAGGGTCAGTCCTGTACCGGTAATCGCGTCGGCGGCGGGCGTTTCAGGTTCTGGTTCAACCTCATCAGCTGAATCATCCGCAGGCGTTTCAGATTCTGGTTCAGCCTCATCAGCTGAATCATCGGCGGGCGCTTCAGGGACTGGTTCAAGCTCATCAGCTGAATCATCGGCGGGCGCTTCAGGGACTGGTTCAAGCTCATCAGCGGCGTCATCGCTATCGGAAGCCGCCAGAGTCAGAGCGAAGGTAGATAATTTTACCGGTACCTGGGTGGCCGCCAGGCTAAAGAATAGAGTACCGCTTTCCCCAGCCAGCAGTAGCAGCTCGCTGCTGTTGTTTATAATGATTTCATTGAATTCCAGGGTTCCCTGGGCGGTGTCACGCAACGTTAATGAACGATCCCCTTTCAGCGTGCCTCCCGTATTCCCCCACGGATCCGGATGTCCGGAAGCGGTAAAGCTAATCGCCGCCTGGTTCAGATCAACAGTTCGATTACTTTCGTTTGTGAAGGTTAACGTGACTTTCTGGTACCAACTATTCACATCAATCTGGCTATTTTTAATTACAACGGTCATCAACTCGATTCCTCATTCCCTGGTGGAAAAAAGCCCCGGTAAACCGGGGCTTTGCTATAGAGCCCAATACGCCATTAAAAGAGAGATGTATTAGTAGGCGCCTAAGTCAGTCCATGTGCCGCTCTGACCGCAGTTCAGGTCAGGCTGTTCGCCCTGGGACCACCATTTCACCTGGTAGTTGTGACCATTCCAGCTAACAATTTCGAAGGTACCCCAGATTGCGCCATAAACAGCGTTAGCATCCCACAGCGCATATGGAGCATCATGCTCAGCCGCCTCATCGGAAGAGGAGTCATCTTCAGCCGGTTTGGTATCCTCGTCGGGAACCGGAATCACGTCGGTTTCATCTTCTTCATCAGCCGGTGTTGGTTCAACCTGGGCAGCAGCCGGAACCACAGTCAGTACAAAACGCTGTTGAGTTGAAGGTTCGTTGTAGCAGTCACGTACGAAAAGAGTGAACTGGAACGCCGTCTTCGCACTTACCTCAGGCACGACGAACTCAATCACTTCCGCCGTTTTATCCGCGACGTTAATTTCAGACGGTACGCCCCAGCTAAAGGTCAACTCGTCTTTATCTTCATCGGAAGAACCGGCGCCGGACAGCTGAACGGTAGAACCGCCCACTACCAGCAGCTCAATAGCCGCTTTCGGCGCATGGTTGACGTCCGTTTTCTTATCGTCTTCAGCAGATTCATCTTTTTCAACGTTGATGCCGTCGAAGTAGAACGGGTCCATATCGATAGTTTCTGACTCAATTTCATAACCCAGCCCTTCACGCGCCGCATTGACCAACACGCCGTTGTCCTGGTCGATAGTCCAGGTGAACATGCCGCCCAGACCCAGCTTCGCCGCGTATTCGCCTTTGGCTTTCACGGTGCGCGGCGTATCCAGCGACATAAACAGTTTGGATTCCGGGTTGTAGAGATAGTCAGCGTCAGCAACCTGATCGGTATAAACGTTGAAGCCGTTACGGCCCTTCTGGTTTTCCAGATCCAGGTAGTTGTAGATCACGTCATACCATTCATTAGTGCCGGACTCGAAAGTACCCGTGGTATCCCCGTTACCCGGGTTATAGGTACCTTTCAGCGGAGACAGCGACTCCAGCTCAACGTTACGGCCGTTACGGGTATAGCCGGCATAACCAATGTTGATATTTTCGGCCGGGAAACCTTCAGACAGCAGATGTTCCACAATAGTGTTTACACCCCAGCCGCCCTCTTCCAGCGCCTTCAGGTTAGTGTGATGAGCAACGGTTTCCGCCCACGGGGTGCCGAAGAAGTCATAGGTCATCAGGTTGATGCCGTACAGGCCAGCTTTAATCAGCGCTTTGACGTTGGAATAATCGAAAGTCTTCACCACCGCGGAGCTGGCAATGGAGATTTTCACGTTGCTCAGGTTGGCGGAATCCAGCTGCTTACGCAGTTCGCCAATCAGCAGGGCGTAGTTTTCGCCATCTTCCGGGCCGCAAGGGTTGCCCGCGCCTTCGGCATTCGGGTATTCCCAGTCGATATCCACTTCGCTGAACATCGGGAACTGTTTGAACAGCTTCACCACGCCTTTAGCGAAGGTTTTACGTGCGGAATCAGATGCCGCGGTTTCATGGAAGCCGTTACTCATGGTCCAGCCGCCGATGCTCATGGACAGCACCAGGTTGTGGCCCTGCTGTTTGGCTTTCGCCTGCAGGTCACGCAGGCCGCCGAGCAGGCCTTTGGTATTCTCCTGGGTTACGGTTTTCGGATCGACATCCCAGCCGCTGACGCTGTGACCAACGTTAATGTAGGACTGGAAGTCACCCCACGGATCCAGGAAGGTTGGTTCATATTTGACTTTGCCGCACTTCTCAGCGCCTTCGGCCACCACGTCGCGATACTGGCCATCAATTTTATGGAAACCAGTCACGCCAACGAAGCCGACAATAATTTTATCGTAAGCGGTCGGTGAGATATTGGTCAGGTCATAGCCGCGACCGCGGTTATCTTTAGAGTCATCCCCTTCCAGACGACCATCATACTGAGACCAGTCGGTATAATAGCCAAATACCTTCGGCTTCGTGGTTGCTGCTTTATATTTGTTATAGACCGGCTTTGCGACACGCGCTGAAGTATAGCTATAGTTGCTAACTTCAGTTGCTGGATTAAAACCATCAGCGGCGTTGCTGGTTTCGGTAAGAGTATCGCCTTTAATCAGTTTGCTGGTAGCCATTTTAAATTTCCTTTTAAGTTTAAAAATTATCGCAGTTCGTTCTGCGAGACCAATAATCCATGACTCATGAAAAATTGGCTAATCACAAAGCATCAGCAATTAATCAACGCCAAATAATTATTTCACTGAGACCTCAATGAGGAACATCAGCACGACATCATCGGGTCAGAGAGGCCATCAAACCCACCTGAAGGATAAAAAACAAACAGCATATTAAATATAATTTAGGTAGTAATTAATTGTCATTTAACTTACATGAGATTATGTGACAGAGGTCTCCCCAACAAACAACACTACAATAAAACCGATGACAAAAAATGGATTAAGCCATTTCTTGTGCAATATATTCATCGACGACAATCAGGATGTGCAAATCTAAAGGAAGACGTTATGAAAACTTATCTCATCAATAACAACTGCATCTACAACGAACAGAAATATGAACTAAGAACGAGCTCAAATTCGCAAGTTATTCGAATGACGGCAATGCGTTCTAAATGTCTTAGTTTCATTATTGAAAACGCTCATCTGGAGATTATCGAACGGCAGAAAATCACCAATGAGTTATGGGGTAGCAGAAGTCATTTTGTGAATGATGCCAATCTAACGCAGATACTGTATTTAATCAGACGAGATCTCAAAGCACTCGGTATAAACGATCTTTTCATTACCATCCCGCGCCAGGGGCTGCAGGTCAACAAAGACATTACCATTGAAAAAGTCGAACCCAGGAAACCAAAAGTCAGAAAGCAGTTTTTCCGTAAAACGCTGGCGGCGCTAACCACCGTCTTTTCCGTCACGCTAGGTACAATGATGTACATGCATATTCATTAATTCAGGGAGAATAAAATGAATCCAATTATTGATGGAATCCTCGGACTGGAAGGCGGCTATAGCGCCAATCCTAAGGATAAAGGCGGCGAGACTAACTGGGGCATCACAGAAGCAACGGCGCGAGCGCACGGTTACCAGGGAAAGATGAGCGAACTTTCTCACAACGAGGCCTATGCGATTCTGGAGACCGATTACTGGATCAAACCCGGCTTTGAGCAGGTATCGCAACTCTCCTGGTCAGTAGCATTTGAGCTGTGCGACGCGGCAGTGAATATTGGTCCTCACCACCCCTGTATGTGGCTACAGCGCTGGCTTAACGTGATGAATCGCGAGCAGCAATACTACCCGGATATAAAAACAGATGGCAACATTGGCCCGCGAACCCTGAATGCGCTGAATTGCTATTTAACGCGACGAGGTAAAGAAGGAGAACAGGTGTTAGTCAAAGCGCTAAACTGCAGCCAGGGGGCTTATTACCTGGAGATCAGCGAGAATCATCGACAAAATGAAGAGTTCATTTACGGCTGGCTTAAAAACCGGGTGACATAGTTGAGGCGCACTAATCTGTAATAAAAGACTCAAGGATGAGCCTTTTATTACGTAGTAATACTACTTGAGCTTAGTACCACCAAGCGTATTTTTTACTTTCTCACCCAGTATTTTTAAAATTGGACCGGCAAAAACACCGCCTAATCCTGCGGCTAACAGCACCATATTAAAGCTAAATCCTTTTTCGATAGCGATAGCGCTAAGGAGAAAACTGGTAAAACAAGATATCACTACCTGGGTCAGGCAGTTCATAATTCCCTGATGCGCTTCGCCACTGTCTTCCTTATTTTTACGGAGAAGGAAACTGACGAACCCCCCCCAGGCGCCGATAGAAATAATGGTCAGAAGTATCTCTACTTCCAGTAATACAACTTCCGTTGTTTCTAAATGATTAGGTATAGACATAATCGCTCCTGCATAACTAAAGTAAAAAAAGATTCATCAGGAGTGTAAGTGGCGTAACTGGGGAAAGGTAATCAAAGAATATCAAGACTAACCACATCATATTAATGACGGTAAGATGATGGAACTTACCGTCTGAATGATGACAGCGTATGTAACATGGAAACTGTTTCATTTATCGCTGATATATTTCTACTATTTTTGTTCCATGAAGCATAAACCTGCACGGACTTAAACATCAATTCAGGTGGTGGTTGGATAAAATTTATATCGTATTTACGCTGATTTTTATAAAATAGCGCCAGCTTTAAAGGCAATAATGCAATCAACGCGGTTCTTTCTACCATGCCAACCAGTCCGGTGATAGAATCGCTGCAATAGCCCATGGTACGTGAACCGTCATAATAAACATCATCTTTAAATAATCCGTTATCAGTGATGATGGAAGGAGAAGAAATGCCGGGTTGATACATGGCATGGCGGGAAGAGTAGAACTGATGTAAAGAAAGCTGCGACAGTTCGCTGAACAAATGACCCTTGGCACAAATACAGACGAAATTTCTGAAGCTATCAATCATTTGATTATCGAGCCCAGGTTCAACCAACGGCTCAGAACCAATCGATAAATCGCATTGTGCCGTCAGTAGAAGCTCTTTAGCTTTATCGCGGCTAATATTGCGGGATGAAAAATGATTGATCACGCCCTGTTCAAAAAGCGCGCTGCCGTACAGTTGGGAAAGGTAATAACTTTCGATGAAGTCGCTACCAAGGATCGTAATCCGGGTATCATCATCCTTGTTTTCTGTCAGAAAGGTATTATCGACAAGCAACATGGCCTGACGAAAACTATGGTGGATCTCGAGTGCTTTCGCTGTTGGCAGTAAACCATCTTTACTTCTGACAAACAGCTCCTGATGATAGAAGTTTTGTAGTCGTCTTAATGCCAGAGAGACCGCGGCAGGAGTAATGGCCAATTTTTTCGCCGCCTTCGCGGCATTACCTGCCGAAATGACAGCGTCAAGAACCTTGATTAAATTATAATCAAAGCCCTTATTGGCACCTTTCGATCCCATCCACTGTCAGCCTCTTTTATCGAAAAAAGCAATATAGATAATACTCAAAATAAATCAAACCCGGACATGCTAAACAAAGTATAGCGTCTCTATTCAAGGCTGAGGCTAGGGCAGAAAAAAGCCTGAACAGGATGTTCAGGCTTGTGCTAATAACGTAATTTAACGCAATTAACGCGTTAAATCATCGAAGAATTTTTTTACGCCATCGAAGAAGCTTTTGGAACGCGGGCTGTTTTTCTCACCCGTCGGACCACCGAAAGTTTCCTGCAGCTCTTTCAACAATTGCTTCTGCTTATCGTTAAGACCCACCGGCGTTTCCACCACCACGCGACACAGCAGATCGCCCTGAGCGCCGCCGCGTACGGACTTCACGCCCTTGCCGCGCATGCGGAACAGTTTGCCGGTTTGCGTTTCGCCAGGCACTTTCAGGTTAACGCGGCCATCCAGCGTCGGTACTTCAATCTCGCCGCCAAGCGCAGCCATGGTGAAGTTGATCGGTACTTCGCAGTACAGATTATTCCCTTCACGCTCGAAGATCGCGTGCTGTTTGACCTGAACCTGAACGTACAGATCGCCCGCCGGAGCGCCATGCTCGCCGGCTTCACCTTCGCCAGCCAGACGAATGCGATCGCCGGTATCGACGCCAGCCGGGATTTTCACCGACAGTGTTTTGGTTTTTTCAACGCGACCGTGACCGTGACACTTGTTGCATGGATCTTTGATAAGCGTACCGCGCCCCTGACAGTGCGGACAGGTTTGCTGAACGGCAAAGAATCCCTGGCGCATCTGAACCTGACCGGAACCATGACAGGTCGGACAGGTCTGCGGCTGAGTACCGGATTTGGCGCCGCTGCCGTGGCAAACATCGCACTCTTCCAGCGTCGGGATGCGGATTTCTTTAGTGACGCCACGGACCGCTTCTTCCAGCGTTAATTCCATGTTGTAACGTAAATCTGCGCCGCGCGCCGCGCGTTGACGGCCACGACCGCCGCCGAAGATATCGCCGAACACGTCGCCAAAGATATCGCTGAAATCCGCGCCGCCGCCGAAGCCGCCGCCGAAACCGCCGCCGCCCATGCCGCCTTGTTCAAACGCGGCGTGGCCGTACTGATCGTAGGCTGCACGTTTCTGGGCATCAGTCAGGACTTCATACGCTTCTTTGATTTCTTTAAATTTGGCTTCGGCCTCTTTGTCACCCTGGTTACGGTCCGGGTGATACTTCATGGCCAGGCGCTTATACGCCTTTTTGATTTCACGCTCTTCCGCTGTTTTGGAAACGCCCAAAATCTCGTAATAATCTTGCTTTGCCATTGGTGTTTTTCAGCCCCTTAACATGCGTGCACGGGCGGAGAGGAAACCTCTTCGCCCGTGCCAGTATTTTACCCGTTCAAAGGGCGATTATTTTTTGTCTTTCACTTCTTCGAACTCAGCGTCGACAACATCGTCGTCCTTCGCGCTGTTCTCTTGAGCGTCAGCGCCGCCAGCCTGCTGCTGAGCGTGCTGCTGCTGAGCGATTTCCATCAGCTTCTGGGAAGCCTGGGCCAGCGCCTGCATCTTCGCTTCGATGTCCGCTTTGTCTTCACCTTTCAGGGAAGCTTCCAGTGCGGTCAGCGCAGACTCGATTGCAGTTTTGTCATCAGCCGGCAGTTTGTCGCCTGCTTCTTCAACCTGCTTACGAGTGCTGTGCAGCAGATGGTCGCCCTGGTTACGGGTCTGAACCAGCTCTTCGAACTTACGGTCAGATTCAGCGTTAGCTTCCGCTTCGCGAACCATTTTCTGAATTTCTTCTTCATTCAGACCGGAAGAAGCCTTGATGGTGATCTTCTGCTCTTTACCGCTGTTTTTATCTTTCGCGGAAACGTGCAGGATACCGTCAGCATCGATATCGAAGGTTACTTCGATCTGCGGCATACCGCGCGGCGCTGGGTTAATACCATCCAGGTTGAACTGACCCAGAGATTTGTTATCAGAAGCGCGTTTACGCTCACCCTGCAGCACATGGATGGTTACCGCGGACTGGTTGTCTTCCGCAGTAGAGAACACCTGGCTGTGCTTGGTCGGGATCGTGGTGTTTTTGCTGATAAGCGCGGTCATCACGCCGCCCATGGTTTCGATACCCAGCGACAGCGGGGTAACGTCCAGCAGCAGAACGTCTTTAACTTCACCAGTCAGTACACCACCCTGAACCGCTGCGCCGATAGCCACAGCTTCATCCGGGTTAACGTCTTTACGCGGTTCTTTACCAAAGAACTCAGCAACTTTCTTCTGCACCATCGGCATACGAGTCTGACCACCAACGAGGATCACGTCGTTGATATCGGAAACGGACAGACCGGCATCCTGCAGGGCAACTTTCAGCGGCTCGATGGAACGGTTAACCAGATCTTCAACCAGGCTTTCCAGTTTCGCGCGAGTCACTTTAATGTTCATGTGTTTCGGACCGGTCGCGTCTGCGGTGATATACGGCAGGTTAACGTCGGTCTGCTGAGCGGAAGACAGCTCAATTTTCGCTTTTTCTGCGGCTTCTTTCAGACGCTGCATCGCCAGCGGGTCGTTGCGCAGGTCAATACCCTGCTCTTTCTTAAACTCGTCAACGAGGTAGTTGATCAGACGAGTATCGAAGTCTTCACCACCCAGGTGGGTATCACCGTTGGTTGCCAGAACTTCGAAGGTTTTTTCGCCGTCAACTTCGTCGATTTCGATAATAGAGATATCGAAGGTACCACCACCGAGGTCGTATACCGCGATAGTGCGGTTGCCGACTTCTTTATCCAGACCGTAAGCCAGCGCAGCGGCAGTCGGTTCGTTGATGATACGTTTGACTTCCAGACCCGCGATACGACCGGCATCTTTGGTTGCCTGACGCTGAGCATCGTTGAAGTACGCAGGTACGGTGATAACAGCTTCAGTTACCGGCTCACCCAGATAATCTTCGGCGGTTTTCTTCATTTTTTTCAGCACTTCAGCAGAAATCTGCGGCGGCGCGGTTTTGGTGCCTTTCACATCAAGCCAGGCGTCGCCATTATCTGCGGCAACGATTTTGTACGGCATGATGGAAACGTCACGCTGAACTTCTTCATCCTGGAAGCGGCGACCAATCAGGCGTTTAATCGCAAACAGGGTGTTTTGCGGGTTTGTCACTGCCTGACGTTTAGCCGGCTGACCAACCAGAGTTTCACCATCCTGGGTATAGGCAATAATAGAAGGCGTGGTGCGATCGCCTTCGGCGTTCTCCAGCACGCGAGCGGTAGTGCCATCCATAATCGCTACACAAGAGTTGGTAGTACCCAGGTCGATACCAATAATTTTACCCATCTAAACGTCTCCACTAAAAATTCGATCAACATGTGGTTGTGAACCTGTAATAAGGGCGAAACGTGCGGTTTCAACTGCCCTGACATCATTTTTTTTCAGGTTCTTCACTGCGGTTGACTACAAGATGGGGTCGCCCTGGTTTTCATCAAGGGGCAAGCCAAAAAAAATTTTTATGGCAAAACACAGACGCGAGAGTAAACAACACGCCAGCCGGGCAAAATAGTCGCCATAACTCATACAAAACATAAATAGTAAATAAGAACATATTCATCGGATATCGCACATGTTCGGCGAAGAGTTCGCGATTATCGCGGCGTAAGGTAAATTGCTGAAAAATACCCCGCCAGATCATAGACAGTAACCACGCGCCTCATTATTATGCCGCGCCCCACCGCAAGTGGCGGGGTAATGCTTCCCTTTCTAATCATTATTTTGAGGAATTATGGGCAACACTAAGTTGGCTAATCCGGCACCGCTGGGCCTTATGGGCTTTGGCATGACCACTATTCTGCTTAACCTGGCGAATAGCGGCCTTTTCGCATTCGATGTAGCTATCCTGGCGATGGGCATTTTTTACGGCGGCATTGCGCAAATTTTTGCCGGCCTGCTCGAGTATAAAAAAGGCAACACCTTTGGTTTAACCGCTTTTACGTCCTACGGCTCCTTCTGGCTGACGTTGGTCGCGATCCTCCTGATGCCGAAAATGGGTCTGGCTGATGCGCCGAACCCGCATTTCCTGGGCATGTATCTTGGCCTGTGGGGTATCTTTACGTTGTTCATGTTCTTCGGCACGCTGAAAGCCGCGCGCATGCTGCAGTTCGTCTTCCTGAGCCTGACGGTGCTGTTCGCGCTGCTGGCGATTGGCCACCTGGTCGATAACGAAGCCATTGTTAAAATTGCCGGCTGGATTGGCCTGGTATGCGGCGCGAGCGCTATTTACCTGGCGATGGGCGAAGTGTTGAACGAGCAGTTCGGGCGCACCGTTCTGCCGATTGGCGAACCACGCTAAAGGCCTGCCGCCGCCCGCAAACCGGGCGGCGGCGTTAAATTTAACGCTGCAGTTCTCCTTGCGGTAAAACCGCCTGCGTCGCCAACCCCTGACGCAGCCAGATACCTAAACCCAGCCCCATCAGAGACAGCGCCAGTACGTACCAGGCCGGCGCCATCGGCGAGACCCCCATCAACATGGTGACGGCAATCGGCGTCAGGCCGCCGAAAATGGCGTATGACAGATTGTAGGAAAACGAGATGCCGGTGAAACGCACTTCCGCCGGGAAGGCGCGCACCATTACGTAAGGTACCGCCCCCACCACGCCGACGCACAATCCAACCGTGCCATACAGCAGGAACAGCCGCTGCGGGCTGGCGCCGGAAAGGTGGTAAAAGGCCCAACTGGCGGCCGCCAACAGCAGACTACCGACAATAAAAGTGCGGCTGGCGCCGAATCGGTCTGCCGCCAGACCGGCGAGTAAACAGCCGATACACAGCATAATCGTGGCGATGCTATTGGCCTGCAGGGTAATCGCCGGCGCAAAGCCATAATGTTTTTGCAGCCAGACCGGCGACATCAGGATCACTACCACCACGCCGGCGGAAAGCAGCCAGGTGAGCAACATCGAAACGATGACGGCCTTCTGGTGCTTAAGCGCCACCGCCTTCACCGGCAACTCCTGCGCCAGCGCTTTGCGCTGTTGCATCTCAAGAAATATCGGCGTCTCCTGTAGCCAACGACGCAGGTACATCGCCACCAGGCCAAAAACGCCGCCCAGCAGGAAAGGAATACGCCAGCCGCCGTCGTGGATACCCTGCGGCGTCATGCTGGTGTTGATAAGCGTCGCCACCACCGAACCTAACAGGATCCCAACGGTCAACCCCGCGGTCAGGGTGCCGCAGGCGATACCGATGCGTTTTTCCGGGACATGTTCGGCTACAAAGACCCAGGCGCCCGGCACTTCGCCGCCAATCGCCGCCCCTTGTAAAATACGCATGAGCAGTAATAGCAGCGGCGCAACGATGCCCATCGAGGCATAAGTCGGCAGCAGACCGATCGCCAGCGTCGGCAGCGCCATGAGCAGAATGCTAAGCGTAAACATTTTCTTGCGGCCGACCAGGTCGCCAAAATGGGCCATGATAATGCCGCCAAGAGGACGCGCCAGATAACCCGCGGCGAAAATACCGAAGGTCTGTACCTGACGTAGCCATTCCGGAATATCGGCGGGGAAGAACAGTTCGCCGACGACGGCGGCGAAGAAGACAAAGATAATGAAGTCATAAAACTCCAGCGCCCCGCCGAGGGCGGCCAGCGTCAGAGTTTTATAATCCTGTCGATTCAGTGCTCGGGTGTGTTGTGACATAACTGGCGCTTCGTCCGCAGTAATATTACGCAATGTGTAAAGTAAAAAACACTATACCGTAAATAAAACAGCACACCACCGGCAATGCAGGTTATATCAGCAATGCATTAAATTCAGGATAAAGTTTCACGTCGTGCGCTTTTCGGGCGAAAAGCTGCTACAACGCTGGCTTCCGTCTCCACATACGGCCCCTCAAGCAACTGTACACAATAAGGTACACTTGCAAAAACACCATGCACCAGCACCTTACCTTCCGCGTCTTTAACTCCTTCAAGAGTCTCCTGAATCGCTTTCGGTTGGCCAGGCAGGTTGAGGATCAGCGCCTGCTTGCGGATGACGCCAACCTGCCGGGATAGGATAGCCGTCGGCACAAAGTGTAGGCTAACCTGACGCATTTGCTCGCCGAAACCGGGCATGACGCGATCGGCAATCGCTAAAGTTGCGTCCGGAGTCACATCACGGCGCGCCGGGCCGGTGCCGCCGGTGGTTAACACCAGATGACAGCCCATCTCGTCAACCAGCTCGCACAGCGTTTGTTCAATGATGGGCTGTTCATCAGGGATCAGGCGTGTCTGTAGTTCAAAGGGCGTTGTCAGCGCACGCGACAGCCACTCTTCCAACGCAGGAATACCTTTGTCCTGGTAAACGCCGCTGGAGGCGCGGTCAGAAATAGAAACTAAGCCGATGCGTAATTTATTCATATTCATTCCGTTCAAATAGTGCAATTAAGCGGAATGATACACGCTGGAGAGAATTACAGACAGGATTCAAAAGAAGTAGCGTGACCGGTAGCCCGGTCACGCTGGGATGATTACAGCAGGTCGCCGATCATTTTTTCCAGTTTTTCCTGGTCGATGGCAAACTTACGGATACCTTCCGCCAGTTTGTCTACCGCCATCGGATCCTGGTTGTGCTGCCACAGGAACTGGGATTCAGTAATGCGTTCCGGACGCGCTTTCACTTCGCCGCTGAACGCCAGTTTACGTTCGACAGCGCCTTCGCTTTCCGCCAGCTCTTTCAGCAGCGCAGGGGCGATGGTCAGACGGTCGCAACCGGCCAGCTCAAGGATTTCGCCAACGTTACGGAAGCTTGCGCCCATCACGACGGTTTCATAACCGTGCTGCTTGTAGTACTCGTAGATTTCGCTAACGGAAACCACGCCCGGATCTTCTGCCGGCGCGTACTCTTTCTTATCCGTGTTCGCTTTGTACCAGTCGAGGATACGACCAACGAACGGAGAAATCAGGAAGACGCCCGCTTCAGCGCAAGCGCGAGCCTGAGCGAAGGAGAACAGCAGGGTCAGGTTACAGTTGATGCCTTCTTTTTCCAGCTGCTCAGCGGCGCGAATGCCCTGCCAGGTCGAAGCCAGTTTGATCAGGATACGATCGTTGCCGATACCGGCATCGTTATACAGTTTGATCAGGCGTTTCGCTTTCGCGATAGAGGCGTCGGTGTCGTAGGACAGACGGGCATCAACTTCGGTAGAAATACGGCCCGGGATCAGTTTAAGGATTTCGAGACCGATGTTCACCGCCAGTTTGTCCGAAGCATCGATAATCTGCTGCGCGCGATCGCTGCTCTGGCCGCGAGCCCAGGCAACAGCGTCGTCAATCAGCTTACGGTACTCAGGGATCTGAGCCGCGCCGAGGATCAAAGAAGGGTTGGTGGTGGCATCCTGAGGCTGATACAGCTTCATTGCCGCGATATCTCCGGTGTCAGCTACGACAGTGGTGTACTGACGCAGAGAAGTCAATTTATCCGTCATGATAGTGTTTCTCTTAAACAGCAGTTAAGGGGATGTAACCGGTCTGCCAAGATGATAACACGCCATAGGGTCAGCGCAACCGCCGACAATGCAAGAGCGCAGAGTGTGATAAACTCGACATATTAATTATCTGAATGCTAAAGGATTGTCACCGGAGTGGTAGCGCTTACACCGCGCGCCGGCATGGACAAGAGGACGTTTAATGCCTGATTTTCTCTCGTTTATCAATGAAATACTCTGGGGCTCGGTAATGATTTATCTGTTACTGGGCGCCGGTATTTGGTTTACCTGGCGAACGGAGTTTATTCAGTTCCGTTATATTCGCCAGTTTGGCAAAAGTCTTAAAAAAAGCCTTCGTCCGCAGCCCGGCGGATTAACGTCTTTTCAGGCGCTGTGCACCAGCCTGGCGGCTCGCGTCGGCAGCGGTAACCTGGCGGGCGTGGCGTTAGCGATTGCCGCTGGCGGCCCCGGCGCCGTGTTCTGGATGTGGGTCTCCGCACTACTCGGAATGGCCAGTAGCTTCGCCGAATGCTCGCTTGCCCAGCTGTACAAAGAGCGCGATAGCGCAGGCCAGTTCCGCGGCGGCCCGGCGTGGTATATGGCCCGCGGACTTGAGATGCGCTGGATGGGCGTGGTCTTCTCGATCCTGCTGCTGCTGGCCTATGGGGTTATCTTCAATACCGTGCAGGCTAACTCGGTGGCGCACGCCATGGCCTATGCTTTCGATTTACCGATGGTCGCCGTCGGCGCCGCGCTGGCAGCCGCGACGCTGTTGATTATCGTCCGCGGTTTACGCGGCGTGGCGCGATTGATGCAGTGGTTTGTCCCGCTGATGGCCCTGCTGTGGGTCGGCACCAGCCTGTTGATTGGCCTCTGGCACTTCGCTGCCCTGCCGGCGGTTTTTGAAACCATCTTCCGCTGCGCTTTCGGCTGGCAGGAAGCGGCGGCGGGCGCGGTGGGCTATACCATTAGCCAGGCGCTTACCGGCGGGTTTCAGCGCGGGATGTTTTCCAACGAAGCGGGGATGGGTTCAACGCCAAACGCCGCCGCAGCCGCGGCCTCATGGCCTCCGCATCCGGCGGCGCAGGGCATCGTACAGATGATTGGCGTCTTTATAGATACCATTGTTATCTGTACGGCCAGCGCGGTAATTATCCTGCTGGCGCCGCGCGAAAACCGCGATAATGTGGTCAGCGGTATTCAAACCATGCAGCACGCGATGGGCGATCTCATTGGTAGCTGGGGGCCGGGTCTGGTCGCCACGGTGCTGCTGCTTTTCGCTTTCAGTTCGATTGTCGCCAATTATATTTATGCCGAAAATAATCTGATCTTCCTGCGGCTCAATAAGCCGCTGCATATCTGGACGCTCCGGGTTATCACCGTATTAATGGTGATGGCAGGCACCCTGGTGAGTTTGCCGGTGGTCTGGCAGCTGGCGGATATTATTATGGCGTTAATGGCCATCACTAACTTAACGGCGATTTTGCTGCTTTCGCCAACGGTACGCATCCTCGCCAGCGATTATCTGCGCCAGCGTAAACTCGGCGTGCAGCCGGTCTTCGACCCCGCTCGCTATCCGGAAATTCAGCAACATCTGGCGCCCGGCGCCTGGGATGAGATACCGCGCGAATAGCGCGGTAATCGCAGCAATCGATCCCACCATGCGCTTTTTTTGTTAAAATTCGTCGAAATTCCCTGCAAGGACTGGATATGCTGATACTGATTTCACCTGCAAAAACGCTCGATTATCAAAGCCCGCTGGCAACGACTCGCTATACCCAGCCCGAACTCCTGGAGTATTCTCAACAGCTTATCGGTATCGCCCGTCAGCTGACGGCGCCGCAAATTGGTAAGCTGATGAGCATCAGCGATAAGCTGGCCGACCTCAATGCCACCCGTTTTCACGACTGGCATCCGGACTTTACCCCGCAGAATGCCCGTCAGGCGATACTGGCGTTCAAAGGCGACGTTTATACCGGCCTGCAGGCCGAAACCTTTAGCGAAGCGGATTTCGATTTCGCCCAGCAGCATCTGCGTATGCTTTCCGGACTTTACGGCGTATTGCGCCCGCTGGATCTGATGCAGCCCTACCGTCTGGAGATGGGCATTAAGCTGGAAAATTCGCAGGGCAAGGATTTGTATCATTTCTGGGGCGATGTCATTACCGATAAGATCAATCAGGCGCTGCAGGCGCAGGGCGACGATATCGTTATCAATCTGGCATCCGATGAGTATTTTAAATCGGTAAAACCGAAGAAATTGCAGGGACAGTTGATTAAGCCGGTATTCCTCGATGAGAAAAACGGCAAATTCAAGGTGATCAGCTTCTATGCCAAAAAAGCGCGCGGCCTGATGAGCCGCTACATCATAGAAAATCGTTTAACCCGTCCGGAACAGCTGCAGAAGTTTGATAGCGAAGGCTATTTCTTTGATGCGCA
Organism: Klebsiella sp. CN_Kp091; assembly: GCF_040065095.1. Classification (NCBI taxonomy): domain Bacteria; kingdom Pseudomonadati; phylum Pseudomonadota; class Gammaproteobacteria; order Enterobacterales; family Enterobacteriaceae; genus Klebsiella; species Klebsiella sp. CN_Kp091. Next base: position 111,010 of record NZ_JBEAIO010000011.1, on the reverse strand, counting down.
GGCATCGGAGAAAGGTGAACTGGTGTTTAAACGCCACGAGCAGTAAGCCTGAATGCCCCCAGCCTGGCGCCGGGGGCAAGAACGATCAGTCGTCGTGGTGATGCCGCTCGTGGCCATGACCATGATGGCCTTGATCGTCATCGTCATCACGATCGTGGCGGCGATAATCATCATGCGGGCGCCAGCGATCGTCGCGCCAGTCATAATGGCTCGCCCACCAGCCATGATCGCGCCAGCGATCGCCGTCCCAGTAGCGGCCATAATCATCCCGGTCGCCGATTTGCAGCTTCACCGCCGGGATCAGGGTAATTTCATCTGCATGAACCAACGCAGGAGCGACCAGCAGCAGAGAAAGCGCCAGCAAAACAGGTTTCAGCATCGTCATAAGTAACCTCTTCTATTCGCCCCCATTATGGGTCGATAACGAAATATTAACCCCGCAAAACTATCCTGTTAATTCTCCGCAATCCGAATTTATTCCCTTCCGCATTTATTGGTCGGTTATACACAATTTCTCCATTTTCGGGCGTAAAAAAACCGGGCGCGGAGCCCGGTTCAACGAACGGTAGAATAGCAATACTAGCCCATCATCAGCTTACGCAGCGCGGCGAAATCGGCCGGTAGATTATGCGACAGCAGCGGCAGGTCGGCGCGGTCGGCCAGTTCTTTCGGCAACGGCAGCGTCTCCTGCAGAATCTCTTCTACGCTCTCTTTGAATTTAGCCGGATGCGCGGTACCAAGGAACAACCCGTACTCGCCCGGCTGCAGCTGGTCGCGCAGCGCGCGATAAGCAATTGCCGCATGCGGTTCAGAGGTGTAGCCGATGGACTTCAGTTCACGCATGGTTGCTTTGGTGGTTTCATCATCAACCGCGGCGTATCCCAGCTCATTAAGACGCCAGATTTTGCGGCGGAACAGCTCTTCCACGCGCGGCCAGTTGTTCGGTTGGCTGACGTCCATCGCGTTAGACAGGGTCGCCTGCGTCGCCTTCGGCGCCCAGTTGCCATCCTGCAGGAAGCGCGGCACGGTGTCATTGGCGTTGGTAGCGGCAATAAAACGCTTAATCGGCAGCCCCAGCGATTTCGCCAGCAGGCCGGCGGTAAGATCGCCGAAGTTGCCGCTTGGCACCGACACCACCAGCTGATTACGGGCTTCCTGCGGCAGCTGCGCGACCGCCTCGAAGTAGTAGCAGATCTGCGCCAACAAGCGGCTGATGTTAATAGAGTTGGCGGAGTTGAGACCGAGCGCGACCTTCAGCTCTTCATCATCAAACGCCTGCTTAACCAGCGCCTGACAGGCGTCGAAATCGCCGTCAATCGCCACGGTTTCGATGTTGCCGCCCAGGGTACAGAACAGCTTCTCCTGCAGCGGGCTGATCTTACCGCGCGGGTAGAGAATCACCACTTTGACGTTTGGCAGACCGTAGAAGGCGTGCGCCACGGCAGCGCCGGTGTCGCCGGAGGTAGCGGTCAGAATCGTCACCGGCTTATCGCCCGCAATATGCGTCAGCATCTGAGCCATAAAACGGCCGCCAAAGTCTTTAAACGCCAGCGTAGGGCCATGGAACAGCTCCAGACAGCCGATATCATCCTGTACTTGAGTGACCGGCGCCGGGAAGGCGAACGCCGCGGCAACGCGGGATTGCAGTTCATTCTGCGGGATCTCGTCACCAATAAAGGCCGACAGGATTTTCGCGCTGCGGGTTACGAAATCTTGATGCAGCATTTCGTCGATTTCGGTCAGGTTGAATTCCGGCAGATCGTGCGGAAAGAACAGCCCCTGTTGTTTGCCAAGCCCTTGCGTCACGGCCTGCGCAAAGCTGACCTGTTCGTTATGATCTTTTAAGTTATACAGTTTCATCACTTATCCCACTACTCGAGCGCCCGCCGTGTCCAGCCGGCAAATATGAACGAAGCCTTCCTGATTTTGCAGATAATGCGCGGCCAGCCAGTCGGCGACGCGCTGCGCGGTGTCCGGTTTATCGCACAACGCGAACAGCGTCGGGCCGGAGCCGGAAATACCGCAAGCCTGCGCGCCGATTTCCATCGCCGCCTGACGCGCTTCGCTGAAGCCCGGCAGCAGTTTGGTACGGTACGGTTCAGCAATAACATCTTTCATTAACTTTGCCGCCAGCTGCGGCTGACGGCTATAGCAGGCGTGAATAAACCCTGCCAGATGGCGACCGTGGGCGATGCAATCCTGACGGCGATACTGCGCCGGAAGAATCGCGCGCGCTTCGGCGGTAGAGACCTTAATGCCCGGATAGGCCAGCACCCACAACCATTCATCAAAGCCCGGGATCTGCTGGCTGATGATGCCTTGCTCTTCAATCATCAGTTGCATACCGCCAAGATAGCATGGCGCCACGTTATCATAGTGAACGCTGCCGGAAATGCGCCCTTCCATCTCGCCCATCAGCGCCAGCATCCGATTTTCATTCAGCGGCTTACCGCAGTGTTCGTTCATCGCCACCAGCGCGGCGACCACCGAACAGGCGCTGGAGCCAAGACCCGAGCCAATCGGCATATTTTTTTCCAGGGTCATCGCCACCGGAACCGTTTTACCGATCTCGCGGCAAAAGGTTTCCCAGCATTGATAAACGATATTTTCCTGCGGCGCCGAGGGTAATTTGCCGGCGAAGCGGCCTACGTTACGCAGGCTGAACTCTGCCGCCGCCTCTACCGAGACGTTATCCCCCAGCAACGTGCCGTCGACCGGCGTCACCGCGGCTCCCAGCACATCAAACCCGACGCTCATATTGGCACTGGAAGCCGGGGCGTATACTTTGACCATCTTAAACTCCTAACTTCCATGACAGGGTACGCAACAGGTCGGCGAACACGCCAGCCGCGGTGACGTCGTTACCCGCGCCATAGCCGCGCAGCACCAGCGGCAGCGGCTGATAATAGTGGCTGTAAAACGCCAGCGCGTTCTCGCCGTTTTTCACCTTATACAGCGGATCGTTACCGTCCACTTCAGCGATTTTCACCCGGCAGACGCCATCTTCTTCAATATTGCCGACGTAACGTAAGACTTTACCCTCGTCGCGCGCTTTAGCAACCCGCGAGGCGAATTGATCGTCAAGCGTCGGCAGGCGCGCCATAAAGCTTTCGACATCGCCGCTGGCGTCGAAGTCGGCAGGCAGCGCAGGCTCAACGATAATATCCGAGAGCTCCAGCTCGCGCCCGGTTTCGCGGGCAAGGATCAGCAGCTTGCGCGCCACATCCACGCCGGAAAGATCGTCGCGCGGATCCGGTTCGGTATAGCCCATCTCGCGCGCCAGTTTAGTGGCTTCGGAGAGGCTCATACCCTCATCCAGCTTACCAAAAATGAATGAAAGCGAACCAGACAGGATACCGGAGAAGTGCAGCAGTTCATCTCCGGCATTCAGCAGGTTCTGCAGGTTTTCAATGACCGGCAGACCCGCGCCAACGTTGGTGTCATAGAGAAACTTACGTCGTGAGCTGCTGGCGGCGTGGCGTAACTGGTGGTAGTAATCCAGCGAAGAGGTATTGGCCTTTTTATTCGGCGTCACCACATGGAAACCTTCACGCAGGAAGTCAGCGTACTGATCGGCCACCGCCTGGCTGGAGGTACAATCGACGATAACCGGGTTCAGCAGGTGATACTCTTTCACCAGGCGGATTAAACGGCCCAGATTAAAGGGCTCTTTCGCTTCCGCGAGTTCGCTACGCCAGTTTTCCAGATTCAAGCCATGGACGTTGGTCAGCAGCGCCTGCGAATTGGCGACGCCGCATACGCGCAAATCGATATGCTTGCCCTTTAACCAGCTCTGCTGGCGTTTAATCTGCTCGATTAACGCGCCGCCCACGCCGCCGACGCCGATCACGAAGACTTCAATGACCTGGTCGGTGTTAAACAGCATTTGATGCGTGACGCGCACGCCAGTGGTCGCGTCATCATTGCTGACGACCACCGAGATTGAACGCTCGGAAGACCCCTGGGCAATCGCCACGATATTAATATTGGCGCGCGCCAGCGCGGCGAAAAATTTCGCCGAGATGCCGCGCAGCGTGCGCATCCCATCTCCCACGACGGAAATGATTGCCAGGCGCTCCATGATTGACAGCGGCTCCAGCAGTCCTTCTTTCAATTCGAGATAGAATTCTTCTTCCATCACCCGCTTCGCCCGCGCGCAATCACTTTGCGGCACGCAGAAGCTGATGCTGTATTCCGATGAAGATTGGGTAATCAACACCACAGAGATACCGGCGCGAGACATGGTGGCGAAAACGCGCGCAGCCATGCCGACCATGCCTTTCATTCCCGGACCGGAAACGTTGAACATAGCCATATTGTTGAGGTTCGAGATCCCTTTTACCGGCAGGCCGTCTTCATCAAGGCTGGCGCCGATGAGCGTCCCCGGCGCCTGTGGATTACCGGTATTTTTAATCAGGCATGGGATCTGGAACTGGGCGATAGGGGCGATAGTGCGCGGATGCAGCACCTTAGCGCCGAAATAGGAGAGTTCCATCGCTTCCTGATACGACATGGATTTCAGCAGCCGCGCATCCGGTACCTGACGCGGGTCGCAGGTATAGACGCCATCGACGTCGGTCCAGATTTCGCAGCAGTCGGCGCGCATACAGGCGGCCAGCACGGCAGCGGAGTAATCAGAGCCATTACGCCCCAGCACCACCAGTTCACCCTTTTCGTTGCCGGCGGTAAAGCCGGCCATCAGCACCATGTGGTCTGCCGGGATTTGGCTGGCGGCGATACGGCGAGTGGATTCAGCAATATCGACAGTGGATTCAAGGTAGTGGCCGACGGCCAGCAGTTTTTCGACCGGATTAATCACGCTGACCTTGTGACCGCGCGCTTCCAGCAGCGCCGCCATGATAGCGATAGAGAGCTTTTCACCGCGGCAGATCAGCGAGGCGTTAACGCCGTCCGGGCACTGGCCCAACAGACTGATACCGTGCAGCACGTGTTTAATCTGCGCGAATTCCTGGTCTACGAAAGTTTTCAGTTGTGCGAGCGGAAAGCCAGGCTGAATGTCGGCCAGCCCCTGCAGCAGGTCGGCAAAGATACGTTCGGCGTCGGCGATATTGGTCAGAGCGTCCTGACCGCTGATGGTTTTTTCAATCATCGCGACCAGATGGTTGGTGATTTTCGCCGGGGCAGACAGCACGGTCGCAACCTGCCCCTGCCTGGCATTGCTCTCCAGGATATCGGCAACCCGCAGAAAACGTTCTGCATTTGCCACTGATGTACCGCCGAACTTCAACACTCGCATGGTTCTTACCCCTTGATCTCTTGTCAAAAAAAAAGCCCGCACTGTTCAGGTGCGGGCTTTTTTCTGTTGTTTCCTGTACGCGTCAGCCCGCACCGTTACCTGTGGTAATGGTGGTGGTGATAATGGTGGTAATCATGCCGATGCGATTCATGGATGTTGTGTACTCTGTATTTTTATCTGTCTTGTGTCCTGTCTATATTGGTTAAAGTATCTGCCTGCTTAAGTCAACGAATTTCTAAAATGGCGACTTTTTAGCCAACACCGTCATTACGCCACAACGCCCCGATAATTCCGCCGCATTGCCGGACGGTTGCCGTTGAAATTAGTATATTCAACTATAAAAAAAACTTATCGCAGGATTTTATTCAGGTAGATTTTTTTCAATATCATGCAGCAATCGATGCAACATGGCGGTGTCGCGCTGCTGTAAGAGGCCAATACGCTGCTGTAGCCAGTCGGCCAGTTTGATGTCGTCCTCCACCCCCAACCGTCCAAGTAGCGAAAGCGTCCGCTGGCGTAGCGCCTGCAATTGTTTTTCGTCGGTTTCAGGCGCCTGAACAGCACTCTGCTGCTGTAGTGAGCTCAGTTGATAGCAATACACCATCACCGATTGCCCAAGATTCAGGGAGGGATAATCGGCAACCATCGGCACGCCGGTAAGCACATCGGCCAGCGCCAGTTCATCGTTAGTTAATCCGGAATCCTCACGGCCAAAGACCAGCGCCGTATGCTTCATCCATTGTGCTTTTTCTTCCAGCAGCGGCAGTAACTCCTGCGGCGTGGCGTAGTAGTGAAAACGCGCGCGGTTACGGGCGGTGGTAGCGATGGTAAAGTCGACATCGTGCAAAGCCTGCTCAAGCGTCGGGTAGGTTTTTATATTATCTAAAATATCTCCCGAACCATGCGCCACCCAGCGCGCGGCGGGCTGCAGATGCGCCTCGCTATCGACAATCCGCAATTCGCTGAATCCCATGGTTTTCATCGCCCGCGCCGCCGCGCCGACGTTTTCCGCCCTCGCGGGGGCCACCAAAATAATCGATAAACGCATTGTGCTTCTCTTATCCTCTTACGCGGCGCTAATCTGCGGTCGCCCTCATTTTACGCGGCGAAAATTTACAAATTTGCAACAAAAATCACTAAAAATGGGCTTTATTACTCTTAAAAAAAACTAAACTGTTCACATTGGACACCAATACGGAGTATGTTAACAGAACGCATTTATCCATATGTTTGGCAATGATATTTCAGTTTTCATTCGTCCACAGACTTTGGATTCATTGCATTTATTAATTCATAGCTGCAACTAATTGAGCTGTGTAAGAAATGTGACGATAATTCGCAAATCGATGCAATGATTTCACAAGACTGTTAACGTGCTACAATTGAACTTGATATATGTCAACGAAGCGTAGTTTTATTGGGTGTTCGGCCTCTCTTAGCCTGTTATGTTGCTGTTAAAATGGTTAGGATGACAGCCGTTTTTGACACCGTCGGGTCCAGAGGGAAAGTACCCACGACCAAGCTAATGATGTTGTTGACGTTGATGGAAAGTGCATCAAGAACGCAATTACGTACTTTAGTCATGTTACGCCGGACATGTTAATTTGTGGCATGTACCAGGCAGGTCAGGGACTTTGGTACTTCCTGTTTCGATTTAGTTGGCAATTTAGGTAGCAAACATGCAGACCCCGCACATTCTTATCGTTGAAGACGAGTTGGTAACACGCAACACGTTAAAAAGTATTTTCGAAGCAGAAGGTTATGATGTATTCGAAGCGACCGATGGCGCGGAAATGCATCAGATCCTGTCTGAAAATGATATCAACCTGGTGATCATGGATATCAACCTGCCAGGTAAAAATGGTCTTCTGCTCGCGCGTGAACTGCGTGAACAGGCTGACGTCGCGCTGATGTTCCTTACCGGCCGCGACAACGAAGTTGATAAAATTCTTGGCCTCGAAATCGGCGCCGATGACTATATCACTAAACCGTTTAACCCGCGTGAACTGACTATCCGCGCGCGCAACCTGCTCTCCCGTACCATGAACCTCGGTACCGTGAGCGAAGAGCGTCGCAGCGTTGAGAGCTACAAGTTCAACGGTTGGGAACTGGATATCAACAGCCGTTCGCTGGTGAGCCCAAACGGCGAGCAGTACAAGCTGCCGCGCAGTGAATTCCGCGCGATGCTGCACTTCTGCGAAAACCCGGGCAAAATCCAGTCACGCGCAGAGCTGCTGAAGAAAATGACCGGTCGCGAGCTGAAGCCGCATGACCGTACCGTGGACGTGACCATTCGTCGCATTCGTAAGCATTTCGAATCCACGCCGGATACCCCGGAAATCATCGCTACAATTCACGGTGAAGGTTACCGTTTCTGTGGCGATCTGCAGGAATAATTTCGCTTTTCCTGCTGTCATAATGCAAAACGGCGCCTTCTGGCGCCGTTTTTTTATAGCTATTTTACTTCCAGATACGAAACGTGTCGTCATCCTTGCTTTGCGGCTTTTCCGGCTTGCTCTGCGGTAGTGATAAGGCGTACCAGTCCACGCGGCGAGTCAGGAACATTAGCGCGCACAACGCCAGCAGTAACACCCCGGAGCCAAGCAGCAGCGCGCTATCTTCTGAGCGCAGTAACAGCCACATCACGCCATCCAGCAGCAGTAACGCCATTACGAACAGCAGGCTATTACGCCACCCTTTCAATACCGCCTGTAAATAAACACCGTTAATCACCGCGCCAATCAAGCTGGCAACTGTCCAGGCTTGGGTAAAGCCAATATGCTCAGAAAGCGCCAGCAACACGAGGTAGAACATCACCAGCGATAACCCTATCAGCAGATACTGCATCGGATGCAGACGACGATGCGTCAGGCTTTCGAAGACGAAAAAGGCCATAAAAGTCAATGCGATTAGCAGGATGGCATATTTGGTCGCCCGGTCAGTCAGCTGATATTGATCGGCCTGCGACATCACCTCCACGCTAAAGGCGGGTAAACGCGACCACTCAATATCGGTGTCATCGGTGAAATAGTTGCCCATATTGTTGGCAAACCAACTGCTTTGCCAGTGGGCGATATAACCCGAAGCGCTCACTTCGCGTTTCGTAGGCAGGAAGTTGCCAAGGAAGCCAGGATGCGGCCAGTTACTGGTTAACTGCAGCTCGCTGTTACGTCCCAGCGGTACAACGGAGAAGTCGCCGGTACCGTTAAGGCCGAGGGAAAATGCAATATTCAGCGGTTTATTGTCTGCGGTTAACGCGGGCATCGGCATATGAATGCCCATACCGCCGCCGTTCAACCCCACCCCTGGTTCAACGGTCAGTGTCGTACCAGCAATTACCGGCGCGTTGATGACGCCTATGCCGCGGGCATCGCTCACGCTAAGCACTAAAAAAGGTTTCCCTAAAGCGGTATTCACCTTTTTCAGTTCCTTAAGCCGCGCGGGATCGAACTGCGCCTGAATTTGCAGAGCGTTATGCCAGACCTGCCCACTGTATATGCCGACTTTTCTCGACTCCACATTTTGCACGCCGTTGACCGCCAGCGATTCCGGTAGCCAGTAGTAGATCCAACTACGCTGATATTCGACCTCTTTTTGATTCTCCATGCGGGTCAGCGTCTCGGTCACCGGGATGGCAACCAGCGGCCCGGTCAGCTTTTGTGAACCGCTGGTACTGCGCTCTATCGCATCCACTACATCGCTGCGATAGTCCGCGCGCTCGGCGATAAGCACTCTGACCATCATCAGCGGTACGGACAACAGCAAAATACAGCCCAACAGCGTACTAATTTTCCAGAATAACGGTGATTTCATCATAGCCTTCTTCTCCCAATGGTGATGGGTTCACTGTAGGGTGGCTATGTGCAGTGTATTTGAAGCTATGTGAAGGGACGGTGAAGTTGTAGCGTCGCGACAACGCCGCCTTCAGGGCGATTACGCAGGCTGATATCGCCCTGATGCAGGCGCGCCACCTCACGAACAAACGCCAGTCCCAGACCGCTGCTCTTATGGCCGTCTTCCCGCGGCAGCGAGTAAAAGCGTTCAAAGACGCGCGTCAGCGCAAAGTCAGGAATACCGCGACCGTTGTCCGTCACGCTTAGCAGCGCTTCTTCGTGGCACATCTCCACCGCCAGAGCGATTTCACCGCCATGAGGGGTAAAGTCAATCGCATTGTCGATAAGATTGCCCAGCGCCTGCGCCAGTAGTTCGCCATCGCCATTCACCGTTACTCCGCTCTTCTGCCAGCGCAAGGTGATGGCTTTCGCCGCCAGCGCAATGTCCCGGTCTTCCGCCAGACGTTGGAAAAGCGCATCAACCGAAACCAACTGCGGCGTTATCTCCAGCCGATTCTCCAGCCGCGCCTGCAGCAGCAACTTTTCCACCAACAGCTGCATGCGCGTATTCTGCGCAAGAATATTTGCGGTGAAACGCGCAGCGATCTCAGGCGGCGGCCCCTCGCGCAGGATCTCCGCCGCGCCGCGAATTGCCGCCAGCGGGCTTTTGAGTTCATGGGTGAGATCGTAGACATAGTTTTCGATCGCGTTTTTACCTTCTAGCTTCACGCGCATGCTCTCCAGTGCCTGCGCCAGCTTGCTTAACTCGCTACTGCCGACGTTCGGCAGAGGTAGCGGACGATCGGCAGTCACCGAATCGGCGTAACGTACCAGTTTGCCAATGGAGAAGTTAATCCACCAGACAATCCCGCCGCCAATCAGTAAAGCAATCCCCAGCAGCGCGCCACCGGCCCACAGGATCCGCCGTTCGCTGCGTTTAATCACCGGCGTCATCGCCAGATTAGGTTTACCGACGCTCACCACGCCGATGATACGGCCGTTATCCATCACCGGCGCGGCAATGTACATGACTGAGCTATTATCATCCTCGGGGTCGCTGCGCGAGCTACGGGCGCCGTACTGGCCTCGCAGGGTTAGCCAGACGTCATTCCAGCGTGAATAATCCTGGCCCACCGCCTGCCCGCTGGAATCGAACACCACTTTCCCCTGCGCATCCGTCAGATAGACGCGATACTCATTGCGCATTTTCCTGATGCCGCTGATGTTGGCGTTGATGGGCTGCTGATTAAGCGACTGAAAGGCCTGCGCCAGTCTCCCCTGCTGTGGATTTACCGAAAGCAGATCCTCACGGGCCAGAGCCGCCAGTAGCGTTGCGGTATCGTTAAGCGTGCCTTCCGTTGCCCGACGTACGCCCGGTTTGACTTCCTGTACGAAGATAGAGAGCACAAACCACGCGGCAATGGCGACAATCAAGAAATACCCCAGCAGCAGGCGCATCCCGATACGCATCAACAGCCTCCCAGGCTATAGCCCAGACCGCGATGCGTATTAATCGGGTTAATATCGGGGTTCACCGCCCGTAGCTTGGCGCGCAGGGTCTTGATATGAGTATCGACGGTGCGATCGATACTCTCGTAAGCATCGCTCCACACTCGCTCCATCAACTGCTGGCGGGAGAACACGCGGCCGGGGGCGTTGATTAGGGTTTTCAACAGCAGGAATTCGTAACGCGTCAGGTTCAGCGGTTGGCCACACCAGCTAATTGCCATCGCCAGCTCATCCAACACAAACTCGCCAACGCGCACCACCGGTGAAGGAGTAGAAAATTTCTGCAGCCGACGCAGCACGGTTCGCACCCGCGCGCAGACTTCGCGCGGCGAAAACGGTTTGGCGATGTAGTCGTCAGCGCCAATTTCCAGACCCAGCAGCTTATCAACCTCTTCGCTGCGTGCGGTCAGAAACAGTAACGGCAATGCCGGATGGCGCGCCAGCAGTCGTCGGCATAGTTCAAAGCCGCTAATATCCGGCAAGCCGACGTCGAGGATCGCTAAATCCGGGCTCTGATGCAGCGCCGCATCAAGCGCGGGCAACCCGCGCTCGAAGACGGTCACGTCAAATCCTTCCTGTTGCAGCATGTAAACAAGGGTATCGGCGATACTCCGTTCATCCTCAACTAACCAAATCCGTGGCTGTTGCATTGTGACTCCCGTTTATTTACTCCACGGCATGATCGGCACGGCGCTGATGGCATTCTTCGGCGAGCCGTCGACCACTTTATCCGAATAGGTCAGATACACCAGCGCATTGCGTTTAGCGTCGTAAAAGCGAACGACCTGCAGTTTTTTGAACACCAGCGAGGTACGTTTCTGGAACACGACATCGCCCTGGCTTTTGCCGTTTTTGATTTTGTCCGTCAGCTCAATCGGCCCGACCTGCTGACAGGAGATGGCGGCGTCAGAGGTATCTTCCGCCAGCCCTAACCCGCCTTTAATGCCGCCGGTTTTTGCCCGGCTGATATAGCAGGTGACGTTTTGTACATCGGGGTCGTCGAAGGCTTCGACCACGATTTTATGATCCGGTCCCAGCCATTTAAATACCGTATCGACGGAACCAATTTGCTCGGCGTGCGCCAGTTGGCCTGCGGCCAGTAAGAACAAACCTGCCACTAACTTCTTGTATTTCATATTGTTACCATTTCTTAAAATTCCGCTGCGTGATAATCACAAACGCTATGGAAAAGGTTTAAAGATCACAGCTTTACAAAATTACCAACGATATCCACCAGATAATCGCATTTAAAAGCAAAAAAAACACTGAATGCTAAAACATCAAAAAATGCTATTATCCGCTACCTTAATATAGGTACCTGAGTTTAAAGGATGGGGACATTTTATGGATCAAGCTGGGATTATTCGCGATCTCCTGAGCTGGCTGGAAGGTCACCTGGATCAGCCCCTCTCGTTGGATAATGTGGCGGCGAAGGCAGGTTATTCCAAGTGGCATTTGCAACGTATGTTTAAAGACGTCACGGGTCAAGCTATCGGTGCCTATATTCGCGCACGCCGTCTTTCCAAATCCGCTGTTGCGCTACGGCTGACCGCACGCCCGATCCTCGACATCGCGCTGCAGTATCGCTTCGATTCCCAACAGACGTTCACCCGCGCCTTTAAAAAACAGTTTAATTTGACCCCAGCGCTCTATCGCCGTTCTCCGGACTGGAGCTCGTTTGGTATGCGTCCGCCGCTGCGCCTCGGTGAGTTTACGATGCCGAAGCATGAGTTTGTCACCCTGAGCACCACGCAACTGGTCGGCGTGACTCAAAGCTATACCTGTAAGCTGGAAGAGATTTCTGAATTCCGTAACCAGATGCGCGTTCAGTTCTGGCGTGAATTCCTCGGCAACGCGCCCAGCATTCCGCCGACGCTGTACGGCCTGCATGAACCGCGTCCAAGTCTGGAAAAAGATGACGAACAGGAGGTGTTCTACACCACCGCGCTGACGCCGGAGATGGCGAACGGGCACCTGCATAACTCTCATCCGGTGATTCTGGAAGGCGGCGAGTATGTGATGTTCACTTACGAAGGATTAGGCACCGGGCTACAGGAGTTTATCCTGACGGTGTACGGCACCTGTATGCCGATGCTGAACCTCACCCGCCGCAAAGGGCTCGATATCGAGCGCTTCTATCCGGAAGATGAAAGCCGGAACCAGGCTACGCCAATTCAGCTGCGCTGCGAGTACCTGATTCCGATTCGTCGTTAACGCTGCAGTTCATCCATCGCGGGGGCATCGAGATGCGAAACGTCCCCCGCGGTCTCCACGACCCACCCTGACGCCAGCCACGGGCTCTGCTGGTAATCAACGCGTGAAATCGAACAGTTGCGCAGGCGCAGACGGCGCTCGGCATAGGCAGGCAGCCCGAGGATCGTGCTCACCAGACAGCCCAGCGCCATCCCATGACTCACCAGCAACGGTCGGCTTCCTGGCGGTAATTCCAGGCAGGATGATAGCGCCGCGCGCATACGCTCGCTCAGCTCCTGCATGGATTCGCCCTGCGGAATGCGGCCATCCGGCGTACCGTTGACCAGCTGGCGACGCCAGCCCTCTTCTTCTTCGCTAAGCGAGTCGATATGGCGCTTTTCAAGCACCCCCATATCCAGCTCGCGCAGGCGCGGATCGGTAACGACGCCGCAGCCGCAGGCTTCAGCGATAATTTCTGCGGTGCGGCGGGTACGGCCGAGGTCGCTGGCGATAATATGGGTAATCCCCAGCGTTCTGGCGCGCTCACCCACCTGCCATGCCTGGCGCTCGCCGTGAGCGGTCAGCGGACTATCGGACTGGCCTTGAATACGTCGCTCGGCGTTCCACTGCGTTTCACCGTGGCGAACAAGGTATACCTGTAACATGCTTATTTTCCGTTCTGAACCCTTCATCATTCGACGAGCTGCGCGATCGGCTGCCGCCAGAGTGATTTAGAGTATACTGCGATGACGTTAATTAATTCTGAGTTGTTTTGATTATGCACCATGTTGTCTCAGCTACCACTAATCCCGCCAAAATTCAGGCAATTCTGCAGGCTTTTAACGAGATCTTCGGCGAAGGATCCTGCCATATTGAGTCCGTCGCCGTCGAGAGCGGCGTGCCGGAACAACCCTTCGGCAGCGAGGAAACGCGGGCTGGCGCACGAAATCGCGTCGCTAATGCCAGGCTCGCGCAGCCGGAGGCTGATTTTTGGGTGGCGATAGAAGCCGGGATCGATGAAGGCAGCACCTTCAGTTGGGTAGTGATTGAGAGCCGCCAGCAGCGCGGCGAAGCCCGCTCGGCAACCCTGCCGCTGCCGGAGGCGATCCTTGCGCAGGTTCGCGCCGGGGAAGCGCTGGGGCCGGTCATGTCGCAGCATACCGGGATCGACCAGATCGGCCGCAAAGAGGGCGCTATCGGCGTCTTTACCGGCGGTAAACTAACGCGCAGCAGCGTTTACCATCAGGCGGTAGTGCTGGCGCTAAGCCCATTCCATAACGCTATTTATCGTTAAGCAGCGTCTGTTCCAGCCACTGGCGTAGCTCTACCGGCGCCGATTTCAGGCTATTTGAGCCGCGAGTAATCGTAGCGATACCGGCGCCGAGTTCGTTTTTCAGTTCGCGCTGGCTCATCTCGCCGCGCAGCAGCTCTTCAATAATGCGCACCCGGGTACCCAGCGCTTCGCGCTCGTCGGGCGTCAGCATCAGCTGCAGTAACGGCAGGTGAAGATCCTCGGCGTAGGCCTGCTGCAACAACGCCACGAAACGCAGCCACTCCTGATGACGTTGTTCGGCCACGGCCGCTGAATAGGGAGATTGTTGGGTCATGTTACGTCGCCATGTTGAGACGGGCAGCTAGGCTGCCCGTCGAATGTACTCTTCAACGAGTACAAAGAATAACATACTTCCGGACGATCAGTAACGCTGTTGCCATTCGGCGTCGCTCAGCAAGTTATCCTGCTTGCCCATAAAGTAGCGGTAATAGGCATCGTAAGAGAGGACGTTTTTTACGTACCCGCGGGTTTCCGAGAACGGAATACTCTCGATAAATGCCACCGCATCGATGCGCCCGGCGCTATTGCCCTGCCAGGTGCGTACGCGTCCTGGCCCGGCGTTATAGGCGGCGGAAGCGTAAATACGGTTATTACCAAACTGCTGGTAGACGTACTGCAGGTAGCTGGTGCCGATGTTGATATTGGTTTCCGGATCCAGCAGTTGCGATGGGCTGCTATAACCAGGAATGCTGAACATGCTAACGGTATGCGTCGCGGTGCCTGGCATAATCTGCATCAAGCCGCTGGCGCCGACCGGCGAACGCACTTTCGGGTTCCAGGCGCTCTCCTGACGCGCAATCGCCATCGCGTAGCTCTGCGGAATATCTTTGCCGCTAATGTAACGCGCGAATAGATCGTTGTACGCCAGCGGGAAGCGCTCTTCCAGCTGATCCCACAATTTACCGGCGATCGTCGCCTGTACGCTGAGATCCCACCAGTGTTGATCAAAAGCGTAACGCGCCAGCTGCGCCTGCTGCGATTTGGTCCGGCTGCTTACCAGATTCGCCCATTCGCTGCGCGCGGTGTTGTCCATGTTCCAGTACATCAGCTCGCGAACGCGCGCCATCTCAGGGCCGGAGGCCAGAGCCGGGTCGATAGTGCCGGAGGCTTTATCAATGCGGAAGGTGTACTCTTCGCCCAGACGTTGAGCGGC
Source organism: Klebsiella sp. CN_Kp091 (assembly GCF_040065095.1). NCBI lineage: Bacteria > Pseudomonadati > Pseudomonadota > Gammaproteobacteria > Enterobacterales > Enterobacteriaceae > Klebsiella > Klebsiella sp. CN_Kp091. Next base: position 95,732 of record NZ_JBEAIO010000011.1, on the reverse strand, counting down.
AACCATCGGATAGAAGCCGCGTTGCTGCATCAGCGAATGCAGGATGGCTTTCGCTTCGTCATCGCGCCCGCGCTCCAGCAGCAGATCCGCCTGCCAGTAGCGCCACTCGTCTTTTTCTTTCGCCTCCATCGGCAGACGCGCCAGCCAGGTGTTCAGCCCATGACGATCGCCGTTGCCGAGCGCCATACGTACCCGGCGTTCCACAAGCGAGGTTGATTGCGAACGCATGATGGCGTCATCGCGCCACTCCGCCTGCGCTTCGGTCACATCGGTGCCCATCAGGCGCCAGGCGACAATATCGCGCAGCTCCTGGGTTTGATCCTCATTCAACTGCTGCGCCTGCACCAGCGACGGGATCATCAGACGGGCATTTTCCACATCCTGACGCGCGACGCTGGCAAAAGCGACCGCCGCCATCTGGCGGGTAAAGTCAGTGGCCCCGGTGGTACGGGCAAAGGTCATCACGCTATTGGGATCGTTGGCTAACGCCACCACCGCCGAAGCGATGCTCTGATAGTTTGAGGGCATCTGTTGAGCAAGCACGCGGACCAGGCTGGTATTACCGGCCTTCATCGCCAGGCGGATTCGTTCGAGATAGGCCAGCGGATCCTGCTGCCCGGAATCGCGCCACGCGCTGAACAGCGGATCGCAGGCATTTGGCTGGCTCTTGCCGGTCAGCCACAGCTCTTTCGCCCCGCTCCAGGCTTCCTGCGATTGGCCGACGCTGAGTTTGGCGTAGTAGTAGTTACACTGCGCTTCGGTTGTCGTCGGTTTATCCGGGCTGAACGCCAGCAAGCCGCGCCAGTCGGTGCGCCGCGCCAGCTCATTAACAAAGCGAGATTTCAACGAACGCGCCGCCGGTAGCGTCGGATTCGCCGCAATGAAATTAGTGACCACCAGCGGCGGCTGGTTCATCAGGTCATCGGTGATTTGTCGATATTGCAGGTAGGGATACAGCGGATAGCTGCTGAGCGTAGGCATCAACTGGTTGACGACATCCATCTGGCGGTTGTCCCACGCTTGTTTAATTTGAGCATAGCGGCTGCGCTGTTCATCCAGTGAATCCGCATGTGCCAGCTGGCTTAGCGTCAGCAGACTCACGCCGGCAGCCAGAAGACGCCATGCCGTAGTTTTGGCTTTTTCCACAAGCTCTTCCTCTAGTTTGGTGCATCACCGCGGCATCGTGCCGCTTCAAAAAATTCAGGTATTGCTTAGTTATGCTAATCAGACAACTGAAAACATGCCATGTCCTGAACATTTTTTTACGCTTCTGTGAATCCTGTCGCCTCGCTGGGATTACCGCGCGAAAAAGGCTACACTTCGCCTTTGAACTATCTATCAGAATAGAAAGAGGCGAAGTCCAACGTGGCTCAATTCGTTTATACCATGCATCGTGTCGGCAAAGTGGTTCCGCCGAAACGTCATATTTTGAAAAATATCTCCCTCAGTTTCTTCCCTGGCGCGAAAATCGGTGTTCTCGGTCTGAACGGCGCCGGCAAATCTACCCTGCTGCGCATCATGGCCGGTATCGACACCGAGATCGAAGGTGAAGCGCGCCCGCAGCCCGGTATCAAAATTGGCTACCTGCCGCAGGAGCCGCAGCTGAATCCGGAGCACACCGTGCGCGAATCCGTTGAAGAAGCGGTCGCCGAAGTGGTTAACGCGCTGAAAGGCCTGGACGAAGTTTATGCCAAATACGCCGAGCCGGATGCCGACTTCGATAAGCTTGCCGCGCAACAGGGCAAGTTCGAAGAGATCATCCAGGCGCACGACGGCCATAACCTGAACGTACAGCTGGAGCGTGCGGCCGATGCCCTGCGCCTGCCGGACTGGGATGCGAAAATCGCCACTCTTTCCGGTGGTGAACGCCGCCGCGTCGCGCTATGCCGCCTGCTGCTGGAAAAACCAGACATGCTGCTGCTCGACGAACCGACTAACCACCTCGACGCCGAATCCGTCGCCTGGCTGGAACGCTTCCTGCACGATTTCGAAGGCACCGTGGTGGCGATTACCCACGACCGTTACTTCCTCGATAACGTCGCTGGTTGGATCCTCGAACTTGACCGCGGTGAAGGTATTCCGTGGGAAGGCAACTACTCCTCCTGGCTGGAGCAAAAAGATCAGCGTCTGGCGCAGGAAGCTTCTCAGGAAGCAGCACGCCGCAAATCTATCGAGAAAGAACTCGAGTGGGTTCGTCAGGGCGCGAAAGGCCGTCAGTCTAAAGGCAAAGCCCGTCTGGCGCGCTTTGAAGAGCTTAACAACGTCGAATACCAGAAACGTAACGAGACCAACGAACTGTTCATTCCGCCAGGAGCGCGTCTGGGCGATAAAGTTCTGGAAGTCAGCAATCTGCGCAAATCTTACGGCGACCGCGTACTGATTGACGATCTGAGCTTCTCCGTACCGAAAGGCGCTATCGTTGGTATCATCGGTCCGAACGGCGCGGGTAAATCCACCCTGTTCCGCATGATGTCAGGCCAGGAACAGCCTGATTCCGGCACCATCACGCTGGGTGAAACCGTTAAACTGGCTTCCGTCGATCAGTTCCGCGACGCGATGGACAACAGCAAGACCGTTTGGGAAGAAGTGTCCGGCGGCCTGGATATCATGAAGATCGGCAACACCGAGATGCCGAGCCGCGCCTACGTTGGCCGCTTTAACTTCAAAGGCGTCGACCAGGGCAAACGCGTTGGCGAGCTGTCCGGCGGTGAGCGTGGGCGTCTGCACCTGGCGAAGCTGCTGCAGGTCGGCGGTAACGTACTGCTGCTCGATGAACCAACCAACGACCTGGATATCGAAACCCTGCGCGCGCTGGAAAACGCCCTGCTGGAGTTCCCGGGCTGCGCCATGGTTATCTCGCACGACCGTTGGTTCCTTGACCGTATCGCGACCCACATTCTGGATTACCAGGATGAAGGTAAGGTTGAGTTCTTCGAAGGTAACTTTACCGAGTACGAAGAGTACAAGAAACGCACCCTCGGCGCCGATGCGCTGGAACCGAAGCGTATCAAGTACAAACGCATTGCCAAGTAATCTGTAAGTGCCGGATGGCGCTACGCTTATCCGGCCTACCAGGCGTGTAGCACTTGTAGGCCGGATAAGGCGTTTACGCCGCCATCCGGCAAAAAGCCTACCCCTGCTCGCCCATCAGCTGCTTCACCAGCTCAACGCAGCGCAGGAACCGGGCGTCGTAGTCCGACTCTTCCACGTGCACGAACTCAATGTCGTTTTCTTTCAACAGCGATACCAGCAGCGTCTGAAACTCTTTGCGATCTACCGAACTACCGAGGCTACGCAGCCCATCGGCCACCCACGGCGTGTTGTTCTCCAGCAGGATCACCAGATCAAAGCGGTATTCATCGATTAACGCCTGCACGAACGGATGTTCGCGGCCTTCGTACTTCAGGCAGAAGGCCTGAGTGCTGACGAAGTCAGTATCGATAAACGCCACTTTATTGGCGTATTTCACCGCGAAATCAATGTACTGTGCGTGCCCCAGCGCGATTTTATCGTAATCGGAATACTGCAATGCCATTTCATCGCCGCCGAGGTGTGAAAAGACGTAATCGCGGCCATATTCCCAGGCGCTGGTGGTATTGAAGATATTGGCGAGCTTATTCACCAGCGTCGATTTACCGCTCGACTCGCCGCCGAGGATCGCCACCGTACGCACAAAGAACGGTTTGACCTCAGTCGGAATATATTCCCAATAGCGGAACGGGTTTTCGCGGATCTGGCCGCCGCTGATACTCATGAAGGTTCGCTTCGGATCGATAAGCACGGTTTCGATCCCCAGATGTTCCAGATACTGCGGCGCATCGGCCTCTTCTGAGGTATAAATCCAGTTTGGCTCGATTCCCTTTTCACTCATGAAGGCGCGGATCCCGCGGCTCCAGACGTCCCAACCGTGCGGGTACGGCTCCATCCCTTCTTCGTTGAAGGCGTGGATGCGAATGTTTTTTTGATATTTAAAGGTTTGCAGCAGCCAGCGCAGACGATCGGGAACCGTCGGCTGTTGCGACATGGCGCTCTCTTCGAACAGCTCGCGGTCGCGAGTGTCGTCATAGCCCATGATGATATGAAGCTCATCGACCTGGCTACAGGCGCGCTGAATCAGGTAAATATGCCCGGTATGCAGCGGATAAAATTTACCAAAAACCACCCCGACGCTTTTCTGTTTGCGCGGGAATTCAAGGCCGAGGAAGCGGTGTAACGCTTCAAGCTTCTGGGCGCTCGGGCTTTTGATTTTCGCGTTTAATAGCTGACTGAGATAACCTTTGGTCATCCCGCTGGCTTCCGCCACCTGCTGCAGCGTACAACCCTTTTGCTTAATGGCGTTTTTCAGATAGTCGAATGACGACATAGTTTATGCGTGCCTCCTGCAAACTCGGGTTTGATACCCGTCATACCCTGAAGTATGACGGGTATCATTATAAGTCGTCAAAAACGCTCAGCGCATCGGCCAGTTTTTTCACGCCAAAGATTTGCATCCCTTCCGGCGCTTTTTTGGGCACATTGGCCGCCGGGACGATGGCGCGACGGAACCCGTGCTTCGCCGCCTCGGAAATACGTTCCTGGCCGCTTGGCACCGGGCGAATTTCACCGGCTAATCCGACTTCGCCAAAGACCACCAGATCCTGCGGCAACGGGCGATCGCGCAGGCTCGAAACCATCGCCAGCAGCAGCGCCAGATCGGCGCTGGTTTCAGTGACCTTAACCCCGCCAACCACGTTAACGAAGACGTCCTGATCGGCCATCTGCAGGCCGCCATGGCGGTGCAGCACCGCCAGCAGGATCGCCAGACGGTTCTGTTCCAGGCCTACCGCTACGCGACGCGGATTAGACATCATCGAGTGATCGACCAATGCCTGGATCTCAACCAGCAGCGGGCGAGTACCTTCCCATACCACCATGACCGAGCTGCCGGAGGTGACTTCATCGCCGCGGCTGAGGAAGATGGCGGAGGGGTTGCTGACTTCGCGCAGACCTTGCTCGGTCATCGCGAAGACGCCGAGTTCGTTGACCGCGCCAAAGCGGTTTTTATGGCTGCGCAACGTGCGGAAACGGGAATCGGCATCACCGTCCAGCAGCACCGAGCAGTCAATACAGTGTTCCAGTACTTTCGGCCCGGCCAGCGAGCCATCTTTGGTGACGTGGCCGACCATCACGATCGCCACGCCGCGAGTTTTGGCAAAGCGCGTCAGATAAGCCGCGGTTTCACGTACCTGGGCCACGCTCCCCGGCGACGACTGGACATCAGCCATATGCATCACCTGGATGGAGTCGATGACCATCAGCTGCGGCTTTTCTTCATCGGCGATCTGGCAGATTTGCTCGATGCTGGTCTCCGAGAGCATATTCAGGTTCGCCGTCGGCAGCCCGAGACGATGCGCACGCATCGCTACCTGCTGCAGGGATTCTTCCCCGGTGACGTACAGCGTTTTCATCCCTTCGGCCAGCTTGCAGAGGGTTTGCAGCAGCAGCGTCGATTTCCCGGCGCCGGGGTTGCCGCCGATTAGAATCGCGCTACCCGGAACCACGCCGCCGCCGAGCACGCGGTCGAACTCTTTAAATCCGGTGGAGAAACGCGGCAGCGCCTCCAGGCTTATCTCCGACAGCTTCTGTACCTTCGACACGCCGGCATTACCAGCGTAACCTGACAGACGCTCGTTTCTCGCCACCTGCGGCGAGGCGGCGATGCGCATCTCGGTGATGGTGTTCCAGGCATGACAGGCGCTGCACTGCCCCTGCCAGCGCGGATAATCCGCACCACATTCATTACAGACAAATGCGCGTTTTGGAGCTTTCGCCACGTTAACCTCTTACTTTTGATTCATGCTGCCAGAGAGAATACAGAATACCCCCATCAGGTCAGCGTGGCGGATGGTGACTTCCGCCTGTTCATTGACTTTTGGTTTCGCATGATAGGCAATGCCGAGACCTGCCGCCTTGATCATCGGCAGATCGTTGGCGCCATCGCCAATCGCCACGGTTTGCGCCGACGGAATTTCATATTTTTCCGCCAGTTTACGTAGAGTGTTGGCTTTATATTTGGCATCGACAATGTCGCCGATAACGTTGCCGGTGAGCTTCCCGTCCATAATTTCCAGCTCGTTGGCGAATACCGCGTCGAGATGCAGCTTATCGCGCAGGTATTCGGCAAAGAAGGTAAAGCCGCCGGAGGCGATGGCCACCTTCCAGCCCAGCGTTTCCAGCTTCAGCACCAGTTGGGTCAGCCCCGGCATCAGCGGCAGCGCTTCCCGCACCTGCAGCAGGATGTTCGCGTCGGCGTCTTTCAGAGTGGCGACGCGCTGGCGCAGGCTGGCGGTGAAGTCGAGCTCGCCGCGCATCGCGCGTTCGGTCACTTCCGAAACCAGCTCGCCGGTGCCGGCAAGCTTAGCGATTTCATCGATACATTCGATCTGAATCGCCGTGGAGTCCATATCCATCACCAACAGGCCCGGCGTGCGTAGATGCGGGATTTTTCCCAGCGGCGCGACGTCCAGCCCGGCCTCGTGGGCCAGGCGCGTGGCGCGCTGCGTCAGCGAACCCGCCAGGCGAATCACCTGATAATCCTCCACGACCCAGGAAGAGACGATGACCAGCGCCGCGCCGAGCTCGCGCTGCCATGCCGTCAGCCGACGTTTATCGAGACCGCGACCATACAGCAGCCAGCCGCTGCGCCCGGCGTGATAATCCAGCGGCATGACCTCGTCGCCGCTCAGGGAAAGCGGCAACCCAGGCCACAAGGAAACATCTTCGGGCAGGTCGCACCAGGTCAAACTGTTAGGCATTACGGCTCCACATCTCTTCATTCAGGCGAGGAAAATAACGCATGAGGCTACCTTGTAACCAGCGCTTCTGGCAACATTAAGCTGCAAATTTTCAAAGGTGGAATATGGTACGAGCAAAACTGAAATTCCGACTGCATCGCGCCGTCATTGTTCTGATCTGTCTCGCGCTTCTCGTCGCGCTGATGCAAGGCGCCTCATGGTTCAGTCAGAATAGCCAAAAGCAGCGTAATCCGCAGCTGGAAGAGCTGGCGCGAACGCTGGCGCAGCAGGTTACGCTGAACCTGGCGCCGCTGATGCGTAGCGAAACGCCCGACGAAAAGCGCATTACCCGCCTGCTGGAACAGCTGACGGATAAAAGCCGGGTGCTCGATGCCGGGGTATATGATGAACAGGGCGATCTGGTGGCTCGCTCCGGCGAAAGCGTCGACGTGCGCGACCGCCTGGCGTTGGATGGCAAAAAAGCCGGCGGCTACTTTAACCAGCAAATCGTCGAGCCGATCCTCGGCAAAAACGGCCCGGTCGGCTATCTGCGCCTGACGCTGGATACCCACACGTTGGCCACTGAGGCGAAACAGGTGGATAATACCACCAATATCTTACGCCTGATGCTGCTGTTGTCGCTGGCAATCGGCGTGGTGCTGACCCGCACATTGCTGCAGGGTAAACGTACCCGCTGGCAGCAATCGCCCTTCCTGCTCACCGCCAATAAGCCCGTCCAGGACGAAGATAAAGATTAACCAGACAAGGATATCCTATGCCGACGCTCCGCCTGTTGCTCTCCGACTCCTACGACCCCTGGTTTAACCTGGCGGTAGAAGAGTGTATTTTCCGCCAGATGCCGGCCACCCAACGGGTGCTGTTTCTGTGGCGTAACGCCGACACCGTGGTTATTGGCCGCGCGCAGAACCCGTGGAAGGAGTGTAATACCCGGCGCATGGAAGAGGATCACGTGCGGCTGGCCCGTCGCAGCAGCGGCGGCGGCGCGGTATTCCACGACCTCGGCAATACCTGTTTTACCTTTATGGCGGGCAAACCGGAATACGACAAAACCGTTTCTACCGCTATCGTGCTGGCGGCGTTGAATTCGCTTGGCGTGACCGCGGAGGCCTCCGGGCGCAACGATCTGGTGGTCAAAACCGACAACGGCGATCGCAAGGTTTCTGGCTCCGCCTATCGCGAAACGATGGACCGCGGTTTTCATCACGGCACCCTGCTGCTAAACGCCGATTTAAGCCGTCTCGCCAACTATCTTAATCCGGACAAGAAAAAGCTACAGGCCAAAGGCATTACCTCGGTACGCGGGCGCGTGGCGAACCTGGTTGAACTCCTACCGGGCATTACCCACCAGCAGATTTGCGAAGCCATTCAGGAGGCATTCTTCAACCATTACGGCGAACGGGTAGCGGCGGAAGTCATTTCGCCGGACAACACGCCGGATCTGCCGAATTTTGCCGAGACCTTCGCCCGCCAGAGCAGTTGGGAGTGGAACTTCGGTCAGGCGCCCGCTTTCTCTCACCTGCTGGATGAGCGCTTTCGCTGGGGCGGCGTCGAGCTGCATTTTGACGTCGAGAAGGGCCATATCACCCGCGCGCAGGCTTTTACCGATAGCCTGAACCCGGCGCCGCTCGAGGCGCTGGCGGCACGATTAGTCGGTTGTCAGTATCGGGCGGAAATATTACAGCAGCAGTGTGAGGCGCTGCTCGCCGATTTCCCGGAGCAGGAAGCGGAACTAAAAGAACTGTCGGCGTGGATGGCCGGCGCGGTGCGCTGATAAAAAAGCCCGCTGCGCTTAGCGGGCCTGGGAAACCGTAGGCCGGGTCAGGCGAAGCCGCCACCCGGCACAACAGGTCTTACTCTTTATCGCCCAGTAGTACGGATTCCAGCGCGATTTTGATCATATCGTTGAAGGTCGTCTGACGCTCAGCGGCAGTGGTCTGCTCGTGGGTACGGATATGATCGGAAACGGTGCAGATGGTCAGCGCTTTCGCGCCGAACTCCGCCGCGACGCCATAAATGCCGGCCGCTTCCATTTCCACGCCCAGAATGCCGTATTTTTCCATCACGTCGAACATAGACGGGTCCGGCGTATAGAACAGGTCAGCGGAGAAGATGTTGCCGACGCGCGCGTCAACGCCCAGCGCTTTGGCTGCGTCTACCGCGTTACGTACCATGCCGAAATCGGCAATCGCCGCGAAGTCATGGTCTTTGAAGCGCAGACGGTTGACTTTAGAGTCGGTGCACGCGCCCATGCCGATAACCACATCACGCAGTTTGACATCTTCACGTACCGCGCCGCAGGAGCCGACACGGATGATTTTTTTCACGCCGAAATCGGTGATCAGCTCTTTGGTGTAGATAGAGCAGGATGGGATACCCATACCGTGGCCCATCACGGAGATTTTGCGGCCTTTGTAGGTACCGGTGAAGCCCAGCATGCCGCGCACGTTGTTTACTTCACGCACGTCTTCGAGGAAGGTTTCTGCAATGTGCTTCGCGCGCAGCGGGTCGCCCGGCATCAAAACTACGTCAGCGAAATCGCCCATTTCTGCGTTAATGTGTGGGGTAGCCATCGTTTTATCCTTATATAAATTGTTCGAGCCTGATGGCGGCTACGCCTTGTCAGGCCTACAAAACGTATTCAAATACCCTAAGGATTTCGCGTTGTAGGAAGGCGACCAATTCGTGAATCCCCGGGAGCATAGATTAACTATGTGACCGGGGTGAGCGAATGAAGTCAACGCATCTACAGCGCGAAAGACAACGGGTATTACAGCATGTTTTTACCGTACGCCATCGGCGACGTACCAAAGTATGTCGCCAGCGTCTGGCCGATATCCGCGAAAGTTTCGCGGTGGCCTAACGAACCCGGCTTCACTTTCGGACCGTACACCAGCACCGGAATGTGCTCGCGGGTGTGGTCGGTACCGGTCCAGGTCGGGTCGCAGCCGTGGTCGGCGGTGAGGATCAGAATGTCGTCTTCCCCAACCAGCTCCATCAGCTCCGGCAGACGGCGGTCAAACAGTTCCAGACCCGCTGCGTAGCCAGCGACGTCACGACGGTGACCCCAGGAGGAGTCAAAGTCGACGAAGTTAGTGAAGACGATAGTCTCGTCGCCCGCTTCCTTCATCTCTTTGATGGTCGCGTCGAACAGCGCGTCCAGCCCGGTGGCTTTCACCTTCTTAGTGATGCCGCAGTTGGCGTAGATGTCGGCGATTTTACCCACGGAAACCACGTGACCGTTTTTCTCGTCGACCAGCTTTTGCAGCACGGTCGGCGCCGGCGGTTCGACCGCCAGGTCGTGACGGTTACCGGTACGCTGGAAGTTACCGGCTTTGTCGCCCACGAACGGACGCGCAATCACGCGGCCAATGTTATAGCCGCCTTCGGTCAGTTCTTCACGGGCGATTTCGCACAGCTCATACAGCTTGTCGAGACCGAAAGTCTCTTCGTGACAGGCTATCTGGAACACCGAGTCAGCAGAGGTATAGAAAATCGGTTTCCCGGTTTTCATATGCTCTTCACCCAGTTGATCCAGAATCACGGTACCGGATGAGTGGCAGTTGCCGAGGTAGCCCGGCAGGTTCGCGCGCTTAACCAGTTTATCCAGCAGTTCCTGCGGGAAGCTGTTTTCATGATCGCTGAAGTAGCCCCAATCAAACAGCACCGGCACGCCGGCGATTTCCCAGTGGCCAGACGGCGTATCTTTACCGGAAGAGAGTTCATGCGCCCAGGCGTAGGCGCCAACGACTTCGGCATTACCGTCCATACCGGCGGCAATTTTACCGGTAGAACCTTCATGCGCTTTCACCAGGCCCAGACGGGTCAGGTTAGGTAAATTCAGCGGGCCTTTACGACCATTGTCAGCTTCACCTTTGGCGCAGGCTTCCGCAATGTGGCCCATGGTATCGGCGCCCACATCGCCAAAGCGGTCAGCATCTTCCGTTGCGCCAATCCCAAAGGAGTCCAGCACCATAATAAATGCACGTTTCATCTTGTTCTCCATACATCATGCGCTGCAAAAAAGCGATCAGATCAGTATATCGCTACTTGGTGATTCGGCGATAGACCGTCGGTGTAATTTCTGGGGCTTGAGCGTCCAGTTTAATTGCCGCTTTCACGGCTTTGGCCGCTTCCTGCCAGCTGGATTCATCTTTCGCATGAATCACCGCCAGCGGACGTTCGCCATCGACTTTATCGCCAAGGCGCGCCATATCGGTAAAGCCAACGCTGTAGTCAATAGTATCGGAAGCCTGACGACGACCGCCGCCCATCGACACCACCGCCATCCCCAGCGCGCGGGTATCCATTTCAGAGACAAATCCGGCGCCTTCAGCATAGACGGCTTTGCTCAGCATTGCCGTCGGCAGGTATTTCGCATAGTTTTCGACAAAGTCGTTCGGCCCCTTCTGCGCCGCCACCATACGGCCAAAGACTTCGGCAGCTTTACCGTTATCCAGCACCGCCTGCAATTTCGCGCGCGCCTCGGCGTCATCCGCCGCCAGCTTGCCGGAAATCAGCATTTCCACACACAGCGCCATGGTGACGTCGTACAGGCGTGGGTTACGATATTCACCGGTCAGGAACTGCACCGCTTCGCGAACTTCAACGGCGTTACCCGCACTGGAGGCCAGCACCTGGTTCATATCAGTTAACAGCGCGGTCGTGCGCACGCCGGCGCCGTTGGAGACGCCAACGATCGCTTCGGCAAGCGCTTCAGAAAGCTCATACGTCGGCATAAAGGCGCCGCTGCCGACTTTGACGTCCATCACCAGCGCATCCAGACCTTCCGCCAGTTTCTTGGCCAGAATAGACGCGGTAATCAGCGGGATGGAATCCACCGTCGCGGTAATATCGCGGGTGGCATAGAAACGTTTGTCAGCCGGGGCGAGCGAGCTGGTCTGCCCGATGATCGCCACGCCGACATCTTTAATAATTTCGCGGAAACGCGCGTCGTCCGGGAAGATATCGAAGCCCGGGATCGCTTCCAGTTTATCAAGCGTACCGCCGGTATGGCCGAGACCGCGCCCGGAGATCATCGGTACGTAACCGCCGCAGGCGGCAACCATTGGCCCCAGCATCAGCGAGGTGACGTCACCCACGCCGCCGGTCGAGTGTTTATCGACGATCGGGCCGTTGAGGTTAAGGCTTTTCCAGTCGAGAACGGTTCCTGAATCCCGCATCGCCATGGTCAGCGAAACACGTTCCGGCATAGACATATCATGGAAGAAGATGGTCATCGCCAGCGCGGCGATCTGTCCTTCAGAGATAGTATTATCGCGGATGCCGTTGATGAAAAAGCGAATCTCCTCATCGCTTAATGCATGACCATCACGTTTTTTACGAATAATTTCTTGTGCGAGAAACACGGTAACCTCCCAAATGGTATAAATCGCCGGATGGCGGCGCAAGCGCCTTATCCGGCCTACAGGCATCAATTCGTAGGCCGGATAAGCGAAGCACCATCCGGCATATCAAGGGATTAGTAGCTGCTGGCGCTCTTACCGTCGCCGTGCCCCAGGGCTTTCAGCAGGCTAGACAACAGGCTTGATGCGCCGAAACGGTAGTGACGGGAATCAGCCCAATCGGCGCCGAACAGTTCATCGGCAATCGCCAGGAACTGCTGCGCGTCTTCCGCACTGCGCACGCCGCCGGCAGGTTTGAAGCCAACGGTTTTCTCAACGCCCATATCGCGGATGACTTCCATCATGATGCGCGCGCTTTCCGGCGTCGCATTTACCGGCACTTTACCGGTCGAAGTTTTGATGAAATCCGCGCCCGCTTTAATAGAGATTTCAGACGCTTTACGAATCAACGCTTCTTCTTTCAGTTCGCCGGTTTCGATGATCACTTTCAGCAGCACATTCGCCGCCGCACAGGCTTCTTTACAGGCTTTCACCAGATCAAAACCAACCTGCTCGTTACCAGCGATCAGCGCGCGGTACGGGAAAACCACATCCACTTCATCCGCGCCATAGGCGATTGCCGCGCGGGTTTCCGCCAGCGCGATATCAATATCGTCATTACCATGCGGGAAGTTAGTCACCGTCGCGATACGGATGTCCGGCGTTCCTTGTTCGTTCAGCGTCTTACGGGCAATCGGGATAAAACGCGGGTAGATACAGACAGCGGCGGTATTACCCACCGGGGTTTTCGCCTGATGACACAGCGCGATCACCTTCTCATTGGTGTCGTCATCATTCAGGGTGGTCAGATCCATCAGTTTCAACGCGCGCAGGCTGCTTGCTTTCAAATCAGTCATTTCATACTCCGACGGCGTATTGCCGGTTCAATAGTTTGTTCACCTTGCGAGCCTGTTACTATTGTAACAACCGCTCGCCATTACACTTCGACATTCATCACAGTTAATGAAAACTAATTACTAATTTGCATTACTGTAACGTGACATAACTCACAATTAACCATCGATTACCGCCAATCTACCGGTCATGTCCTGTTTAAGCATAATCGGCAAACCTAAGTTCTTATCGATGTTATTATTCTAACATATCAAAACGAATTATCTCGACGTTATGGCGCACAAATTGTGCAACCACTGGCCATAAATATACTTTCTAATTGAAATGTAATAGATTTTAGATTTACAAAAAATGATGGGATTATCACACCCTGCCAGAGCCGGGGACGACTTTGCCCAGAAGGTGGGCCGTTAGAGAGTGAGCGCGGTAAAGAGGCTTTTGGTATTCGCCAGTAGTGCCGCTTCAATTTCCTGCGCCGGTTCCGCGCGCAGTTCACATAACGCGTCAAAGACGCGGGCCGCCTGTTCCGGACGGTTTGGCTGCCCCTGAAAACCATTCAGCGGCATATCCGGAGCATCGGTTTCCAGCAGCAGTGAAGAAAGCGGCAGGCGCGCCATGACATCGCGAGTTTTGCTGGCGCGGGGATAAGTAATGGTGCCGCCAACGCCAATCTTATAGCCCAGTTGTACAAAACGCTCCGCCTGCTGCAGACTGCCGGAAAAACCATGCACCACCCCGGCACGCGGCAGGTTATGTTTTTTTAGCATCATCGCCAGTTTATCGTGCGTGCGCCGCGAATGCAGGATCACCGGTAAATCGTAACGCTTCGCCAGCCGCAACTGCGCTTCCAGCAGCGCCTGCTGGCGGTCGAATTGTGGATCGTCGCGGTAGAGATCGAGGCCAATCTCTCCGATGGCCACGAGTTTTGGATGACGCTGTGCAAGATAACTTTCCAGTTGCGCTAACCCGCGGTCATCATGCTGTTCGATAACAATAGGATGCATCCCTAGCGCGGCATACAGCGGCTCGTGTTGCTCCGCCAGCGCCAGCACGCGAGCAAAGCGCCCGGCGGATATCGACGGCACGATAATACGCCCAACGCCCAGCTGCGCCGCCCTCGCGATACTCGCGGGTTCATCATCTTCAAACGGGGGAAAATCGAAGTGACAGTGGGTATCAATAAAGCGTAACGTCACGCCAGATCCTCGTTATTAAAGCTGGGGTCATTGGCCTGCGGCGCGGTGATAATCGCCTGTTGCGGCGTTTCATTCGCCACCGGCAGCGGCGGCACCACCACCGGGGTCGGCCTTGCCACACGCGGCGCATGGCGTAACAGCGGCGGTTGTTCGGTCAGCAGCTTCCCTACCGTGGCGAGGAAGTAGCGGCCGCACTGGCGCCCGGTTTTATAATCTTCCAGCAGCGCCGGCAGACGGCTGCCAAGCGCCATACTGCGCAGCGGCCGTTGCGGATAGATTTCGAATATCCGCAGTTTACCCGGCGGTTTTTCAATAAACTGCTGCGTCGCGCGATAGGTGGTTTCGTGGTGTTGCACCAGGTTCACAAAAGGCTGCAGACTGCTCTCCCCAAGCCAACGTTCCATTCGTTTAAACCACTGCGGAGTGTAGAACATCTGCGAAGGGACGGTACGGATCACCACGATAGTCTGCGCGCCGCGCCGCGCCGCTTCCTGCACCGGGATCGCATCGCTGACGCCGCCATCGAGGTAGTTCACGCCATCCAGCAGGACACCGCTACGGTAAAAACCGGGAATGGCGCTGGAGGCGCGGATCAGATCAAGCCAGGTCTGACGGGTGGGGGAAAAATAGTTTGCCGTGTAATCGTCACCGCGGCAGGCGCACATCCACAGCTCTTTACCCAGCGCGAACTGCTCCTCGGCATAGTTCATCGCCAGCGGCATTTGTTGTGCAGTGGAATCGACCAGCCAATCGAGATCGATAAGATTGCCGCCGCGTACGAAGCGCATCGGGTCGAAAAACTGCCGCGAGGTGGTATAACGCGTAATGACTTTACGGGCGTAGCCCTGCTGATTACAGATATAAGCGGAGATGTTTTGCGCGCCAGCGGAAGTACCAAGCATCAGGTCGAAAGGGTTAAATCCGGCGCGCATGAATTCGTCCAGAACCCCGGCTGTGAAAATACCTCGCTGACCACCGCCTTCGCACACCAGAGCAAGTTTGCCCGGACGGAAGGGTTTTACCGCTAACGGGGCGATATTGCCCAGCGTCACGGGAATGCGCTGCCCCACCCTGCTTTCCTGTTTGTCTATTTTGTATCATTAAAGTAACGCAAATTGTCGTCCCCTGAAACCGCAAAAGCCAGTCACATTGACTGGCTTTATGTAAGACGTTATGTCATCACTGCGCGGTTATTGATTCACGCCTTTCGGCACATGGCCTCTAGGGTCGTTTTCGCCCGGTAAACAGGCTGACCAGGAAAATGATAATACCGACAACAAAGACGATTTTAGCCGCCCACGCCGCGGTACCCGCCAGACCACCAAAACCCAATGCGGCGGCAATCAACGCGATGATCAGAAAAATAATGCCCCATCTAAACATACTGTTCTCCTTACCATATGATTAACGGTCGCTTTTCTGCGCGCTCAGGCCGCGCATACATCAACCCTGCGTACAACTCGCTCAGCGGTATCGCCGCTGGCGAATATCTTTTAATGAATACCCTTACTGCACTTTAAGATCGTTCTTCACGCTCTTAACACCGGTTACCGCTTTGGCAATGTCTGCCGCACGATCGACCTGTTTGCTCGAATCCAGGGTTCCGGAGAGGTGTACCACCCCGTTGCTGGTTTCCACCGTCACCTTCCGCGACGGAACGATATCGTCCGCGAGCAGTTTGGCTTTGACTTCGCTGGTGATAGCGGTGTCGCCTGCATAGCCCTTCAGGCTTGCCGATTTTTCACCTGCCACGGTCAGCTTGTCGCTTACCGAACTCACCCCTTCGACGCCTTTCGCCGCGCTAACGGCCTGTGATTTTTGCTCAGCGCTCTCAACAGTCCCGCTTAAGGTCACCACTTTGTTTTCCGTTTTCACCGAGATATCGGTGCTACGGATACTTTTGTCATCGATCAGCGCCGCTTTGACACGGGCGGTGATCGTGCTGTCATCCATAAAATCGCCAACCTTGTTGATCGATTTATCGACGCTTTCTCCCGCGCTGGTCGCGGCGGCCTTCGCGCTATCGGTTGCGGTGGTTTCCGCATAGGTCGAGGCGCTTATCAACGCTGAGCCTAAGAAGAGAGGCAGCAATAGCCTGGCGCTCTTTAGTCTGGTCATTGGTATGCCCTCACGATGTCTGCTTTGGTAAAACAAATGGCTATTTATTCAGCCAGGTTTCTGAAAAGTGCTTAATAAATATAGTAGATGAGCGGAGATGCGGCGGAGGGTTTGAATAAAAAAGCTACGATTTGCGCAGATTTAAGAACTTTCTATGGTAAGGAGGAAGACGAGCAAAACAGGCTGGAGCGCAGCATCGCCGCGCTCCAGAGAGGTATTAGTGTTCGCGCGTTTTGCGGAACACCACATCAGGATAACGCTCTTGCGTCAGGTTCAGGTTCACCATCGTCGGGGCGATATAGGTCAGATTATCGCCGCCATCCAGCGCCAGTTGAACTTCGTTCTTACGCTTGAACTCTTCGAATTTCTTCACATCTGTTGATTCAACCCAACGCGCGGTAGCCACGTTGACAGATTCGTAAATCGCTTCAACGTTGTATTCGCTTTTCAGACGCGCTACTACCACGTCAAACTGCAGCACGCCGACGGCGCCAACGATCAGATCGTTATTAGCGATAGGGCGGAAGACCTGTACCGCGCCCTCTTCAGAGAGCTGTACCAGCCCTTTCAGCAGCTGTTTCTGCTTCAGCGGATCCTTGAGGCGAATACGACGGAACAGTTCCGGCGCGAAGTTCGGAATACCGGTGAACTTCATCATTTCGCCCTGGGTAAAGGTGTCGCCAATCTGAATGGTGCCGTGGTTATGCAGACCAATGATATCGCCCGGGTAGGCTTCTTCAACGTGCGAACGGTCGCCCGCCATAAAGGTCAGCGCGTCGGAAATCACCACGTCCTTGCCGATACGCACCTGACGCAGCTTCATGCCTTTCTCGTATTTGCCGGATACCACGCGCATAAAGGCCACGCGGTCGCGGTGTTTCGGGTCCATGTTGGCCTGAATCTTAAACACGAAGCCGGTGAATTTCTCTTCTGCGGCCGTCACTTCACGGGTATCAGTGTTACGCGGCATCGGCGCTGGCGCCCATTCCACCAGGCCATCCAGCATATGATCCACGCCGAAGTTGCCTAATGCGGTGCCGAAGAACACCGGAGTAATTTCGCCCGCCAGGAACAGATCTTTATCGAACTCGTTCGAAGCGCCCTGTACCAGTTCCAGTTCATCGCGCAGCTGCTGCGCCAGATCGTCGCCCACCGCGGCATCCAGCTCAGGGTTATTCAGCCCCTTAACCACGCGCACTTCCTGAATGGTGTGCCCTTTACCGGTCTGATAGAGGTAAGTTTCATCTTTATAAAGATGATAAACCCCTTTAAACAGCTTGCCGCAGCCGATAGGCCAGGTAATCGGCGCACAGCCGATTTTCAGCTCATTTTCGACTTCATCCAGCAATTCCATCGGATCGCGGATATCACGGTCGAGTTTGTTCATAAAGGTGAGGATCGGCGTATCGCGCAGACGGGTAACTTCCATCAGCTTGCGGGTACGATCTTCGACGCCTTTCGCCGCATCGATAACCATCAGACAGCAGTCAACCGCCGTCAGGGTACGGTAGGTATCTTCGGAGAAGTCTTCGTGCCCCGGGGTATCCAGCAGGTTAACCAGGCAATCATGGTACGGGAACTGCATCACCGAGGTGGTAATCGAGATCCCACGCTGCTTTTCCATCTCCATCCAGTCGGATTTAGCATGCTGGCTGGAGCCGCGGCCCTTCACGGTGCCGGCGGTCTGAATCGCCTGTCCGAACAGCAGCACTTTTTCAGTGATGGTGGTCTTACCGGCATCCGGGTGAGAAATAATGGCAAAAGTGCGGCGTTTGGCCACCTCTTGCAGATAAGGAGACAACGTCATAATTCAATCTTCTAAGTAAACGCGGCAACGGGCCGCGCATGTGGAATACGAAAAATTGCGGCTATTTTACCCATCAATGGGGGGGAGGCAATTAGTGTTTACACAGGAGTTGCTCCAGTTCGCTTAAAGAGGTCACCGTCCAGTCGGGCTGCAGGTCTGCCGGCAGCGTTTGCTGGTGCGCATTCAGCCAACAGGTGGCAAGCCCGGCATTGACGCCGCCGCGGATATCCGACTCGGCGGTATCGCCGACCATCAATACCCTGTCGCGCGACGGATTACCCGCCTGCGCCAGCGCATAGTCGAAGATACGCGCATCCGGCTTCGCGACGCCGACTTCCTCAGAAATAATCAGCAAATCAAAATGATCGCGCAGGCCGGTACGCTCCAGACGAGTCTGCTGCAACGAGGTAAAACCGTTGGTGATGATGCCCATTTTTACCTTGCCCTGCAGCGCATCCAGCAACGATACGGCGCCCGGCAGCGGCGCGCAGATTTCTGCCATCGCATTCATGAAAGCGTCGTTCAGTTCGCCCGGGGGGACGTTCAACCGTTCCGCCCAGCTATCAAAACGCTGATGCTGTAATTGTAGCGAGGTGATGGCGCCGTTTTGATAATCCACCCACAGCGGCTTATTAACGGCCTGATAGTCCTGAAAATCTTCGGCGGTAAATGTCACGCTATAGTCGAGAAACATCCGCTGTAAGCCGCTGAAAGAATCAAACGTAAACAACGTTTCATCGGCATCAAAGAAAATCCAGTCCCATTTCATCGTTTCACCTTGTCTTACATACTGATTGGCAGAGCCATGATAATTGCGTCTTCACGCCCGTCGGCCGTAGGGTAGTAATTGCGGCGGATAGTCGCCTCGTTAAAGCCTAAGCTTTCGTAGAGCGCGATGGCGGCGACATTCGATGCCCGCACCTCCAGCCACAGCGTGGCGACGCCGAGTTTTTCAACTTCATCAATAACATGTTCCAGCAGTTCCCGTCCCAGGCCGCGGCGCTGGTATGCGGGGTCGACGGCGATGTTAAAAAGCGTCGCTTCATCAAGGACAATCTGAGTAATGGCAAATGCCGCCATTTCTCCATCCACTGCCAGTTGGTAATTCAGATAACGTTCACCCTGATTGCTGGCAAAGGTTTGTTCGCTCCACGGAAAAGCGTGGGCGCGTTTTTCGATTTGCCAGGCTTTGGATAAATCAGCCGTGCTGAGGGTAGAAATCGTGTTCATGTGCGCAGATTTGTTGCCAGAGCGCGATGCGAGCCGGCGCGCTGCTCTGAAGTTCATCAAAAACGGGCGTCGAGACCTGGGAGCCCGCCAACGACAGCGGCGTCTCGCAGCCCAGTCGCCAGCTGTTGCAGCGGCTATTTTGCGGCAGCATCGCTACCCGGTCCGGCGTAAGCTGCAGTACCTGATCGGCGCGAATCGAGAGCGCGCGCAGAATATCGCTAATGAGCGGTTCAGTCAGCGACGGCGGGGTTTCCGCCACCATCACCAGACGAATATGTTCAGGAAGCGAGATAGCGATTTCGCCCTGCAACGCCCCCGGGCGACGCAGCGACCACTGGGTAATTCCCAGTTGCTGTAATTGCCAGTCTCGTCGGGAAGTCATAGCGAAACACTCCTGTTAAACAAGCGCGCAATATAGCAAATCCGTCGTATCTGCGCCAACAAACTACTATAATCGGCGCCAGTCTTATTGAAGGAGTGTTTCATGTCAGCTTTTACCCCGGCAAGTGAAGTCTTGCTGCGCCACAGTGATGATTTCGAGTCCGCCCGCGTTCTGTTTGCCGGTGACCTGCAGGATGATCTGCCTGCACGTCTGGATACCGCGGCCAGCCGCGCTCACACCCAACAATTCCACCACTGGCAGGTCCTGAATCGCCAGATGGGCGACAACGTTCGCTTTAGCTTAGTGGCCGAGGCCGCCGACGTCGCCGATTGCGACACCCTGATCTACTACTGGCCGAAGAACAAGCCGGAAGCGCAGTTCCAACTGATGAACCTGCTCTCTTTGCTGCCGGTGGGGATCGATATTTTCGTGATCGGCGAAAACCGCAGCGGCGTACGTAGCGCCGAGCAAATGCTCGCCGAATACGCGCCGCTGAATAAAGTGGATAGCGCCCGCCGCTGCGGTCTCTACCACGGCCGTCTGGAAAAACAGCCCTCCTTCAACGCCGAACAGTACTGGAACGAGTACGCGCTTGATAACCTGACCATTAAAACGCTGCCGGGCGTGTTCAGCCGCGACGGCCTTGATGTTGGCAGCCAACTGCTGCTGTCAACCCTGCAACCGCATACCAAAGGTAAAGTGCTTGATGTCGGCTGCGGCGCTGGGGTGCTGGCCGCGGTACTGGCCAGCCATTCGCCGAAGGTACGCCTGACGCTATGCGACGTCAGCGCTCCGGCGGTTGAAGCCAGCCGCGCGACGCTTGCCGCGAATGGTTTTGAAGGCGAGGTCTTTGCCAGCAACGTCTTCTCTGAGGTCAGCGGCCGTTTTGACATGATCATCTCAAATCCGCCATTCCACGACGGCCTGCAAACCAGCCTGGAAGCGGCGCAGGCGCTGATCCGCGGCGCGGTCCGCCATCTGAACAGCGGCGGCGAGCTGCGTATCGTCGCCAACGCCTTCCTGCCGTATCCGCAGGTCCTGGATGAGACGTTTGGCTTCCACGAAGTGATCGCCCAAACCGGCCG
Source organism: Klebsiella sp. CN_Kp091 (assembly GCF_040065095.1). Lineage (NCBI taxonomy): Bacteria > Pseudomonadati > Pseudomonadota > Gammaproteobacteria > Enterobacterales > Enterobacteriaceae > Klebsiella > Klebsiella sp. CN_Kp091. The sequence continues at coordinate 74,863 of NZ_JBEAIO010000011.1, read as the reverse complement.
TTTCAAAGTTTACCGCACGGTGATGACTCGCCAGGCGAAGAAATAATCATTGTTCCTTGCCGGCGGCGCTCCCAATGCGCCGCCGGTACTTCCCTCCGCTCTGAATAGCCGATTTTTGCAGCAATCGATAAAACCTGCATAATTAACTATTGACGTGTCGCCGAAAACCACTAGAATGCGCCTCCGTGGTAACGATACTTTTTATAGTGTCGATGGTATGCGAAGGTGGCGGAATTGGTAGACGCGCTAGCTTCAGGTGTTAGTGTCCTTACGGACGTGGGGGTTCAAGTCCCCCCCCTCGCACCATAATCCACGTTGATATCGCTCGCACTGTGCGAAGGTGGCGGAATTGGTAGACGCGCTAGCTTCAGGTGTTAGTGTTCTTACGGACGTGGGGGTTCAAGTCCCCCCCCTCGCACCAACGAGGCGATATCAGATTAAGAATACTGTGCGAAGGTGGCGGAATTGGTAGACGCGCTAGCTTCAGGTGTTAGTGTCCTTACGGACGTGGGGGTTCAAGTCCCCCCCCTCGCACCAATATTCTTACCCTTCTCTGTTTTATCCCATCAGCTTCAAATTCAACATTATCAGCATTATTCCACTAACCAACGCTACGCTTGACGGCAACAGTACGAAATGACGCAACTGACGGTGCCAGATCATAGCCGCCGATAGTAATAACCCCAAAGCAATCATCACGCGCCAGGCTTCCACCGGCAGACCAATCATGCCTAACACCATCACCAGAACGCCCGGCAGCAGAATTCCCCAACCACTCCCTAAAGCTCGCTGCAACATGGTTTTGCCTCTTACAACGATAATGATAACCAATATCATATGATAATTTTTATCATTTGTCATCTCAGGGCGTTCAACTTTTATTACTCTTGCACTCAGGGGTAATGACATACATTCATTGGGATGATAAATTAAGCAAATTAAATCTATATATTAAATTGTCTGATCATTTGCGCAGATATCCTTATATTATGCATTGTTTTATATTTTCCCCCTTTGGCAGCCATCATCTTGAAACTTAACTACTAATAATGATAGTACCTATATGACTGCACAAACCTGGCGGGCTCATTATGAGCAAAAATATCAGTATTCCTTACGACTTTTTTTATTACTTAATTGTGTTTCTGCTGCTCTGGCGCTGTTCAGCCCGCTGTTTACCATTGTCACCGTCACATTGCCGAGTGCGCTGATCTGTGCGGCCAGCCTGGGCTTATTGTTATGGAATTGGAAATTCCCAAAACAGAAAATAAATATTCCTGTTATTTCTCTGTTATTTGGCGTGCTATGGGCCTGGCACATCGTAATAAAATCCTCATTGTTACCCCCTCCGCATTTTAACTTTCTGGTTATTGCCTTATTAAGCATCCTGTTTATTGGAACTATCGCTTTTTCTAACAATATCATCGCCTTTACTCTACATTCTCTACCGACTTTTATGGTGTGTCTGGCGCTGGCTGGCGGTGAACAATGGCTGCGGATGTTTTACTGCTTTGTCCTGCCTGTTGCCGGGATTACGTTGCAAAACATTATGCAAAAGCGCAGCGATAATTTTACCCAAGGGCTAATGGATAAATTGCTGCAAGAGCGTAACACCCTGAACGATCTCAGTATGCTTGATCCTTTGACCGGTCTTTATAACCGTCGCGGCTTGCAAAACCGGATGGATAACATCCTGGCAGTGGATTCGCGTGAACATTTCATCCTGCTGTTGGATATTGACCATTTCAAAGCCTACAACGATAACTATGGCCATATGATGGGCGACCAGGCGTTAATCCAGGTATCGGCGGCGATTCGTAATTCCGTGCGCTCACGCGATATCGTCGCTCGCTTTGGCGGTGAAGAGTTCATGGTCGTGCTAACCAGTAGCACGGCGGAAACCGCCTTCCAGACGGCAGAACGCATTCGCCAGCGGGTTTACGATTTAAAAATCGCGCATCGTTTTAACGAGAGCGTCGCTACCAATGTCACCATCAGTATAGGTATGACCCCACTGGTGGATGGCGATATCGACAGTGCGATAAAACGCGCCGATAGCGCGCTATATGAAGCCAAAAATCAGGGGCGTAATATCATTCTCGTCAACTAACGCTTCCAGCCCGCCGCAAGGGATACGCGGCGCTGACAAATCGCTTGCGCTCCCTGCGGTGAACAACTAGTATCAGCAATCATTATCATTTAGATTTGTATCTGGAAATCTGATGGCTTACCGTACCTTCTCCTTCAGCGATGATATTATTTGGCGTGCGCCGCTTGCGCCCGTCGAGCACGCTTTGGCGAATGCGATACGGGAAAAGATCGCGGCGGTACGCCCGCATCTGCTGGATTTCCTGCGTCTGGATGAAGAAGCGCCGCCGCGTGCCCTAACCCTCGCGGAATGGTCGCAACCCACCACCCTCATTTCGTTGTTGGCCACCTATTCCGATCATATTTATCGCCATCAGCCCGGCCAGCCGCGTGAACAAAAACCCCTGCTGTCACTCTGGGCGCAGTGGTATATCGGCCTGCTGGTACCGCCGCTGATGCTGGCGTTACTAACAGAAGAACAAGCTATTAGCCTTGAACCGGAGCATTTTCGCGTTGAGTTCCATGAAAGCGGGCGCGCGGCTTGCTTCTGGATTGACGTGCATGCCGACCATGATGCGCTAATGCTTTCCGCGCAAGCGCGTATGGATATGTTGGTCAATAAAGCCCTGAAGCCGGTGGTGGAAGCGCTGGAAGCTACCGGCGACATTAACGGTAAGCTTATCTGGAGCAATACCGGCTATTTGATTAACTGGTATCTCGGTGAAATGAAAAATCTGCTTGGCGACGAGCAGGTTAACGCGCTACGTCAACACTGTTTTTTTGCAAAACAGCAGGCCAGTGGCGAGGATAATCCGCTGTGGCGGACGGTAGTCGTTCGCGAAGGGCTACTGGTACGACGAACTTGCTGTCAACGTTATCGCCTGCCGGACGTTCAGCAATGCGGCGACTGCACGTTAAAGTAATCATCTGACGGGCGGCAATATGCCGCCCGTTGTTATTTTATGCGGTCTGCTCGTTCTCCTGCTCGGCGCGCTGCGCCTCTTCAGCTTCCTGCGCCAGCAGTTGCTTTTCGTACACCTTAAAGAACGGGAAGTAGATGATTGCCGATACGCAGGCAAGAATAACGACCAGGATCGCCGCGCGGAAATCCCATCCCAGAGCCCATGCGCCGCCAATCGGCGCCGGCGCCGTCCACGGTACGACCGAGATAACTCGGCCTATCAGATCCAATTTCATGGCCGCCCAGGCAATCACCGCGTTAACCATCGGCGCCAGCAGGAACGGAATAAAGAATACCGGGTTCATGACGATAGGCGTACCAAAGATAACCGGCTCGTTAATGTTAAACAGGCTTGGCACCACGCTTAAACGGCCGATAGAGCGCAAATGCGCAGAACGACTGCGTAGATAACAGAACACCAAGCCCATCGTGGCGCCAGAACCGCCTACGACAATAAAGAACGTCCAGAACGCTTCCATGAAAATATGCGGCAGCGGCGCGCCCTGCGCCAGAGCCTGCTGGTTCATCCCCAGATTAGTGAGCCAGAACATCTGCAGCATACCGGAAACAATCGCCGCCCCGTGAATCCCTGCGAACCACAGCAGGTGGCCAATCAACACTGCCAGCAGAATAGCCGGTAATGAATCCGCGGCGGATACCAGCGGCTTAAAGATAGCCATAATGGCCTGCGGGATCAGCAGGTCGAAATGATGCTGGATAAACAAGCTCAGAGGATAGAGCGTCAGTACCACCACCAGAACCGGGATCAACAGATCGAAAGAGTTTTTGATCATCGGCGGCACTTGATCCGGTAGGCGGATCCCGATGTTGTGCGCCCTTAAGAAACGCATCATCTCAACACAGTAAATCGCCACCAGGATCGCGGTAAAGATCCCGGTACCTCCCAGGCTATCAACCGGCAGAGTGCCATTGGTTTTTGGCGCAGCGATCAGTAGAAAGGCCATGATCGACAGCATGGCGCACATGAAAGGATCGAGCTGGTACGCCTTTTCATAATGTTTGCCCAGGTTGTAGGAAATCGCCGCGCAGATATAAATAGACATGATGCCCATGGTCATATCAAAAGGCGTCAGAATGCGTCCTTCGAACTCTTTGGCCAAATCCAGCCATGCGCGGGCGAAGCCCCAGGTGGTATCCGGTGAAAACGGCGGATAGGCGAAGACCAAGAGAAAGGAGCCTACAATCATAAACGGCATGGCCGAGATAAATCCGTCACGAATAGCCATGACGTGGCGCTGCGATGAAATGCGCCCGGCAACGGGACTTATATAGTTCTCTACAAAGCGAAATATCAGATTAAACGCAGCATGGTTTGCAGACATAGCAGCCCTCCTGACAGGCTATCGAAACAGGACCAACAACGGTAATCTTGCCGCTATGCTGAAATTAACTGCAGACGGATTGTGGCTGACCGGGACTGACGGTTGCCATAATGCCAGCAGGAGGATCTCATGCGCGGCTGTTAGTTATCTTTGGTACAGGGAGTTACCATGTCAGTATTCATCGACGAGCGCGATCCTGCAACCGGTTACAGTAACCGGTTGCGGCGATTGTGAAGAAGATCCAGAAATCAGAATAATTCCTGATTATCCATCGACAATATTTACAGATTTCCGGCCTTGTGACAGATTTAAGCGGATAACTACCAGGAGAACCCCATGAGTCTGCAGTCCGTGAGGCAGTTTTTTGCTGAGCATGCCCCCGATATTGAAATCATCGAGTTGAATCAAAGTACGGCGACCGTTGCGCTTGCCGCCGCCGCGCATCGTGTCGAGCCGGGGCAAATCGCTAAGACTTTATCCTTAAAGGTAAAAGAACGGGTTATATTGATCGTCGCTAAAGGCGATGCTCGCCTTGATAATAAGAAGCTGAAAGACGCCTTCGGGGCAAAAGCGCGGATGCTCAGCAGTGATGAAGTCGTTACGCTAACCGGCCACCCCGTCGGCGGCGTCTGTCCGTTTGGCCTGGAAAACCCTCTGCCGGTCTATTGTGATGTTTCACTCAAGCAGTATGCCGAGGTTCTACCGGCAGCAGGTGCCATTCATAGCGCGGTACGAATTTCGCCTGAGCGCATGGCACAACTGACAGAAGCCGATTGGGTGGACGTCTGCCTGTAACTTGCCGGTTATTGCGCCAGGCACATTCCTGGCCCATCGTCGTTATTCGCCGGCAGACACAGCAGAATGTCCGCCGCACTAAGCAGGCCAATATCAGAGTTAACGCCCAGTTTGGTCATCGCGTTAAATTTATGTGCGCGAATGGTTTTGATATTTCTATCAAGCTGGGTGGCAATTTCGGGCAATGAATAGCCATAGGTCATATAACGCAGTATCGTATGCTCCGTCGGGCTAAGAATTTGCCCACAGGAGCTGTAGCTGCGCTCCAGAATGCTTTCTTTATCCAATGGCGCCTGCTCGATCAGCTGCAGTAAACGTTCCTGCAGACGAGTAAGGCAAGATGATTTATTCAGAATAGTTTGCGGGCTTGAAGGTGTCAGATGACTGATCAGACGCATTTCCGCCGTATTATCCGCCAGTACAATTCGCTGTATTTCGGGTCGCGTTTGCGCTATTTCATGTAAAAAAAGCAGGCTTTCCAGACGAATACGTCGGCTACCGGAAAGGGAAAAAATAACGGCGATAAAGTTTTTGGAAGCGAATTCACGCTTTAAGGCCTGAGTATCTTTATAAAAATGAATGCTATATTTTTTACCTGCTTCATTATCTAAAATATAACGAAGCGCCATCTCAGTCATTGCGCATTTTTCTACGATAGCGACACATCGTGTTGTGAGATTTTTTTCCATTCCGTGTTATCTCCATAGGCTGAATACAGATTCAGTTCCTTCATTCCTTGAGCGCTATTGATCCAGGCATACATTTCTGCATTACTGCGTAACGAAAGTCGGCGCATGGCGCTATTTTTCTGCGCGCTTATCGTTTTATTGCTTTTTTTCAACAAGGCAGCAATCTGGTTAATTCCCCACCCTTTTGCCAGTAGCCGCAACACTTTGCGTTCTGAAAAGGTTAAGATGACCGTATCGCTAGCATCATCACCTAAGTTGTCCATCTCGGGTGAAAAGAGTGTCTGGCTAATTCTTTCGGCAGAAGCTTTACCTGCTCGGATAACCTCAATGAAACGTTTGACCGGCTCGCTATCAGAAATCAGAGAACTTTCCGGCCGCATCAGAAACTCAACTGCCAGTGGGAAGCAGGAGTGACCAACCATAAAGATCCAGTGAATATCCCGGTATTGATTCATTAACGAATAATAATGCTCACAAATATCTCGCGGGCGTTCAATGTGACCGGAGAGGTCGACGAGAACCAGCACGGCGCGGCGAAGCTGAAGCAGCGTGAGTTCATCCTGTGAACCACAGAAACTCAGATCGTAATCAGGGAGATGCTCCCTTAAAATAGCCTTCAAACCCGATTGCATAACCGGTATTCTACTAATGATGACGCCAAATTTACCTTGTCCTGGCAACATAAAACCTCCACCTCCTGTCAAAGATTCACACCCGAAATAAATAACGGATGAATGGCTACTATAATATTATTTCGCCAATTGAATCTTTATCGTCCCTGGTGGGCATGACGTATGCCCTGAAGTTAATTCCATAACCGTGAGGGATATTTTTGTATTACTCTCACCAACGATTTACCCTAACACAAAATGATGCCATCAATAAATTAGAAAAAATTAAAAGCCTCATTAGAAAAATTACCTTAAGAATTAAATAAATAATTTATTTAATTTCTTTCCTAAATGCTTTCGGTGAGAGCCCACTATATCGTCGAAAGAATCTCGAAAAATAAGCAGCATCAGTAAACCCCAAATAATCAGAAAGTTGGGTGATAGTCATGCTGGTATATTGCAGGTTACGCCGCGCTTCCAACATTAAACGTTGATGTAATACGCCTAATGCGCTGCAGCCATGAAATTCACGACACAAATAATTTAAATGCGTTGCGGAAAGCCCCACTAGCTTTGCATATTCAGCCAGCGGCAGATGTTCCCGGTAGTGGCTTTCAATCAGACGGGAAAAATGGCGCATGACGCTGCGCTTACGTTCGGCTTTGTCTTCTGTCACGGGTGTCGGCCGGCACTGTCGATTTAACCATACTAATAGCGCTCCCAGCAGCGAATGGAGCATCATTTCGCGCGCATCATGCTCTTCGCAATATTCTTCACGTAAGGCGGTAAACAACGAACGAATATGGCCGCGGGAGCGTTTCACCGCCACGCACTGCGGCTGCGATAGCACATCAAGCGTGCGCCCAAACTGGCTTTCAAAGCGGCTCAGCAACGGCTGCGACAGCGACAGGACAAACCCTTGCGTGCCGGGCGAGAAACGAAAGCCATGGATGCATAATGCCGGTACGACCTGAATACAGGCTTCGGTCATCACCCTGGTGACGCCTTCGATTTCAATTTCAGCGCGCCCCTTATGCAGATATAAAAGCTGCACCATTTCGGCATGTTGATGTACGCGGATATGCCACTCATAAAGGCTGCTGCGCTGCAAAATGGATTCGCAATGCAGCAGATCCGGCGTCGGCCAACCGCGCTCTTCGCCATACAGGGTAAAAACGGGAATCGTGTTCGCGGTTAACATGGTCTCTCCAGTTTTCGTTTGTCGTTACGTGACGCGCTCCATCGGCAGCCCCACATAATTTTCGGCAATGGTGGTTAGCCCGGCTCGAGAACCCAGATAGTAGCAGCGGTCGGCGGCCTGCATTTTTTTATCGAATTCATTCTGTTCAGGAAAGTCGTGCAACAGGCGAGTCATAAACCAGCTGAATCTTTCTCCTTTCCACACGCGGTCGAGAGCAAAGCGCGAATAGCTGGCAATAAGATCCGCGCGGCCATGGTGATAATATTCGCGCAGGATCCGCCATAAATAATTGACATCCGACGCCGCCAGATTCAGCCCCTTTGCGCCGGTTGGCGGCACGATATGCGCGGCGTCGCCGACCAGAAACAGTCTGCCGTACTGCATCGGCTCAACGACATAACTGCGCAGCGGCGCAATGCTCTTCTCAAGTGAGTGACCAGTTACTAACTTATTTGCCAGATCCTCCGGCAGGCGGCGTTTTAGCTCATCCCAGAAGCGTTCATCAGACCACGCCGAGACGCTATCGCTTAGCGGCACCTGCAGGTAATAGCGGCTGCGGGTGAGTGAGCGCTGACTACACAATACAAATCCGCGTTCGTGATGAGCGTAAATCAGCTCCGGATTCACCGGCGGCGTATCCGCCAGCAAACCTAACCAACCAAACGGCCACACGCTTTCATACTCTTTGAGAATGTCACGTGGAATACTTTGCCGCGAAACGCCGTGGAAACCATCGCAACCGGCAATAAAGTCACACTCCAGTCGACACTTTTCGCCGCCGCTCACGTAGGAGACCACCGGCCGGTCGCTCTTAACATCCTCGATTGCCACCTCGCTAACGCCATAGATAATCGCCGCGCCGCTGTCGCGTCTTGCCGCCATCAGGTCACGGGTGACTTCAGTCTGACCGTAAACCATCACGCTTTTACCGCCGGTCAACTCGCTGAGCGGTACCGGTACCCGCTGGCCTTCAAATAAAAACTCCACGCCATGATGAACCAGCCCTTCCGCGTCCATGCGCTTCGCCACTCCCGCTTCACGCAGTAGTTCGACGGTACCGTTTTCAAGTATCCCCGCGCGGATGCGCCCCAGCACATATTCCGCACTCTGACGTTCAAGGATGACGGTATGAATACCAGCGTTATGCAGCAGTTGACCTAACAGCAGCCCCGAAGGGCCCGCGCCAATAATGGCAACCTGTGTTCTCATAGGGTACTCGCTCTCGAAAGTTAATTATTTGTTTGTTTTTTGTTTATCAAAAGTTCACAGATGCATTTTTGATAACTCAAACGGGAAAAAGAAGGGATGAACGGCGGTAAAAATTGCACTTTCCAACGAAGTGGTGAAAGTGTGGCGCGGTTCAAATTTCAGCCAACGCCATTGATGGAGCAATTTTTGCACATTGTTTGATCCGGCACGCCGCACAACGGGGTGGAGTTCAGGTACAAGTATTAATAGAGACGCGGACAGCAGGTACTTATGCAGGCAGATAAATCAGAGCAGCGCGCCGTCACTCGGTTGTGCATCCAGTGTGCCCTTTACTTACTCCAGCACGGTGCGGAAAGCGCGCTGGTTGAGGAGCTTTCTACCCGCCTCGGGCGAGCGTTAGGTATGGATAGCGTTGAGAGCGCCATCTCCTCTAACGCAATTGTGCTCACCACGATTAAAAATGGTGAATGCCTGACTTCCACCCGCAAAAACAGCGATCGCGGAATTAACATGCACGTGGTGACGGAGGTACAGCATATCGTGATCATGGCCGAACATAAGCTGTTGGATTACAAAGATGTCGAGAAGCGCTTTTCGCAGATCAAACCCTTGCGCTATCCGCGTTGGCTGCTAGTAATGATGGTTGGCCTCTCCTGCGCCTGCTTTTGTAAATTGAACAACGGCGGCTGGGATGGCGCGGTGGTTACCTTCTTTGCCAGCACCGTCGCCATGTATATTCGCCAGCTGCTGACCCACCGTTCCATGCATCCGCAGATTAATTTCTGCATTACCGCCTTCGTCGCTACCACGATTTCCGGGCTGATGCTGCGTCTGCCGGCCTTTAGCGACACGCCGACTATCGCCATGGCCGCCAGCGTGCTGTTGCTGGTTCCCGGCTTTCCGTTAATTAACGCCGTGGCCGATATGTTCAAGGGCCATATTAATACCGGGCTGGCCCGCTGGGCGATCGCCAGCCTGCTGACGCTGGCGACCTGTATTGGGGTGGTGATGGCAATGACAGTGTGGGGGCTACGCGGATGGGCATAATCTCTTATCTTTTCGACCTGGCGCAGGATATGGCGCTGGCGGCCATCCCTGCCGTCGGCTTTGCGATGGTCTTCAACGTTCCACAGCGCGCGCTGCGCTGGTGCGCATTACTGGGGGCTATCGGCCACGGCTCGCGGATGATAATGATGAGCGCAGGCTTCAATATAGAATGGGCCACCTTTCTCGCCGCGTTACTGGTTGGCAGTATCGGCATTCAATGGTCGCGCTGGTATCTGGCGCACCCGAAGATATTTACCGTCGCCGCAGTGATCCCGATGTTCCCTGGGATTTCGGCTTATACGGCGATGATCTCGGCCGTCAAAATCAGCCATTTTGGTTACTCCGAAGAGATGATGATTATGCTGTTGAGCAACTTTTTAAAAGCCTCCTCCATCGTCGGGGCGCTCTCTATCGGGCTATCTATTCCCGGTTTGTGGCTCTATCGCAAACGCCCGCGCGTATAACCGGCAGCGCTGCTTCCTGGCCTCGCACTATGCTACTATGTCAGCAATTCCCCCACTCTTTGCTGTTCAGAGTTGAGATAGCGTTATGTCTTCACGAATTTTAACCACCGACTTTTGCGGTCTTGACGATTTCGTCGAGAACCACGCGGCCAGGCTGCAAAAATCAGCCAGCGGCGCCGTCGCCGTGTTTGCCAATAACGCCCCGGCGTTTTACGCGCTGACGCCGGAGCGCCTGGCGCAGTTGCTGGAACTGGAAGCGAAACTGGCGCGCCCCACCAGCGATATCGCGCTGGATGCGCAGTTCTTTGACGAGCCGAGCGCCGCGCCCGTCGCCGTGCCGATGGGGAAATTCGCCATGTATGCCGGCTGGCAGCCGGATACCGATTTTCAGCGTCTGGCGGCGCTGTGGGGCATCGCCCTGACGCAGCCGGTCACCCCTGAAGAACTGGCTGCCTTTGTCGCCTACTGGCAGGCGGAAGGCAAAGTTTTCCACCACGTGCAGTGGCAGCAAAAGCTGGCGCGTAGCGTGCAAATCGGCCGCGCCAGCAACGGCGGGCAGCCGAAGCGCGATGTGAACACCATTAGCGAACCCGATAACCAGATCCCGCGAGGTTTCCGAGGATGAGCATGAAAAACGTTGGCGATCTCATGAAGCGCCTGCAAAAAATGATGCCAGCCCACGTGCAACCGGCGTTTAAAACCGGCGAAGAGCTGTTGGCCTGGCAAAAAGAGCAAGGTAAGCTGCGTTCAGAGGCGCTGGAGCGGGAAAATCGGGCGATGAAAATGCAGCGCACCTTTAATCGCTCCGGGATCCGTCCATTACATCAGAACTGTTCATTTGATAATTACCGGGTCGAAAACGACGGGCAGATGATAGCCCTATCCCGCGCCCGCCAGTACGTTGAAGAGTTTGACGGCAATATTGCGAGCTTTATCTTCTCCGGCAAGCCGGGCACCGGTAAAAATCATCTTGCCGCCGCTATCTGCAACGAGCTGCTGCTGCGCGGTAAATCGGTATTAATCATCACCGTCGCCGATATTATGTCGGCGATGAAAGATACCTTTGGTAATCGGGAAACCAGCGAAGAGCAATTGCTAAGCGATCTGAGCCGGGTCGATCTGCTGGTTATCGACGAAATCGGTATGCAAACCGAATCGCGCTACGAGAAAGTGATCATCAACCAGATTGTCGATCGTCGCTCCTCCTCGAAACGCCCGACCGGCATGCTGACCAACAGTACCATGGATGAAATGAACAAACTGCTCGGCGAACGCGTCATGGATCGCATGCGCCTTGGTAATAGCCTGTGGGTAAACTTCACCTGGGATAGCTACCGCGATCGCGTTACCGGTAAAGAGTATTGAGAGATTTCCGAGCTCAAGCGGCGTTATACTGAAGAGATTCTTAAGTAACGACGAAGAGTACGTTTATGAAATCTTTGCAGACAGCTTTTTGCGCCGCTATCGCAGCCGGCGCGTTGATGGCGGCCCCCACCTACGCCGCCTCCTGGCAGGACTCACTCAATAGCGCCGCCAGCCAGCTCAGCAGCAGTTCCCAGCAAAGCGGCGGCGGTATGTCGATGTCGTCCTTAACCAGCCTGCTCAACGGCGGCAACCAGGCGCTCACCTCCAGCAGCATGAACAATGCCGCCGGCGTTCTCTCTTATTGCGCGCAAAAAAAACTGACCTCGGTCACCAACGCCGACAACGTGAAAAACCAGGTACTGGATAAGCTTGGCCTGAGCACGCCGGAGAAACAGAAACAGGATACCGGTTATCTGGAAGGGCTACAGGGATTGCTGAGCAGTAATAACGGCCAGCAGTTGAATCTCAACACCCTGGGCAGCAGCCCGCTGGCTGAAAAAGTGAAGACCAAAGCCTGTGACCTGGTACTGAAACAGGGCGTTAACTTCCTGTCTTAAATTTCCCCGCCGATGCCGCGTTTGGCGCTTTAGCGTCGCCAGCGCGGCCGCAATCGCTATTTTTACTTTTCTGCTCCTGTTTTCCCCGTGACGACAGGATGAGACATCGTACAAAAAAGACGCTTTCTAAACCAATTCTGAATCACAGCACACTTTCATGACACTACAATTGCAGCAGAAAGACGCTGCCATTACAGTGTAGCGTGAAAATCGATCTATCCGGCCAGCCCGCCGCTGGCGCACATGAGGGTTAGCTGTGTCAGAGTTGTTATCCATCGCCTTGTTTCTCGCCTCGGTGGTGATCTATGCCTGGAAAGCCGGTCGCAATACCTGGTGGTTCTCTGCCACTCTTGCGGTGCTGGGGCTGTTTGTTGTGCTCAATATCACCCTCTACGCCAGCGACTACTTCACCGGCGACGGTATTAACGACGCGGTACTCTATACCCTGACCAACAGCCTGACCGGCGCGGGCGTCAGTAAATATATTCTGCCGGGTATCGGTCTGGTGCTGGCGCTGGTCGCCGTGTTTGGCGCCCTCGGTTGGATATTACGCCGTCGCCGCCACCATCCGCATCACTTTGGCTACAGCCTGATAGCGCTGGTACTGGCGCTGGCCTCCGTCGACGCCAGCCCGGCGTTCCGCCAAATCACCGAACTCGTGAAATCGCAGTCCCGCGACGGCGATCCGGACTTCACGGCTTACTACAAAGAGCCGTCGAAAAGCATCAACAATCCGCAGCTGAATCTGGTCTATATCTACGGCGAGAGCCTGGAGCGCACCTATTTCAATAACGAGGCTTTCCCGGAGCTCACGCCGGAACTGGGTAAAATCAAAAGCGAAGGACTGGATTTCAGCAATACCGCGCAGCTTCCCGGCACCGATTACACCATCGCCGGTATGGTCGCTTCCCAGTGTGGTATTCCGCTGTTCGCGCCGTTCGAAGGCAACGCTTCCGCGGCGGTATCCAGCTTCTTCCCGCAAAATATCTGTCTCGGCGATATCCTGAAAAATTCCGGTTACGAAAACTACTTTGTACAGGGCGCCAACCTGCGCTTCGCCGGTAAAGACGTTTTCCTCAAATCCCACGGTTTCGATCACCTGTACGGTGCGGAAGAGCTGAAAACGACGGTGGCCGACCCGTCCTACCGCAACGACTGGGGCTTCTACGACGACACCGTGCTCGACGAAACGTGGAAAAAGTTCGAAGAGCTCTCCCAATCCGGCAAACGCTTTTCGCTGTTCGCCCTCACCGTCGATACCCACCATCCTGACGGCTTTATTTCGCGCACCTGCGAGCGTAAACGCTATGACATGGATGGCAAAAAGAATCTCTCCTTCAGCGCCGTGGCCTGTAGCCAGGAGCACATCGCCGCGCTAATTGAAAAGATTAAGGCCTCGCCGTACTTCAAAAATACGGTCATCGTGGTCTCGTCCGATCATCTGGCGATGAAAAACAGCGCCTGGGATTATCTGAACAAACAGGATCGCAGTAATCTGTTCTTTATCCTGCGCGGCGACCAGCCTCAGCAGGATGTGCTGGCCGTGAAGCGTAATACCATGGATAACGGCGCGACGGTGCTGGATATTCTCGGCGGCGATAACTATATCGGCCTTGGCCGCAGCAGCCTTTCCGCAGAATCGCTCTCCACTATCTTCATGAACATGAAAGAGAAAGTGCTGGCATGGAAACCGGACGTCATTCGTCTGTGGAATTTCCCGAAGGAGATTAAGAGCTTCAGCATCGACTCGCAGAAGAACATGATCTCATTCTCCGGTAGCCATTTCCGTCTGCCGCTGCTGCTACGGGTCTCGGATCAGCGCGTCGAGCCGATTCCGGAAAGCGAGTATTCCGCGCCGCTGCGCTTCCAGTTGGCGGACTTCGCCCCACGCGACAATTTCGTATGGGTCGACCGCTGCTACAAGATGGGCCAACTGTGGCGGCCGGAACTGGCGCTGTCCACCGACTGGTGCGTCTCGCAAGGTCAGCTGGGCGGCGAACAGCAGGTACAGCACGTCGACAAGCCGCAATGGCAGGGCAAAACCGCCTTCAAAGATACCGTTATCGATATGGAGCGCTACAAAGGCAACGTCGATACGTTGAAAATTGTCGATAACGATATTCGCTATAAAGCCGATAGCTTTGTGTTTAATGTCGCCGGCGCGCCGGAGGAGGTCAAACAGTTCAGCGGCATCTCGCGGCCTGAGCTGTGGGGACGCTGGTCCAACGCCCAGCTCGGTGACGAAGTGAAGATTGAATATAAAGAACCGCTGCCGGAAAAATTCGATCTGGTGATCACCGCCAAGGCCTTCGGCCCGAACGCCAACCAGCCAATACCGGTGCGCGTCGGGAAAAGTGAGCAAGTACTTACTTTAGCCAATGAAGTGACTACGACGACGCTGCATTTCGACAATCCGGCGCGCAGCAACACCTTAACTATCACTCCGCCGGAGCCGCAGTCCACCAACGAAGGCAATATTGTCGGCCACGCGCCGCGCCAGTTGGGCATTGGCATGGTGGATATTAAAATCGTCGGTCGCGAAGGTTAACACCTACGGCCCGGCGTCTGCGCCGGGCTAGTTCAAGCGCAGGCACATCTCGTACTGCTGCAGCGCCAGCGGCGCATAACCCGCCGATTTAAACAGCGGCGTGAAGGTTTCCGGGATGGTCACCGAAGTGCTTAATCCCGGAAACTGTTGAGCCAGCGCGATCAGCATTTCCCGCCCCAGCCCGCGTCCGCGCGCCGCCGGCGTCAGCCATAAAAACTGCAGCTGCGGCTTGCTGGCAGTGGTTGCCAGCACGGCGAAGGCCTGCTGCTGCAGCGTCAACGCCCGACATGGCAAGGTAATAAAGGTCAGTGGATCCAGCAGCCACGGCAGTTGCCCTTCCTGCTCCAGGCTTGCATGACGCAGCAGACTCAGCAAATCGTAATCCTCCAGGGGAGACTCACGCGGCTCCGCTTGCGTCTCGCTGAGATAGCCGCACAGCCCGTGACGCACCGCAAAGCCCAATGACTGATACAGCGCCACCGCCCGGTGGTTATCGCGGATTACCTCCAGCCACATTCGCTGTACGCCCTGAACCCGTAAATCGGCGATAAGCGAGGTCATCAATTGTCGCCCTCGTCCTTTGCCGCGAAATCCGGGATGAATAGCAAAAGCCGCCAGTCGCGCATCGCGCCCGCGGCGGGCGATGAGCCCGATAGCCGCCGGTTCATCTCCTGCCAGCCACACCTTAGACTGCAACAGGTTTAACCCTTCGGCGCTAAAGCGCTGTACAAACAGATCTACCGACATCGATACCGGCACCAGATAATCGGCAAAGCAGTCATTCAAAATCGTAGTCAACTGCGCGCCGCTAAACTGGACGGCAGGTACGGCGGTGAACTCCATGCATTTCTCCCTGAGGCTGCTATGCTGAGGCGATGAAAACTAACACTATAAACCCCACTTTCACTTTTCGCCTGACCGAAGAAGGCGATCTGCCGCTGCTGCCCGCGCTGGAGCGTTCGGCGGCACAATCCTTTGCGCGCATTCCCGCTTTCGCCTGGCTGGCGGAAAGCCCGGTAATGAGCGTTGAACAGCACCGGCAATACCTGGAAACCGGCCATAGCCTGCTGGCGCTTGCTGACAACAGGCCCGTTGGTTTCCTGCTGAGCGAGCCGCTGGACGATGCCCTGTTTATTGTAGAAATCTCCGTCCACCAGCAGTGGCAGGGCCAGGGTATTGGCCGCGCCCTGCTTAGCCAAACTATCGACAACGCCCGCCGCGACGGCTTCCCGGCGGTGACGCTCACCACCTTTCGCGAGGTGCCGTGGAACGCGCCCTTTTATACCCGGCTGGGCTTCACCATCCTCAATGAACTGCGCCTACCCGAAGGGCTGGCGGCGAAACGCACGCTGGAAACGGAGCATGGCCTGACGGCGGAAACCCGCTGTGCGATGCGCCTTGATTTTTAACGCCGCGAGAGGCGCCGCGCTGATTTTGTCACCGGCATATGGTACAAAGTACCATTCCCAATACATAACCTGATACCCGGAATGGCCTACTCGATCGATATCATCTCCTGCATCACCGACCGCTTTATGGCGCTGACCGCGACCGAAAAGCGCATTGCGCAGTTTATTCTCGACGACGTCGCCGCCGCGGCGGAAATGCCGATTGCCGAACTGGCGCGCCTGACCGACACCAGCCAGGCATCGGTGACGCGCTTTGCGCGTGCGCTGGGCTGCAAAGACGTGCGCGAACTGAAAATGAAGCTCGCCCAGTCGCTGGCCATTGGTCAGCGCTTTATTCTCGACGTACCGGATCTGGAAGGCGTACAGGGAATTTATGAATCAATCATCAGCGTGCTGGAAACCAACCGCCGGGCGCTGGATCTTGCGGCGCTGAAACGCGCGGTGGAATGGATTAGCGACGCCCGTCAGGTGCTTGCGCTGGGTATGGGCGGCGGTTCGACCATCTGCGCGCAGGAGATCCAGTATCGCCTGTTCCGCCTCGGGTTGCCGGTAGTCAGCCAGAGCGACGGCCTTCTGGTACGCATGATGAGTTCGGCGGTGACGGCGAAAGATGTGGTGATTGTGCTGTCGCTCGGCGGCTATACCAAAGAGATGATTGAAAGCGCCGCCATCGCCCGGCAATATGGGGCGAAAATTGTCGCCATTACCCCGCCGGAAACGCCACTGGCGGCGCAGGCCGATATCGTGCTACCGCTGCTGGTGAGCGAAAACGACTATATTTTCAAGCCCAGCGCTTCACGCTATGCGATGTTGGCGATGGTAGATGTGCTGGCCACCGAACTGGCGATGGCCAATAAACCGCAGGCGAAAGACCGTCTGCGCCGCATTAAGCTGGCGCTCGACGACCACCGCGACGGCGTCGACCGACTGCCGCTCGGCGATTAATCGCCGCAGGCGGCGATAAAGCGTTGCGCCTGCTGGCGGGTACGCGCCAACGGCTGCCCGGCGCGGTAGAGATCGCTGCCTAACCCCGCCCCCGCGCAGCCCGCCTGACGCCAGCTGTGCAGGTTTTCCGGCGTCACGCCGCCGACCGCCAGCACCGGCACCTCCGGCGGCAACACCGCTTTCAGCGCGCGGATATAGTCCGGGCCGAATGCCGATGACGGAAAGATTTTCAGCCATTGCGCCCCGGCATCCAGCGCGCTAAACGCCTCGGAGGCCGTGGCACAGCCGGCGCACACCAGCATCCCCTTTTCTACCGCGCGGCGGATCACCGCCGGGGCCGTATTGGGCGTCACGATAAGCTTCGCCCCGGCTTCAGCCAGAAAATCAACCTGCTCAACCTTCAGCACCGTCCCCGCGCCAATCACCGACCGTTCGCCAAACTGGCGCACCATCGCCGGAATACTCTGTTGCCAGTCCGGCGAGTTAAGCGGAATTTCAATATAGCGAAAACCTGCATCGATAAGCGCGGCGATATGCTCCGCCGCTTCACCGGGCTGAATACCGCGTAAAATCGCCACCAGTTTAACCTTGTCCATCAATCATCCTCGCTATACCCGAAAGAAACGCCGCCTCGCCGGAGCAACAGGAAACGGTCAACCCTCGCGCCGCCATCGCTTGCTGATAACAGGCACTAAGCGAGTGCTCACCAACCAGCACCACGCGGCTGGAGCGATAGCGCTCGCTAAAGGTCGCCACCTCCGCGCCAATCAACAGCCCGGAGAGATAATCGCTCACCGAAGTCGCCGCCAGCGCCCCTAACACCCGCGCGGCGCGGGCGCTAAAAAGCCCGGACAATAACGCCGGCTGATTTAGCCCTTTTTCCATACCGAGAGCGAAAGCGGCGTCATCGGGTTGTTGTACAGGCAGTTGCTGGCCGAGCAGCGAATGATTAAGCAGCAGGTGATGCAGTTCGCCGGTCATCGCCGTGGCGAACTGGCGCACCACGCCGTTTTGCACCTGCACCCATTTGCAGTGGGTGCCGGGCATCACGTAACACTCCGCGGGCATCCGTTGCCAGGCGCCCAGCAGCTGCGTTTCTTCACCGCGCATCACGTCGTAATCTGCAGCCTGCGCCACTTTCAGCCCCGGCACGATCCACACGTTTTCCGCCACCTCATGTAACTGACCGTTGAGCGCCTCCAGCGCCAGCGGGCAGGCCAGATATGGCACCGGTTGCCAACCGGCATCGCTGCCGATCATCCCCGCCATCACCACCGGCAGCGCGGGGTCGCCGCGCCACGGCGCCAACTGCTGCTGAAATACCGCTTCGGGGCGCTGCCCGTTCAGGCGCGTGATGCCGCAGGGCAGCTTCAGCTTGTCGATGCATTCGCCATCACGCATCCGCCATGCCCGCAGCTGCGTAGAGCCCCAATCGACGGCAATATACTCGTTCATGATTACCCCTTACCCGCGTGAGGTATGACGTTTGCCAATCGGCAACGGCGGTGGCGTTGGGCGGCTTTCACGTTCGTGGGTAATCATCTCCAGCGCCTGCTCGCGGCTCATGCTGCTGGCCGGGGTCAGTAACGTCACCACAACCGAAGCCACCAGGCTCGTCAGTACCGCCGGAATACACGGGTTGCCCCAGAACGCCAGCCAGTCGCTATCCACCAGCACCGCAACCGATGCTCCGGCGCCGCCGGCGAGCGCGGCGACCGCGCCCTGCCAGTTAAAGCGTGTCCAGAAGCGGCCAAGCATGGTGCAGATAAACATGCCGGACATAATCATCGAGATCATTTTGGTGATATAGCTGATGATGTCATTGGAGGTCAGGGCAAACAGCAGCGCCAGCGCAATCACCAGAACCAGGAAGATCCGCGACAGGCGAATCGCTTTCTCCGGCGCGGGCATATGGCCGGTCACCAGGGTGTAGAGGTCGCGCAGCATGATGGACACCGCGGCGATGGCATCAGAGCTACCGGAAGACATATTGGCCGACATGCCGGCAATCAGGATCGCCATCGCCAGCACCGGCGGCAGCACCTGGGTGGCAAATAAGAAGGCGAAGCCGCTGTTTTCCAACTGCGGGTTCATGGTCCATACCGCCATACCGATGATCGCCGGCAGGAAGGAGAAGCCCAGATACAGCAGGCCGGTAATCGTGAAGGACTGACGTACCGAGGAGACGGTCTTCGCCGAGTAAATACGCTGGCGATAAGAAGGCGTCGCCAGCACGCCGACGCCGATCACCATCGCCAATGATAGCGCCGGCAACACGCCTAATTTATCGACCGCGAACAAGCTTTGCGCCGCCGGATCGACGGCCTGCTGAATATGGCTCCAGCCGCCAACGTGATGAACCGCCAGCACCGCCATTAAAATAAAGCCGACGAACAGTACAATCGATTGAATGGTATCGATCCACACCACCGCGGAATAGCCGCCAATACCGACATAAACCACAAAAGCCAGCGCAATAATAATTTTTGCGACATTAATATCAATGCCGCTGGCCCACGCCAGATATAATCCGCCACCTAATATATGCGCCCCCAGCCAGCCGATAGAAGCAATAAAAATAAGTATCGCGACGAGGTTTTTAATTATTTTACTGCCGCCGGTGTAATACGACATTTCTTCACTCATGGTCATGAAGCGAAGTTTGCGTACCGGAGCGAATACCCATGCCACCAGCAGAATCCCCACCGCGCCGCCGAGGCCGTAAAGCATCCCGGCCCAGCCGTTGCTGTAGCCAAAGCCGACGGCGCCGACGCTGGAGCCGGTGCCCACCATGGTGCCGACCGTCGAGCCGAGAGTGAGGATCATCGGCAGCGAACGGCCGCCAAGTAAAAAGTCTTCGCCGGTTTTCTGTTTGCGCGAAACGTACCAACCTAAGGTAATCATCGCGCAGGCATAAACGGAAAACCAAATCATAAATGACATATTATTCATGGCTCACATCCAGACGTAATAAATAATATTCGTGCCGCTGAATATTATGAGTTAACAGGAACCATGCCTGAAAAAAGGCATAGCGAACCCAGTGGCACCGATTTATTTATTCACTCTGGTGCCGATATCACACTTTTTTGATGCTCCCTCCCGGAAAGGGAGGGATTTATTTTTAGGTTTCGAGCGTTATTGTCGCGCAGCGTTAAAACAGGTCACATCCACTTCAACTTTGCAATCCACCACCAGGTCCGCCACGCAGCAAATGCGCGCTGGCGGATTATCGCCAAAGAACTCGCGAAATACCTTATTGAACGACTGGAAATAGCGCGCGTCGGTGAGGATCACTTTCACGTGCACTACGTCCGCCAGGCCGTAGCCGGCTTCGCTCATGATGTCGACGCAGTTCTGGATCGCCAGCCGCGATTGTTCGACGATGCCGCCTTCTACGACTTCGCCATTTTTCATTGGCGTCTGCCCGGAAACGTACAGCCAGCCGCCGGCTTCCACCGCGCGGGCGAACGGCAGATGCTGACCGCCGGTGCCGGTACCGCCTTCTACGCCATAACGTTTGATACTCATATTCAACTCCTTAGTCCATCCGACGGCGCAGGAAACGCCCTGCCCGCCCGGTAATTTTCTTATCACTGCCGTAGCTCATCACGCCGTTGACCATCACCGCCTCAATGCCGTCCGCCGGTCGTTTCGGATCGGAGAAGCTAGCAACATCGCGCACCGTCTGCGGGTCAAACAGCACCAGGTCGGCGAAGTAGCCAATTTTCACCAGCCCGCGATCCGCCAGTTGGAAGCGCGCCGCCGACAGCCCGGTCATCTTGTGTACCGCGGTAGTCAGCGGGAATAGCTGCTCGTCGCGGCTATAGTGGCCGAGTACCCGCGGGAAGGCGCCCCACAGGCGCGGATGCGGCATCGGATCGTTCGGTAGCCCGTCAGAGCCAATCATGGTGACCGGATAGCGCATCACCCGCCGTACGTCCTGCTCATCCATGTTGTAGTAGATAGCGCCCGCCGGCATCAGCCGCGCCGCGGCGTCGTGCAGGCTCACCTGCCACTCATCGGCGATCTGCTGCAACGTTTTCCCGGCCTGTTCCGGCTGCGCTTCGGACCAGGTGATCACGATATCAAACTCGTCGGTCACCTGTTTCATATCCAGCGTCGACGAGCTGGCGGAGTAGGGATAACAGTCGCAGGCGATATCCTGCTGCTGGCGCATCTCATCGAAAAACGCCAGCGTCTCTTTGGTACGCCCCCAGTTTTTCGCCCCGGCGCACTTGTGGTGCGAAACCACCACCGGCACGTTGCCGTGGCGGCCGATGCGGAAGGCTTCGTCCAGCGCCTCGAGAATCGGCTCAAACTCCGAGCGTAAATGGGTGGTATAGACGCCCTTCCCGGCTGCCAGCTCTTCCGCCAGCGCCATCACCTCTTCGGTAGTCGACTGGAAGGCGCTGGCATAGGCCAGCCCGGTACTGAGCCCTAACGCCCCCTGGCGCAGCGCATCGCGTAGCTGTACGCGCATGCCGGCGATTTCCGTCTCGTTCGCCGGACGAAACAGATCGTCCATATGGTTATTACGCAGCGCGGTGTGACCGATTAGCGTGCCAACGTTCAACGACGGTCGCGCCGCTTCCACCGCATGGGCATAAGCCTCCACGGTGGGATAGATAAAGTGCTGCTGCTCGCCGAGGAGATTCATCGGGTCCGGCACTTCCCCGCGCATGGTAGCGGTCGCCGCGCTAATCCCGCAGTTGCCGACGATCACCGTCGTCACCCCCTGGCTGAGCTTCGGCAAGTACTCCGGCATGCGGATAACGTTGATATCATCATGGGTATGCACATCAATAAAGCCCGGCGCCAGTACCCGCCCCTGGCCATCAATTTCCTGCTCCGCCGCGACGCCCAGCGCCGGGGCGATAGCCATTATTCGGTCGCCCTTCACCGCCACATCGGCACGGTATTGCGGCCCGCCGCTCCCGTCGATCACCGTGACGTTTTTGAAAAGCCAGTCAACTTTCATAGCAATTACTCCCTTTCGACATGCCGATAAGTTAACCATTTACAAGCGTAAAAAACAGTGGAAAACTACGCAAAACCCAGATCATTTTGTGATACTTTTATTCAAACCGAATAACATTTTTATATTAAAAATATATTTATCAAATAGTTATAAATGATACTCAGCGATTAACCGATTATAAACCCTGAAAGGATAGTGTTATGAAATACCATTCAGCACCGCTCATCCCGCACAAATCCGCCCTCATGTCCGCGCCGGCTAATCTGCTGGCGGAAGAGGTCTGTCTGCCCGCCGCGCTGTTAAAAAAGTCGGCGCTGGAAAACAATATTTCATGGATGCAGCGTTACGCCGACGCCCGCGGCGTGTCGCTGGCGCCGCATGGTAAAACGACAATGACGCCATGGATATTTCAGGCGCAGCAGCGAGCGGGAGCGTGGGGGATCGGCGTGGGCAGCGCCTGGCAGGCCAGCGCGGCGATGGCCAGCGGCATCCAACGCGTCCTGATGGTCAATCAGCTGGTCGGCAAGGCCAATATGCAGGTGGTCGCGCAGCTAAAAGCCCACTATCGGGCAGTGGATTTTATCTGCTGCGTCGATAGCGAGGCCAACGTGCGCGCCCTTTCCGCGTTTTTCGCCGCCCAAGGACAAACGCTGGATGTGCTGATTGAACTTGGCGTGCCGGGCGGGCGCTGCGGCTGTCGTAGCGTCGATGACGCGCTGGCGCTGGCGCAGCGGGTAAGCGATCTGCCGGGGCTACGGCTACGCGGGCTGGAATTGTATGAAGGGGTGCTGCACGGCGACGATCCGCAGCCGCAGGTGGAAGCGCTATTACAGCAGGCCGCGGCGCTTGCCTGCCGCATGGAGCCGCTGGTTGACGGCGAATTTATTCTCACCGGCGCGGGCACCGTCTGGTATGACGTGGTGTGCAACATCTGGCTGGCGGCGGCAAAACCGCGCCGCTGCCGTATCGTCATCCGCCCTGGCTGTTATATCACCCACGATCGCGGGATCTACGATCTCGCACAACAAGAGCTGATCGCCCGCGATCCAATTGCCTGCGATCTCGCCGGCGATCTCACTTCAGCGCTGGAGCTGATGGCGATGGTGCAATCGGTACCGGAGGCGGATCGCGCGGTGGTGAATTTCGGCAAGCGCGACTGCGCTTTCGACGCCGGGCTGCCGCAGCCGATCGCCCATTATCGTAACGGCCAGGAGTTAGCGCTGCGCGCGGAGTCGATCGTCAGTATCGGCATCATGGATCAACACTGCATGCTGCGCCTGGCGCCTGGCAGCGATGTGCAGGTCGGCGATATTCTGCTGTTCGGCACCTCGCACCCGTGTCTGACCTTTGATAAATGGAAGACGTTGCTGCTGGTCGATGACGACTACAACGTGCTGGACGAGCTCGACACGCTATTTTGACAGGCATCCCGGGTAGCGGCGCTTCGCGCCTTACCCGGCCTACGGTCCGTGCAACCTGCCGTTAATTTCTTCACCACACTGGCTGACACTACTGGTGCTGGTGATCTCAAAATCCCCCGGTGGCGCTGCCGCTTACCGGGGCTACAGCGCTTTGCGATTTGGTAGCCCGGAGAAGGCGCAACGCGCCGCGTCCGGGAAAACCCCTTAAAAAAGTTGCAAACCGATAACAGTCCCCGCGGACGCCGCACAATAAACCGACTATAGCCGCGTCAGGGCCTCGCGCATTCCTGCGGTCAGGATCACCTCCAGATACCGCGTAACCTGTTCAGCCAGTCCGGGGATCGCCATCAGATCTTCACCCCAATGCGCTTTATCCTGCAAAACCTCCACAACCAGTTCATGTAATGGGCGACCGTTCGCCACCTGCGCCCACCCTTCGGCAAAGCGGGCTAACCAGGCTTCATCATCCTGTAGTGGATACATCTGCCCCTCCCGCTGGCCGCGATAGAAGGCGATAAGCGCCGCCAGAGCAAACGTTAGCCGCGGCGGAATCGCGCTATGCTGGCGAATATTCGTCAGCAGCTGCGGCAGGAGCCGGGTACGGAATTTGGTCATCCCATTCAGGGCGATAGACAGCAACTGATGACGGATATACGGATTACGAAAGCGCCCGGTGACAGCACCCGCAAACTGCCGTAACTCGTCGGCAGGTAAATCAAGCGCCGGAATAATCTCTTCGCTGATGGTTTGCTGCACATAATGGCGAATGGCCTCGTCCTGCATCGCTTCACCAACGGTATCTACGCCGCACAACCACGCCACGGGGACCAGCGCAGTGTGCGCACCATTGAGAATGGCGACTTTGCGCTCTTTATAAGGCCGAATATCGTCGACGATATGAATATTAAGCGGGCAACGGTCGAGCCGCAGTTTCTTCGCCAACGCCTGCGGCCCCTGGATAACGAACAACCAGAAGTATTCGGCGGTATCAAGAAACGCATCGTGATAGCCCAGCTCTGCTTCCAGCTTTTGCGCCTCATCGCGCGGGTAGCCCGTCACGATGCGATCAACCAGCGTAGAACAGAAGGTATTGGCCGTTTCAATCCAGTCGCTAAAAGCCGCAGGCAACTGCCACTCTTCGGCATAGCGCAGCACCAGCGCCTTCAGCGCCTCGCCGTTATAATCAATCAGCTCGCAGGGAATCATCATCCAGCCCTTATCCGCTGCGCCGTCGAAATGGTGAAACCGTTCGAGCAGGAGCTGGGTCAGCTTCGCCGGAAAGCTCACCGGTGGCATATCGTCTGGCCGATCTCCGGCATGGTAGCTAATGCCCGCTTCGGTGGTATTCGAAAACACAAACTCAATATCCGGATTACGCGCCAACGCGAGATAACCGGCAAAATCCTGCCAGGGATTGATCTCATGATTCACACAACGAACGATCCTCGCTTCGCTCACCACCTCGCCGCTCTCATCCAGCCCGCGAATCACCGTGGTATAGAGCCCGTCCTGAGTATTTAACGACGGCGGAAACTCGGTGTTGATCGGGCGAATAATGGTCACACCTGCCGCCAGATCGGTTTTCTCATTCAACAGATCCAGCTGCCAGTCAATAAAGGCCCGCAGGAAATTACCCTCGCCGAACTGAATCACGCGCGTTGGGTACTGCGGCCCGGGAAAATCTTTTCTGTTTAACGTTTTCATGGCCTTCCCTGCTAAAAATGAATGACGCCTTTGATCAGTTGGCGATTGTTAATGACTTCGCTTTCGTAGATATCAGCCAACGATTTAAAATCGTAACGGTGGGTCAGCATCATCCTGGCGGTCACTTTCCCTTCGGCCATCAGCCGCCCGACTTTGGCGAAATCCTCTTCCGTCGCATTGCGGCTACCCATCATGGTCGTCTCTTTCTTATGAAACTCCGGATCTGAGAACTGCAGTTCGCCTTTAAACAGGCCGACAAAAACAATGCTGCCGCCGTGGCGAATTAAATTTACGGTGTTATTCATGGCATGCTGGTTCCCCGTCGCGTCGATCACTTTCTGCGCCAGAGAGCCGCCAAACGTCTCACACAACTGGTCGGTAAACTGCGGATCCGAGGGATCGAGAGTGGTCAGGCCAAGATGCTGCGCCACATGATCGCGTCGAGCCGGGCTGGTATCCGCCACCACCACGTGCGCCCCGTCAGCTTTAGCGATCGCCGCCGCACCCAGTCCAATCGGTCCCGCGCCAACCACCAGCACCTGATCATCTGGCTGAATAGCCGCGCGACGCACCGCGTGGGCGCTAATGGCGAACGGCTCAATCAGCGCTACGGCCTCAGGGTCAACATCATCCGCCACCAGCAGATTTTTTACCGGAACGCTGAGGCATTCGCTAAATCCGCCATCGCGATGTACGCCAATCACGGAAATCTTCTCGCAGCAGTTTGTCCGCCCACTCAGACAAGCCGGACACTGACGACACGCCACGTAAGGAATGACGGCGACCTGCTGACCGCTTTTCAGGTTAAGAATATTTTTACCTAAGCCAATTATCTCACCGCATATTTCATGACCGAGTACTCGCGGGTAGCTAAAAAAGGGTTGATTACCGCCCCATGCATGAATATCCGTCCCACAAATACCCACCGTTTTTATTTTAATCAGAACTTCATCATCACCCGGAATTGGGATCTGGCGTTTTTCCCAACTAAATTTTTTAGGTTCCTGACACACTAAAGTATTCATCGACGTCATCATTATTGCCTCCGTATTTGTTGGCTTAGATATCGATGAAAAAAACAATCCAGGATAAAGTCATTGCAAAAATTGTGAAACTCCGCGCACAAAACTGTTTTAAATCCGGTTTTAATATCCAAAAAGGAAAAAAACCACCATGAGCCGTTCACAAAACCTTCGCCACAACGTGATTAACCAGGTCATTAACGATATGGCCCGCGGATTTATCCCCTCGCCGCTGCCCTCACAAAGCGCGTTGGCTGAGATGTACAACATCAGCCGCACCACCGTACGCCATATCCTCGGCCACTTATGCGAACGCGGCGTGCTAAGTCGGGTCAATCAGGATTACCAGATCCTCCGGCTGCCCGAAATGCGGGACGGCTTCGAGGGTTCCAGCGCCTCACTGGTCGAACAGAACCGCATCTTCGAGCAGGCGTTTTTCACTATGATCAACCAGCGCCAGCTGCGTGCCGGAGAAATGTTTTCCGAGCTACAGCTGGCGCGGGCCGCGGGCGTCAGCCCGGTGGTGGTCAGAGAGTTTTTATTGAAATTCAGCCGTTATAACCTGATTGAAAGTGAAAAGCGCGGCCAGTGGAGCATGAAGAAGTTTGAGCAATCCTGGGCGGAACAGCTGTTTGAGCTGCGGGAGATGTTGGAAACCCACGCGCTCCAGCACTTCCTCAACCTACCGGACAACGACACCCGCTGGCTGCAGGCAAGAACCCTGCTTGAGCGACATCGCGCCCTAAGAGACAGCATCGGCGACAGTTTTCGTATGTTCTCGCAGCTCGATCGTGATTTTCATACATTATTACTCTCCGCTGCCGACAATATATTTTTTAATCAATCACTTGAGATTATTTCAGTTATCTTCCACTTTCACTATCAGTGGGATGAAAGCGATCTTAAACAGCGAAATATCATCGCCATTGACGAACATATGACCATTCTTAGCGCGCTTATCTGCCGCAGTGACCTCGACGCCAACCTGGCGCTGCGTAACCACCTGAACTCCGCCAAGCAATCAATGATTAACTCCCTTAAGCAGAATGCGTCCCCGCTTTATTAAGTACCGATTAAAAACAGAAAATGATTATCAGCAGCACAAATCTAAAAACGTAATCCGATACGATAAAAAAGGTTATTTATGCTGAAAACAAGTCGACTTACTTTACTGTGAAATATGTGGGTGGTGTTTAAACCATTCGATGTCACTTGTCGTTCAAATAGAATAGCCAGGAGTCAGGCGTGGAACAAAGAAATATAGCCATCGACCCGCAGACAACCTTTGAAGAAAGGAAAGCGGAGACGATTTCAGTTCCGTTAGATAATACATTACAACGTAGTGCTCGGATTAAAACAATTCAGACAACGGCAATGATTCTACTATTTCTGGCGGCGGTCATTAACTATCTCGACAGAAGTTCATTATCCGTCGCTAACTTAACCATCCGCGAAGAGTTAGGGCTCAGCGCCACCGAAATCGGCGCGCTGCTGTCAGTCTTCTCTCTGGCCTACGGTATCGCGCAGCTTCCCTGTGGGCCGCTGCTGGACCGCAAAGGTCCACGCATCATGCTGGGGCTGGGCATGTTTTTCTGGTCGCTGTTTCAGGCGGTCTCAGGGATGGTCCACAGTTTTACCCAGTTCGTCCTGGTACGTATCGGCATGGGGATCGGTGAAGCGCCGATGAACCCTTGCGGCGTCAAGGTGATCAACGACTGGTTTAATATTAAAGAACGCGGACGTCCGATGGGTTTCTTTAACGCCGCCTCAACCATTGGCGTCGCCATCAGCCCACCGATTTTGGCCGCGATGATGCTAATGATGGGCTGGCGCGGGATGTTTATCACTATCGGCGTGCTGGGGATATTCGTCGCTATCGGCTGGTATATGCTCTATCGCAACCGGGAGGATATTAACCTCACCGCCGACGAGCAGGCCTACCTGAACGCCGGAAGCGTCAACGTTCGCCGTGACCCGCTAAGCTTTGCCGAATGGCGCAGCCTGTTCAAAAACAAGACCATGTGGGGAATGATGCTCGGCTTCAGCGGCATCAACTATACCGCGTGGCTGTATCTCGCCTGGCTTCCGGGTTATCTGCAAACGGCGTACAACCTCGATCTGAAAAGCACCGGTTTTATGGCCGCCATCCCTTTCCTGTTCGGTGCCGCCGGTATGCTCATCAACGGCTACGTCACCGATTGGCTGGTCAAAGGCGGTATGGCGCCAATTAAAAGCCGCAAAATTTGCATTATTGCCGGAATGCTCTGCTCCGCCGCATTTACGCTCGTCGTACCACAGGCCACAACATCAATAGCTGCGGTGCTGTTAATCGGTATGGCGCTGTTCTGCATCCACTTTGCCGGGACTTCCTGCTGGGGGTTAATTCACGTTGCCGTGGCATCAAGGATGACCGCTTCCGTCGGCAGCATTCAGAACTTCGCCAGCTTTATCTGCGCGTCCTTCGCGCCAGTGGTGACAGGATTTATCGTCGATACGACCCACTCATTCCAGCTGGCGCTGATTATCTGCGGTTGCGTGACCGCCCTCGGCGCGCTGGCCTACGTTTTCCTGGTTCGCCAGCCGATTAGCGACCCGCGTAACAGCTAAACCTTATAGCCCTGCTGACGGCAGGGCATTAAAATCCCCATCTCCAGCCGCTTTAAGGCCAATGGCGCACCAGTCAGGACATTGTTCTGCCTCTGGGGTCTCTTATGACTCCTCTTCCCCCGCGCCATTACTCAGCGCAATAAACTCCTCCAGCAGCGTGGTCAACTGGCGCATCTTCTCCGCCGTAAACTGCGCTTCTATCTGCCGGTAGGCCTCTTCCACCTGCGCCTGGGCGCTCTCATACAGCGCCAGCCCTGCGGGCGTCAGCGACAGGTAGAGCTTGCGCTGATCGTTGACCGGTTTTAAGCGCAGCACTAAACCGTCGCGCTCCATGCGCGTCAGAATCCCGGTCAGGCTGGGGCGCAAAATGCAGGCGCGCCAGGCCAGGTCGTGAAAATCCATCGATGGGTTTTCCGCAAGGATACGCACAATACGCCACTGCTGTTCGGTCAGGTTGTGGCGTTTAACGATCGGCCGGAAATGGCCCATCGCCGCTTCTCGCGCCTGCAGCAGCGCAATGGTTAATGAATCATGCATGGTATCCCCTCAACAACGCTCACCAAAACTTATTAACAATTTAATAATTAGCCCTAATCCTGCCATGTACAACCGGTTTCTGCACCTGAAAAGTACCAGCCGCTATCAAAAATAAATATATGTAATTGATATATAAGATATAAATAAAAAACATGTAAATATTGTGTTAATCCGATCACAAAACATTCACTTCTATTTGCCAAACCGGCGCGCAAAGAATAAAAGATGATCATTAACATATTAATGAAATCCCTTCGAATCCAAAATCAGTACCAGAGGAGTGGTGAATGAAAGGTACCATCTTCGCCGTTGCGCTCAATCATCGCAGCCAGCTCGACGCCTGGCGCGAAGCGTTTCAACAGGCCCCCTACAAGACGCCGCCGAAAACCGCGGTCTGGTTCATCAAACCCCGTAATACCGTGATTGGCGATGGCGAAGCCATTCCCCATCCGCAGGGCGAGACCGTACAAAGCGGCGCGACGGTGGCGCTGATTGTCGGCAAAACCGCGCGTAAAGTGGCGGCGGAAGAGGCGGCGCACTATATCGCCGGCTACGCGCTGGCTAACGACGTTAGCCTTCCGGAAGAGAGTTTTTATCGCCCGGCGATCAAAGCCAAGTGCCGCGATGGCTTCTGCCCCATCGGCGCGCTGTCGGCGGTGCGCAACGTCGATAACCTGACCATCATCACCGAAATCAACGGCCGCGAGGCGGATAGCTGGCATACCGGCGATCTGCAGCGTAACGCCGCACAGCTGCTGAGCGCCTTAAGCGAATTCGCCACCCTCAATCCCGGCGACGCGATCCTTATCGGCACACCCCACTCTCGCGTTACGCTGCGCCCCGGCGACCGCGTACGTATTCTCGCCGACGGTTTCCCGGCGCTCGAAAACCCGGTTGTCGCAGAAGGAGAGCTGGCATGAAACAGACACGCATTGAATGGCAAGGACAGGTACGCGACGTGCTGGTCGATGAACGCGACCAGGTGCGCCTGCCCGATGGCACGGTATTGAAAGAAGGCGAATTCCGCTGGCTGCCGCCCGCCGACGGCACGCTGTTCGCGCTGGGGCTGAATTACGCCGATCACGCCAGCGAGCTGGAGTTTAAACCGCCAACCGAACCTTTGGTGTTCATCAAAGCGCCGAACACCTTTATTGGCCACCAGCAGCAGTCGGTACGCCCGGATAACGTCGAATACATGCACTACGAAGCCGAACTGGTGGTGGTGATCGGGAAAACCGCGCGCCGCGTCAGCGAAGCCGAGGCTATGGATTATGTCGCTGGCTATACCGTGTGCAACGACTACGCGATCCGCGACTATCTGGAAAACTACTACCGCCCGAACCTGCGGGTGAAAAGCCGCGATACCCTGACGCCGATCGGCCCGTGGATCGTCGCCAAAGAGGCGATCCCGGACCCGCATAATCTGGCCCTACGCACCTGGGTCAACGGCGAACTGCGCCAGCAGGGCACCACCGCCGATCTGATCTTCAGCATCCCGTTCCTCATCGCTTATTTAAGCGAATTTATGACCCTGCAACCGGGCGACATGATCGCCACCGGCACGCCGAAAGGGCTATCCGATGTGGTGCCGGGCGACGAGGTGATCGTTGAAGTCGAGGGCGTGGGCCGCCTGGTCAACCATATCATCAGCCAGCAAGCGTATGAGGAGACACTGTCATGAAAAAGATTAACCATTGGATCAACGGTAAAAACGTTGCCGGCGCAGACTATTTTCATACCACCAACCCGGCCACCGGCGAGGTACTGGCTGAAGTCGCCTCCGGCGGTGAAGCCGAAATCAACCAGGCGGTAGCGGCGGCGAAAGAGGCCTTCCCGAAGTGGGCTAACCTGCCGATGAAAGAGCGCGCGCGCCTGATGCGCCGCCTGGGGGATCTGATCGATCAGAACGTCCCGGAGATCGCGGCGATGGAAACCGCCGATACCGGCCTGCCGATCCACCAGACCAAAAACGTGCTGATCCCGCGGGCGTCGCATAACTTCGAATTTTTCGCCGAAGTGTGCCAGCAGATGAACGGCAAGACCTATCCGGTCGACGACAAGATGCTTAACTACACCCTCGTGCAGCCGGTTGGCGTCTGCGCACTGGTGTCGCCGTGGAATGTGCCGTTTATGACCGCCACCTGGAAGGTGGCGCCGTGCCTGGCGCTGGGGAATACCGCGGTGCTGAAAATGTCCGAACTGTCGCCGCTGACCGCCGATCGTCTGGGCGAGCTGGCGCTGGAGGCCGGGATCCCGGCAGGCGTGCTCAACGTGGTGCAGGGCTATGGCGCCACCGCTGGCGACGCGCTGGTACGCCATCATGATGTGCGCGCCGTCTCCTTCACCGGCGGCACCGCCACCGGGCGCAACATCATGAAGAACGCCGGCCTGAAAAAGTACTCCATGGAGCTCGGCGGAAAATCGCCGGTGCTGATTTTTGAAGACGCCGATATTGAGCGCGCGCTCGACGCCGCGCTGTTCACTATCTTCTCGATCAACGGCGAACGCTGCACCGCCGGTTCGCGCATTTTCATTCAGCAGAGTATTTATCCGGAGTTCGTTAAGCGTTTCGCCGAGCGCGCCAACCGCCTGCGCGTAGGCGATCCGACCGATCCGAATACCCAGGTCGGCGCGCTGATTAGCAAGCAGCATTGGGAGAAAGTGTCCGGCTACATTCGCCTCGGCATCGAAGAGGGCGCCACCCTGCTGGCCGGCGGCGCGGATAAACCGTCCGACCTGCCGGCGCATCTGAAATCCGGCAACTTCCTGCGCCCGACGGTACTGGCGGATGTCGACAACCGCATGCGCGTCGCCCAGGAAGAGATTTTTGGCCCGGTCGCCTGCCTGCTGCCGTTCAAAGACGAAGCGGAAGGGCTGCGTCTGGCCAACGATGTGGAATACGGTCTGGCGTCGTACATCTGGACCCAGGACGTCAGCAAAGTGCTGCGCCTGGCGCGCGGTATTGAAGCCGGAATGGTGTTCGTCAACACCCAGAACGTGCGCGACCTGCGTCAGCCGTTCGGCGGCGTGAAGGCCTCCGGCACCGGCCGCGAAGGCGGCGAGTACAGCTTTGAAGTGTTCGCCGAAATGAAGAACGTCTGCATCTCGATGGGCGACCATCCGATCCCGAAATGGGGAGTCTGATATGGGTAAGTTAGCGTTAGCAGCAAAAATCACTCACGTGCCGTCGATGTATCTGTCTGAGCTGCCGGGGAAAAACCACGGCTGCCGTCAGGGCGCGATCGACGGGCATAAAGAAATTGGCAAGCGCTGCCGTGAAATGGGCGTCGATACCATCATCGTGTTCGATACCCACTGGCTGGTCAACAGCGCCTACCACATCAACTGTGCCGACCATTTTCAGGGCGTCTACACCAGTAACGAACTGCCGCATTTTATTCGCGACATGACCTACGACTACGACGGCAACCCGGAGCTGGGCCACCTGATTGCCGACGAGGCCGTCAAGCTTGGCGTACGCGCCAAAGCGCACAATATTCCGAGCCTGAAGCTGGAGTACGGCACCCTGGTGCCGATGCGCTACATGAATAGCGATAAGCATTTCAAAGTGGTATCCATTTCCGCCTTCTGTACCGTTCACGATTTTGCCGACAGCCGCAAGCTGGGTGAGGCCATCCTCAAGGCCATCGACAAATATGACGGCACCGTGGCGGTGCTGGCCAGCGGTTCGCTGTCGCATCGCTTTATCGATGACCAGCGCGCCGAAGAGGGGATGAACAGCTATACCCGCGAGTTTGATCATCAGATGGATGAGCGCGTGGTGAAACTGTGGCGCGAAGGCAAATTCAAAGAGTTTTGCACCATGCTGCCGGAGTACGCCGACTACTGCTACGGCGAAGGCAACATGCACGACACGGTGATGCTGCTCGGCCTGCTGGGTTGGGATAAATACGACGGCAAGGTGGAGTTTATCACCGAGCTATTCGCCAGTTCCGGTACCGGCCAGGTGAACGCCGTGTTCCCGCTGCCGGCGCAGGCGTAAGGAGGCCGTATGCCGCATTTTATCGCCGAGTGTAGCGACAATATCCGCGAACAGGCCGATTTACCGGGCCTGTTCGCCAAAGTCAACGAGGCGCTGGCCGCCACCGGTATCTTTCCGATTGGCGGCATTCGTAGCCGCGCCCACTGGCTCGATACCTGGCAGATGGCCGACGGCAAGCATGATTACGCCTTCGTGCATATGACCCTGAAGATCGGCGCCGGACGCAGCCTTGAGAGCCGTCAGGAGGTGGGAGAAATGCTGTTCGCGCTGATTAAAGCCCACTTTGCCGCGCTGATGGAGAGCCGCTATCTGGCACTGTCGTTCGCCATGGAAGAGCTCGACCCGACGCTGAACTACAAACAAAACAACGTGCACGCGTTATTTAAATAATACATCGAGGCTCAAGCAGGTAGCCCGGCCGAGCAACGCGACGCCGGGGTTTGCTCCGGGCCACCCCGGGGTCGGCGTAAACGCCTCGCCCGGGCTACTCGATTGTGCACATTTCCGGTAATGCCACAGGAATCACTATGCTCGATAAACAGACCCGAACCCTGATTGCCCAGCGGCTGAACCAGGCCGAAAAACAGCGTGAACAGATCCGCGCGATCTCGCTGGATTATCCGTCAATCACCATTGAGGACGCCTACGCCGTCCAGCGCGAGTGGGTCGAGATGAAGATCGCCGAAGGCCGCGTGCTCAAAGGTCATAAGATTGGCCTGACCTCTAAAGCGATGCAGGCCAGTTCGCAGATCAGCGAACCGGACTACGGCGCGCTGCTCGACGATATGTTCTTTCACGACGGCAGCGATATTCCCACCGACCGCTTTATCGTGCCGCGTATTGAAGTCGAGCTAGCCTTCGTGCTGGCCAAACCGCTGCGCGGCCCGAACTGCACGCTGTTTGATGTTTACAACGCCACCGACTACGTCATCCCGGCGCTGGAACTTATCGACGCGCGTTGCCACAACATCGACCCGGAAACCCAGCGCCCGCGCAAAGTGTTCGACACTATCTCCGACAACGCCGCCAACGCCGGGGTGATCCTCGGCGGCCGGCCGATTAAACCAGACGAGCTCGACCTGCGCTGGATCTCCGCCCTGCTGTATCGCAACGGCGTGATTGAAGAGACCGGCGTCGCCGCGGGCGTGCTCAATCATCCGGCCAACGGCGTGGCCTGGCTGGCCAACAAACTGGCGCCGTACGATGTCCAGCTCGAGGCCGGGCAAATCATCCTCGGCGGCTCCTTCACCCGCCCGGTCCCGGCGCGCAAGGGCGATACCTTCCACGTCGACTACGGCAACATGGGCGCCATCAGCTGCCGCTTTGTTTGAGGAGAGCAACATGAACAACGCATTTAAAGAGGCGCTCAAGGCCGGGCGTCCGCAAATCGGCCTGTGGCTTGGGCTGTGCAGCAGCTACAGCGCCGAACTGCTGGCCGGCGCGGGCTTCGACTGGCTGCTGATCGACGGCGAACACGCGCCCAACAATGTACAAACGGTGCTGACCCAGCTTCAGGCCATTGCGCCCTACCCCAGCCAGCCGGTGGTGCGCCCGTCGTGGAACGATCCGGTACAAATCAAACAGCTGCTGGATGTCGGCGCGCAAACCCTGCTGGTGCCAATGGTGCAGAACGCCGAAGAGGCGCGGCTGGCGGTAAAAGCCACCCGCTACCCGCCTGCCGGCATTCGCGGCGTCGGCAGCGCGCTGGCCCGCGCCTCGCGCTGGAATCGCGTCCCGGATTATATCCACCGGGCCAATGACGCCATGTGCGTACTGGTACAGATTGAGACCCGCGAAGCGCTGAAAAATTTGCCGCAGATCCTCGATGTCGAAGGGGTGGACGGCGTGTTTATCGGCCCGGCGGATCTGAGCGCTGATATGGGCTACGGCGGCAACCCACAACACCCGGAAGTGCAGGCCGCCATTGAAGATGCCATCCAGCAAATCCGTCAGGCCGGTAAGGCGCCGGGGATCCTGATGGCCAATGAACAGCTGGCGAAACGCTATCTTGAACTGGGCGCGCTGTTCGTCGCCGTCGGCGTCGATACCACCCTGCTGGCCCGCGGCGCAGAAGCGCTGGCGGCCCGTTTTACCCACACCGCAACCACCACAACCGATAACAATAAATCCGTCTATTGAACGGATAATGTGGAGCGCAACATGACTACCTCTACCCTGCAACACAATGATAATAAAGCCGTTGAAGTAGAAAACCGGGTGATCAAAAAGCTGTTCCGCCGCCTGATTACCTTCCTGTTTGTTCTCTTTGTTTTCTCATTTTTGGATCGAATTAATATCGGCTTCGCCGGCCTGACGATGGGTAAAGATCTCGGCCTGACCTCCACCATGTTCGGCCTGGCGGCGACGCTGTTCTACGTCACCTACGTGCTGTGCGGGATCCCCAGCAATATCATGCTGGCGAAAGTTGGCGCGCGCCGTTGGATCGCCGGGATCATGGTGGTCTGGGGGATCGCCTCGACCTGTACCATGTTCGCCACCAGCCCGCATACGCTATACATCCTGCGCATGCTGGTCGGCATCGCCGAGGCCGGTTTTCTGCCGGGGATCCTCGTCTATCTGACCTGGTGGTTCCCGGCCTACCATCGCGCCCGCGCCAACGCCCTGTTTATGATCGCCATGCCAGTGACCATGATGCTCGGCTCGATACTTTCCGGCTATATTCTGGCGCTCGACGGCCTGTGGAACCTGAAGGGCTGGCAGTGGCTGTTTCTGCTGGAAGGCCTGCCGTCGGTGGTGCTCGGCGTCGTCACTTGGTTCTTCCTCAACGACACGCCGGATAAAGCCAACTGGCTGGATAATGAAGAGAAACAGGCGCTGAAGGCGATGATCGATCGCGAACGGGAACATGCGGCGATCGTCCCGGCTTCGCCGCGCTCCACGCTGCGCTCCACGCTGCGCGAAGTACTGACGCCAGCGGTGCTGATGTATACCCTCGCCTACTTCTGCCTGACCAATACCCTCAGCGCCATTAATATCTGGACGCCGCAGATCCTGCAGAGCTTCAACACCGGCAGTAGCAACATCATGATTGGCCTGCTGGCGGCGATCCCGCAGTTCTGCACCATTTTCGGCATGATCTGGTGGAGCCGCCGCTCCGACCGCCGCAAAGAGCGCAAGATGCATACCATCCTGCCCTACCTGTTCGCCGCGGCGGGTTGGCTGCTGGCTTCGGCAACGCACCACAGCCTGATCCAACTAATCGGCATTATTATGGCTTCGGTGGGATCCTTTACCGCGATGGCCATTTTCTGGACCACCCCGGATCGGGTGATCAGCCTGCAGTCGCGCGCGGTGGCGCTGGCGGTGATCAACGCCATCGGCAACGTCGGCTCTGCCGTCAGCCCACTGTTGATCGGCATTTTGCGCGATACCACCGGCAGCTTTAGCTCCGGGCTGTGGTTTGTCGCCGGGCTGCTGATTGTCGGCGCGCTGGTGCTCACCCGCATTCCGATGAGCCAGCGTGAGGACGCTGCCGCCGCGCCGGGCTTAGCGGCGCAAAAAGGCCACTAAGGAGCGGGTA
Source organism: Klebsiella sp. CN_Kp091 (assembly GCF_040065095.1). NCBI lineage: Bacteria > Pseudomonadati > Pseudomonadota > Gammaproteobacteria > Enterobacterales > Enterobacteriaceae > Klebsiella > Klebsiella sp. CN_Kp091. Next base: position 37,815 of record NZ_JBEAIO010000011.1, on the reverse strand, counting down.
TGTGCCAGCATTCAATCGCCAACATCGACATCAATAAAGATTACGACGAGAGTCTGGGCACCGAAGAGGTGCACTATCAGTCGTTTGCCCGCATGGCGGCCTTTTTTGGCCGCGACATGCAGGCGCATCGCCACGACCGTTATTTTCAGATGCACTTTCTTGATACCGGACAGATTGAGCTACAGCTTGATGACCACCGCTATTCGGTGCAGGCGCCGCTGTTTGTGATAACGCCGCCTTCGGTGCCGCACGCCTTTATTACCGAGTCCGATAGCGATGGTCACGTGTTGACGGTGCACGAAGAACTCATCTGGCCGCTGCTGGAGGTGCTTTATCCCGGCACGCGGGAGACCTTCGGCCTGCCGGGGATCTGCCTGTCGCTGGCGGATAAACCTGACGAGCTGGCGGCGCTGGCGCACTACTGGCAGCTGATTCGCCGTGAATCCACCGCCCAGCTGCCGGGGCGCGAGCATACCCTGGCGCTGCTGGCGCAGGCGGTATTTACCCTGCTGCTGCGCAACGCCAGGCTCGACGATCATGCCGCCAGCGGCATGCGCGGCGAGCTGAAATTATTCCAGCGCTTTAACCAGATGATCGACAGCCACTTTCATCAGCACTGGACGGTACCGGATTACGCCAACGAGCTGCATCTGACCGAATCGCGGTTGACCGACATCTGCCGCCGCTTCGCCAACCGCCCGCCGAAGCGGCTGATATTCGACCGCCAGCTACGCGAGGCTAAGCGGCTGCTGCTGTTTTCCGATAGCGCGGTCAATGAGATAGCCTGGCAGTTGGGGTTTAAAGATCCCGCTTATTTTGCGCGCTTTTTTAGCCGCCAGGTCGGCTGCTCGCCCAGCAGCTACCGGGCGCAAAAAGTACCGGTGTCGTAATTCCCCGGCGGCGCTGCGCTTGCCGGGGCTACGGTCCATAGGGCCAGTTAGCGCCGCGCCACCCGCCAAAAGCTGCAGAGATCACAAAATTTACTCCCGCCTGAAAAGTACCCGCCGTTGTCGCAAACGTCCCTTCACGACAAGCGCAATAACCGCTTCAATTAAACAACAAAAACAAAACATATATTTAACATTATTATTCCGATAAATACTGAAGAGGCCCCTATGAAACCTGAAGATTTCCGCGCCGACGCGAAGCGCCCGTTAACTGGCGAAGAGTATTTAAAAAGCCTGCAGGATGGCCGCGAAATTTATATCTACGGCGAGCGCGTGAAGGATGTCACTACGCACCCGGCTTTCCGTAATGCCGCGGCTTCTGTCGCTCAGCTGTACGATGCGCTGCACAAACCGGAGATGCAGGATTCCCTGTGCTGGGGCACCGATACCGGTAGCGGCGGCTACACCCATAAATTCTTCCGCGTGGCGAAAAGCGCCGACGACCTGCGCCAGCAGCGCGACGCCATCGCCGAGTGGTCGCGCTTAAGCTACGGCTGGATGGGCCGCACCCCGGACTATAAAGCCGCCTTCGGCTGCGCGCTGGGCGCCAACCCGGCGTTTTACGGCCAGTTCGAGCAGAACGCCCGCAACTGGTACACCCGCATTCAGGAAACCGGCCTGTACTTTAACCACGCTATCGTCAACCCGCCGATCGACCGTCACAAGCCGGCTGATGAAGTGAAGGATGTCTACATCAAGCTGGAAAAAGAGACCGATGCCGGGATCATCGTCAGCGGCGCGAAAGTGGTCGCCACCAACTCGGCGCTGACCCACTACAACATGATCGGTTTCGGCTCCGCACAGGTGATGGGCGAGAACCCGGACTTCGCGCTGATGTTCGTCGCGCCGATGGATGCCGAAGGCGTCAAGCTTATCTCCCGCGCCTCCTATGAGATGGTCGCCGGTGCGACCGGATCCCCGTACGACTATCCGCTTTCCAGCCGCTTCGACGAGAATGACGCGATTCTGGTAATGGATAAAGTGCTGATCCCATGGGAGAACGTGCTGATTTATCGCGACTTTGACCGCTGCCGCCGCTGGACGATGGAAGGGGGTTTCGCCCGCATGTACCCGCTGCAGGCCTGCGTGCGCCTGGCGGTAAAACTGGACTTTATCACTGCCCTGCTGAAGCGTTCTCTGGAATGTACCGGCACCCTCGAATTCCGCGGCGTACAGGCCGACCTCGGAGAAGTGGTGGCGTGGCGCAACATGTTCTGGGCGTTAAGCGATTCCATGTGCTCGGAAGCGACGCCGTGGGTCAACGGCGCATGGCTGCCGGATCACGCCGCGCTGCAGACCTACCGCGTAATGGCGCCGATGGCCTACGCCAAGATCAAGAACATCATCGAGCGTAACGTCACCAGCGGCCTGATTTATCTGCCGTCCAGCGCTCGCGATCTGAACAACCCGCAGATCGACCAGTATCTGGCGAAATACGTGCGCGGCTCCAACGGTATGGATCACGTTGAACGTATCAAGATCCTCAAACTGATGTGGGACGCGATCGGCAGCGAATTCGGCGGTCGTCATGAACTGTATGAAATCAACTACTCCGGTAGCCAGGATGAAATTCGCCTGCAGTGTCTGCGTCAGGCGCAGAGCTCCGGCAATATGGACAAAATGATGGCAATGGTCGACCGCTGCCTGTCCGAGTACGACCAGAACGGCTGGACGGTGCCGCATCTGCACAATAACGCTGATATCAACATGTTGGATAAGCTGCTGAAGTAATTCACAGCGGGAGGTCATAATGCAATTAGATGAACAACGCCTGCGTTTTCGCGATGCCATGGCCAGCCTGTCGGCGGCGGTTAACGTTGTCACCACCGCAGGTGAAGCCGGCCGCTGCGGCATTACCGCCACGGCGGTTTGCTCGGTGACGGATACGCCGCCATCGGTGATGGTTTGTATCAACGCCAACAGCGCGATGAACCCGGTCTTTCAGGGCAACGGCAAGTTGTGCATCAACGTGCTGAACCACGAACAGGAAATCATGGCCCGTCATTTCGCCGGGATGACCGGGGTGACGATGGAAGAGCGGTTTGCCCTCAGCGGCTGGCAGCAGGGCGCGCTCGGGCAGCCGGTGCTGAAGGGTTCGCTGGCCAGTCTCGAAGGCGAGATTAGCCAGGTGCAAACCATTGGTACCCACCTGGTGTATCTGGTGGAGATCCGCAATATTACCCTGAGCCCGCAAGGGCACGGCCTGATTTACTTTAAACGCCGTTTCCACCCGGTGATGATGGAAATAGAAGTCGCGGTGTAATGGCCTCGCCTGCTCCTCTCCGCCCGGGGAGGAGCCTTATCTTTCATGACCATCTTCTCGGCCACAATCCCCTGTGATCTCAATCACATATTTATCTCCTGTTCACTTCATAGCCAACCGCTTACCCCAGCTAGCGACCGCTTAACCCCCCATACAACCACTCACTCATTTACCCAACTTTACGCGCGCGCAGTTCTGGCAAGATCGACGCTAGCCTAGCTAATCAATACCTCCACCAACCCAAACACAAAACCAGACGGCTTCGGCCAATTATTAATCTAATTAACGCCAGGTTTTACTATGGATACCAAAAAACTACTCAAGCACATACCCTGGGTGATTCTTGGAATCATCGGGGCATTTTGCCTCTCAGTCGTCGCGTTGCGCCGCGGTGAGCACGTCAGTGCGCTGTGGATCGTCGTCGCGTCGGTTTCCGTGTACCTCGTCGCCTACCGTTATTACAGCCTGTACATCGCGCAGAAGGTGATGAAGCTTGACCCAACGCGCGCGACGCCGGCGGTCATTAATAACGATGGCCTGAACTACGTGCCGACCAACCGCTACGTGCTGTTCGGCCACCACTTCGCCGCTATTGCCGGCGCTGGTCCGCTGGTTGGCCCGGTACTGGCCGCGCAGATGGGCTATCTGCCGGGCACCCTCTGGCTGCTGGCCGGCGTGGTGCTGGCGGGCGCGGTACAGGACTTCATGGTGCTGTTTATCTCCTCGCGGCGTAACGGCGCTTCGCTGGGCGAGATGATTAAACAGGAGATGGGGCCGGTACCAGGGTCTATCGCCCTGTTCGGCTGCTTCCTGATTATGATCATCATTCTCGCGGTGCTGGCGCTCATCGTAGTGAAAGCGCTGGCGGAGAGCCCGTGGGGCGTCTTTACCGTCTGCTCGACGGTGCCTATCGCCCTGTTTATGGGTATTTATATGCGCTTCCTGCGCCCTGGCCGCGTCGGCGAAGTTTCGGTTATCGGTATCGTGCTGCTGGTGGCGTCTATCTGGTTTGGCGGCATCATTGCCCACGACCCGTACTGGGGCCCGGCGCTGACCTTTAAAGACACCACCATCACCTTTACTCTGATTGGCTACGCGTTTATCTCCGCGCTGCTGCCGGTATGGCTGATTCTGGCGCCGCGCGACTATCTGGCCACCTTCCTGAAAATCGGCGTGATTGTTGGCCTGGCGCTGGGGATCGTTATCCTCAACCCAGACCTGAAAATGCCGGCAGTGACCCAGTACATTGATGGTACCGGCCCGCTGTGGAAAGGCGCGCTGTTCCCGTTCCTGTTTATCACCATCGCCTGCGGCGCGGTCTCCGGCTTCCACGCGCTGATCGCCTCCGGCACCACGCCGAAGCTGCTGGCCAACGAAACCGACGCCCGCTTTATCGGCTACGGCGCGATGCTGATGGAGTCGTTCGTCGCTATCATGGCGCTGGTCGCAGCATCAATTATCGAACCGGGTCTCTACTTCGCCATGAACACCCCGCCGGCAGGCCTTGGCATCGTCATGCCGAACCTGCATGAAATGGGCGGTGAAAACGCGGCGATGATCGCCGCACAGCTGAAAGAAGTGACCGTCCACGCGGCGGCGACCGTCAGTTCCTGGGGCTTCGTGATTTCACCTGAGCAGATCCTGCAGACGGCGAAAGATATCGGCGAACCTTCCGTACTGAACCGCGCCGGCGGCGCGCCGACGCTGGCCGTCGGTATCGCTCACGTGTTCCACAAAATCATCCCGATGGCGGATATGGGCTTCTGGTACCACTTCGGTATTCTGTTTGAAGCGCTGTTTATCCTCACCGCGCTGGATGCCGGTACCCGCGCAGGCCGCTTTATGCTGCAGGATCTGTTGGGTAACTTCGTGCCGTTCCTGAAAAAAACCGACTCGCTGGTCGCCGGTATTATCGGTACCGCCGGCTGCGTCGGCCTGTGGGGTTACCTGCTGTATCAGGGCGTGGTCGACCCGCTGGGCGGGGTGAAGAGCCTGTGGCCGCTGTTCGGTATCTCTAACCAGATGCTGGCCGCGGTGGCGCTGGTGCTCGGCACGGTGGTGCTGATCAAAATGCAGCGCACCAAATATATCTGGGTCACCGTTATTCCGGCTGCGTGGCTGCTGCTATGCACAACCTGGGCGCTGGGTCTGAAACTGTTCAGCACCAACCCGCAGATGGAAGGCTTCTTCTTTATGGCTCAGCAGTATAAAGAGAAGATTGCCGCCGGCGGCGAGCTGACCGCGCAGCAGGTCGCCAACATGAACCATATCGTGGTTAACAACTACACCAACGCCGGCCTGAGCATCCTGTTCCTGGTGGTGGTGTACAGCATCATCTTTTACGGCATCAAAACCTGGCTCAATGTCCGCAACAATAAGGTGCGTACCGACAAAGAGACTCCGTACGTGCCGGTACCGGAAGGCGGCGTGAAAACCTCGTCACATCATTAACCCTGATGCCGGATAGCGCTACGCTTATCCGGCCTACCAAAAACGCATTAACGTAGGCCGGATAAGGCGCGAGTCGCCATCCGGCTTTATTCGTTATCTGGAACTTACAATGTTTGGTAACTTAGGTCAGGCAAAAAAATATCTCGGTCAGGCGGCGAAAATGCTGATCGGCATTCCGGATTACGACAACTACGTCACCCATATGCAAACCAACCATCCGGATCAGCCGTACATGACTTATGAAGAATTCTTCCGCGAACGCCAGCAGGCCCGCTACGGCGGCGACGGCAAAGGCGGCGTACGCTGCTGTTAATGGAGGCAATAATGGCACCGATTGCAGTCACCCTATTAACCGGTTTCCTCGGCGCAGGAAAAACCACCCTGTTGCGCCACATCCTTAATGAGCAGCACGGTTTCAAAATCGCCGTGATTGAAAATGAATTTGGCGAAGTGTCCGTTGACGATCAGCTGATCGGCGACCGCGCCACGCAGATTAAAACCCTGACCAACGGCTGTATTTGCTGTACGCGCTCCAACGAACTGGAAGATGCCCTGCTCGATCTGCTCGACAGCCGCGATCGCGGTGAGATTGCCTTCGACCGACTGGTGATTGAGTGCACCGGCATGGCCGACCCGGGGCCGATTATTCAGACCTTTTTCTCCCATGAGGTGCTTTGCGAACGCTATCTGCTGGACGGCGTGATCGCCCTGGTTGACGCCGTCCATGCCGACCAGCAGATGGATCAGTTCACCATTGCCCAGTCGCAGGTCGGCTACGCGGACCGGATTTTGTTAACCAAAACCGATGTCGCCGGCGACAGCGAAAAGCTGCGCGAACGGCTGGCGCGCATCAACGCGCGGGCGCCAATTTATACTGTCATCCACGGCGATATCGATTTAAGCCTGCTCTTTAATACCAGCGGTTTTATGCTGGAAGAGAAGGTCGTAAGCGCCACACCGCGCTTTCACTTCGTGGCGGAAAAACAGAACGACGTCTCGTCGATTGTGGTCGAACTCGACTATCCGGTGGATATCAGTGAAGTCTCACGGGTGATGGAAAACCTGCTGCTCTCCTTCGCCGAGCAACTGATGCGCTATAAAGGCATGCTGTGGATCGACGGCGAGCCAAATCGCCTGCTGTTCCAGGGCGTGCAGCGCCTCTACAGCGCCGACTGGGATCGCCCGTGGGGCGATGAAACGCCGCACAGCACGCTGGTGTTTATCGGAATTCAGCTGCCGGAAGAGGAAATCCGCGCCGCGTTTGCCGGGCTCCGTAAATAGCCGACGCAAGGATGTATCCCTCCCCCGATGGGAGAGGGATACTTCATGATGGGTGGTTTAGCGGCGAACGACCACCAGCTTCTGATTCACAAACTCTTTGATACCGAGGTCGGAAAGCTCGCGGCCAAAGCCGGAGCGCTTCACGCCGCCAAAAGGCAGTTCCGGCGCGGTATCCGTTAACCAGTTGATATAGACCATGCCGGTTTCAATCCCCGAGGCCATGCGCTTCGCCCGCTCAATATCCTGACTGAACACCGCGCCGCCCAGGCCGTAGTGAGAGTCGTTGGCGAGCGCAATCGCCTCATCATCGTCTTTCACCACGTAAATCTGCGCCACCGGGCCAAAGAACTCCTCGAAGTACGCCGGGTTATCACGGGTAATTCCCGTCAGAATGGTGGGTTCGTAGAAGTTACCTTCGCCCGAAACCGGCTTGCCGCCGAGGTGTAATTTAGCGCCATGCTTCACCGCCTCGTCGACCTGCTTACTTAAGGTTTCCAGCGCATCTTTCGAGGAGAGCGGGCCAAGCGTAGTGCTTTCATCGAGCGGATCGCCGATCTTCACCTGGCGGAAGGCGTCGCTAAACTTGCTCAGGAACGACTCGGCGATTTTTTCATGCAGAATGAAGCGTTTAGCGGCGGTGCAAACCTGCCCGGCGTTGTTCAGCCGCGCCTGTACGCCAATTTTCACCGCGCGTTCCAGATCGGCATCCTCGAGCACCACAAACACATCGTTGCCGCCCAGCTCCAGCGTCGCTTTCTTGATATGCTTCGCCGCCTGCGACGCCACGATGCCGCCCGCTTTTTCCGAGCCGGTCAGCGCCACGCCCTGCACCCGGTCATCCGCGATAATTTTCGCTACCTGATCCTGAGAGATAAACAAGTTGGTCCACGCCCCTTCCGGCGCGCCAGCCTCGCGCACCAGATGCGCGAAGGTCTCTGCGCAGTGCGGGACGATGCTGGCATGCTTGGCAATCACCGGGTTACCGGCCGCCAGATTTGGCGCCAGCACGCGCATTAACTGGTAATAGGGGAAGTTCCACGGCTCCACCGCCATCAAGACGCCGATGGGATGATGCTCAACCCAGGCTTCGCCAAGCTCGGAGGGATACTTCACCGGCGCCAGGAACCGTTCGGCGTTGTCGGCATAATAGCGGGCGATCTGCGCACAGAGTTTGACCTCGCCGCGGCTCTGTTTAATGAGTTTGCCCATCTCCTGGCTGGCGATTTTCGCCAGCTCCTCCGTTCGGCTGTCGATAAGGTCGGCAAGCTTATGCAGCATCGGCAGACGCTGCGCAATATCGCCTTTCGCCCACGCAGAATGATAAAGCGCATTTGCCTGCTGCAGCGCCGCCTCCACGTCAGCATCGCTGTGTGCGGGATAGCTTTTAATAAGCTGATTATTCGCAGGATTCACTGTCTGATAAGCCATATCGCATGTCTCCTTGTTATCGCTATTAACGCAGTCAAAAATGCCGCTAAGGATATTAAGGGTAGTCGAGATAGCTGGCGATGCGGGTAAAGTTAGGTATATCCGGAATATTCCATGAGAGTGGATAGCAGGGACGCCCCTGCATAACGGCTTTATCAATGTGGTAACGTGGCTATCTCTTCGGCAGCCAGACCGGTAATTTTCAGCACGGTTTCACGTGCAATACCGTCGGCAAGCATCATCCTCGCAATCCGCAGCGCCTCGGCGTGCTGCCCTTCTTGCCGTCCTTCTTGCCTGCCTTCTTGCCTGCCTTCAAGCCGCCCTTCACGTTTGCCTTTTCTGCGGCCAACTTCCTGTAATCTTTCTGCGATGGTCATCAATCTCTCCCTGTGTTGAGGAACCCGATGCGCGACTTCGCGAATAAACCGGCCAAATCGGCGCGCGTTGCCAGTTTGCAGTAAATAATTAAATAGCGTTTTTAGCTGCCTGTCATTAGCGTAACCGCTAAGTAAAATTGACGTTAGCTGCTCGACGATGCCCATTAAATCGCGCTGACGAATATGTTTTTGGATAAGTTCTAATAGCGCCACGCGTCGATGTCCCACAATTTCATCATCCGGGATAACCGTAATATCCACCAGCGGAAAGGGTGACGAATAAAGCGCCTTCGCGAGTTGTGGGTCAGCGAACCTATCGAGCCAGTTAAGCGACCACGGATACGGAGACACGGAACCATGGTAGAACAACATAGGTACCACCAGCGGCAAGGTTTTATGGCCGCCGTCGAGATGACGTTGCATCGCAGCAATAGCATAACGCATCAGGCGAAACGCCATCTGCGCATCGGGTGAACTCTGATGTTCGATAACAACATAGATGTAGCCCTCGCCAGAAACCGTTTTTAGCGACCACAGCACGTCCGAATACCAGGCTCGCAGGTTCTCCTCAATAAAACTAGCCGATTCAAGCTGTAACGAATTGAGATCGTAGATCTGATGTAGCGCGGGCGGTAAATGGATCGCCAGAAAATCACGGGCGGTATCAGCCTGCGTAAGAAACTTTTTGAAAACCGCATCATGCGGCGTAGACGTTGTGGACCTTTCCATGTGTTCGCCCCTGCCAGCCAATTCTGCTGCGACTCTACGCTGCAGATCTCCCTCTGACACCTGGCAAAAAGCGTTTTCTCGAGCCGTGCCGAAAGCTAATTTCTGCGTGCTGCAATCGTTATCTAATCCTGGCAGCCCACTCGCAAATTGACCCGCGCGTACAGGAAGTTGTGCCGATTTTTGCATGACCTCGCCGTCAGGTTATATGCTTAACCCTATGGAAAAACTCGCTGAATTAAAACGCGCCAAACTGCTGGCGCTGTCGCTGCTGCTCATTGCGGCTGCGCTGTTTATCACTACGCTGCTGCTACCGCTGACGCCGTGGGTCAGCGCGCTGAAGGCTATTTCCGAAGCGGCGATGGTCGGGGCGCTGGCCGACTGGTTTGCGGTGGTGGCCCTGTTTCGCCGCATTCCGCTGCCGTTTGTCGCCCGCCATACGGCGATCATTCCGCGCAATAAAGACCGGATCGCCGATAATCTTGGCCATTTCGTGCAGGAGAAGTTTCTTGATACCCCATCTCTGGTGGCGCTGATCCGCCGCTACGAACCGGCCCTGATGCTCGGTAACTGGTTCAGTCAGCCCGAAAACGCCCGCCGTGTCGGCCAACATCTGCTACAGGTGATGAGCGGTTTTCTCGAGCTCACCGATGACACCCGCATTCAGCGTCTGCTGCGGCGCGCGGTGCACAAGGCTATCGATAAGGTCGACCTGACCCAGACCAGCGCCATGATGCTGGAGGGGCTGACCCGCGACAATCGTCATCAGAAGCTGTTGGATTCACTGATAAGCCAGATTATCGCCCTGCTACAGCGCGACAGCTCCCGTGCCTTTATCGCCCGCGGCATCGTGCACTGGCTGGAGACCGAACACCCGCTGAAGGCCAAACTGTTACCCACCGAGTGGCTTGGCGAGCACAGCGCCGAAATGGTGACAGACGCCGTGAATACGCTGCTCGATGAGGTCACTCAAGACCGCACGCATCAAATTCGTCAGGCCTTCGACCGCGCGGCGCAGAAGCTTATCGACAATCTGAAATCGGATCCGCAAATGGCGCAAAAAGCCGATAACATCAAAGCGTATCTGAAAAACGATGAGACCTTTAATCGCTATCTGGGCGAGGTGTGGGCGGATCTGCGCGGTTGGGTGAAAAACGATATCAGCAGTGACGATTCGCGCATCAAGCAGCGGATCGCCGAGGCCGGTCAGTGGTTCGGCGAAACCCTGGTGCGCGACGACGCGCTGCGTGAATCGCTGAATGAGCATCTGGAGCAGGCGGCGCATCGGGTGGCGCCGGAATTCGCCGCCTTCCTGACTCGCCATATCAGCGACACGGTCAAAAGCTGGGACGCGCGCGATATGTCGCGACAGATCGAGCTCAACATCGGCAAGGACCTGCAGTTTATTCGCATCAACGGCACGCTGGTTGGCGGCACTATCGGCCTCGGCCTGTGGCTGTTATCGCAAATTCCAGCGCTGCTGCATCTGCATATTGGCTGAAAATGGTAGCATCATATCCATTCTCACGATGAATACACGACGGCAAGGAGACGGCTATGTCATGGATTTCGCGATTGAGCGCCCGCTACGGCGCATCGCTGTTCTTTCCGATGGCGCTGATCCTGTATGACTTTTCCGCCTACCTGACCACCGATCTCATCCAGCCTGGGATCCTGCACGTGGTGCGGGATTTCAACGCCGATGTGGCGCTGGCTCCAGCCTCGGTGAGTTTATATATGGCCGGCGGGATGGCGCTGCAGTGGCTGCTGGGGCCGCTTTCCGACCGTATTGGCCGCCGGCCGGTACTGCTGAGCGGCGCGCTGATTTTTACCCTCGCTTGCTTCGCCACCCTGTGGACGACCTCAATGACCCAGTTCCTGATTGCCCGCTTTGTGCAGGGCACCAGCATCTGTTTTATCGCCACCGTTGGTTACGTCACCGTGCAGGAGGCCTTTGACGAAAAGCGGTCAATCAAGCTGATGGCGGTGATTACCTCCATCGTGCTGGTGGCGCCGATCGTCGGCCCGCTTTCCGGCGCGGCGCTGATGCACTTTATCCACTGGAAAGCGCTGTTTGGCATTATCGCCGCGATGGGGCTGGTGGCCTGGCTGGGTTTACTGTTTAACATGCCGGAGACGGTGCGTCGCGGCGACGTGCCGTTCAGCCCGCTCGGCGTGGTGCGCGATTTTCGCGACGTCTTCCGCAACCGCATCTTTTTACTCGGCGCCGCCACGTTGGCGCTGAGCTATATTCCGCTGATGAGTTGGGTGGCGGTGTCGCCGGTGATTTTAATGGACGCCGGCGGGCTCACCACCAGCGAGTTTGCCTGGAGCCAGGTGCCGGTTTTCAGCGCGGTGATTATCGCTAATCTGTCGGTGGCGCGCTGGGTGAAAGACCCGACTCGCCCGCGCTTTGTGTTAAGCGCGGTCCCCATCCAGATGGTTGGCCTGGCGATCCTGATTATCGGTAATCTGACGTGGCCGCACGTCTGGCTGTGGTCGGTGCTCGGCACCTGCTTCTACGCCTTCGGCATCGGGCTGATTTTCCCGACGCTGTTCCGCTTTACCCTTTTTTCCAACGACTTGCCGAAAGGCACCGTTTCCGCCTCGCTGAATATCGTGATCCTTAGCGTCAGCGCATTGTCGATTGAAGGCGCGCGCTGGTTGTGGTTCCATGGCGGTAGATTGCCGTTCCACCTGCTGGCAGTGGCCGCCGGGATCGTCGCCGCCTGCTGTCTGGCGGGGCTACTCCACAATCTGCGCCAGCGTTCAGAGGCGGTCATCGAAGCCCGGCAATCCTGACTAACTCACCGAGATTAACCACGCATGAGCGATATTGAACTCAGCCCGGCGCAGCGCGATCTGCTGCGCGAGCGGCTAAGCAAGTACTGCGAAGAGACCTTTAACCTGGAGCTGGAACAGTTCGACGCCGAGTTTTTTGTCGACTTTATCGCCAAAGAGCTGGGGCCTTTGTTCTACAACGCCGGCATTGAAGAGGCCATCCGCACCCACCAGGTATGGAGCGAACGTATCCAGGAAGAGATGGATTTGAAGAAGGTCTATTAACGCCACCGGGATGGGCGGGAGATCAATAAACACACATAAATAACATGGTTATAATGACGCCTCTTTCATCATCTCCCGTGTACGGGGAAGGAAAATCATGTCGCTCATCACCGCTCTACCCGCCCTCTTCGATCAATTCTCAGAAGCTCGCCAGAAAGGCTTTCTCAGCGTAATGGAACTCAAAGAGCAGAACGTACCGCTGGTCGGTACCTACTGCACTTTTATGCCCCAGGAGATAGCCATGGCGGCGGGCGCCGTGGTCGTCTCGCTGTGTTCCACTTCTGATGAAACTATTGAAGAGGCGGAGAAAGACCTGCCGCGCAACCTCTGCCCACTGATTAAAAGCAGCTACGGCTTCGGCAAAACCGATAAATGCCCCTACTTTTATTTCTCCGATCTGGTGGTCGGCGAAACCACCTGCGACGGCAAAAAGAAGATGTACGAGTACATGGCCGAATTCAAGGCAGTACACGTAATGCAACTACCGAACAGCGCCAGCGACGCCACCTCCCGCGCGTTGTGGAAAGCAGAAATCAAACGCCTGCAGCAGGTCGTTGAAACCCGGTTTGCCACGCCCATTAGCGAAGCGGCGCTGCGTGAAGCCATCATACTGAAAAATTGCGAACGCCGGGCGCTGGCCAACTTCTATCGCCTCGGGCAACTCAATCCGCCGGCGCTTAGCGGCAGCGATATTCTGAAGGTGGTTTATGGCGCGACCTTCCGCTTCGACAAAAGCGCGCTGATTGACGAATTGAACGCGATGGCGGAACGTATCCATCAGCAATGGCAAGGAGGCCAACGGCTGGCGTCTCGTCCGCGTATTCTGATCACCGGCTGCCCGATCGGCGGCGCGGCGGAAAAAGTCGTCCGCGCTATCGAAGAAAACGGCGGCTGGGTGGTGGGCTACGAGAACTGTACCGGCGCGAAGGCCACCGAGCGCTGCGTGGCGGAAGATGGCGACGTCTACGATGCCTTAACCGATAAATATCTCGCCATCGGCTGCTCCTGTATTTCACCTAACGACCAGCGCCTGCAATTGCTAAGCCAGATGGTTGAGGAATACCAGGCCGACGGCGTGGTCGATGTCATTCTGCAGGCTTGCCATACCTACGCCGTGGAATCGCTGGCGATTAAGCGTCACGTTCGCCAGCGGCACGACATTCCTTATATCGCGATCGAGACCGATTATTCGACGGCAGATCTCGGCCAGCTCAGTACCCGCGTCGCCGCGTTTATCGAAATGCTATAAGGAGCAAGCGTGATCTACTCGGTAGGTATTGATTCCGGCTCCACCGCCACCAAAGGCATCCTACTGGCAGACGGCGCCATCGTGCGCCGTTTCCTCATTCCGACGCCCTTTCGCCCCACCGATGCCATTCACGAGGCCTGGGAGACGCTGCGCGCGGACCTCGCGACAACGCCTTTTTTAACCCTCACCGGCTATGGTCGCCAGTTGGTCGATTTCGCCGATAAACAAGTCACCGAGATTTCCTGTCACGGGCTCGGCGCGCGCCTGCTGGCGCCGGAAACCCGCGCGGTGATTGATATCGGCGGCCAGGACAGCAAAGTCATCCAGCTTGATGAGCAGGGCAACCTCAGCGACTTTCTGATGAATGACAAATGCGCCGCTGGTACTGGGCGCTTTCTGGAAGTTATTTCACGGACCCTCGGCGCCAGCGTCGACCAGTTGGACACTATTACCGAAGGCGTAGAACCGCACGCCATCACCAGCATGTGTACGGTTTTTGCCGAATCGGAAGTCATCAGCCTGCGTTCCGCCGGAGTCGCGCCGGAGTCAATTCTGGCCGGGGTGATCAACGCCATGGCGCGGCGCAGCGCGAACTTTATTGGCCGCTTATCGGCACAGGGGCCATTGTTGTTTACCGGCGGCGTCAGCCGCTGCGTCGCCTTCGCCCGCATGCTGGAGAAGCATGTTGGCATGCCGGTCGCGACCCATCCCGACGCCCAGTTTGCCGGGGCGATCGGCGCGGCGCTGATCGGCCAGCGCCAGCGGAGACGCGGATGAGCAAATATCTATTCTTATTCCATTCAACGGTGGGCGTCGTGCGGATGCGCAAAGCCCTGCAGGCGGCAGGGATGACCTTCGAGGTAAAAGATATTCCCCGCCAGCTGCGCAGCGGCTGCGGGCTGTGCGTATTGATTGAGGGGGGCGAAAAAACAGCGCGAAGTTGGATAATCGCCGGGCATACTGCGGCGCTTTATCAGCAAAACGGGGAAGCGTGGCGCTGCATCGCCCGCTTCCCGCAGGAGGATTAATCGGTGATCACAAACCGCGTCGGCGCGAAGCAGTTCAGTACCCGATGGACCAGAAACACCATAGTCAGCGTCGCCACCAGCGAGACCGTGACCGAAGTAATACGGTACAGGTCGCTGAACACCAGATCCTGATTCGGATGCAGGTTCTGGCCAAACATAATACCGATGGTGGTGATACTGGCGAAACCTACGCCCGCGCCCACTTTTTCCATCACGTGCAGGCGGGCACTAAAGGCCAGACCAAGACCAATTAGCGGCATCATCAGGATCATATGGTTGCTAAAATCATAGATAATCAACTGCACCACCAGAATGTACAGACAAGCCAGCACGACCCCCGCCACACGCCAGATCGAGCTTATCACCGCGCCGCGATAGTGCATCGGAAACAGGATCAGCACCCCGGCCATTAGCGCCGATAGCGAATCGCTCAGATCGCAGATCTGAAAGATCACAAAGATAATGGTCGCAACCGTGCCGGAAAGCAGCGATTCATGGCGGATCCGCGCGGCGTCTTTCTCTATGCGCGGCGGCGGCTTACGCGGTTCAACATCCGGGATCAAATAGTGCAGCAGCGCGCTCAGCGCCACCGCCATCACGCAGGCCTCCATATTGGAGAACATCAGCGTGTGCCAGTTGCTGGTGGGATAGCTCATAAAATTGAGCATCGTGCTCTGGCACACCACGCCCATCGATCCCAGCAGGAACAGCGGCCCCTGGCTCATAAAGCGAAAACGCATCACGTACAGACCAAAGACGACTAATGTCATAATTACAGGCCACTGCGACAGATAGCCGACGATGAGCACCATTTCGACGCAATTAACCGCCGCGCTGAATACAAACTGCCGGGCGACGTGGCGGTTGAACACCGGCACCAGCGACATCAGCATCAGCGGATAAACGACGAAAAACACGCCGTACTGCACGTCGTAGAAGGTCGAAATACTCAGCGCGATGGTCCCGGCGACGGCAATGCGTACCGTCTGGCGAAAATCATTGGCCGTATAGACGATATTGCCGTGCGGGGTAAAGACGTGCGCCAGGGTGTTAATAGACATAGTGCAACCAGCTCACCAGGTGGATCTGCAGGCCGGCAAAGGTGCGGGCGAAAGGTCCGTCGCTATTGTACAACTGCACCGTAGCGCGGGCGCCGGTCGGCAGCGGCTTATCCAGAGGTTGATCCAGCGCAACGTGAATCCGCATGCGCTGCGCATCGCGCACCCAGCGAGTGGACTGCTCAGGCTGCGACAGTTGGCCATTCACCGCTTCCTGACCGGCAAGAATACCGGCATCGCTGCTGGTCACGTGCGCCGGGAAGACTTTACCCGGCAGGGCATCGAACACTACCGCCGCATCGGTATTCACCGCCGTATGGCGCAGGCTTTTTTCACGAAAGTCGGCGACGATATCGGTATTGTTGTTAACCAGCGCCAGCACGGCGGTGGCGGCGGTGGCGTAAATACCCGGATTAAGCTGCAGGTTGCTGACCATACCGTCGGTCTCAGCGCGCACCTGGGTCCAGCCGAGGTTGAGCTGCGCCTCTTCCAGCGCGTTGCGGTATTTCTGCAGCGTCACGTTGCGCTTGTCGTCGCGCTCGCCACGCTGGATCAGCAGGTTCTGAATCTGCGCATTCAGGGCGCTGACCGATTGTTCGCTGGTCTGCCATGTCGTGCGCACCTTATCGAGATCCGATTGCGACACGTTTTGCATGGTGCTCAGGCGCTGGTAGCGGTCGAGAGTGACTTTGTCATTACGCGCGGTGTACTGCGCGGTGCGCAGGTTGGCGCGAGCGGCGGCGATTTGCGCATCCAGCTGCTGGTTACTCAGTTTGGCCTGTTCAAGAGCGATTTGCGCCGCTTCAACTTTATTAATGAATGGCGTGGGATCGAGCTCATACAGCAGGTCGCCCTTTTTCACCTGGCTATTGTTGTGCACGTAGACGTGCGAGACGTAGCCGGAGACCCGCGACGAGACCGGAGTCACCACGCGCATCACGGTGGAATCCGGGGTTAGCGGGATCCAGATATCGGCAACGATAAACCAGGCGAATATCACCAGGAAAGCGGCAATACTTACCCTTACCCAGCGGGCAAATTTTTGTTCTGGCGTCATCATAGTTTTTTAGATCTTGTTATCTTCTTCGCGGATTGTCCGCAAGTTGCAGGCGATTTGATTTAACGTGGCGCTGAAGGTGTCGAGGTCCGCATCGGGGATGGTTTCCGTCACGCGCTGTTGATAAGTCTCAATGACGCGGTTCAGCTTTTCCAGGATAGTACGGCCTTCTGCCGTCAGCGTAAGCAGGCGGATGCGTTTGTCATATGGCGATGTTGAGCGCAGTAGATACCCCTGCTTTTCCAGCTGCGTAAGGGTGCGCATCAGCGGCGGCAGCTCAATACCCTGCACTTCCGCCAGTTCGCTTACCGAGACGTTGCACCCCAGCTGATGCAGCTGCATCAGCACCGTCCAGCTTGACTGGGTCAGGCCGGTATCGGTAATGGCGCTGTCGATAATCGCGCGCCACTGGCGCACCACCATCGCCATGCGCATCCCCATCGGGCGGCGGGCAAACAGTTCGTCTTCGGTCATGTTACTTTCCTCACTTAGCTGTGGGGAAAATAATACTTATCAGGGTAAGTATCAAGAAACGATGGGAGTAGAAGCATCAATTGATAAATTTTGTGAATGTAATTCCCCGGTAGCGCTGACGCTTACCGGGGCTACAAAAAAGCACTTTTTAATTGATCTGATCCCGGCGCAACCCGACATCTTTCAGCTGTTCGTCGCTCATTCGCTGCAATACTTTGCGCGTTTGCCCACGAAGCCACCATTTTCTAATTGCTCGCGCCAGAAATACCCAGCCGATAAACGGCTGTTTTGCCCGATTCTCGTGAAATTCCATCCTCTACCTCCTCGCCTTGCCAGAGGCTTTATCTTCACGGATCCGGGCCTGAACAATACAGATTCACAAAACACTTTTCTTTAACATACAGATTGGCTAAAACGTACACCATGCCCCATTTTTGACCGCCATCTGTACTGGTTTATCTATCTGTATGGCAATTACTAAGGATACAGCATGACCCGTTACCAACATCTGGCCAGCCTGCTGGCCGAGCGTATCGAACAAGGGCTGTATCGCCAGGGCGAAAAGCTGCCGTCGGTGCGCAGCCTGAGCCAGGAGCATGGCGTCAGCATCAGTACCGTTCAGCAGGCCTACCAGACGCTGGAACAGCAACAGTTGATCGTGCCGCAGCCGCGCTCCGGCTATTTCGTCGCCCCGCGCAAAGCCCAAGCGCCGGTGCCGCCGATGTCGCGCCCGGTGCAGCGCCCGGTGGAGATCACCCAGTGGGACCAGGTGTTGACCATGCTCGATGCGCGCAATGATAAATCAATCATTACCTTCGGCGGCGGCTCGCCGGACGTCACCCAGCCTAGTCTTAAGCCTATCTGGCGCGAACTCAGCCGGGCAATTCAGCACAACCTCAGCGAAGTGCTCAACTACGACGAACTGGCCGGGCGTCGCGAACTACGCGAACAGATCGCCCGCCTGATGCTCGACGGCGGATCGGTCGTCACCGCCGACGATCTACTGATCACCAGCGGCTGCCACAGCGCACTATCGCTGGCGCTGCTGTCGGTGTGTCATCCCGGCGATATCGTCGCCGTCGAATCCCCCTGCTACTACGGCACCATGCAGATACTTCGCGGCCTGGGGCTGAAAGCCATTGAGATCCCAACCGATCCGGAATCCGGGATCAGCATCGAGGCCTTAGAGCTGGCGCTGGATCAGTGGCCAATCAAAGGGGTGATCCTGGTGCCTAACTGCAACAATCCGCTGGGATACATCATGCCTGACGCGCGCAAACGCGCGGTGCTGTCCCTCGCCCAGCGCCATGACATCGTGATTTTCGAAGATGACATTTACGGCGAGCTGGCGACCGAATACCCGCGCCCGCGCACGATTCATTCATGGGATATCGACGGTCGGGTGATACTTTGCAGCTCGTTTACCAAGACCATCGCCCCCGGCCTGCGCATCGGCTGGATTGCCCCCGGTCGCTACTACGATCGTCTGCTGCAGATGAAGTACGCCGCCAGCGGCACTAACGTCCCTTCAACCCAACTGGCGGCCTGTAACTTTATTCGCGAAGGCCATTACCACCGCCACGTACGGCGGATGCGGCAGATCTATCAGCGTAATATGGAGATCTATACCTGCTGGCTGCGGGAGTTTTTCCCCTGCGGCATCTGCGTTACCCGGCCGAAAGGCGGCTTTATGCTGTGGGTCGAGCTACCGGAGCAGGTGGATATGGTCTGCGTCGCCAAGCAGCTGTGTCGGCTGAAGATCCAGGTCGCGCCAGGATCGCTGTTTTCGGCATCCGGCAAATATCGCAACTGCTTAAGGATCAACTGCGCCCTGCCGCCGATCGAGAAGCATAAAGAGGTGATGGTCAAGCTGGGGGAAGCGGTGAAGGTGGCGATGGAGTGATTATTTTAACTAAAAGCAGCAAGTAATATCTCATATATGCCCCAAAATATCGGGGCCTTATATTTTAATTACACCATTATTTTTTATTCGTCACACCAAATGGTATATGCACAGAAGGTAAAACAGATGCTGAAGGTTCAAGATGGAGACGCTGATCATCAAAGAACATATGTGGCTGCATAATTTCAAGGATTTTGTTCTTTTCTACCCCGCCCATAAAGAATGCTTCATTAACATTGATCCCCCACGCTCTCATCGTATTAATCATTCTCTTGTGTGAAGGCGCGTTTCTCGCCGTTACAATTGAAATGCGAAGAATACGTCTATACGCTGGATCTTCTCTCTCTAATTCTTCTTCCATCTTCTGAATATTAGATATACGTTGAAGAAAATCTTTCAATGGTCCCGGATTATGAGTCTCATTGACATGTTGAGCTTCATAATTATGAAAATCTGCAAGCACATGGCTTTTTTGGTATACAGCTTCCGCAGAATCATCTGCGATAACTCCATCAAAGTCGAATGCAATTCTGAGTTCATGATCCTGAACATCATCCTTAATATTTCCCTTAAGAATCTGACCTGCAGGATACCCAGCCATTACAGCCTGATTAACATCTTGAGAATTTGCGGAGAGAAACAACTCAATATCCAATGCTGGGATATATTTATGAGGAGACTGACCTTGAAGGAAAACAGCCCGGGTAATACCTAACCCATAACTTTCAATTGAATTCATTACCCTCAACCCGGTATCTGGATCATTCCTTGATAAAAGGATAACTTCTACAGGAGGATTACTTGGGTTAATTTTATTCAATGTTAAAAGACGTCTAATGAAAGGAAATGCAACACCTTTCCCTAAGAGCTTATCTTGATTTTCACGCTGAAATTTCCTGTACTCGTCCTCGCCTTTTGTTCTAAATATTTCATCTGATTCATCTAAATCAAAAAGCGCGCTTGATGCCAAACCTATAACTAATCGGGACGATAAATCATAAGGCATATACAAAGTCTCCAGATATAAACTTAACCTTACTGATTATTACAAACGGAAGTATATTGATAAAAAACGTCTGCTATCAGAGATTACTAATATAACGCTCAATGTCGTTGAATGTATAGTTCATCGAAATCAGCATATAATGTGATCTATATCACCTAAAGCTATCCATATAATCTTTTTTTTATGTAGAATCAGAGCTATCCGATTCTATCGAGAATACCCAATGGCTGAGCTGAACCTGAGTACCCTGACGGAAGCAGACATCATCACCAAACGCGTTATGCCAGCCATCCTCGATGCTGGCTGGGACAACACAACGCAAATCCGACAGGAGGTCAAACTCCGGGACGGTAAGGTCATCGTGCGCGGCAAAGTCGCGGCGCGTAGAACGGTGAAATCCGCCGATATCGTGCTGTATCACAAGCCGGGCATTCCGCTGGCGGTGATTGAAGCCAAAGCCAACAAGCATGAAATCGGCAAAGGGATGCAGCAGGGCATCGAGTACGCACGCCTGCTGGACGTACCTTTCGTCTTCGCCACCAACGGCGACGGCTTTATCTTCCACGATAAAACAGCAACTGGCGAGATTGAACGAGAGATCACCCTCGACGAGTTCCCGTCCCCAGCCGAACTCTGGCACAAATTCTGCGTCTGGAAAGGCTACACCGCAGCCCAGCTACCGGTGATTACCCAGGACTACTACGACGACGGCAGCGGCAAAGCGCCGCGTTATTACCAGCTACAGGCCATCAATAAAACCATTGAAGCCGTTTCCGCCGGGCAGAACCGCGTTCTGCTGGTGATGGCGACCGGAACGGGGAAAACCTACACCGCCTTCCAGATTATCTGGCGCTTATGGAAAGCCAAAAGTAAGAAGCGGATCCTGTTCCTCGCCGATCGCAATATTCTGGTCGATCAGACCAAAAACAACGACTTCCTGCCGTTTGGCACGGCTATGACCAAGGTCACCGGGCGCACCATCGACCCGGCCTTTGAAATCCATCTCGCGCTGTATCAAGCCATTACCGGCCCGGAAGAAGATCAAAAAGCCTTTAAACAGGTGGCGCCGGATTTCTTTGACCTGATTGTGATCGACGAATGCCATCGCGGCAGCGCTTCGGAAGACAGCGCGTGGCGCGAAATCCTCGACTATTTCAGCGCCGCCACGCAGATTGGCTTAACCGCCACGCCGAAAGAGACTCATGAAGTCTCCAGCACAGACTACTTCGGCGACCCGGTATATATCTACTCGCTGAAAGAAGGCATCGAGGACGGCTTCCTTGCCCCTTATAAAGTGGTGCGTGTCGACATCGACGTCGATCTCCAGGGCTGGCGCCCCACCAAAGGCCAGACGGATAAAAACGGCGAGCTGATCGACGACCGTATCTACAACCAGAAAGATTTTGATCGCACGATGGTGATTGATGAGCGCACCGAACTGGTGGCGAAAACCATCACCGATTACCTCAAGCGCACCAACCCGATGGATAAAACCATCATCTTCTGCAACGACATCGATCACGCGGAGCGGATGCGCCGCGCGTTGGTCAATCTCAACCCGGAACAGGTCAAGAAGAACGACAAGTACGTGATGAAAATCACCGGCGATGACGACATTGGCAAAGCCCAACTGGATAACTTTATTAACCCCAAAAAGGCCTATCCGGTTATCGCCACCACCTCCGAATTGATGACCACCGGTGTGGATGCCAAAACCTGCAAACTGGTGGTGCTGGACCAAAACATTCAGTCGATGACTAAATTCAAGCAGATCATCGGCCGCGGCACCCGCATTGATGAACGCTACGGCAAGCTATGGTTCACCATCCTCGACTTCAAAAAGGCTACCGAACTGTTCGCCGACGAACGCTTCGACGGCATCCCGGAAAAGGTGATGGACACCACGCCGCAAGATATCGCCAATCCGGACTCTGATTTTGAAGAGCAGTTCGACGAGCACGAAGAAGAGACTGAAGATGACATCATCGGGGCCAATGAAGATCCCGCGCCGTATACCGTCACCGGTTCAGACGATGTCGGCCCGCTGCCGGAAGATGACGAGAACAAAGTACGTAAGTTTCACGTCAACGGCGTGTCCGTGGGCGTGATTGCCCAGCGCGTGCAGTATTACGACGCTGACGGCAAGCTGGTCACCGAATCCTTCAAAGACTACACCCGCAAAACGCTGCTCAAAGAGTACGCCTCGCTGGATGATTTCACCCGCAAGTGGCAGGACGCCGAGCGCAAAGAAGCCATCATTAAGGAACTGGAACAGCAGGGGATTATCTGGGAAGTGCTGGCGGAAGAGGTCGGTAAAGAGCTCGACCCGTTCGACATGCTGTGCCACGTGGTGTATGGTCAGCCGCCGTTAACCCGCAAAGAGCGGGCGGAGAACGTGCGCAAGCGCAACTACTTCACCAAATACTCCGACGCCGCGCAGGTGGTGCTGAATACGCTGCTGGATAAATACGCCGACGCGGGCGTGCAGGAAATAGAGAGTATTCAGGTGCTGAAGCTCAAGCCGTTCGACAGCATGGGTACGCTGCCGGAGATCATTAAAAGCGGATTCGGCGACCGTAACGGGTATAATCAGGCCATCAGCGAGCTGGAGAGCGAAATCTACTACCTACCGCCCCGCTCCGCGTAACCACTCCCCTTTTGCGCCTTCTGCTGCCATCGCGTAGCAGAGGGCCTTATTGTTAATGAAACATGGAATACATCATGTCAATCAGCTCAGTAATCAAATCATTACAGGACATTATGCGCAAAGACGCCGGCGTGGACGGCGATGCGCAGCGCCTCGGCCAGCTCTCCTGGCTGCTGTTTCTGAAAATCTTTGACGCCCAGGAAGAGGCGCTGGAACTGGAGCAGGATAACTACCAACTCCCCATTCCGCAGCGCTACCTGTGGCGCACATGGGCGGCAAACGCCGAAGGCATCACCGGCGATTCCCTGCTGGAGTTCGTCAACGATGACCTGTTCCCAACGCTGAAAAACCTCACCGCCCCCATCGATAAAAACCCGCGCGGCTTTGTGGTCAGACAGGCGTTCAGCGATGCCTATAACTACATGAAAAACGGCACCCTGCTGCGTCAGGTGATCAACAAGCTCAACGAAATCGACTTCACCAGCGCCAGCGAGCGCCATCTGTTCGGCGACATTTACGAACAGATCCTCAAAGATCTGCAATCGGCGGGCAATGCCGGTGAGTTTTATACCCCGCGCGCCGTCACCCGCTTTATGGTCGATCGCGTCGATCCGAAGCTCGGCGAGTCGATTATGGACCCGGCCTGCGGTACCGGCGGCTTCCTCGCCTGCGCGTTCGATCACGTAAAAAACAACTACGTGAAGAGCGTGGCCGATCACCAGACGCTGCAACAGCAGATCCACGGCGTGGAGAAAAAGCAGCTCCCGCACCTGCTGGCGACCACCAATATGCTGCTACACGGTATCGAAGTGCCGGTGCAAATTCGTCACGACAACACCCTCAAC
Organism: Klebsiella sp. CN_Kp091; assembly: GCF_040065095.1. Classification (NCBI taxonomy): domain Bacteria; kingdom Pseudomonadati; phylum Pseudomonadota; class Gammaproteobacteria; order Enterobacterales; family Enterobacteriaceae; genus Klebsiella; species Klebsiella sp. CN_Kp091. Next base: position 14,009 of record NZ_JBEAIO010000011.1, on the reverse strand, counting down.
AAGCCGCTGTCGTCGTGGGATGAACAGCTGGATGTCATCGTCACCAACCCGCCGTTCGGCGGCACCGAAGAAGACGGCATCGAGAAGAACTTCCCGGCAGAGATGCAGACTCGCGAAACGGCGGATCTGTTCCTGCAACTGATTATTGAAGTGCTGGCGAAAAACGGCCGCGCGGCGGTGGTGCTGCCGGACGGCACGCTGTTTGGCGAAGGCGTGAAAACCAAGATCAAAAAGCTGCTCACCGAGGAGTGCAACCTGCACACCATCGTGCGTCTGCCGAACGGCGTGTTTAACCCGTACACCGGCATCAAAACTAACCTGCTGTTCTTTACCAAAGGTCAGCCGACCAAAGAGATCTGGTTCTACGAGCACCCGTACCCGGCGGGCGTGAAGAACTACAGCAAAACCAAACCAATGAAGTTTGAAGAATTCCAGGCCGAGATCGACTGGTGGGGCAACGAGGCCGACGGCTTCGCCAGCCGCGTTGAGAACGAGCAGGCGTGGAAGGTCAGCATCGACGAGGTAATTGCCCGCAACTTTAACCTCGATATCAAAAACCCGCACCAGGCGGAAACCGTCAGCCACGATCCGGACGAACTGCTGGCACAGTACGCGAAGCAGCAGGAAGCAATCCAGACCCTGCGCCACCAGTTGCGCGATATCCTCGGCGCGGCGCTCTCCGGTAAGGAGGCCAACTGATGGCGGTGGAAAAACTGATTGTCGATCATATTGATACCTGGACCACGGCGCTGCAGACCCGCTCCACGGCAGGGCGCGGCAGCTCGGGCAAGATTGACCTGTACGGTATTAAGAAGTTGCGCGAGCTGATTCTGGAACTGGCGGTGCGCGGCAAGCTGGTGCCGCAGGATCCGAACGATGAACCGGCGTCCGAGCTGCTGAGAGGAATGAAAAAGCAGCAAGAAGACTTAATTAAAGAAAAAAAGATAAAAAAACCGAAAAAACTCCCGCCAATAGATGAAATTTTAGAATCAATTTCAATACCACAAGGCTGGGAGTTGTGTTATTTGAATGATATTGGCGATTGGGGGGCTGGAGCCACACCAAATCGTACAAATTCTGGATACTACGGTGGAAATATTCCATGGTTTAAATCTGGAGAATTATCTGAAGATTACATAACCGATTCAGAAGAACATATTACTGCATTGGCACTAAAAGAATGCTCCTTGCGTGACAACCAGCCAGGAGATGTATTGATTGCAATGTATGGGGCTACAATAGGCAAAACATCAATACTCAATACTCGTTCAACAAGTAATCAAGCCGTCTGCGCTTGTACCCCTTTCGATGGTTTATCAAATCAGTATCTGTTGACCTTCCTTAAAGCGAGTAAAAGAGTATTTACATCCATGGGTGCAGGTGGAGCGCAGCCTAATATTTCTAAAGAAAAAATCGTTGCTACCCATTTTGCATTACCGCCGCTTAAAGAACAGTTGCGAATTGTAGAAAAAGTCGAGCAACTCATGTCTCTCTGCGACCAACTTGAACAGCATTCCCTGACCAGTCTGGACGCCCATCAACAGCTGGTTGAAACCCTGCTAACCACGCTAACCGACAGCCAGAACGCAAATGAACTGGCCGAAAACTGGGCGCGTATTAGCGAGCATTTCGACACGCTGTTTACCACCGAAGCCAGCATTGACGCCTTAAAACAGACCATTCTGCAACTGGCGGTGATGGGCAAACTGGTGCCGCAGGATCCGAACGACGAACCGGCCTCTGAACTGCTCAAACGTATTGCGCAGGAAAAAGCACAATTGGTAAAAGACGGGAAAATTAAAAAGCAAAAACCGCTGCCGCCGATTAGTGATGAGGAAAAACCGTTTGAACTTCCAGATGGATGGGAATGGTGCCGCTTAGGCGAAATTGTGACTATCAGAGGTGGAAAGCGGGTGTCAAATGGCTATAAATTACTCTCTACTGTTACACCGTATGTTTATATCCGTGTTTCTGATATGAAAGATGGCAGCATTGATCTCACTGATCTTAGATATATTGACAGTGATATGCAGAAAAAAATATCTAGCTATATCATAAAAAAAGAAGATATTTATATGACAATTGTTGGTGCAACAATTGGAAAATGTGGAACGATCCCTGCTGAACTCGATGGTATGAACCTAACAGAAAATGCGGCACGCCTTACTCCTCATGCAGAATTGTCCAAGCAATATTTATTTCAGTGTTTAAGAAGTACTTTTTGCCAAGCTCAATTTATCGATAAGACATTACAGGTAGGAGTTCAGAAAATGGCTCTTAATCGATTATCAAATACATTGATTCCACTACCCCCCGTTTTAGAATGTGAGAAAATAGTTAATAAAATAAATGAGATTGAGACAATTTGCCATGGTATAGCAGAAAAAATAATTAATACCCAACAAACCCAGCTCCACCTGGCCGACGCCCTCACCGACGCCGCCATCAATTAACCCGCCCCCAGAAACTAATAAAGCGGCTAAATAGCCGCTTTATTCTCATCATCAAAAATAATATTTCTCTTTATCCACACCGTTATTTTCATTGATTTTCAGCTGGACTTTCCTTCTATTCCCTGATGATATGTACAGGTATTTTTCGCAAGGCACCCGTGCTGCAACACGAGCGCCTTGCTAATCACAATCACTATTCATAGGAAATAGCAATCATGACTACCCCGCATTCTATTGCAGAATTCACCGATCCAGAAGTCTCCCCGGCCGTTAGTCGTCAATTAACCGTGAGTTATGCGACTCGTCATCCTGATTATCAGCGTATTCCGGCGTTGACCATGAAGGGTCAGTGGCTGGAGGCGGCAGGTTTTGCCACCGGTACCGCAGTGGATCTCAAGGTGATGAACGGCTGTATCGTGATTACCGCCAAACCAGCAGAGCCGGAGCTCACCGCCGCTTTGCGTCAGGTCAGCAAGCTGTCGGCGCGTAAGCAAAAACAGATACAGGCGTTAATCGACGCCATCGTCGGGCAAAAGCAGAAGCTGGCATAGCTTATTCTCCCCGGTGGCGCTGCGCTTACCGGGGCTACCGATTCACAACTGCCTGCATTTCCGGAATCCCTCTATTTCTTATTAAGGTCGCGAATCATCGCTTCTCTTAAAATCGCATTCAGTCGCGTTTGGTAGCCTTTTCCCGGGCGCTTAAGCCACTCCATAATATCGGCATCAATGCGTACAGAGGCCTGCGTTTTTAATGGCCGATAAAACTTCCCGCGCACCGCATCTGACCATTGCTCATCCGCTGTTTGCGGAATATCGCTGTAATCAATATTATCATCCGTTTTCTTCGCCAGCGCTTTCAGTTCAGCATCACGCCCGACTGTAAGCGTATCCGGATTGTCGCGTTTATGTTTAACCATGCTCATAACGATGCCTCTCTTTGCTGTCTGCTTTCCGGGCGCTAATAATGCGAATCAGCTCAGCCCCACTTTCAAAACGGACCGAATGTGCAACGAGGATAACAAATCCCATGCACAGAACCGAGGGTTTGCCATCGGTACTCACCATATCCAATCCCACCCTAAACCACCATTGTGGCAGCGAAAGGACACCCTGCTGGCCGCTAAGACCGGCAACTTCGCCCCCGGTCTCTTTCTGACGCCGCGTAATAGTGTATGTTCTCAACTATCGACATTGAACAACCCGGTAACGAGATGAGACGTATTGAGATAGTACTGCGGGAGCTTGAACGGCTGAGCCAGGCCGTGACGCTGGAGGATTTAGCCAGGGGCTCGAACGCCTTCACCGCAGAGCAAATCGGCTTTAACCTCGGGCTGGCGCGCAACTCGGTGAGTAAAGATCTCAATCAGCTGTGGAGCGACGGGCTGGTGATTAAAACGCGCGGTCGCCCGGTGTTCTTTTTACATCGCCGGACGACGGAAACGCTGCTCGACCGTACGCTGACGGAAAGCGAACGCGAGCCAGCGACTCTCGCCGATCTCCTGCCACAGCCACAAGATGACAATGAGGCTGTCGACCCGTTCGCCACGCTGATCGGCCACGATCGCAGCCTGCATGATGCCGTGGAAAAAGGGAAAGCCGCGGTGCTGTATCCCCACGGGCTGCACGTCCTGCTGACCGGCCCCTCCGGCGTGGGTAAAACCTTTTTTGCCGAGCTAATGCACCGCTACGCCTGCGAGCATGCCGGTGAAAAACGGCCACCGCTGGTCTACTTCAACTGCGCAGAATACGCCAACAACCCGGAGCTGCTGTCATCGCATCTCTTTGGCCACCGTCAGGGCGCCTTTACCGGGGCGACGGAAAACAAAAGCGGGCTAATCGAACAGGCCGACGGCGGCTATCTGCTGCTGGATGAAGTGCATCGCCTGCCCTATGAAGGGCAGGAAAAGCTCTTCTCGCTGCTGGATAAAGGCGAATATCGCCCGCTCGGCGCCAGCGGCCCGGCGCGCAATATCGCCGTACGTCTGATTTGCGCCACCACCGAGCCCATCAGTTCATCGCTATTACGCACCTTCCAGCGGCGTATTCAGGTCACCATCGATCTACCCGGTATCCGCCAGCGTTCGGTTGAGGAGCAGATTGAACTGATCATCGGCTTTTTACAACGTGAAAGCCGCAAGATCGAACGCACGGTAAGCGTAGATAAACCCTTGCTGCTGTGGCTGCTGAACAAGCCGCTGGAGGGCAATATCGGCCAGCTCAAAAGCGATATCCAGTTTTTGTGCGCCCAGGCATGGGCCTCGGGGATGGCGGCCCATAACGAAGTATTGCTACTGGATAGCAAACTGGCGGACGGCCCGATCAATGCCACGCCGGAGCAACGACAGCTGGTCGATGCGCTGTTTAACGGCCGTCCCCTGCTAAACATCGATGCCCGTACTCTTCCGCAGTTGAAAAGTTCAGCGGCCGATGACAGCGTCGAGGAGAGCGACCTGTTCTACAGCTTCCTGACCCGCGAGTACGTTAACCTGCGCAACAGCAACGTGCCGCCCGCCGAGACGCTGGCGATCCTTAAAAATAAGCTCAGTTCGATTTTTGAATATGGCCTCTATAGCCGCGATAACGCCAGCCATGCCCCGCGCTATGGCGATCGGATTGAAGAGCGGGTGGCTCTGCTTATCGGTTACGTTGAGCAGGTACTCGGCTTCGCCCTGCCGGAAAACCTGGTCAACCCGCTGCGTAAACACTTTCTCGCTCTCATCAGCTACGTACAACGCGGCCTGATCCCGCAGTTATACTCTTCGAGTCTGATCCTCGATCGCTGCAAAGATGAATACGATAACGCCACTCTGTTGTGCAAGAAGATCAACGATCTGCTGCATATCCAGTGCCCGGCCACCGAGGTGGTCTGGCTGTGCCTGTTCCTCAAAGAGTGCCGCCATTACCGCCAACGCATCAACGCCAGCCCGGACTGCGGGGCGATCCTCATTGCCCATGGCGCCACTACGGCCACCAGCATGGCGCAGTACGTCAATCGGGTGCTGGAGCGCGAATTGTTCAACGCTATCGACATGCCGTTCGAACAATCGGTGCACGATACGCTGGAAAAGCTGATCCAGTTGATCCACAGCAAAGGCTGGCAGCGGCTGATCCTGATGGTAGACATCGGATCGCTGGTTCATTTCGGTAGCACCATCAGCAAACTGTTCCAGATTGATGTCCTGCTGATGCCGAATATCACCCTGACCAGCCTGCTGGAGATCGGTCTCGATCTCAGCTACGAAACCGGCGATCTGCCGCGGTTGGTCAATCTGATGCAGGAAAAAGGCATCGCCAGCCAGCTGTGCACGCCGCAGCAGGAGAACGCCGGCAAGGTGCTGGTGATCTCCTGCATTACCGGCATGGGTACGGCAGAAAAAATCAAAAAGGTGCTGGAGGAGAGCTTTGGCGAGCTGATGTCGCAGGATACCCGGATGGTTATCCTCGATTACAACGAAGTTCGCAGCCCGGAGCGCCTGCAGCAGGCGATCAGGGCGCATGAACGGCTGGCGGGTATTGTCGGGACATTCCAGCCGGGGCTGCCCGATATCCCGTTTATCTCGCTGGAGGAGCTGTTTTCCGAGCAGGGACCGGAGCTGGTGCTCAGCCTGCTGACTCCCGATCTGTCCAGCAGTGAACGTCGTCTGGAGATGGAGCGCAGCGCTTCACGGTTTATCAGCGCCCTGACCATGGAAAGCATTATCAACCATATTTCGGTGCTCAATCCGCAGCGCATATTAAAAGAAATGGAAGGGATCCTGAACCATCTCAGGAACGCGTTGGCCATCGCGCCTAACCGCCAGGTGACACTACGCTTTCTGATCCACTGCTGCTGTATGGTCGAGCGTATCGTGATTAACCGTAAACCGTTACAGATGGCGCTGGAAACGCGGCCGGATATGGACGCTCAGGCATTTAGTGTCATCAAATCGGCTTTCCATCCGGTTGAAGAGGCCTATGCCATCCGTTTATCCGATGCCGAGTACATTTATATCTACGAATTATTATTTAGTTAACGCCTGTTCTGGCGCGGCTTTGCGGCCCGCCAGCCTTTTCCTCTTTGGTAGATGACACAAATTGTGGCACGCGCTTTGCTCTTATTAGTGCGTCAACGATTCGGCGCCAGGAGGCCACTTTGTCATCCACTGAACCTACCACCCAGTTACCCCAGATTCTGCTGCTGACGCACGGCGGCTGGGGCACGCAACTTTGCGACAGTCTGCGCATGGTGACCGGCGAAATCGCCGGCGTCAGCGAAATCGCGCTTATGCCGGTCGATACCCTCGGCGAGTTTTATCAGCGCGTCGAAGCGGCCGTGCAGGCGATGCCAGCAGGATCGCTGATTTTGACCGATTTTCTCGGCGGCACCACCTCCAACGTCGCCGCGCGCCTGAGCGCGGATTACCCCATCGCCGTCGTCTGCGGGCTCAACGCCTCGCTGCTGCTGGAGGCGTTGGATCTGCGCGAACAGGGTCCGCTCACCGGCTGCGTTGATGCGCTGGTCGAAGCAGGACGCAGCAGCTGCCGCGACGTTGTCGCCCACGTGAACCAGTTAACCTCTTAAGGAGCCCATCATGGCAAAAATCGTTTTATGTCGTATCGATAGCCGTCTGATCCACGGTCAGGTCGTCACCAAATGGGTCGGCCAGTCGCAGGCCAATCGTATCGCCGTGGTCAGCGACGAGCTGGATGCCGATCCGTTTATGAAAAATATCTATTTAATGGCCGCGCCGCCGAACATCAAAGTCGACTGTTACGGCAACGCCAGCTTCGCCGCCGCCTGGAAAGAGAATCAGCTCGGCGATGGCAATGTACTGGTGCTGTTCCCGTCGCTGTCGGCCGTTCAGGAAGCCGTCCAGTTGGGCTTTGACGTGCAGACGATTCAGGTTGGCGGGCTGGGCGGCGGGCCGAACCGCAAGGCCGTGTTCCAGAACATCACCCTTGATGAAAAAGACGTCGGCATCCTCGGCGCTCTGAAAGATAGCGGCATTCAGGTGTTCTTTCAGACCATCCCGGAAGATAAACCACAGTCACTGGACGACATCCTGAAAAAATTCTAACCAGTTGATAAAAAGGTAAAAAACTATGGATACCTTACTTTTTGCGAGCCTGATGGGGTTGTATTACTGGTTCGCCCGATTACGTTTAGGCTATACCTTCTCCGCCATGTTGCTGCAGCCCGTAGTGATCGCCGTATTCGTCGGACTGCTGCTGGGCGATATGAAAACCGCGATGATCATCGGCGCAGGCATGCAGCTGGTCTATCTTGGGGTCACCTCCACACCGGGCGGCAACGTGCCGTCGGACCCGGCGCTGGCCGCCTGTATCGCCATTCCGATCGCCGTGAAGGCCGGGATGGAGCCCAACCTGGCGATCGCGCTGGCGATCCCGTTTGGCGTCATCGGGGTATTCCTCGATCAGCTGCGCCGCACGCTCAACGCCGCGTGGGTGCATATGGCCGACAAACACGCCGAAAGCGCCAACATGGCGGGCATCATGCGCTGCGCCTTTATCTATCCGGCGCTGCTGGGGCTGGTGCTGCGCTTCCCGGTGGTCTTCGCCGCCAACTACTTTGGCCAAAGCGTAGTGGAAAAATTCCTCAAACTGATGCCGCACTGGCTGACCCACTCGTTTGAAATTATGGGCGGTATCCTGCCGGCGCTGGGCTTTGCCATCACCATCATGGTGATCGGCAAAAAGAGCCTGCTGCCGTGGTTTATCGGCGGATTTTTCGCGGTGCTCTACCTGAAGGTGGACATCATGGCGATGGCGATTTTCGGCACCTGCGTCGCCTTCCTGATTAAAGGCCTGGCCAAAAATGAAGGAGCTGCATGATGAGTAGCGATGTAATGGAACATGAACTGGTTGAACGCGCCCGCGAAACCCAGGCGCTGAGCAAAGCCGATATCACCAAGGCCTGGCTGATTTACTGGCTGGGGGCGGAAGTATCCAGCTCCTACGAACGTCTGCAGAGCCTGATTTTCTGCGCCTCAATGACGCCCATTATCAAAAAGCTGTACCCGGAAAAAGAGGAGCAGGCCGAGGCGCTCAAACGCCACCTGAACTTCTTTAACTCGGAGCAAACTTTCGGCTCGGTTATCCAGGGTATCTCCATCGCCATGGAAGAGCAGAAAACCCGCGGCGAGCCGATCAGCGATGCTTCAATCACCGGGATCAAAACCGGCCTGATGGGGCCGCTGGCCGGGATGGGCGACTCGATCATCTGGGCCGCGGTGATGCCGTTGCTGATTGCCATTTTCATCCCCTTCGCCGCCAGCGGCAGCGCGTTCGGCGGGATCGCCCCGCTGATCCTCTACCCGGCGATCACCATGGCGATAAGCTACGGACTGGTGCATAAAGGCTACACCCTGGGCCGTGACTCCATTATCGGCCTGCTGCAAGGGGGGCGAATTAAAGAATTGATTTACGGCGCCAACGTGCTGGGTCTCATCATGATGGGCGCGCTGTCGGCAAGCTACGTCAAAATCACCACCCCGCTGAAAATCAGCGCGCTTAAAGGCTCGGAAGTGGTGGTCCAGCAGATCCTCGACTCGATTGCCCCCGGCCTGCTGCCGCTGGCGGCGGTGTTCGCTATCTATTTCTACTTACTGAAAAAAGGGCCGCGCTACACCACCATTTTACTGTCAATCGTTGCTATCAGCATCGTCTGCTCGCTGTTGGGAGTGCTGTAAATCATGAACAGCAACATCTACCAGCAACTGGGCTTAAAACGGGTGATTAACGCCTGCGGCAAAATGACCATCCTCGGCGTGTCCGCCGTCGACCCGCAAGTGATGCAGGCCACCGCGCAGGCGGCGGGAGCCTTCGTCGAAATCGATAAATTAACCGACCGCGCGGGCGAACTGGTTTCCGCCCACACCGGCGCGGAAGACAGCTATATCACCTCCTGCGCCTCTGCCGGTATCGCCATCGCCGTCGCGGCGGCGATCACCCGCGGCGAGCCGGAAAAGGTGGCGCAGATGCCGGACAGCAGCCAGTGGCCGAACGAGATAGTGATACTGCGCGGGCATAATGTCGATTACGGCGCGCCAATCACCAGCGCTATCCGCCTCGGTGGCGGGCGTATTGTCGAAGTCGGCTCCAGCAATCTGGCGGCACGCTGGCAGCTGGAGAGCGCGGTGAACGCACGCACGGCGGCGCTACTGTATGTGAAATCCCACCATTGCGTGCAAAAAGGGATGCTCGGTATTGACGATTTCGTGCAGGTCGCCCGCCAGCATAATCTGCCGCTGATCGTCGATGCCGCCGCCGAAGAAGACTTGCGCCAGTGGGTTGCCAGCGGCGCGGACATGGTTATCTACAGCGGAGCAAAAGCCTTTAACGCCCCAACCTCAGGCTTTATTAGTGGCAAGCGTAACTGGATCGCCGCCTGTAAAGCCCAGCATTACGGCATCGCGCGGGCGATGAAAATCGGCAAAGAGAATATGGTCGGTCTCGTTTACGCGCTGGACCGTTACCGGACGGCGGCACCGGCGCCCGACGCCGCCGCGCTGCGTCCATTCGCCGAGGCGATCTCCGCGCTACCCGGCCTGCGCGCCGATATCGAGCAGGATGAGGCCGGGCGCGCCATCTGGCGCATTCGTGTCAGCGTCGACGCCAATGAACTGGGACTCAGCGCCCATGAGGTTGAAGCCCAGCTACGCGGCGGCGATATCGCCATTTACGCCCGCCGCTACTATCTGCATGAGGGCCATTTTAGCCTTGACCCTCGCACCGTCGGCGAAGGAGAAATGTCGCTCATCGTCGCGCGCTTACAGGAGATTACGCAGCATGCAGCGGATTAACTTTTATCGCCAGCGGGTGGCGATTAACGTGCTGGCGAAGGACATCGCCAACGCCCGGGAAATCTATGACGCCGCTGAAGGGCACGCGGTGATTGGCGTACTCTCGGCGCAATTTACCAGCGTCGAACAAGGCGTTGCAGAAGTGCGCCGCTGGATGGCGGAAGTGCCTTCTATTTCCGTCGGTCTCGGCGCCGGCGATCCGGCACAGTTTTACAAAGCGGCAATGATTGCGGCGCAGCTCCACCCCGCCCACGTCAACCAGACCTTCACCGGCAGCGGGTTTGCCGCCGGGGTGCTGGCGGCAACCGGAGGCCAGCAAACCTTTATTAATGCGCTGGTCAGCCCCAGCGGCACGCCCGGTGAAGTACGCATCTCCACCGGCGTGCGCAGCGCCCAGGGCATTCCGGCCCAGGTATCCTGCGATGCGGCGGTCAGAATGATGCAGGATATGGGCGCGCATGCGGCTAAATTTTTCCCGATGGACGGCGAAAAGTCGCTGGCGGAGCTGAAAGCGCTCGCCCAAAGCGCGGTAGAAAACGGTATGACGCTTATTGAGCCCACCGGGGGCATCGATCTCGATAACTTTGCGCTGATTCTACAAACCTGCCTGCAGGCCGGCGTCGCGCAGGTCATGCCGCATATTTATAGTTCCATTATCGATCCGCAAAGCGGTAATACCCGCCCGCAAGATGTCCATGCTCTGATGAACATCGTCAAGGAACTGGTCGATTAATCCCCCCGCGCGTGCGGTGTAGGCCACTATTACCGCACGCGCTAACTTCCTGATCTGCTGAAGGTCACTGTCAATCTGTGAGCCTCCACGCAATAACGACATCCCGCCGTCCGAAGCGCCCTCTCATATTGATAGCGATCAAGAATAATCATACCGTCTGGTCGGTATGATCCGGGCCATGAACATGGAAGCCCAGCATCGTAAAAAAGACCCCATCCGTCTGCATCGTCAACTGCTTGAATCGGCGGCGATGATTGCCGGCCGGGACGGTATCGCCGCCCTGTCGCTGAACGCCGTCGCCCGCGAGGCTGGCGTCAGCAAAGGCGGCCTCATGCACCACTTTCCCAATAAACAGGCGCTGATTTTCGCCCTGTTCGCCCGGTTATTGGCAATTATGGAAAAGGCGATTAGCGAGCTGATGGCCGCCGATAACATCGCTTACGGCCGCTTTACCCGCGCCTATTTGCGCTATCTGTCCAACCCGGAGCTGACGGATACCCACGAAAGCCGGCAACTGATGGTGCTGTCGCTGGCAATGCCCGACGAACCGGTGCTGCGAAAATGCTGGCGCGACTGGATGCTGGATCATCTGGCGCAGGGCGATGCGCTCGATAATGGCCCGACCGGCACGCTGGTGCGCTATGCGGCCGACGGCATCTGGTTATCGGAACTGACCGAAGGGCGCACCATGAGCAGCGAACACCGTCAGGCGCTGGTAAACGATCTGACAAAAATGACGCTTCCCGCGTGAAGCGAGTAGAGTGAGGCCGCGATGCGCTACAACATCAATGCCCGTCTCATTTATGACGCAACGGACGGCACCCTAACATTACCGGGCGGCAATGAGCCGGATAGTCAGCTATCCATTACCGCCAACGCGCTGCTCTATTTTTTTCTTCGCCATACCGGCGTTGTCAGTCGCGATGAAGTGTTGAAAAAGGTCTGGGACGATAACGGCTTAACCTCATCCAACAGCAATCTCAATCAATACCTGAGCATGCTGCGCAAAACCTTCCGCCACTACGATGTCGATAACATTATTGTCACCGTATCGCGCGGCATGCTGCAGCTGAATCAGGATCTCAGCATCGAACTGCTCGACGCCGAGCCGACGCCCGCCGATGCCGTTCTCACATGCGCTACGCCTGATGAAGCCGCCCCCGCTGCGGCGCCAACGCCGCCCACCGCATCTCTACATGCGCGCGGTATGTGCTGGTATCTGGCCGGCGGCTGTCTGCTGCTCATCGCCCTGCTGCTGGTGGCATTTAGTCTCGCCGGCACCCACGTCGCCCGGCCAATCAATCTGACGCTGATGAGCCACAGCCAGTGCGAACTGCTGGCCAGCGATGAAATGCTGCGTTCGGTTTCCGCCACGGCCTACGGTAAGAATTTTGATGAGGTGCGTCAGCGGCTGAAGCTCAGCTGCAAGCCGGGGGAGCGTTTCGTTTTCTTCTACGGCGACCGGCTGGAGACTAACGGCCTGGGCCGGGTATTTCTCGCCCACTGCGCGATGCACGAAGACAACCCATTTAGCTATTGCGATAACTACTTTTACTACTCCTGGAAGCCGCAATGAGACTCGCGCCCCGCCCCTTTTTCGCCCTCTCCGCCCTGGCGTTTATCGCCGCAGCCGGTTTTAGCGCCTGGCGCCTGTTGCCGGATGCCAACGATGGCGTGATGAGCTGCTCCACCAAAGCGATCATGCGCTTTGAAAACATGGAAAAAGAGAATGTGAACGGCAATATCCATTTTAATTTTGCCGCCAACGGTAACGGTTCGATGGTGGTGGAAGGCTATACCGACTCCGCCGCCGGCTGGCTCTACCTGCAGCGCTACGTCAAATTCAGCTACACCAGCCAACGTATCTCGGCAACTGAACGCCACTACCGCATTAAAAAATGGGAATCCAGCGCCTCGTCCATCGACGAATCGCCGAATGTCATCTTTGACTACTTCATGCGCGAGATGTCCGACAGCCACGATGGCCTGTTCCTCAACGCGCAGAAGCTTAACGACAAAGCTATCCTGCTGAGCTCTATCAACTCACCGCTCTACATCTGCACGCTGAAGTCCGGCAGCACGCTTAACTAACCCGTCACCCCTGAACCGCCGCGAGGAAAATGCGCCCTCGCTCACGCTCCGTTATTGCCCCCTCTTTCCACGATGCTAAAAGCGCACGTTTTGCATTTAGCTTCGACGCCAAAACTTGCGCATACCCACAATTATCACGCGGCTATATTACCGCCTGCTGGCAAGTAATTAGCATCTTATTAACATTCACCTCTCGCCGATAAATAGTCTAAAAAAGCGCCATATCATCATAAAAATCAACACGCATAAAACAGAACGAAAAGATAAATGGAAGGCTAAATAAGGCTAAATCACAGAGTAAAAACCTAAAATATTCATCTCCACGGATTTAAATTTCACTTCTTTCCCCATTCCCTATAGTGAACCCCGAACGCCGCTTCCGCGTGTTGATGCCGTTACGCGGACGGTTTTCCCGAATAACAAAACCTGTTCTGGAGGAAATCACGATGGGTGATGCATTGGGGCTTATCGAAACCAAAGGTCTGGTGGCCTGTATTGAAGCAGCGGACGCGATGTGTAAAGCCGCCAACGTCGAACTGATCGGCTATGAAAACGTCGGCTCTGGCCTGGTCACCGTGATGGTGAAAGGCGACGTCGGCGCGGTGAAAGCGGCGGTGGATTCCGGTGTGGAATCCGCGCAGCGCATCGGCGAAGTGGTGACCTCGCTGGTCATCGCGCGTCCGCATAACGACATCAACAAAATCGTCATTAAACACAAGGCCTGAAGGCCAGGAGAACGCAAATGGGTGATGCATTAGGTCTGATTGAAACCAAAGGTCTGGTGGCCTGCATTGAAGCGGCGGATGCGATGTGTAAAGCCGCCAACGTCGAGCTTATCGGCTATGAAAACGTCGGCTCTGGCCTTGTCACCGCGATGGTGAAAGGCGACGTCGGCGCGGTGAAAGCGGCGGTGGATTCCGGTGTGGAA
>NZ_JBEAIO010000010.1:0-160232 GCF_040065095.1 Klebsiella sp. CN_Kp091 | reverse complement strand
TTTTCTCTTCAACCGAACCGGCTGTTTGTGTGAAGTGATTCACATCTGCCGTGTCAGTGGGAGCGCATTATAGGGAGCTGCTGAGATATAGCAAGCCTTAAAATACAAAAAACTTATCAAGCGCTCATTAATTAAGCTTTTCACGTTTATCCGCGGTAAGACCGAATCGACAAAACCCAGTATTCATGCGGCCTGCAGCGCATTTCCTACCGAAACCACTTTTTTGCGAAAACGCGATTTTTCTCGTTTCCCCACCGCCGCTATCACGCCAATGGTGAATTAAGCACCACTCTTGACCCATGACAAAGCGCCCCGCTTCGTCATCTTTCTATAATCAGAGCCGTTTCTTCCTATTGGTAATAATCTATGGCTTATCAACTCAACATTAACTGGCCCGAGTTTTTAGAGAAGTACTGGCAAAAGCAGCCGGTCGTATTAAAGAAGGCGTTTCCGAACTTCATCGACCCCATCACGCCAGACGAGCTGGCCGGGTTAGCCATGGAGCCGGAAGTCGATAGCCGGCTGGTCAGCCTGGTTAACGGTAAATGGCAGGCCAGTAACGGCCCATTTGAGCATTTCGACGGGCTGGGCGAAAGCGGCTGGTCATTGCTGGCCCAGGCGGTAAACCACTGGCATATGCCGGCCGCCGAGCTGGTGCGCCCGTTCCGCGTGCTGCCTGACTGGCGTTTAGACGACCTGATGATCTCCTTCTCCGTCCCCGGCGGCGGCGTAGGCCCGCATATCGATCAGTATGACGTCTTTATTATTCAGGGCATGGGCAGCCGCCGCTGGCGCGTGGGCGATAAACTGCCGATGCGTCAGTTCTGTCCGCATCCGGCACTGCTGCACGTCGATCCGTTCCCACCGATCATTGATGAAGATCTGGAGCCGGGCGACATCCTCTATATTCCACCGGGATTCCCGCACGACGGCGTAACTCACGAAACGGCGCTGAACTACTCCGTCGGCTTCCGCGGTCCAAATGGCCGCGACCTGATCAGCAGCTTCGCCGACTATGTGCTGGAAAACGATCTCGGCGGCGAACACTACAGCGATCCGGACCTCACCTGCCGCGACCATCCGGGCCGGGTTGAAGAGTATGAACTCGACCGTCTGCGCAACATGATGATCGACATGATTCGCCAACCAGAAGACTTCAAGCAGTGGTTCGGCAGTTTCGTCACCACGCCGCGTCACGAGCTGGATATTGCTCCGGCGGAACCGGCATATGAAGAAGAGGAAGTGGTCGATGCGCTGCTAGGCGGCGAAAAGCTTTCTCGCCTGAGCGGACTGCGCGTTCTGCATATCGGCGACAGCTTCTTCGTACATAGCGAACAGCTGGATACCACCGATGCCGAAGCGCTGGATGCATTGTGCCGCTATACCTCATTAGGTCAAGAAGAGCTCGGCAGCGGCCTGCAAAATCCAGAATTCGTGAGCGAGCTGACGCGGCTGATTAATCAGGGCTACTGGTACTTCGAAGAGTAAAAGAACGGCAATACTGCGGGCAGCCGCCTGGCGCTGCCCGCTTGCTTTCAGCCGTTATTGCGCATATTTCGGCAGCACGATAATAAAGCGCGTAGAGCGCAGATCGGACTGCACCGCTACGCTGCCGTGATGGGCGCTGACAATCGATTTTACAATCGCCAGACCGATGCCGCTGCCCTCGCCTTTGCGCTGGCGCGACGGGTCGACGCGATAGAAACGGTCAAACAGGCGCGGCAAATGTTCAGCAGCAATCGGCGCGCCGGGGTTCTCCACCACCAGACGGATCTTTTCGGCACTTTCGCTCAACTGAATGGTCACCGCCTGTCCGGCCGGCGTATAGCGGATCGCGTTCGACAGCAGGTTGCTGATTGCCCGCCGCAGCATCAGCGGGTCGCCAATCACCCGGCAGTGGCTACCGACAAAACGCAGCGCCACCTCTTTCTCTTCCGCCCACGCTTCAAAGAACTCAAACACCTTATTCACTTCCTCGGCCAGATCCAGCGCCCGTTGTTCAGGGATTAACTGGTTATTATCCGCCTGGGCAAGGAACAGCATATCGCTGACCATCCGCGACATGCGCGAAAACTCTTCGAGATTGGAATAGAGCACCTCTTCCAGCTCCTGCTGGCTGCGGCTTTGGCTCAAGGCGATTTCGGTTTGCGTCACCAGGTTGGTAATCGGCGTACGGATTTCATGGGCGATATCGGCGGAGAAATTAGACTGGCGGGTAAAGACATCCTCTATCCGCTCCAGCATATGGTTAAACGACAGCGCCAGCCGTTCCAGCTCGATGGGCACCGCCTGCGGGTCGAGGCGCACATCGAGATCCCGCGAGGTAATATTCTGGATCTGGCGGCTGATTTGGCGAATCGGCTTGTGCCCCTGATAGACCACAAACAGCACGATGGCGATAATCAACAGGCTGATTATCGACGCCGCGGAAATCAGCTTCGCTTTGAGTTCATTAATATAGTGCAGGTGAAAGTCGATCGATAAAGCCATCAGCAGATGCCAGGCCGGTTTACCGTCCGACTGCTTGCCGAGCGGCAACATGATTAGCCGCCAGGAGCGGGTCTCCATTTGATGATTATCATGAACCATTTCCCGCGGCTGCGGGTCAGTCCATGAAATCACATTACCGTCGCGCAACTTCATCGCCAGCCCCGGCGTACTCATAATATGGCTGAGTTCCGGGCCGTCTGGCGACTGAAATAAGATATTGCCCTCGGCATCATCCAGACAGATAAAGACGTTAGCGTAGCCGCCGATCACGTTTTTTAAGATCTCCAGCCGCCGCTCCTGCGGGTAGTCGGCGTGGTTGAGCACCGTCTCAAGCGTGGTGCTGAGCTGCTTGAGATCGTGAACGTCGCGCTCTTCAAAATGAGCCTTCACCGAATGGATCATGATCCAGGTGAAGGCAAAGAAAGCGATGATAGTGGCGAGGCTGATAAAGAAGGTCAGCCGGGTGGCCAGCGAAAAGGGGCGCTTAGCGGCCATCCGGCACCTCAAGCATATAGCCGACGCCGCGCACGGTCTGGATAAGCTTCGGCTCGAAGTCGTTATCGATTTTGGCGCGCAGCCGCTTCACCGCCACGTCGATGGCGTTAGTGTCGCTGTCGAAATTCATATCCCACACCTGCGACGCGATCAGCGAGCGGGGTAGCACCTCGCCCTGATGGCGCAGGAAGAACTCCAGCAGAGTGAATTCTTTACTGGTCAGGGTGATACGAGTCGCGCCGCGCATCACCTTGCGGCTGACCAAATCAACGCTGAGATCGGCCGCCTGAAACTGGCTTTCTACTATTACCGCCGCTCCGCGACGCAGCAGAGTGCGCACCCGCGCCAGCAGTTCCGCAAAAGCAAAGGGCTTCACCAGATAGTCGTCGGCGCCCAGCTCCAGCCCCTTCACCCGATGCTCGATAGTGCCAAGCGCGGTGAGCAGCAGGATCGGCATCCCTTTATTGGCGGCGCGCAGCATGCGCACGATATCCCAGCCGTTGACGTCCGGCAGCATGATGTCGAGGATCAGCAGATCGTAGTCGCTGGTCATCGCCAGGTGATAACCGTTAAGGCCGTTGTCGGCCAGGTCGACGACGAATCCGGCTTCGGTAAGCCCTTTGGTCAGGTACTCCCCGGTTTTCTTCTCATCTTCGACAATCAAAATCTTCACGGCTGGCTCCTTCACGCGCGCTCTGTGCGGGTATTCAATTTTAGAGGAGCCCCTCCGGATAGCAATGAAATATCAGGAAAATGACAGCTTTGTCATTTTCCTGTCACGCGTTGAACAGAGCCCGCTGCGTAAAGTATCCGCCATTGATAAATCGCCGAAAACCGTCTGCCGTCATGCGCCCAATTAAGCTTCTTTCTCTCAGCGTGATATTCGCCTTAACCGGCTGTCTGTCACTTGCTCCGGACTATCAGCGCCCCACCGCGCCGGTGCCGCAGCAGTTCTCTCTCAGCCAGAACAAACTGGTTACTGCGACTGCGGGCTACCAGGAAACCGGCTGGCGTACCTTTTTCGTCGACCCACAGGTAAAAAGCCTGATTAGTACCGCGCTGACCAACAATCGCGATCTACGGATGGCGGCGCTGAAAGTGCAGGAAGCCCGCGCCCAGTACCGGGTGACCGACGCCGACCGCTACCCGCAGCTTAACGGCGACGGCAGCACCACCTATGGCGGCAAGCTTAAAGGCGATACCACCACCAGCAGCAATTATGCCGCTGGCTTGAATCTCAGCTACGACCTCGACTTCTTTGGCCGGTTGAAAAACCTTAGCGAGGCCGACCGACAGAACTTCTTCGCCAGCGAAGAGGCGCGGCGCGCGGTGCATATCCTGTTGATTGCTAACGTTTCACAAAGCTACTTCAACCAGCGGCTGGCGGCGGCGCAGTTGCAGGTGGCGAACGACACCTTGCAGAACTATCAGCAGTCTTACGCCTTCGTTGAAAAACAGCTGCTGACCGGCAGCACCACCGTCCTGGCGCTGGAACAGGCGCGCGGCATGATCGAAAGCACTCGCGCCGATATCGCCAAACGGCAAGGTCAACTGGCGCAGGCTAATAACGCCCTGCAGCTACTGCTCGGCAGCTATCAACGGCTGCCGGACGATAGCGCCAGCAGCGCGGTGGACCTGAAAGGCGTAACCCTGCCGCCGTCGCTCTCCTCAGAGATCCTGTTGCAGCGGCCGGATATTTTAGAGGCCGAACACAGCCTGCTGGCGGCCAACGCCAATATCGGCGCCGCGCGGGCGGCCTTCTTCCCGTCGATTACCCTGACCAGCTCGCTCTCCGGCAGCAGCAGCGAGCTCTCCAGCCTGTTTAACGCCGGCAGTGCGATGTGGAACTTTATCCCCAAAATTGAACTGCCGATTTTCAACGCCGGGCGTAATCAGGCCAACCTCGATCTGGCGGAGATCCGCCAGCAGCAGCAGGTGGTCAACTATGAGCAAAAAATACAGTCCGCCTTTAAAGAGGTGGCCGACGCGCTGGCCCTGCGCCAGAGCCTGGCCGATCAAATTGCCGCCCAGCAGCGTTATCTCGCTTCACTAAATATCACTCTGCAGCGCGCCACCGCGCTCTATCGTCACGGCGCGGTCAGCTACATCGAAGTCCTGAGCGCCCAGCGCGACATTTTCACCACCCGACAAACCCTGCTGGAACTCAACTATTCCCGTCAGGCTAATGAAATCACCCTGTTCACCGCCCTCGGTGGCGGCTGGATGGAATAACCCGAGGAGTCTTGATTATGAATTCACTGTCTAAAATCGCCCTGTTCACGCTGTTATCCGGTGTGATGTTCGTGGCCCAGGCCGCCGACCCACACGCCGGTATGGCAATGCACGAGCAGCCCGCAGCCACGCAGACGCAAAGCATCACTGGCAAAGGCATCATTAAAGCCATTGATATGGATAATAAAAAAATCACCATCGCCCACGAAGCCATCCCGGCGGTGAACTGGCCGCCGATGACCATGCGCTTCACCATCACCCCGCAGACACAGCTCAACAATGTGAAGAACGGCGACAGCGTGGATTTCACCTTCGTTCAGCAGGGCAATCTGTCGCTGTTACAGGATATCCGCGCCCAATAACGGCCCGGCGACGGTAGGCTCCTCAACAACTGAATGGACGACACATGGCATCCCTGACACTGAAAAATACGGCGCTGATCCTCGGCAGCATGGTAATTGGCGGCGCGCTTACCGCGGCGCTGTATACCCGACTGACGCCGCCCCTGAATAGCGCATCCGCGACCGAGCAGCAGCGCAAAGTGCTGTTCTGGTACGACCCGATGTACCCGAATACTCGCTTTGATAAACCGGGTAAATCGCCGTTTATGGATATGGATCTGGTGCCGAAATACGCTGATGAGGAGAGTGCCGCCGCCGGTGCGCCGGGGGTGCGTATCGACCCGACGCAGACCCAGAATCTCGGCGTAAAAACCGCCGCGGTCAGCCGCGGGCCGTTGCGCTACGCCCAGACCTTCCCGGCCAACATCAGCTATAACGAGTATCAGTACGTAATTATGCAGGCGCGGGCTGCGGGCTTTATCAATAAAGTCTATCCGCTAACCGTCGGCGACAAAGTCAAGCAAGGCACGCCGTTACTCGAGCTGACCATCCCAGACTGGGTGGAAGCGCAGAGCGAATATCTGTTGTTGCAGGAGACCGGGGGCACCGCCACGCAGGTCGAGGGGATCCTCGAGCGTTTGCGCCTCGCCGGAATGCCTGATGACGATATCCGCCGCCTGAAAACCACGCGTAAAATCCAGACCCGCTTTACCCTCAAAGCGCCGATCGATGGCGTTATTACCGCCTTCGATCTGCGTGCCGGAATGAATATCGCCAAAGATAATGTGGTGGCGAAAATTCAGGGCATGGACCCGGTGTGGGTCAGCGTGGCGGTGCCGGAATCCATCGCCTGGCTCATTAAAGACGCCTCGCAGTTCGCCATTCAGGTTCCCGCCTGGCCGGGCAAAACCTTCAACATCAACAAATGGACCATTCTCCCCAGCGTCGATAGCGCCACCCGTACCCTGCAGCTGCGCCTGCAGGTCAACAACCCGGATGAAGCGCTGAAGCCGGGGATGAACGCCTATCTGAAACTGACCAGCGAAAGCGCGCCGATGCTGCTGATCCCATCAAAAGCGTTGATCGACAGCGGCAACGAGCAGCGAGTGATTACCATGGATAACGAGGGGCGCTTCGTGCCGAAGCTCGTGCAGGTATTCCACGAATCCAATGGCGTTACGGCCATTCGTAGCGGGCTACAAGAGGGTGAGCAGGTGGTCGCCAGCGGCCTGTTCCTGATCGACTCGGAAGCCAATATCTCCGGCGCGCTGGAGCGCATGCGCGCGCAGGCTCCTGATGTCACAGCCCCTGCCGCCCACGCGCACTGAGGAACGGAACAATGATTGAATGGATTATCCGCCGCTCGGTGGCCAACCGTTTCCTGGTGATGATGGCGGCGCTGTTTCTCAGCATCTGGGGGACCTGGACTATCGTCCATACCCCGGTAGACGCCCTGCCGGACCTCTCCGACGTACAGGTAATCGTCAAAACCAGCTATCCGGGGCAGGCGCCGCAGATCGTTGAAAACCAGGTCACCTGGCCGCTGACCACCACCATGCTGTCAGTCCCTGGCGCCAAAACGGTGCGCGGCTTCTCGCAGTTTGGCGACTCCTACGTGTACGTGATTTTTGAAGACGGCACCGATCCTTACTGGGCGCGCTCGCGGGTGCTGGAGTATCTCAACCAGGTGCAGGGCAAACTGCCCGCCGGGGTCAGCGCCGAAATGGGCCCGGACGCCACCGGCGTTGGCTGGGTCTTCGAGTACGCGTTGGTCGACCGCAGCGGCAAACACGACCTCGCCGAACTGCGCTCGTTGCAGGACTGGTTCTTAAAATATGAGCTGAAAACCATTCCTAACGTCTCGGAAGTGGCGTCGGTAGGCGGCGTGGTCAAGGAGTATCAGATTGTCGTCGACCCGATGAAGCTGACCCAGTACAGCATCAGCCTCGGCGAGGTGAAATCGGCGCTGGATGCCTCTAACCAGGAGGCGGGCGGCTCTTCCGTCGAACTGGCGGAAGCCGAATATATGGTGCGCGCCAGCGGCTACCTGCAGACGCTCGACGACTTCAAAAATATCGTGCTGAAAACCGGTGACAACGGCGTGCCGGTCTATCTCGGCGACGTCGCGCGGGTGCAGATTGGCCCGGAGATGCGCCGCGGTATCGCCGAGCTTAACGGCGAGGGCGAAGTGGCCGGCGGCGTGGTGATCCTGCGCTCCGGCAAGAACGCCCGCGAGGTGATCTCGGCGGTCAAAGAGAAGCTGGCGTCGCTGCAAAGCAGCCTGCCGGAAGGGGTTGAAGTGGTCACCACCTACGACCGCAGCCAACTTATCGACCGCGCCATCGACAACCTCAGCCACAAGCTTCTGGAAGAGTTTATCGTTGTCGCGCTGGTCTGTGCCCTGTTCCTGTGGCACGTGCGCTCGGCGCTGGTGGCGATTATTTCGCTGCCGCTCGGCCTGTGCTTCGCCTTTATCATGATGCATTTCCAGGGGCTCAACGCCAACATCATGTCGCTGGGCGGGATCGCCATTGCGGTAGGGGCGATGGTCGATGCCGCCATCGTGATGATCGAGAACGCCCATAAGCGGCTGGAGGAGTGGGAACATCAGCACCCGGGAGAGAAGCTCGGCAACGACATCCGCTGGAAAATCATTACCGATGCGTCGGTGGAGGTCGGCCCCGCTCTGTTTATCAGCCTGCTGATCATTACTCTGTCGTTTATCCCGATTTTCACCCTCGAAGGCCAGGAGGGCAAACTGTTCGGCCCGCTGGCCTTCACTAAGACCTGGTCGATGGCCGGGGCGGCGCTGCTGGCGATCGTGGTGATCCCGATCCTGATGGGCTTCTGGATCCGCGGCAAGATCCCTGCGGAGAACAGCAACCCGCTGAACCGCTTTTTGATCCGCATTTATCACCCGCTGCTGCTGAAGGTACTGCACTGGCCGAAGACTACCCTGCTGATTGCGCTTCTGTCGATCCTGACGGTGATTTGGCCGCTTAACCGGGTCGGCGGCGAGTTTCTGCCGCAGATCAACGAGGGCGATCTGCTGTATATGCCGTCAACGCTGCCGGGGATCTCCGCTGCGCAGGCGGCGGATATGCTGCAGAAAACCGATAAGCTGATCATGACGGTGCCGGAAGTGGCGCGGGTGTTCGGCAAAACCGGCAAGGCCGAAACCGCCACCGACTCGGCGCCGCTGGAGATGGTAGAGACCACGATTCAGCTCAAGCCGCAGGATCAATGGCGACCGGGGATGACCATGGAGAAGATCGTCGAGGAGCTGGATAAAACCGTGCGTTTGCCGGGGCTGGCAAACCTGTGGGTGCCGCCGATCCGCAACCGCATCGACATGCTCTCCACCGGCATCAAGAGCCCGATCGGCATTAAAGTTTCCGGCACTAACCTGGCCGATATCGACGCCATCGCCGAACAAATTGAAGTGGTGGCGCGCACCGTGCCGGGAGTCACTTCGGCATTAGCCGAGCGGCTGGTCGGCGGGCGCTACCTCAACATTGATATTCAGCGTGAGAAGGCGGCCCGTTACGGCATGACCGTCGGCGACGTGCAGTTGTTTGTTTCGTCCGCCATCGGCGGCGCGATGGTTGGCGAAACGGTAGAGGGCATCGAGCGCTATCCGATCAACATCCGCTACCCGCAGAGCTATCGCGACAGCCCGGAGACCCTCCGCCAGTTGCCGATCCTCACGCCGCTGAAGCAGCAGATCGTGCTCGGCGACGTCGCCGAGGTTAAGGTCGTTATCGGGCCATCGATGCTGAAGACCGAGAACGCCCGCCCGACCAGTTGGATCTACATCGACGCTCGCGACCGCGACATGGTATCGGTGGTGCGCGATCTGCAGCAGGCCATCGGCAAAGAGGTGAAGCTGAAGCCGGGCATCAGCGTCTCCTACTCCGGGCAGTTTGAGCTGCTGGAGCGCGCCAATCAGAAGCTGAAGCTGATGGTGCCGATGACGCTAATGATTATCTTCGTGCTGTTGTACCTGGCGTTCCGCCGCTTCGGCGAGGCGCTGCTGATTATCACCAGCGTGCCGTTCGCCCTCGTCGGCGGGATCTGGTTCCTCTACTGGATGGGATTCCATCTGTCGGTGGCCACCGGTACCGGCTTTATCGCCCTGGCCGGGGTGGCGGCGGAGTTTGGCGTGGTGATGCTGATGTATCTGCGCCACGCCATCGAGGCGGAGCCATCGCTGGAGAACCCGCAGACCTTCAGCGCCGATAAGCTCGACGAGGCGCTGTATCAGGGCGCGGTACTGCGCGTGCGGCCAAAGGCGATGACCGTGGCGGTGATTATCGCCGGCCTGCTGCCGATTTTATGGGGCACCGGTGCCGGTTCGGAAGTGATGAGCCGTATCGCCGCGCCGATGATTGGCGGGATGATCACCGCGCCGCTGCTGTCGCTATTTATCATTCCGGCGGCATATAAGCTGATGTGGCTGTACCGGCATCGGGGCAAGCGCGGAGAATAAATAAAGGCAAGCCCGTTGGTATTTCACCGGCGGGCTTTTTTATTATTAGACCCACAAATAATTACCTCATTTAACCCTCACCCGTTCTCATATTATCTCATCCTCTGCGCCAATCGGCCTTCACTCCTCGTTATCCCCTTTAGCTTCATTGATTTTCCTGCTCTCCCTGGCTGCGTATTTATCACGTGGAAAAAAGGTGGGCCTTAATTCAATGAGCGCTATCGATGAACCAGAATCCTTTTCCACCTTGTTTATTTTTGCTGTTATTACTTTCCACCCTGAGCACGATATCCCCCTGCCATGCCGCGACAGTAAAGATGGATAATTGCGAAGTTGGCTGCCCAACCGGCGGCAGCCAACAGACGCTCTTCCGCGCGGCCTACACCCTGAACAACAACCCTCACCGTAAGCTGGCCAACTGGGTAGCGTATAAAATCACCCGCGCCAGCGAGGCCAGTAACCGGGAGAGAGTATGGAAACAGGACCCCGATCTCCCCGCTGCCGATACCCTGGCGCCCGCCGACTATCGCCGGGCTAATACTTTACTGGCGGTCGATCGAGGCCATCAGGCGCCGCTGGCGAGCCTCGGCGGCGCGGCGGACTGGCCTGCGCTGAACTATCTGTCGAATATCACCCCGCAGGAAGCGGCGCTGAATCAGGGAGCATGGGCGCGGCTGGAAGACGCGGAGCGCGCGTTAGCCGAGCGCCCGGAGGTGACGGCGGTTTATGCGGTTACCGGACCGCTGTTCGAGCGGCATATCGCCACCCTGCCCGCCGCGCCGGGCGTGGAGATCCCCAGCGGTTACTGGAAGATTATTTTCCTCGATAGCGGCCCGCAGAGCGGGCAGTATGCGGCATTTGTGCTGGACCAGGCAACGCCGCGCGATGCTAATTTTTGCGACTATCAGGTGACGGTGGAAGAGATCGAGCGCCGCACCAGTCCGCATTTGACGCTGTGGCCGGCATTGCCGGCGGCCGTTGGCGCAATCTTAAAAACGCAGCCGGGGAGGTTGGCGCGGGAAATGGGTTGCAGGTAGGGAACGGAGGGGTAAAGTTGTCGACCTGTCGCGATTAACAATCGGCGTCTTACCGCCAGCTAGCAAACCAGGTATAGTTGCCGTCTCTGCCACCGCTAAGCGCTGTTGATATTGTATGAAGCTCGGTTATTTTTGTTACTTCCTGCTGGCCATCGCCGCCGTCGGCAGCGTGTTGCTACCCTATTCCATCGCCATGTGGTTCCTGCTGGCGAACGTGCTAACCTGGCTTATCTACGGCATCGATAAATTAGCCGCCCGTAAAGCCTGGAGCCGGATCCCGGAATCCACCCTGCTGACGTTCGGCCTGCTTGGCGGATGGCCCGGCGCGATTGCCGGGCAGCAGTGTTTTCGCCACAAGACCCAGAAGCAGCCATTCAGGACATATTTCATTATTAGCATCGTGCTGAATGTTGTGGTGCTGGTTGGCGGATATTGGCTGTACCGGGATTATGGGGTGTAGGGTTGGTGTAATTTATTATCACTACATTTACGCTCAATATGCTCAACACCAGGTCTGCAAACGCAGCGTTGAGCAATATTTTTTACTACCTATTGCTCTACTTTTTCAATAATAAAACCATCGCGTCGTAAAAAATCAATTACACGCTGGATATTACCAAGCCCCCATTGGTTCGATATTGCGATAACTTCGCCAGATTGAAGCTCAATTACCGCATCTTCACTCAAATGATATCGATTCTTTCGCCCATCAGGAACTTGATCAGCCAAAACAATTGTTCGATTTTTGAGAATTTCACCCAGCTTAGTATAAATGTCCTCAAGGCTGTGGGGATTATGCTTATTTATCCAATCAGTAAATAGTTCAAGGGCTAACTTACGCTTATTATAAACACCACCATTATACCTATATTCAGAGTAATCTTTTTCAGACTTCTGGCTACTTATATTTTGCTCAACCAGCTTTTCCCTGAACTTAACTTGATATTCTTCTAATTCTGGAACCGGAATTATTTGCTCCGCATTTATTAGTATATCATCGTTAAACTTGTAAGGTGTAAGACGAACACAACGAATATCAACACCTTTATCTCTCAGCCAAATCGCTGTAGTGGTCAGTTCTTTCCCAAAATCAGCTGAAGCAAGAACAATTCTAACATCCTTACCAAAGTCAGAGAGCTCATTCTCCTCAAGACCAATAAATTCTAATATTTTTGCTTTAGCATTAACATCTGAATCAGTACCTAAATATGACTGATAATATTCGCATGCTTTTGTAAAACTCATTGTAGAAATCATAGCTGCATAACGCAATGCTTGTAATTCCATATGAGCGCCGATTTCATCTCGCTTTAACTCTATTACGACAAGATTAGCCTGCTTATCAATCGCTAATAAGTCAATCCGTCTTCTGCTGTCCTCCCAATCTGAAAACTCCTCAGCAATGACAAGACAATCAGGTGCAAGGATATCAATATTATTTTTTATAGCTTCTTGCAAATCGTAACGTTCCTGAAGCCCCTCTATTGAGTAGGTAGTTTTTTCCAGCGCAACTAAATTTTTATCAGCAATATTATATAATGCCATTTTTCAAATCCGTTTATGAAAGTATTACTATGATTGTATCAGAGTTTTTAATTCATCTGGCGTATATGGCGGGTTTCGCCGATGCAGCATCGCGTGACAGTTGGGGCAAACTGGGATCAGGTCAGTTTTCGGATCCAAACGATAGTCCTGTTTAATCTCCGATAGCGGCACCAGATGATGAATATGGATAAAGCCCTGGCCGATATCACCGTAGCGCTTAGCCATATCAAGGCCGCACACCTGACACCGGGTACCGTGATAGCGCAACGCAGCCTCGCGGGCCTGGCGATCGCGCTCATAGCGGTTAACCATAACCTGAACCGCAGCCCCTTCCACAAACTCACTTTTCGGCTGTAGCTCGTCGGGAAAAAGGGTAATGCCGGCATCATCTACTCGCTCCTGAACGATCTTGAATCCTTGTTCCAGCAACAGACGGACGCATTTGGATTTGATCCCACCGCTGAAATCCGCCGGGGTGAACTCCGTTTTCGTCGCCATGGTGGCCGCTATCCCAACGATAGCTTTAGAGGGATAACGACGTCCTTCGAATTCGACTTCATACAGACGCGCGTCTTTAAACTGATGCGCTATACCCTCGTCGTATGCGCGGATGGCTTCGATGATGCATTCTCGCGATAGATGATCTGGCAACCGTTTCATATGGCTGAGCTATTTGATGATGAGTGACCTCATTATAGATAGAAAGCGGAATAAATTTCGAATAGATAAATCATGGTGATAGTTGAAAAGAGACCTGGGTTGGATATCGAATCCCGGTGGCTTGATCGACAGCAGTTTTGCGAGCATCATCGCAATTATTTAGCAAAATACGTAACGCGATGCCTTCTAGTAAAACTCTGCAACAAGCGATCGCCAATATCACTATCTGGCGCAAAGGCGAACAGCGCGCGCCGCATAAACCTCTGCTATTGTTGCACGTGTTGTCTCATTACCAGCACGGACATACGCGGATGTTCGATTACGCCTCTGAGGTTCGTGATGAGTTACATAGTCTGCTGGAGCGTTTTGGTCCACAGCGCGCGCAATACCGCCCCGATATGCCCTTCTGGCGTCTAAAAGGCGACGGCTTCTGGGAATTACGCAACGCTGAGCAATGTTCAACTGAAGGCAGCAGACAGCCACCCTCTAAAGAACTGGAAACCTATCACGTCGCGGGCGGCTTTGACGAAGAGCACTTCGCGCTGCTGAGCAAGAATAAGAGGCTGATTAACACCTTGGCGCATCAGATCCTGCAGGCCCATTTCCCGGAGAGTATTCAGGAAGAGATCGCCGATGAGATGGGGTTTGATATCCAGCAAATTCGCAAAGAACGCGACCCGCTGTTCCGCCAGCAGGTGCTACGCGCTTATAACTATGAATGCGCTATCTGCGGCTTTAATATGCGCCATGACAACACCTCCGTCGCGCTGGAGGCTGCGCATATCAAATGGAAGCAGCACGGCGGCCCATGTGAAATTCCCAACGGTCTGGCGCTATGCGCCATTCACCACAAAGCGTTTGATAAAGGTTCGATTGGCCTGGATGAGCATATGCGGGTACAGATTTCTCCCGCGGTTAACGGCGGCGGGATTGTCGGAAAGCTGTTCTGGGACTTTGATGGTAAGCAAATTGGATTGCCTCAGGGGAAGGACTGTTACCCGAAAGAGGGATTTGTGGAGTGGCACAGGAGAGAGGTATTTAGGGGGTGAGGTAAGGCACGCGACTATATGTCACGGAGTCACCCCTCCGCTATTTAGTCAACGTCCCAGCACTATCAATAAAGAATTCATGAACATATTTTTTATTATTTAAACCGTAGTTAATGACATAAGTATGATTCTTCTTCCATTCAATATCGATGCAATTGTCAGGATATGATGACATTAACTTGTCATAACCAGAACTCATTACCGTTTGCGTCTTACCGTTTTCGCCTGAATCAATAGTGTAGTAATTCAATACATCCCTTTTATCCAAACTAAAGCAAAGATGCTCTCCATTAATAATGGTATCTCTTGGGTGTGGCGCAGGATTACCACCAGGACAACCGGAAATAAGAAAAGTTAAAGGTAAGATAGCGAATCTCTTCATTGTGGAAATCCCTTCATAACTAATTTATATTTTTGAAGCAATATATAGTCAGATTCTTTATGATCATAATCTCGTAATGCAGGCAGATACAGATAATTTTTAAAACCGTAAGCTTGCAACAACCAGTAATCACTAACTAATGAAGCCTGCTGTTCTAAGCTATAATGTCGTATGT
Source organism: Klebsiella sp. CN_Kp091 (assembly GCF_040065095.1). Taxonomy (NCBI): domain Bacteria; kingdom Pseudomonadati; phylum Pseudomonadota; class Gammaproteobacteria; order Enterobacterales; family Enterobacteriaceae; genus Klebsiella; species Klebsiella sp. CN_Kp091. The sequence continues at coordinate 145,337 of NZ_JBEAIO010000010.1, read as the reverse complement.
TCTCCTTGTCTAAACTGTAACTGTAATCAGCAAATCGGGAGAACAACCCTCTGGTTCTAACAAACATTCCGTGCTGCGCTTGCCATACATGCATTAACTCATGCATGAATCTATGTTTTTTTTGCACATCAACTTCCATTGAAAAATCATGGGAGTAGGTGTCTTCCCTAAACCACATTTCTCCGTTAGGACTCATAGCAATATCAGTAGGCTGCAGATTGAACGGCAAATAACTTTCCCGATGAATCCACACTGTATTGTACCGGAGACCGTAGCTAAATAGCGTTCTTGCTAACCCAATCTCACCAGTGGTTATAAGCCTCGTTCCACCGGGCTTAATACGTGTCCCGGATGTCGCGTTAATCCTCTCGTTTACAGGCATTCAAAATCCCTCTGAATTGCAGCGGTATTGTTTATTTATCGTACGCCAATGCAATCGACAAGGGAAAGATTTTTATCCGAAAAAATTTGCAGCTGACTTAGCATAGTTAATGGGAATACAATACTCACATGCGTTACACGAAGTGTTTAAACAGATACTGAATTTCCGGCACAAAAAGATGCCTTCAGGTGAATTGGTTGTCGATTGGGTTCGAAGGCCGGACTCGAATTTCACACCTAACAAACTGATATTAATGTATTTTACAATCAGGAATAAGTAATTATACCCGCACTTGTACCCACAAATCAGAATCCATACAAAAAATAGACATTGCGAGTGGATACAATATCAGTAGACCACCGATAAGGCCCTTAAGCAAGGGCATGCATTTAAAATGACACCTTCTTAGTTACTTTATATTTATCCATTTCAACAGTTCGTAATTGACATTAAAAATATAATCTGTATCCATAACTGTTTCTGTTTAATAAAAAACATAAAACCTGTACCTGTACCTGTACCTGTACCTGTATCTGTATCTGTATCTGTATCTGTATCTAAATTTTATTTACCCTGTATGTTACTCAATATTAAAAGCATGAAAGAGCTATAATATTGCAACAGCTTCTGTACCATCTTCCTTTAGTACAGTTTCAAAAGCAGGCCATATATCAAAAAACGGATAAGAGAATTTTATGTCTCCGCACTGGACATTATATGCAAGCTGCTTTACTCTTCGACGCTTTGCAGTAATAGATGGTAATTCATTCAAGAAGCCAAGCATTTTTTCAATAGTAATCTCACCATGGTAAAAACGATCACTTTCAGGAATTATCTGTGTACGCATTCCATTTTTCACTTCGGTAGTTACACTCACCATACGCTCAATAAAGCTATAAAATGCAGTTTTATCGACAACAAAGCACCCCTCTTGATGATAAATCCCCCCAAACACCGAGGTGGTGACAATCATTTTATGAAAACACTTTGGCTTCCATCCCGCGGGTAAACCTAGAGCATTTCGGACCAATTCTAATTGAGTAGAATAATAATTAGCATATCGTGTCACTTGTTTAATCCAAGAGGTTTTAGTTTTCTGTGCAACATTACCACCATTAATATTCACAAGCGTCTGGTAATAGCGATTAAAATGTACCGGATGTCCATTAGATTTCAACTCAACAAAGAATAAATGATCTTGAATCACCATTGCGCAGTCACAGTCATAATCTTTTCGTACTGAAAGTTGAGCAGCACAAATTTTAGAATTCCTGACCTTCTGAATAAACTCTCGTTCGTGAACTTTTCCCTTATCATCGATTGAAATATTTTTGGCACTAAAAAGTGATAATAGTGAGCGAGTCACACAACTCATTGAAACAATGGAAGGCAACATACAAAGACCATCGTTACATTGTAGTAACGGGCAATCATTTATATCTAAAGCTTTATCATCAAATGTAAAGTAATCAGTGACTAATGCCGCAGTAACCCAACAAAGGCCGCCCTCAACAAAAAGTCGTATCCATTCATCACGAGTATGATAAATAACCCAATCTTTAAGTTGTAATTTCCCAGGCGTTGTTCTGCGGAAACGTTCAACCATCTCCTGTTTCGCTATCGCCACTAATATTCCATATGCATGTATCCATGCATAAATATTAACTCCCCCATACTCAATATATAAATCCTCCGGTGACATATTTTCCATTTCACTAAAATAAGCGATGGGGAAAAAATCGTTTTCATTAATCCACTCAGGAACTATCGACTTCAGTTGTTCAATGAAATTAGGATTTTCTTCCAAAACCCTCTGAATTTCATAATAGACCCCCGTCCCCCTCATGGTAAATCTTGAGCGTGCAACCTCATAATCCTTATAAATACAATCCTCATTCACTTCTATGGAGATGTTATTCAAATCTAAATAGTTAACCTTTGCATTACAAAACCGGAAAAGATCACTGATACGATTAAGTGAATCGTAATCGTCCCATTCTTTTATCCAACCACCTGCATTTTTTACTGCTTCCTCTGAACAATGATGTTCAATTTCAAGAAAATTAGAATGCCGTAACTCTTTAAATATGTTACCAGTATAACTGCACACTTGGTCAAATATCATACTGATTGATTTTACATTATGTGGAGTGACATCTTCCGACAGTGGAAGTCCATGCATTCTAAATATGATGGGAAAAATTGATTCAAGCCGACTGCTTGGTATATCATCAAGGAGTGAGCACATAACACTCAAGCTTATTTCAGAAAAAATTAAAAATGCACTAAGCTTATATTCCTCTTTCCTGTAAAAACGTTCATTCATAACCCTAATGCGTCTAAAAAAATCATTATATGCCACATGAATAGTACGGCAGTCCTTCTCCATCTTTAAAATCTCATCACAATGAGAAGGAAAACGGACTAAAAGCAGATAGATACATTGACCAAAATAACACGTATAATCATCTTCAGATTGTTCAGATAAGCGATTATAGTAAAGCGCTGAAATTTTGAGAACATTCAAAGCTGGTTCAAGCTCTACTTTATCAATCCACTCCTGAAAAAACACAATAAATCCCTCAGCATCTTCGGCTAATTTTTTTATCACCCGCGCATCATAGTAAGTCATTGAACTATACCATTAAGAATATATTATTGTTTTATAAGTATGTAATAGAACAGTCACTAATTGCCAGTATTTTCTATTAAAAATTGCACACCAGAGGTGTTGTAAGCACACCTGTTTTAGTTCCACGCACTTTTTGAGAGCTCCGGGTTTTTGACCCTGGCCCAAATTCAGTGCAGTGCTAAATCAGAGATCTTCGTCTTTTTGCAGACTCCGGATAAATTCAGCCGGAGTCATGTCATTTAGTGATGAATGCGTCCTCTCATGATTATATTCCCTGCGCCACTTGTCGAGTTTGTCCTGCGCATCTTCCAGTGACAGGAACCAGTGAATGTTCAGACATTCGTCCCGCAGGCTGCCGTTAAATGACTCAATAAACGGGTTATCGGTCGGTTTCCCGGGACGGGAGAAGTCCATCGTGACACCGTGCTCATACGCCCATTTATCCAGACTTTTCGAGATGAACTCGCTGCCGTTATCCGTCTGGATACGTACCGGCAGGCGTTTATCCAGCACCCGTAATGCTTCCACTATGCTGACCACATCCTCGCCTTTCAGCGATTTTCCGGCATGGATCGCCAGACACTCCCGACTATAATTATCCACTACAGTCAGCGCCCGAAAACGCCGCCCGTTAAACAGACTATCCGACACTAAATCCATACTCCAGCACTGATCGATATGCGTCAGGGCCGGGCGCTGCTGGCGGCGTGCGGCACTGACATGCCTGCGGGGGCGCTTTCTGCGCAAATTCAGGCCTTCCAGACAATAAATCCGGTGTGTTTTCTTGTGGTTAATCTGCCAGCCTTCCCGCCGCAACTGGATATGAATACGCGGGCAACCGTACCGTATCCGGGTTTCCGCTATTTCCCGGATACGCAGGGTTATCGCCCGATCGTCACGCCGGCTCTGCCAGTGGTAGACAGTTCTGCTCTGCATCAGCAACCCGCATCCCCGGCGGACACTGATACGATAGGCCTCCTGCAGAAAATGCACCGCCTGGCGCTTCTGAGCCGGCCTCAGAACTTTTGTTTCAGTACCTCCTGCAGCATCTCCTTGTCCAGACTCAGGTCTGCCACCAGTTTCTTCAGCCGCTGATTTTCATCCTCCAGTTGCCGTAGACGGCGCAGTTCCGTTACGCCCAGACCGGCGAATTTCTTCTTCCAGTTGTAAAACGTGGCCTCAGAAATGCCCATCTTTCTGCAGACTTCCCCGACGCGGGTGCCGGTTTCGGCCTGTTTCAGCGCAAACGCGATCTGTTCTTCGGTATAACGGGTCTTTTTCATGGCGATGTGCCTCTCTGTGAGATCGAAGAAAGACCGGAGACTTCAGTTTAGACTGGTACTGTTTTCAGGGAGGAGATCACACTGAGAGCACATGAGTGCATGTCTATGGCGCATGAAAACGCATGAGTCTTATGCACTATTTTTGGCACGAAAGCCCTTGGGGGTCGGTTCTGAGACGATTTGCAGGATGCATGAAAACCATTCTGTTAAGCTAGGCGGGCGAGGCTGCGCACGGAGATGCCAAAACTTGAGATCGAGTGGCTACTGTAACCTATGATGCCTTGCACTGATGCAGATTGAAAATGAGCGTACAAAAACATTATTTATCATAAAGATACACATGAAATCTTATTTCTATTATGATGACTATGCTGCACTTTCCGTACATCATCAAAAGATTTCTTAGTTTTGAAGTCCCTGTTATACTTTTAACAAGAACCTTGTTTAACTGATTGACGAACGGGATTTTTCATTACAAGGGTCAATTATGTTTAACAAATTTGCTTGCGTTATAAATTAAGTACGGTGTTTCTATGATTCTGAATGATAAAGAAATAAGATGTGGTTTAGTGGAAATGCTATTATCTAGAAAACAAAAGCCCGCACGTATCATTCATGAATTGCCCATAGATAATGGAAATGCCATAGCGGATGTTGTAGCTGTATACAAGCAGCTTCATTGTTATGAAATTAAAGGCGACGGTGATAAAATCGAACGACTTCATTCACAAGGTTTTTTTTACAATCAAACATTTCCCAAAATAACTTTGGTTACTACTGAAAAACATTTAATTCGAGCTTTGAATATTGCACCCTCATTTTGGGGAATAATTATTGCTTTCCATCATAATGGCCAAGTTAAAATGAGATATATTAGAAAAGCGGCTGAAAACATTAATATTTCTAAAAACTCTGCCTTACAAACATTATGGAAGGAAGAAATGATATCTCTCATGGATGATTATGGCCTACATCTAAAAAAATCGGAAATGAACAGAACAAATATTTCTAGAGAAATATCCTTAAAAATTAATAAAAAGGAACTGAACGAAAAAATCAGTTCCTTACTTGAAAAAAGAAAGAGTTCATTTATTAAACATATAAACCAGATGTAGATTAACTAAATGAGGGACTATAGTTGATGCAGTTGCTGGCTTTCCTATATTATTAGCCTTGTCATGTAAATAACCGTCACCAGTAGAATAAGGCTTGCCTCGATAAATCGTCGTTTTGGCGATTAGTTTTTTTGCCAATTTACCTAATTCCCCTCTATCGGTTTTGAACTTTCCACCGCGAATTAAAAGAATTTTTTTATCGAATGGATAAATTAATTTAGCTGTTGTAACATTATCCATATCCTCATCAAACAATTCAACATCTGAATATTCAGGACTGACGCAAGTATAATCTCCTAAATATATAACCGCATCTACCTCTAAAGATTTTAATAAAACATTTTCATAAATCAAAACCTCTTCTCTAATTACTTCTTTTTCATCTCTTGTTTGAATTATGTCAGATATAGATGCGGGAATAGTCGAACCAGTTACAATAGTTTTAGAAAAATAGATCCCATCATTTTTAAGTGAAACTAAAAATTCCATTATTTGTGAATGCAAGATAATTGATGAATTTTCCTTACAAATCCTACAATCGAAAACAACATCAACATCATCAAATAGCGAATATAGTTCTCTTAATAAATTAATTAATGAGGTTCGACATAGTGCATAACATTCAAAATCATCTTGTGTTAATCTTACGGCAACTCTATTTACAATAAGGGAACCATTAGTCAAGCCATTTTTAATAGCCGATAGATGGTCAGGATGCCTATCTAAACCTATAACCGAGATCATTCCTAGAGGGCCGAAAGTATCAATAATACCGACATAATTATATGCCCCATTGTACTTTATAGTATCCTCAACATCATAATTATCCATATAAAAATGATTTAAGAATTTTAAATTTATCTCGAACTTTCTATGCAACCTAATCAGATCCCCAGCAAACAATTCCTCTTTGTTCTTAATAGCGGCTTCAGGTTCACGCCTTGATTTTTTAAGTTTTTTCCTTGGAAAATCAAAGAATGGTTCAGGATTAATTTGTGGGTGTGTAGAATGCAAATTTTTTAATGCACTGATCTCACTACCTTTGAGCTTCAAAAATGGAATGTAATTATTCATTAAAACAAGTCCTTTCGTAAATCTTCTTTATAAATTAAATCCGTAAATATTGTATAGTTAGCTCTTTCTCTTCTAATCCTTCCAGCTATTATCGCTGGGTGAATATTTACTTCATCCGCAAACTGTTCAACCTCAAATGTTGAGTTTGAATATTTTATAGGACAACTTCGCCAAATTCTTCTAGGTATTAACAATTCCCCAGCTAACTTATTCGCTTCGAATTCTTTTCCTTGAGTATGTGCAATAGACTCATCTATATCATCAATTATTACTTCATTTAATTTATCATAATGAAGAATAATATGGGCCAACTCATGTGCTAAAGTAAACCAAAAGTTATCTGCTCGATTGTGACGGAGACTTAAAGCGATTATAGGATTACCTTGCTTATTTGTGTATACAGCCCCATCAAGATTGAGTCCAGGAAAAGACTCTTCAAAAACAACCAATATCCCTAGCTTAATTAGTTCGGCTGAAATTTTAATATGTCCATTTTTCTCTGAACTAATCTTCAATATTTCAGAAACAATTGCCTCATCTACTTTATTATAAGTGGGTAATGAAAGCATTTCAAGAACACGAACTTTGTTCCTTACCTTACATAACCAAAGATCAATAATAAAGTCTTTCGCTTTATCAGACTTCCTGAATAGAATCTGACTATTTTTGTCCTTATAACTATTAAAAAGCACTGCAAGCTTATTATAATCATAAGTTTTATCATCATGCATAAACTGCTTTCTGACGTTTGCCGGAGCAGTATTCAGTCTATTAATAAACTCTTTATACTCTAAATAAAAACCACTGAAATCGTTAGAACTATAACGGCCTAAAAAAAGCTCATCATCATTAACCATTATATAGCCCTCACAAAGTCAAGATATTTATCCTCATGCATTTCATAGTACCACAAGCCATCTTTATCTGCCTGAACATAGTGGATCATTTTAAGTTTATGCTCATAAAAACCTTGTGCTTGCGGTAAAGAATGTAAGCACATTCCCGGTTGAAATTTTAAAACATCCTTACAATGTCTCATTATTTCCTTTAAGAATACAGTGCCTACTCCTGAGAATTTTTTATCACCCAGTGAATGATATCGATTCCAAGGGGCTACAGCTATAAATTCAACATAAAAGAGTTTCTGAGTAGAAAGTACCGATTGCTTAGGATGGTAGATTAAGCAAGCAGCCTGTATCTCATCATCGACTCTAAGAAAGAACCATTTATACTCATCACTTTTTAGTAACAGTGATTTATTAAACCATTCCCAATGATCATCTTCGCTTTGAATCTTCTTTTCTTCTTCTGCTCTTTCATCTTCAGATAGCGTATCCAAATATGCAGCTAACTGTAATCTGAAAGCTTTCCATTTTATATCGCAGGAGTAAGCCGTAAAAATATCCCAGCCAAAGGTTATTCTGAAATTTTCGTTTTGCCCGGTGTAGTTGTTAGTAAAAGATCCCTTAGATATTTCTTCTTCCGGAGGTTTACTAGCAATTTGTAACTTTATTAGTTGGCTAAGTTCATTACTATCCATTAGAACACCTAAAAGTTATTCACATTTAGGATTTTTTACCTTGATTTATAAGGTATTTCAAGAGCATTTTGATTTTAATTTGTTATTATTCAAATACAAATAATTACATCTCTAGTTATTTACATGACTTTTAAAATGCTCACTAGATTTTAGAGCTTCCAAAATCGTAAGGAGTGATGGGGTTTATCTTGGTAGTATCAAGATAGTCAGCCCACCATTGCAACATCAATCGACGTTCATCCAAATGCTCAGAAGTATGTATATAAGCCGCACGGACATTATTACGCTCAGTGTGGCTCAACTGACGTTCAATTTCATCATCGCTCCATAACCCTGACTCACCGAGCGCACCACGCGCCATCGTCCTAAAACCATGTCCGCAAACTTCGGTTTTCGTATCATAACCCATGGCACGCAACGAACTATTCACCGTGTTTTCACTCATAACTTTGGCGGCGTCGTGATCCCATGGGAACAGCAGTTCTTTATCACCACTAATCTGCTTAAGCTGCTCTAACAAAATCATCGCCTGTCGACTGAGAGGAACGATATGCTCCTCTTTCATCTTCATACCCCGGTTTGAGTAACGCACGACTTTAATTTCTTCTCGCTTTGCAGGTACACGCCAGAGAGACTTATCGAAGTCGAACTCATCCCAACGCGCGAAACGTAATTCACTGGAACGCACAAAAGTTAGTAAGGAAAGCTCAACCGCGATCCTTGTCATTACACGGCCATGATATGCAGCAAGACGAGCAACAAACTCAGGGAAGCGGCTAGAGGCTAAAGCAGGATAGTGTCGTGCTTTGGTTGTTGATAAAGCACCAACCATATCACTGGCCGGGTTAGAGTCGATGTAATCGTTCTGTACGGCATAACGCATAATTGCCGTGACACGCTGCTGAAGACGCTGTGCGACGTCATGTTTGCCACTGGCATCAACTTTTTTAATCGGGCCTAACAGGTGGCTGGTTTTGAGCTGGCGAATGTCGGACGAACCGATATGAGGGAAGATATAAAGCTCAAGATAGCGAAGAACGCACGATCGATGATCTTCACTCCAGCGCTTGTTACTGGCATTCCATTCACGGCAATAGTTTCGAAAGTATATGCCCCGAATTCTCGGCCTGAGCTTCTTTTTGTTCGGCTTTTGGGTCAATGCCCTGCACTAATAGCTTTTTAGCTTCATCGCGCTTTGCTCTTGCCTGAGCAAGCGTCACCGTAGGCCAAACACCAAAGGCAAGGCGATCCTCTTTTTTGTCAGAGGGGCGTCTGTATTTCATGCGCCAGTATTTAGAACCCTTGGCCGAAACCTCAAGATACAAACCGCCGCCATCGGTCATTTTGTAGGTTTTGTCTTTTGGCTTTGCGGTCTCGACCTGTCTGGCGTTGAGCTTCATCTGGGGGCACATTTCTTATCGAAGTTAAGATGCCCCCAATTATGCCCCCAATGACATCCGGATTTCAACGGACAACCTCGGACGACTCAGGACGTAAAAATCGCTGTAAGCATTGATTTTTAAGGGGTAATTGGACTTTCTCGGATGGTCCTGGAAGTACTAATGGTGCCGAAGGCCGGACTCGAACCGGCACGTATTTCTACGGTTGATTTTGAATCAACTGCGTCTACCGATTTCGCCACTTCGGCACTGAAGGGATACGGAAAACGTTTTGGATTATACCTGTCGATAGCCGCCATGCAAGCGACAGCGTGCATCAGTCGTGCTAAGTGTTGAAAAAAACAGCGTAATCCTACAAACGAGCGGTGCGGTGTCACATTTTTCAGCCATCAATGCGCAGCAAACCGGCTTCCTGGCCTTCACTTCCCTGCCCCTACGAACAACACATCACCAATCTCGCCCCAATTTTTCTCAAATCCATCTCACATTACCCCCTCATCGCGCCAACGTTTTATCGCCGCCAACCATAAGCATTTACGCTTCCTCAAACACTCAATATAAGATTCCAGAATAATTAAAGTAATTAATTTATATATTCCATAAAAAACTATCCCATCGCTTTTTCTTATTACCGCAATCCTTAAGAATTTATTAATTACGTCAATATTTTTATAACTTTACATTAATGAAAAGTTTTGTTTTCGCTCTTTATTCCAGGATTTTCCTCAGGCGTGAAAGTTCCGGTAAATACTATTTTTACTAGTCGCTGTACGAGTCTCGATGGACATCTTCACTCGGTGAATTTACTCAGGAGAAAGACTGTGACTACCTTAAAACCTTTACTGGCGCGTAACCGCAGCTGGGCGCTGCAGAAGTGCCAGCATGACCCGGAATATTTTGAAAAACTGGTAGCCGGGCAGCGGCCGCATTCGCTGTGGATTGGCTGCTCCGATAGCCGCGTTCCCGCCGAAGTGCTCACCGGCAGCCATCCCGGCGAACTCTTCGTCCACCGTAATATCGCTAACATGATTGACCCTGCCGACGACAACTTTATGAGCGTACTGCAATATGCCCTCCACTATCTCGAGGTCGAACGGGTGGTGCTCTGCGGCCACTACGGCTGCGGCGGCGTGCAGGCGGCGCTGTCGTTGCCGGAGATGCCGCTGGCCCACGAGTCCTCGGCGCTGGCCCGCCGCATCGGCTCGCTGCGCGATACCCTGCAAGGTGATATCGCTGCTCTGACGCTCACTGACACTGACACCGACGCGGCCGAAGCGCTCAACGCCCTGGTGGAGGCCAACGTTCGCGCCCAGTTCAGCCGCCTGCTTGGCTGTGACCCCGTACAGACGCTGCTCGCCAGCGGACGGCCGCTCAGCCTGCACGGCTGCGTCTACGATCTGGCATCTGGCCATCTGACCACTCTCGTCGAACACCTCTCACCTCAGGAGCATGCCCCATGAATACTCTTCGTCAGGACTCTCTCGCAGGCATTGTCGTCTTCCTTGTCGCCCTGCCGCTGTGCCTCGGCATCGCCCAGGCCAGCGGCTTACCGCCCTTTGTCGGTCTGCTGACCGGTATCATCGGCGGCCTGGTCGTCACCGCCCTCAGCCCCTCCCGCTTCGCCGTCAGCGGCCCCGCCGCCGGACTGGTCACCATCGTCGTCGCCGCCATCGAATCCCTGGGTTCCTTCTCCATCTTCCTGATGGCGCTGGTGCTGGCCGGCGTGCTGCAGCTGCTGTTCGGCATTCTGCGGGCCGGGCGCTTTATTTCGCTGGTTCCCGCCAGCGTCATCAAAGGTATGCTTGCGGCGATCGGCATCCTGCTGATTATGCAGCAGATCCCCGTCGCGCTTGGCAGCGCAGAAGAGACCGGGCTCGCCGATATCGTACAGGGTAACGCCACCTTCTCCCTCAGCGCTATCGCCGTCGCCCTGGGCGGCCTGCTGGTGCTATGGCTGTGGGGTTCGCCGCTTATCCGCCGGGTGACGAGCCTGCGCTGGATCCCCGGCCCGCTGATCGCTGTCCTGCTCGGTTGTGCCACCACCGTATTAATGACCCAGGCCGCGCCACAGCAGCTTGCCTCCCTGCCGCGCATTACCCTGCCGGAGTTCGGTAGCCTCGGCGATCTGCTGGGCGAGCTGGAGTCTCCTGCGTGGAGCGCGTGGCGTAATCCGTCGGTGTGGGTGGTGGCACTGACCCTCGCGCTGGTCGCCAGCCTTGAAACCTTGCTCAGCCAGGAGGCGCTGAAAAAACTGCGTCCGCAAAATCCGCCGCCTTCGCCGAACCGCGAAATGGTCGCCCAGGGCGTCGGCAACCTGCTCTCCGGCATACTCGGGGCGATGCCGATCACCGCAGTCATCGTCCGCAGCTCGGTCAACGTCAGCAACGGCGCACAGAGCAAACTGTCGATCTTTATCCACGGCGTGCTGCTACTGATCTGCGGACTGTGGTTTAGCGGCCTGCTGACGTTAATCCCGCTTGCCAGCCTCGCCGCCGTGCTGTTGTATACCGGCTATAAGCTGGCGACGCCGCGGCTGTTCATTGAACAGTTCCGCCAGGGCGCCGCACAGTACGTCCCCTTCCTTGCCACCATTGGTGGGATTATCGGCTTCGGCATGCTGGCGGGGATCGGGATTGGTCTCGCCACCCAGGTGGCGTTCAGCATCTGGCGTAGCCATCGCCATTCACTACAGCTGGCGCGCTACGACGACCACTACGTGCTGCGCATCCAGCAGAACCTGACCTTTTTACACAATCCACATCTGCTGGCGCTGCTGGCGAAAATTCCGGAAAAGAGCGTGGTGATCGTCGAGCACGATAACGTCGGCTATCTTGACCCGGATGTGCAGGCGGTGCTGGATGATTTTGCCGAGAGCGCGCCGCAGCGCGGCATCCGCCTCAATCAGTGGCCGCTTGCCAGCCGCTGACCGTCTCCCGGGCGGCTGGTCCGCCCGCTTATCCACCCCTCCTAATGCCAAGCGACGCCTGTTGCCATGCTCTACACTTTCTTCGTTACTACGCCAACCCCAAGGAAACAAACATGAGCATCATTAAAAGTTACGCCGCCAAAGAAGCGGGCGCCGATCTGTCGCTGTGGGAGTACGATGCCGGCGAACTGTTGCCGGAAGATGTTGAAGTCGAAGTGGAGTACTGCGGGATTTGTCATTCGGACCTGTCGATGATCGACAACGAATGGGGCATGTCGAGCTACCCGCTGGTCGCCGGTCACGAGGTGATTGGCCGGGTGGCGGCGCTGGGCAGCGCGGCGCAGGATAAAGGGCTGAAGATTGGTCAGAAGGTCGGGATCGGCTGGACAGCGCGCAGCTGCGGCCACTGTGACGCCTGTATCAGCGGCAATCAGATCAACTGCCTGGAAGGCTCTGTGCCGACCATCATGAACCGCGGCGGCTTCGCCGATAAGCTGCGCGCCGACTGGCAATGGGTGATCCCGCTGCCGGAGAGCATCGATCTGGCTTCCGCCGGCCCGATGCTGTGCGGCGGCATCACCGTCTTCAAACCGCTGCTGACCCACCACGTGACCGCCACCAGCCGCGTCGGCGTGATTGGTATCGGCGGCCTCGGCCATATCGCCATTAAACTGCTGCGGGCAATGGGGGCGGAAGTGACCGCTTTCAGTTCCAACCCGGCTAAAGAGCAGGAAGTGCTGGCAATGGGGGCCGATCGTGTGGTGAACAGCCGCGATCCGCAGGCGTTAACCGCGCTGGCCGGTCAGTTCGATCTGATCATCAACACCGTGGCGGTGGATCTCGACTGGCAGCCGTACTTCCAGGCGCTGGCTTACGGCGGCAACTTCCACACCGTCGGCGCGGTAATGAAGCCTTTCCCGGTTCCGGCCTTTACCCTTATCGGCGGCGACCGCAGCATCTCCGGCTCGGCGACCGGTAATCCGTCCGAACTGCGTAAGCTGATGAAATTCGCCGGGCGTAGCAAAGTGGCGCCAACCACCGAACTGTTCCCGATGTCGCAAATTAACGAAGCCCTGAAGCACGTGCGCGAAGGCAAAGCCCGCTATCGCGCGGTACTAAAAGCCGACTTCTGATTGGTATTTATCGCCGGGCGTCCCGTGCGCCCGGCGCTTTTCTCCTTGCTTCATCAAACCGTCATCTCCCCGCCATTCCCCTGTAGTCATCGCTTCCCACAATCCGGGCTTCCATAAACGCCTGAACGAGACGCCCGTCACCATGAATAAGCGCTGGCTCCCCTGGCTGATACTGTCGCCTTCCCTGTTGTTTTTACTGCTGTTTACCTGGTTTCCGCTTGGCCGTTCGGTCTATGACAGCCTGTTTGATACCCGCATGGCCAGCGACGGCGCGCAGTACGTCGGGCTGGATAACTTCGCCCGCCTGTTTGCCGACGGCGTTTTCTGGCAATCGCTGGTCAATAATCTGCTCTATATCCTGCTGACGGTGGTACCCGGCGTGACGCTCGCTCTGCTGCTGGCGGTGGCGCTGAGCGAGAATCACCGCGTCAACCGCTGGTTGCGCACCGCCTTTTTCTTCCCGATGATTATCCCAATGGTCAGCGCCGCCGCGCTGTGGCTGTTTATTTTTATGCCCGGCCTCGGCCTGCTCGATCACTATCTGGCGAAGCTATTTGGCCCTCAGAACAACAACTGGCTGGGGCGCAGCAACAGCGCGCTGCTGGCGCTGGCGCTGATTGGCGTGTGGAAATTCGCCGGCTACTACATGCTGTTTTTCCTCGCCGGGTTGCAGAGCATTCCGGCCTCGACGCGGGAAGCCGCGCTGATGGAAGGGGCCAGCCGCACCCAGGTGTTTTTTAAGGTCACACTGCCGCTGCTGCGCCCGACGCTGAGCTTTGTTATCACCACCGCGCTGATTTACTCCATTACCCAGATTGATCACGTCGCGGTGATGACGCGCGGCGGGCCGGATAACGCCACGACCGTGCTGCTCTATTACATCCAGAATCTCGCCTGGGATACCCACGACCTCGGCAAAGCCTCCGCCGCCACCTTCCTGACGCTGGCCGGGCTGTTTGCCTTCTCGCTGATTAACCTGAAATTGCTGGAAAAAGGAGCCCACTATGAGCGCTGAAATCTCGCCGCTGATGGTCCGCTCGCCCGCCGCTGCGCGTCCGCTGTGGTTGCGCCTGCGTCGCTCACAGCCCTTTACCCTGACGGTAATCATGTGCTGCCTGGCGCTGCTATGGGTGAGCCCGTTTATCTGGATGCTGGCGACCTCGTTCAGCGCCACCACCTTCGGCGAAGATATGGCCTCATTGCTGCCGCGCCTGCCGCTGACCCTCGATAACTTCCGCGACGCCTGGGACAGCGCCGACTGGCTGAGCCTGTACGCCAACACCCTTATCTTTACCTTCGGCACTTTCTTCGTGCAGCTACTCACCATCACCACCGCCGGCTACGTCTTCGCCTGCCACGAATTTCGCGGCAAGAAAACGCTGTTTCTGCTGTTTCTCGTCCAGCTGATGATCATGCCGGTGGTGATGATGGTGCCGAACATGCTGACTCTGAAAACCTTCGGCCTGCTCAACACTCTGACCGGCGTGATGATGCCTTACTTTACCTCGGCGTTCGGCGTGTTTCTGATGCGCCAGGCGTTCCTCGCCATCCCGAAAGAGCTGGAAGAGGCAGCGCTGATGGAGGGATGCCGCTGGTGGCAGGTGCTATTCCGCGTACTGCTGCCGATGTCCTGGCCATCGGTGCTGGCCTTCGCCACCGTCAGCATTACCTACCACTGGAACGAGTACCTGTGGCCGCTGATGATGCTCAACGATCCCGATAAGCAGGTGCTGACGGTCGGGCTGGTCTCTTTCGCCATGGGCGCTGAATCCGGCGGCCAGTGGGGCACCATCGGCGCCGGGACGCTGATGGTCTGCCTGCCGCTGATGCTGGCGTTCATCCTTTTCCAGAAACAGTTCCTGCGAAGCTTCGGCTTCTCCGGGATCAAATAAGGAGTTATTCATGCTGTTAGCGCACATTTCCGATACTCATTTCCGCAGCCGCGGCGAGAAGCTATACGGCTTTATCGACGTCAATGCCGCCAATGCTGATGTGGTTTCTCAACTTAACGCGCTGCGCGAACGCCCGGATGCGGTGGTGGTGAGCGGCGATATCGTCAACTGCGGCCGTCCGGAGGAGTATCAGGTCGCCCGCCAGATCCTCGGCAGCCTGAACTATCCGCTGTATCTCATCCCCGGCAACCACGATGATAAAGCGCTGTTTCTGGAGTACCTGCAGCCGCTGTGCCCACAGCTCGGTAGCGATGCCAATAATATGCGCTATGCGGTTGACGACTTCGCTACCCGCCTGCTGTTTATCGACTCCAGCCGCGCCGGCACTTCAAAAGGCTGGCTGACCGACGAGACCATTAGCTGGCTGGAAGCGCAGCTGTTCGACGGCGGCGACAAACCGGCCACGGTGTTTATGCACCACCCGCCGCTGCCGCTGGGCAACGCGCAGATGGACCCGATTGCCTGCGAAAACGGCCACCGTCTGCTGGCGCTGGTGGAGCGTTTCCCGTCGTTGACGCGCATCTTCTGCGGCCATAACCATAGCCTGACCATGACCCAGCATCGCCAGGCGCTGATCTCCACCCTCCCCGGCACCGTCCATCAGGTACCGTATTGCCACGAAGACACTCGCCCGTATTACGATCTCTCGCCGGCTTCGTGCCTGATGCACCGCCAGGTCGGCGAACAGTGGGTGAGCTACCAGCACTCGCTGGCCCACTACGCCGGGCCGTGGCTGTACGACGAAAACATCAGTTGTCCAACGGAAGAGCGCTAACCGCCATGCTCAGTCTGCAAAACATCAGTAAACATTTCGACGGTAAACCGGCGCTCAGCGCGCTGTCGCTTGATATCCACGAAGGTGAATTTGTGGTGCTGGTCGGCCCGTCGGGCTGCGGTAAAAGCACCCTGCTGCGCCTGCTTGCCGGGCTGGATCAGGTCAGTGAAGGCGAAATCTGGCTGCATGATGAGAACATCACCGACACCACGCCGCGCGAACGCAATTTTGCGATGATCTTCCAGAACTATGCGCTGTTTCCACATCTCTCTGTGCGCGACAACATCACCTTCGGCATGAAGGTGCGTAAGGAAGAAAAAAGCGGCTGGCAGCCGCGGGTAGATAAAGTCGCGCAGATGCTGCAGCTGGAGGCGCTGCTCGATCGCAAACCGGCGAAGCTCTCCGGCGGCCAACGGCAGCGGGTAGCGATGGCGCGGGCGATCGTGCGTAATCCGCGGCTGTTCTTAATGGATGAACCGCTGTCCAACCTCGACGCTCGCCTGCGCAGCGAAGTCCGCGACAGCATTATGGACCTCCACCAGCAGTTAAAAACCAGTACCGTCTACGTCACACACGATCAAACCGAGGCCATGTCGATGGCCGACCGCATCGTGGTGATGAACGGCGGCCACGTGCAGCAGGTGGGGCGGCCAGAGTATCTGTATGCCAACCCGGCCAATCTGTTCGTGGCCGGATTTATCGGTTCGCCAGCGATGAACCTGCTATCGCTCCCCTGCGTCGACGGCAACGTTCAGCTTGGCGAACTACGCCATCCGCTACCGCCGCGCCACCGCAGCCAGACCCGCGCCTGGCTGGGCATTCGCCCGGAACATATTACCGACAGCGTGGAGCAAGGCCATCTGCGCCTGCCGGGCACCGTCCTGCAACGAGAACTGATGGGAGCCGATTATCTGCTCCACGTCAGCACGCCGATCGGCACCCTGCGCTTTAGCCGCCGCCACCGCGGCACGGTACCTGAAAAAGGCGAATCGCTGATCCTCGGCTTCTCGCCTGCCGATGTGCATCTTTTTCATGCTGAGACCCAGCATAATTTACTGATGGAGACAGACCATGTTTAACCCCCTCACCGCCCTGACGGTTGGGCTCAGCCTCGCCCTGAGCGGCGCGGCGCTGGCGAAAGAGAAAATAGACTTCATGTTCCCGGCCCCGGTCGATGGCAAGCTGACGATGGAGATGACACGCGTTATTAAAACGTTCAACGACTCGCAGCAGGATGTCGAAGTTCGCGGCATCTTCACCGGCAACTATGACACCACCAAGATCAAAGCCGAATCCGCACAGAAGGCCGGACAACCGCCGGCGCTGGTGATCATGTCCGCCAACTTCACCACCGATCTGGCGCTGAAGGGTGAGATCCTGCCGATGGACGAACTGTTTAAATATGGCGATCAAAAGGCTGGCGATTTTCTGCAAAAGGAGTTCTGGCCAGCGATGCATAAGAACGCCCAGGTGATGGGCACCACCTATGCGATCCCATTCCATAACTCGACGCCGATCCTCTACTACAACAAGACGCTGTTCGATCGGGCTGGGATCGCCCAGCCGCCGCAGACCTGGGCCGAGCTGCTGGCCGATGCCAAAAAGCTGACCGACGAGAGCAAAGGCCAGTGGGGGATCATGCTGCCGTCGACCAACGACGACTACGGCGGCTGGATCTTCTCGGCGCTGGTGCGCGCCAACGGCGGTAAATATTTCAATGAAGACTATCCGGGTGAGGTTTATTACAACTCGCCGACCGCTATCGGCGCTCTGCGCTTCTGGCAGGATCTGATCTACAAAGACAAAGTGATGCCTTCCGGGGTACTGAATTCGAAGCAGATCAGCGCCACATTCTTCTCCGGCAAGCTCGGAATGGCGATGCTCAGCACCGGCGCGCTGGGCTTTATGCGCGAGAACAGTAAAGATTTTGAACTCGGTGTCGCCATGCTACCAGCCAAAGAGCAGCGCGCGGTGCCGATCGGCGGCGCCAGCCTGGTGAGCTTTAAAGGCATCAACGACGCGCAGAAGAAAGCGGCCTACCAGTTCCTGACTTATCTGGTGAGCCCGCAGGTGAACGGCGCGTGGAGCCGCTTTACCGGCTACTTCTCGCCGCGCAAGGCTTCTTACGATACGCCGGAGATGAAAGCATATCTGCAGCAGGATCCGCGGGCAGCGATCGCCCTTGAGCAGTTGAAGTACGCGCATCCGTGGTACTCCACCTGGGAGACCGTCGCCGTGCGTAAGGCGATGGAGAACCAGCTGGCGGCGGTGGTCAACGATGCCAAAGTAACGCCGGAAGCTGCGGTACAGACGGCACAGAAGGAAGCTGACGCGCTAATGAAACCTTATGTTGATAAGACCGCGCTGGGAGAAGTGAAGTAGCGCAGGTATGTAGCGGGGCGCCCGGCTTGCGGCGTAAACGCCCAAGCCGGGTGACCAACCGCCCCCAGCGCAGAATGCGCCGGAGAGTTTTTGCGAAGCCTTAGATTTTATCCGCCTGCGACGAAGCCCAGGATTTACGCGCGTAGGCTTTTCCCGCCGGGCTGGTATCCAGCTTCTCACGCAGATAGTGCTCGATCTGCTCAAGGCTGCGGTTGCGCGTTTCCGGCACGCATTTGATCACGAAGATCGCGCCGAAGATGCCGATTGCCGCAAAAATAAAGAAGGTTCCGGAGAGGCCGACCCACGACAGTAGCATCGGGAAGAACAGCGAGATCAGGAAGTTGGCAATCCACATTGAGAACACCGCCCCACCCATAAACATCCCGCGCATCCGGGTTGGGAAAATTTCCGACAACAGCAGCCAGGTCACCGGTGACAGCGCCCCCTGCTGGAAGCTCAGGAACAACAGCATTCCCGCCAGTACCATATAGGCGCGCAGCGCATCCGGCTGACCATTGACCGTTTCCGGCAGCAGGTAGCTCACCGCGCCGATAAACACCAGGCAGGCGGTACAGCCGAACTGGCCGATCATGGTCATCGGGCGACGGCCTATCTTCCCCAGCATCCAGATGCCGACGAAGGTCATCAGCACCGAAACCACGCCGTTGGCAATGGTGGCGAACAGCGCGGCGTTATCGGTCATACCGACCGAGGTCAGCACCGTCGGCGCATAGTACATAATGGTATTGACGCCGGTCAGCTGCTGAATAACCGCCACGCCGATACCGATCATGAACAGCTTAAACAGCCACGGAGTCATGATTTCACGAATTTTGGGCTTACCGAGATTGCGCTGCTCGTCGAGAGTTTCCGTAATCTCCATTAGCTCCCATTCGACATCATCTTTACGCCGCGTACGCTCCAGCACCCGGCGCGCTTCCGCCAGCCGGCCTTTCATCGCATACCAGCGCGGGGTATCCGGCATAAACATCATGCCAAACCACAGCAGCACGGCAGGTAGCGTCGCCACCGCCAGCATCCAGCGCCAGGTACTTTCACCGCCCCAAAGCTCATGGAAGGTGGCGTTAGAAATATAGGCCAGCAGTTGGCCTGAGACGATCATCAGCTCCTGCAGCGTGACCAGTTGCCCGCGTTTGTTGGCGGGCGCCATCTCAGCGATATATACCGGCACCGTTGCCGCCGCGCCGCCAACCGCTACGCCGAGAACCAGGCGGAAGAAAATCATCCAGTTGACGTCCGGCGCGAGGGCGGTTCCCACCGCGCCGATAGCGAAGATCACCGCCAGCCAGAGGATGATTTTCTTTCTGCCTGCGGCGCTGGCCAGATGGCCAGAAAGCAGTGCGCCGAATGCGGCTCCGAACAGCAGCGAGCTGGTCACCAGCCCGGTGGTAAACGGCGTGAGATGCAGCTCCTTACCCATAAACAGTAGGGCGCCGGAAATCACCCCGGTGTCGTAGCCAAAGAGTAAACCGCCTAAGGTCGCAATCAACGCAACGATCTTAACAAACGGCGTTGCCGGGGCGTCGCTATTCGGCCCCGACGCTTTATTGAGTGTGAGATATTGTTCCTGTGACATAGAAGACTCCAGTAACCTACCTTGTAGGGGGAAGATATGCTCTTGTCTGAATACAGAGGCCTCCTGCCTCACGGACGTGTCGTTCTCGTGTGGTTCTCTTGAGGTTTAGAAAAAGCGGGCCACGCAGCTGTGTGGCCCGAAATGCATCA
The DNA here is from genome assembly GCF_040065095.1 of Klebsiella sp. CN_Kp091. Lineage (NCBI taxonomy): Bacteria > Pseudomonadati > Pseudomonadota > Gammaproteobacteria > Enterobacterales > Enterobacteriaceae > Klebsiella > Klebsiella sp. CN_Kp091. The sequence continues at coordinate 124,997 of NZ_JBEAIO010000010.1, read as the reverse complement.
ACGATCAGATTCCTGCCGTTTCGCGGATGTATTTACGCGCCTTTACGGCGTATTCGAAGGGGTTCGCCAGCGCGGGGTCTTGTTCGGCTTCCACCACCATCCAGCCCTTGTAGCCGTAGTCATCCAGCAACTGGAAGACCGGACGGAAATCTATTTCGCCATCTCCCGGTACGGTAAAGGTGCCTTTCTTGACGCCGTCGAGGAATGAGAGCCCTTCGCGGCGCACCTGCTCGATCACCGCGGGGCGGACGTCTTTCAGATGCACGTGGTTAATGCGCGGCAGATATTTTTTCAGGATTGCCAGCATCGGCGCCTTGCCGCCTTCCGAATACCAGGCGTGACCGGTGTCGTAGAGCAGGAAGACGCGTTCATCCACCAGCGACATAAACTTGTCGATCTCCGCGGTAGTCTGAATGCCGGTGCCCATATGGTGATGCAGGCAAACCTGCATCCCCTTTTCTGCCGCCAGCTTGCCAAGCGCGTTATAACCTTCGGCTACCCGCTGCCACTCTTCGTCGCTAAAGCACGGCTTCGCATCGCCGAGAATCGGTTTATCGAGCCCCTGGATACTGCCGCTTTGCTCAGAGCAGCCAATCACCTTCGCGCCCATCGCATGGAGAAAATTCATGTGATTAACGAATTCATCGATGGTTTTTTCTTTTTGGCCATTCGCGAAGAAGGTGCTGAACCAGGCGTTGCAAATTTGCATGCCGCGAATATCCAGCATCGGCTTCAGCACCGCCGGATCGCGCGGATATTTGCTGCCGACTTCGCTGCCGGTAAACCCGGCCAGCGCCATTTCGCTGACCGTTTGCTGGAAGGTGTTTTCGCTTCCCAGCTCAGGCATATCGTCGTTAGTCCAACCGATAGGGGCGATAGCCAGTTTGACATTGTCTTTGTTCATTTTGATGCTCCTACCGCCGCGCCTTACCGGCGCAGCAGTTCACGTTCGATAAGTTCACGCGTTTCCACGGCCTGGTATTTCATCTTTTCCGGGTAACCAAACAGCGAGGTGCAGACGATCGGTTCACCGCCAACTTTGAAGGTCTGTTCAGCGAAGCGCATATCGCGCAGGGTGCGGAACAGGGCATCGAAATCGACATCCCCCTCACCGACGCCGACGTGCTGGTGTACGGCGGCGTCAACGCCCGGCGGATTAACGATATAGCGGCAGTGTTTGGTGTGGTTGCGGGTATCGGCAATCAGCACGTGCGACAGGTCCTGACCGGCATAGCGCAGCATCTTCTCGACTTCACCTTTACCTTTGTCGTAGAAGAAGGTGTGCGGCACGCTGTAGACATACTTCACGTTGTCGCTGCGAAAGGACTTCACGATATCCACCGTCTCGTTGTTTTCTTCGCAGAAGTCCCACGGGTGGGCCTGGATTTCGACGCGGATACCTTCACGTTCGAATATCGGCAGTAATTCTTCCATCGAGCGGTAGAACATTTCTTCGCAAATTTCCGGCTGGTTAGGATCGCCGGAAAATTCGGTATTGATAACCTGCACGCCCATCTCCACCGCCACTTCGATTAACCGCTTCCAGTTCTTCACCGCCGCCTGACGACGCAGTTCATCCGGGCCGGACCAGCGATATACGCAGATGAACGAGGAGAGCTCAACGCCGTTGTCGCGCAGCGCCTGCTTGTACTCGGCCATGATCTCTCGGCTGGCGCGCGGATGTTTGTAGAACGGGTTAATCTGCGGGTGCGGCGATTGCTCAATGTATTTGTAGCCCCACTCGGCCACCTGCTGGACCATTCTGGTGATCCCGAGATCGCGAATCACATCGACATCAAAAGCAATTTTCATCGTCGTTACCTGTTTGAAACGTTACGTCGGTGAAGGAGGATTTAGCGTTGGTAGAATGCCGGGCATTCAGGCAGCGTCACGGCTACCGGTTCGTTACACTCCTGCGCTTTCAGACAGGCGTCGGCGGCAACCGATGCCGCATAGCCGTCCCAAGCTGAGGGGCCCTGCAGCTTGCCGGCTTTCACATCATTGATAAATGCCTGCAGTTCGACGTCGTAGGCTTTGATGAAACGGTCTTTCCAGTCGGTGAGGATGGCGGTAGACAGGCTGGCGGCTTTACGCATCTCCACCGCCGACGGTTCCGGCAGGCGCGCAATGCCCGTTTCGCCAACGACTTCGCACTGAATGTCGTAGCCGTACTGGCAATTTACGAAGACTTCGACGTCGATCAGGGTGCCCTTTTTCGTTTCAAACGAGACGATCTGTGGATCTTTCAGCCGCGCATGGGTATGGGAGGTCGAACGCGGGAAGCGTACCTGTACGGAGCGGTAGTCGTCATTTAGCAGCCAGCGCAGCACGTCCAGCTCGTGGATCAGGGTGTTGGTGATCGCCATATCGGTGGTGTAGTTCTCGCCGACCGACTGGTTGCGGTGGGCGCAGCGCAGCATCAGCGGCGCGCCGATATCGCCGTCATCAATGACTTTCTTCAGCGCCAGATAGCCTTCATCGTAAGGACGCATAAAGCCAACCTGAACGAGGCGACGCCCGGCTTTCATTTCCGCATCAACGATGCGGCGGCAGCCTTCCGCGCTCATCGCCAGCGGTTTTTCGCAAAATACGGGCTTACCGGCCTCAATAGCCGCCAGGGTGTACTCTTCATGGGTTGGATCCCAGGAGGTCACCAGCACGGCGTCAACGTCGCTGGCTTTAATCACATCATGACCGTCGGAGTAGACTTCCGCCTGCACGCCCGGCAGCGCTACTGCCGCACGGGCGTTATCGGCGTTGATATCGGAAACGGCGACCACGGTCGCCCCCTGTAGGACCTGGGTGCAGCGACGGATATGTTCTTTACCGATGGCGCCTGCGCCGATGACACCTAATTTGAGTGACATGATGGTTCTCTCCGTAGTTCTGTAGGGTTCAGGGTTCGTGTTCTTTGTTAGTAATCCCGCGCCTGGGCGCGTTTTTCATTAATCATTTCAGCGACTTTACGGATACGTTCCGACAGCGCCGTCTGCGCCACGCCGACGTTCCACCAGCTACCGTATTTGTGGACCATAGTTTTCGGCAGTACTTTAATGTCGATGAGCGTGCTGACGGTTTCACGGCGAGCGGCATCCAGCGCGTGGCGTAGCTCTTCAAGGGTGGTGACCCGCCAGGTCTTGCAGCCGTAGCCGGAAGCGATCGTGGCGAAATCCACCGGCACCAGCCCGCCCTGCAACCGGCCGTTTTCCGCCGAGCGGTAGCGGAACTCGGTGCCAAAGCTATCCATACCGTGTTCCAGCTGCAGGTTGTTGATGCAGCCGTTCGCCATGTTGTCGAGCAGGATGACGTTGATCTTCGCCCGCTCCTGCAGGGAGGTGACCAGCTCAGAGTGCAGCATCATGAAGGAGCCATCGCCGACCAGCGAATAGACTTCACTCTGCGGCTGCGCCAGCTTAACGCCGAGGGCGGCGTTGACCTCATAGCCCATGCACGAGTAGCCGTACTCGACGTGATAGGTATTCGGCGCGCGGTTGCGCCAGACGCGTTGTAAATCCCCCGGCAGGCTGCCCGCCGCCGCCACAATGACCGCATCCGCCGCCAGCGACTCGTTCAGGAGGCCAAGAACGCTACTTTGGGTCAGGGTGGAATCCGTGATTTGACGGAATTCGCGATAAACCGATTCACGGTCAATATGGTCGTCAATTTCTGGTACGAAATCCGTTTCCCGCCAGACCGCCTGGTAGACGCGCTGGGTCTCTTTCATCTGCCGGCTCTGCACGCTTGCAATCTGCGCGCCCCATCCTGCCTGCCAGGGCTCGTTCGCCAGCGCAGCGCTGAGCGCGCTGAGCGCCTCGCGGGCGTCCGCCAGCATTGGGATGCCGTCCAGCTTCCAGGCATCAAAATTACTGACGTTAACGTTAAGGAAGCGCACGCCCGGGGATTGGAATATCCATTTCGAGGAGGTGGTGAAATCGCTAAAGCGCGTGCCGATACCGATGACCAGATCGGCTTCTTTCGCCAACAGGTTGGCAGCCAGACAGCCCGTTTCACCAACGCCGCCGACGTTCAGCGGATGCGATGAAACCACCGTGCCCTTTCCGGCCTGCGTTTCCGCAAACGGGATGTCGTAACGTTCGGCGAAGCTCACCAGCGCTTCGCCTGCCGCGGAATATTTCACGCCGCCGCCGCAGACGATGAGCGGTTTACGGCTGGCTTTAATTGCCGCTACCGCATCCGCCAACTGCGCCGCGCTTGGCGGACGGCGATCCAGACGGTGGACACGGCGGGCAAAAAAGGACTCGGGATAATCCCAGACTTCACCCTGCACGTCCTGCGGCAGACACAAGGTGACGGCGCCGGTTTCCGCCGGATCCGTCAGCACGCGCATGGCATTAATGCAGGCGCTCATGAGCTGTTCCGGGCGGGTAATACGATCCCAGTACTTACTCACCGCGCGAAATGCGTCGTTAGTCGTGATACTCAGATCGTAGCTCTGTTCGATTTGCTGCAGTACCGGGTCCGGCTGGCGGGTGGCAAAGACATCGCCCGGCAGTAATAACAGCGGGATACGGTTGGCCGTTGCCGTCGCCGCGGCGGTGATCATGTTGGCCGCTCCCGGACCGATGGAAGAAGTGCAGGCAATGATCTGCCGGCGCAGTGACTGGCGGGCAAAGCCGGTGGCCGCATGGGCCATGCCTTGTTCATTACGCCCCTGGTAAACCCGCAGTTCGCCGCTGTTCTCTTCCAGCGCCTGGCCTAAGCCCAACACATTGCCGTGACCAAAAATAGCGAAAATCCCTTTCACGAATTTCTGCGCTTCGCCGTCCACCTCCAGATACTGGTTATCAAGGAACTTCACCAGCGCCTGCGCCATTGTCAGTCTCAGTTTGCCCATGTTGCCTAATCCTTATCGTTCAGTATTTGTCGTGTGAGTTAGCGCTTTGCTCGCCAAAGAAGATGGCGTAGGTGCGGGAAAGCCGTTAACGTCCACTGGAATATTTTTGGATTATAGGCAAACATTTTTTTCATTAAACACAAATACAGAAGAAATGTTTCATTTTGCGAGAAGGATCAAACTCTCTACCCATTTCACACGTTTCACTTACATCTCCTTCGCGAGCAGGTTTCCAAACAAAAGAGGAAAAACAAGATTATCTACATGAAAATTATGGATAATATTGGTATTTAAAAAAGGAGAACATGGGTAAGCGGGACGCAGACAGCATGTATGGGTGGGCAGCTGCGTACCCACGCAGAGTGGTAGATCCTTCACACTTTTGGTTTTTTAATTTCGATTAGATTTGAAAATGAAATATTTATTTCTCAAACTAGAGATAACTAATAACCATCAGGCTGTTCACGGCAGACCGTCACTCATGCGACCTTCTCCTGGCAGCAGATTTGCAAAAGGAAACCCTAGCGATGAATGCAGCAGTTAAGCGGCTCGACGTCATCTGTATTGGCCGGGTGGCCGTCGATCTCTACGCCCAGCAGATAGGGGCAAGGTTGGAAGATGTGGCCAGTTTCGCCAAGTATCTCGGCGGTTCCTCGGGCAACGTCGCCTTTGGTACCGCGATTCAGGGATTAAAATCGGCGATGCTGGCGCGGGTTGGCGATGAGCACAACGGCCGGTTTCTGCGTGAAACCCTCCGCCGCGCAGGTGTCGATACCGAATATCTGATCACGGATAAAGAACGGCTGACCGCATTGGTGATGCTGGGCATTAAGGATCAGGATACCTTCCCGCTGATTTTCTACCGCGACAACTGCGCCGATATGGCGCTGACGCCTGACGATATCAATGAAGAGTACATCGCCTCTTCACGCGCTCTGGCGGTGACCGGCACCCACCTTTCACACGCCAATACCCGCGATGCGGTACTGAAGGCGCTGGAATACGCCCGCCGCCACGGCCTGCGTACCGCGCTGGATATCGATTACCGTCCGGTGCTGTGGGGGCTTACTTCGCTGGGCGACGGTGAAACGCGTTTCATTGAGTCGGGTCCGGTGACCCGTCAGTTGCAGGAAGTTCTGCACCTGTTCGATTTAGTCGTCGGCACTGAAGAAGAGTTTCATATTGCCGGCGGCAGCACCGATACCCTCACCGCGTTGAAAAACGTTCGCCATGCCACCAACGCGACGCTGGTCTGCAAGCGCGGGCCGATGGGCTGCGTGGTGCTGGAGGGCGCCATCCCGGATAGCTGGGACGAAGTGCCGCTGCAGCAAGGCGTTCGCGTCGAAGTACTCAACGTACTCGGCGCCGGCGACGCTTTTATGTCCGGACTGCTGCGCGGCTGGCTTAATGATGAAGGCTGGGAACAGGCCTGCCGCTACGCCAACGCCTGCGGCGCGCTGGTGGTGTCACGTCACGGCTGCGCGCCGGCGATGCCGACGAAAGTGGAGCTTGATGATTATCTATCGCGGGCCGGTGCCGTTCCACGCCCGGATATCGACGCGCGGCTTAATCATTTGCACCGGGTGACCAGCCGACGCCAGTCGTGGCCGGAACTGTGTATCTTCGCCTTTGACCATCGTAAACAGCTGGCGGATCTGGCATTAGAAACCGGGCGCGACCCGGCCTGTATTCCCGAACTCAAACTGCTGCTGTTGGCCGCCGCCGAGGCGGCCGCTACAGAGGCCGGGCTGGATCGGCGCAGCGGCATCCTCGCCGATGGTACCTATGGTCAACGTTCACTTAACGCCATTACCGGTAAAGGCTGGTGGATCGGTCGGCCGATTGAGCTTCCCAGCTCGCGTCCGCTACGTCTTGAACATGGTAATATTGGCTCACAGCTGATCGACTGGCCGCTTGAGCACGTCGTCAAATGCCTGGTCTTTTACCACCCGGATGACCCGGCGGCGCTGCGCGCCGAGCAGGATGCGCTGCTGCTGGAAGTCTGGCAGGCCTGCAATAAGTCCGGGCACGAGCTGCTATTGGAAGTGATCCTGCCGGAGAACGGACCGGACAAAGATGAACGCCACTACCACACTATGCTGGAGCACTTCTATCAGTTGGGCATCCAGCCGGACTGGTGGAAGCTGCCGCCGCTGGCCAGCGCCCAGTGGGAGCGGATCTCAGCGCTTATCGAGCGCGAAGATCCGTGGTGCCGGGGCATCCTGCTCCTGGGGCTGGATGCGCCATCGGATCGATTGCGTTCAGGTTTCGCCGAAGCGGCCGGGCACCCGATGATCAAGGGTTTTGCCGTCGGCCGAACCATCTTTGGCCAGCCTTCGCGCCGCTGGATGCAGGGCGAACTGGATGACGCAGCGCTAATCGATGAAGTGAAACGCAACTATCTACGGCTCATCGGCTACTGGCGCGAAGCGCGCGGCTAACCTCCTTCAGGCCCGCCACTTCCTTGAAAGCGGCGGGCCTGCGGTTTCTTCGTGAAATGAATCGCGTATTTCATCGCAAAAAATGAAAAATTCGCTTCATTTGGTACACTGGAAGCCATATTCCTTCCATTTTCTCAGAGCGCAACTTATGGCTAATAATCCGACCCAACTGACCATCCTGCAGGATGAAATCAGACGGCGCTACGACACGCTCAGCAAACGTCTGAAGCAGGTGGCGCGCTATATACTGGATAACAGTAATAGCGTTGCTTTCGATACCGTAGCCTCCATTGCGCAACAGGCTGACGTTCCGCCCTCAACGCTGATTCGCTTCGCTAACGCCTTTGGCTTCAGCGGCTTTAACGAAATGAAGCAGATGTTCAGGCAGCATCTGATGGAAGAGACCGCCAACTACACCGAGCGCGCACGTCTGTTCCGCCAGACTACTAACGACGAAACAACGCCGCCGGAAACGCCGACGGAAATCCTCAACATGTTCAGCATGGTCAATACCCAGGCGCTGCAGCAACTGGCAATGCAGACCTCCGGCGAAGACCTCAACCGGGCGGTAGATTTACTGGCGGATGCGGAAAATATCTATGTTATCGGTCTGCGTCGCTCGTTCAGCGTCGCCTCTTACCTGACCTACGCGCTGCGCCATCTGGATCGCAAAGCCTTTCTGATCGACGGCCTCGGCGGGATGTTCACCGAGCAGCTCAGTCTGGTGGGGCCGAAGGATGTGGTCGTGGCGGTGAGCTTCTCGCCCTACGCCCGTGAAGTGGTGGAGCTGGTTGAGCTTGGCGCCCAGCGCAAGGCGCGACAAATCGCCATTACCGATAGCCAGGTAAGCCCGCTTGCCGCCTTCAGTGATGTGTGCTTTGTGGTGCGTGAAGCGCAGGTTGATGGTTTCCGCTCGCAGGTGGCCTCGCTGTGCCTGGCGCAGACGCTGGCGGTATCGCTGGCATTGAATAGCAGCAAAGAGCCGCAGCAGCACCGCGCCTGATTACCCGTTGCGCTAGCGGTAAACAGGGGCAATCAATAGACAAAAAAGCCGGGGACATCCCCGGCTTTTCTCGTATATCGCGCGCTATGAATAGCGATCGCTGTTGATCCAGGCGTGATCGTCTTCCCAGGTAAATAGCCACTTACGATCCGGCCCCGCCATCACGTTCAGATAATAGCTGTTGTAACCGGCGATCGCCGCTACCGGATGGTAGCCGCGTGGCACCATCACCACATCATGGTTATAGGGCGCCATACAGGCATCCAGGCTGCGGTCATCGGTGTACACTCGCTGAAAGGCAAAACCTTGCGGCGGATCGAAACGGTGGTAATAGGTTTCTTCCAGCTGGGTTTCCTGCCCCGGCAGCGCGGTATCGTGCTTATGCGATGGCCAGGAGCTGGTCGCCCCTTCTTCGGTGTAGACTTCCACTACCAACAGGCAATCCGCCTGGGCGTTATCCGGCAGAATATTATGTACCAGCCGCTGGTTGCGCCCTTTACCGCGATGCTCTACGCCGACATCCTCAGGCCGTATCACTCGCGCCGGGAAGCTGCCTTTGCCCGGCGCGCTGCAGACCGCCAGCTCAAGATCGGAATCTGCAGTGACCTCGACCTTATCCTGCGGCGGCACATAGACTGACCACGGCGGCGTACGCTCGAATGGCGACATGCGTTTACCGAGGTCGGGAAAATCGGCGTGCTGAGTTTTGATCGAGGCCAGCCCGGAGACCAGAACCAGACATAGCTCACGTTCACCGCTCTCCAGGGTCACGGTTTGCCCCTGTTTTAACATCCAGACATCAAAGCCAATATAATGCCACCCCGCGCTCTGCGGGGTGATGTGCTGGATATGTCCCTCTTTTTGCGCTTTAGCCAATAACGACATAGCGTTCTCCTTCGCCGATTAACCTAACGTCGGCATACTGAATTCAGATACGGTTTGCTGCCCCTGCGGCCAGCGCACGGTGGCAGTTTTCATACGGGTATAGAAGCGAACGCCGTCAGGCCCGTGGACGTTCAGCGCGCCAAATACCGAGCGCTTCCAGCCGCCAAAGCTATGGAAGGCCATTGGTACCGGCACCGGTACGTTGACGCCAACCATGCCGGCCTGTACATCATGAACGAACTCGCGGGCGGTATGGCCATTGCTGGTAAACACGGCGCTGCCGTTACCAAATTCATGGCTGTTAACCAGCGCCAGCGCGCTTTGGTAATCAGCAACGCGGACGATCCCCAGCACCGGGCCAAAAATCTCTTCACGCCAGATGGTCATTTCCGGAGTGACATGGTCAAACAGCGTACCGCCAACGTAATATCCGTCCTCATGCCCGGCCACGCGCAGCCTGCGGCCATCCACCACCAACGACGCCCCTTCGCTGACGCCCTTATCAATATAGCCGAGTACTTTTTTCTGATGCGCTTCGGATACCACCGGCCCCATTTCGTTTTCGTCTTTGCCGCGCAGGCAACCAGGTCCCACTTTCAACGACTCGACTAATGGTTTCAGGCGGGCAATGAGCTTATCTGCGGTCTCGTCACCGACGGCCACCACTACCGGCAGGGCCATACAGCGCTCGCCTGCGGAACCATACGCGCCGCCCATTATGGCATTCACGGTCGCATCAAGATCGGCGTCCGGCATCACGATGGCATGGTTTTTCGCCGCGCCAAACGCCTGGACGCGTTTTCCGTGAGCGCTGGCGGTTTTATAGATATATTCCGCTACGCCAGAGGAGCCGACAAAGCTGACGGCGGCCACACGCGGGTCGGTATAAAGCTGTTCGGCATCTTCATTGCTGCAATGAATGACGTTAAAAACGCCGTCCGGCAGACCGGCTTCTTTCAGTAATTCAGCCATGCGTACCGCCGCGGTCGGCGCCAGCGCCGGTGGTTTCAGCACGAAGCTGTTGCCGCAGGCCAGCGCGATGGGGAACATCCACATCGGCACCATAGCCGGGAAATTAAACGGCGTTATCCCCGCCACCACGCCCAGCGGCTGCATGAGCGAATAGCTGTCGACGCCGGTACCCACGTCGGAAGAAAACTCACCTTTAATGAGATGCGGAATACCGCAAGCGAACTCAACCACTTCCATGCCGCGGGTCAGCTCGCCCAACGCATCGGACCACACTTTGCCGTGCTCGCTAACGATAATTCCCGCCAGTTCATCGACGTGCTGTTCAAGCAGCATTTTAAAATTGAACAGCACGCGGGCGCGGCGCAGCGGCGTGGTACGGGACCAGCTGTCAAAAGCGTCGCGAGCGACCTGGATTGCGTCGGAAACCTCCTGCGCGGTGGAAAGCGTGACTTCGCGAACCACATCGCCAGTGGCCGGGTCGTACACCGGCATCGTTTCCCGGCTGCTGCTGGTTACCGTTTTCCCACCAATAAAGTTACCTGTGATAGTCATCTTCTCGCCTCATAGTGTAGAAGGCCGTTCAAGTTACGGCCCGTCGCTGATTGTGCTGTGCTATAACCGTAGTAAAATGAAATTTATATTTCAATAAACAGATAAAATGAAATTCCACTTTGGTGATAGCTGTCGCATTTTTCAGCAAGCCTCTCTCTACATGATTTCATATCTCAGCGGTAGTGAAGGTGAGATTTTCTGCGGTTGACGTTGATGTAAACTATGAAATAGCGCAGCAACTATTTTGCGATCGTGCTCAAACAACCATCATTTCATCCATTGCCAATGATGAAATAAACATTTTAACTATCAGGCAAGCGAACTAAACCAGTCAACATCTTGTCAGGAGTGTCAAATGGCCATTGCCCTGCAGCGTTTCTGTATCAATCGTAAAATTGCGCCGTCGCTCAGCATTGAGGCGTTTTTCCGTCTGGTGAGCGAACTCGGGCTGCACAAGGTCGAGCTGCGTAATGATTTACCCAGCGGTAAAGTCACCGACGCGCTCACCCACCAGCAGGTGCGCAGGCTGGCCGACCGTTACCAGCTTGAAATTCTGACGATCAACGCCGTCTATCCCTTCAACCGCCACAGCGCTGAAGTACGTCACCTGACGGAGTCGCTGCTGAAAGAAGCGCAGGCTATTGGCGCCAAATCGCTGGTGATGTGCCCGTTAAATGATGGCACCACGGTAGCGCCGCAAGAAACGCTTGCCGCTATGCGCGAGCTGGCGCCGCTGTTCGAACAATATGGCATTCAGGGCCTGGTCGAGCCGCTGGGCTTCCCACAAAGTTCGCTGCGCTCGGCGGCGCAGGCTCAGGCGCTCATTCGCGATGCTCAGGTGCCGTTTAAGCTGTTGATTGATACTTTCCACCATCACCTTTATCCACAAGCAGAAGAGGAATTCAGCCAGCTGGACATTGCTGAGATAGGTCTGGTTCACCTCTCCGGCGTTGACGATTCCCGCCCGCGAGAACAGTTGACCGACGACGAGCGCATCATGCTGACGCCGCATGACCGGCTGCTGACCTGTCAACAGGTGCGGCATCTCGAAGCCCGCGGATACCAGGGGGATTACGCCTTCGAGCCTTTCGCTCCGCAGCTGGCGTCATGGCGCGAAGAGGATATTCGCCGCGAGATTGAACAGAGCATTGCGCTGATTCAGCGCCACTGCGCGTAAGATTAAACGTTGAGAGTTATCGATTTCCTCCCTCTTTTTGCTGTCAGGTTGCCTATAATCGACGCAGGATAAATGGAGGAATCGATCATGAGCTCACCCTTGCTAATCGCACGCACGCTGGACAAACAGCTCCATCTGCTGCCAGCAATGGCTAACCGTCACGGCCTAATTACCGGCGCCACCGGTACCGGTAAAACCGTAACGTTGCAAAAACTGGCGGAGTCATTTTCCGAGATCGGCGTGCCGGTCTTTATGGCCGATGTGAAAGGCGACCTGACCGGTATCGCGGAGGCAGGCCAGAGCTCTGAGAAGCTTCAGGCGCGTCTGGAAAAAATCGGCGTTACCGACTGGGAGCCGCACGCCAACCCGGTGGTTGTTTGGGATATCTTTGGTGAAAAGGGCCACCCGGTGCGCGCCACGGTGTCAGACCTCGGCCCCCTGCTGCTCGCCCGCCTGCTCAATCTTAATGAAGTACAAAGCGGCGTACTGAACATTATTTTCCGTATCGCTGACGATCGCGGTCTGCTGCTGCTGGACTTTAAAGATCTCCGCGCCATCACCCAGTTTATCGGTGATAACGCCAAAGCCTTCCAGAACCAGTATGGCAACATCAGCAGCGCTTCGGTCGGCGCTATCCAGCGCGGGCTGTTAACCCTGGAGCAGCAGGGCGCAGAGCACTTCTTCGGCGAACCGATGCTGGATATTCAGGACTGGATGCGTGTCGATGCCAGCGGTAAAGGGGTGATTAATATCCTTAGCGCCGAAAAGCTCTATCAGATGCCGAAGCTTTACGCTGCCAGCCTGCTGTGGATGCTCTCCGAACTCTACGAGCGCCTGCCGGAAGCCGGCGACCTCGAAAAACCGAAGCTGGTGTTCTTCTTCGACGAAGCCCACCTGCTGTTTAACGATGCGCCGCAGGTACTGCTGGATAAAATCGAGCAGGTGATTCGCCTTATCCGTTCTAAAGGGGTCGGCGTCTATTTTGTCTCGCAGAATCCGTCGGATATCCCGGATGCCGTGCTCGGCCAGTTGGGCAACCGCGTGCAGCATGCCCTGCGCGCCTTTACCCCGAAGGATCAAAAAGCGGTGAAGACCGCCGCCCAAACCATGCGCGCCAATCCGGCGTTCAGTACCGAGCAGGCCATTCAGGAGCTCGGTACCGGCGAAGCGCTGATCTCCTTCCTCGACGAAAAAGGCAGCCCATCGATAGTAGAGCGAGCGATGGTTATCGCTCCCTGCTCGCGGATGGGGCCGGTCAGCGATGATGAGCGTAATGGCCTGATTAACCACTCGGCGCTGTACGGCAAGTATGAAGAAGAGATTGACCGCGAGTCGGCCTTCGAAATGCTGCAAAAAGGGGTGCAGGTCGCCACCGAGCAGCAGTCGGCGCCGCCGGCAAAAGGCCAACAAAGCGGCGATGACGACGGGCTGCTCGGGGGACTGAAAGATATTCTGTTCGGCACTACCGGCCCGCGCGGCGGTAAACGAGATGGTATTGTGCAGACCGCCGCCAAAAGCGCCGTACGTCAGGTCACCAACCAGATCGTCCGCGGCATGCTGGGAAGCCTGCTAGGCGGAAGGCGCCGTTAACGTCAGTGTCGAGCCCCGGATTGCGGCGCGCTGCGTCCGATCCGGGCGACAACAATACAGGGCATTACACTGCGGATCGCCACTCAAACCGCGGGCACAAAAAACCCAGCGTTACTTGCGCTTGGCCGGGTCATTTATCGAACTACGCTTTTCTCATCATCAGCCAAAGGCTTATCAGGAAGAAGCTTGCGCTTGGCAGCAGCGCGCCGATTATCGGCGGTATGCCGTAAACCAATGTTAGCGGGCCAAATATCTGGTCGAGTACGTAAAAGATAAAGCCGAAGCTAATCCCGGTAACGACTCTCACGCCCATTGCCACGCTCCGCAGGGGACCAAAGATGAACGACAGCGCCATCAGCATCATCACGGCCACCGACAGCGGCTGGAAGATTTTGCTCCACATGTTGAGCTGGTAACGGCCAGGATCCTGGCCGCTGGACTTCAGATAGGTCACATAGTTATGCAGGCCGCTGATTGATAGCGCGTCCGGATCCAGCGCAACCACGCCGAGTTTGTCCGGCGTCAGTTTGGTCTTCCAGGTTCCGCTGACCATTTGCGTGCCGGTAACCTGTTTCGGATCGGTCAGATTAGATTCATCCACCTGCGACAGGCGCCAGATCTTGGCGTCATTATCAAACTTAGCGGAAGCGGCGTAACGAACAGATTGCAGACGACGGTTATCGTTAAACTGGTAGATGCTCACCCCGCCCAACTCATCGTTACCCTTTACGCGTTCAATGTAGACAAAATTATGCCCGTCTTTCGCCCACAACCCCTGCTGGGTCGACAGCAGCGAACCGCCGTACATCTGCTGCGCACGGTAGTTACGCGCCATCTGTTCGCCCTGCGGCGCCACCCATTCACCCATCGCCATGGTCAACAACACCAGCGGGATCGCCGTTTTCATCACCGCCAGCGCCACCTGCATACGGGTAAAGCCGGAAGCCTGCATCACCACCAGTTCGCTGCGCTGCGCCAGCATACCCAGCCCCAGCAAAGCCCCAAGCAGGGCCGCCATTGGGAAGAAGATTTGCACATCTTTTGGCACGCTGAGAATGGTATAGAGTCCTGCTCCCAGCGCATCATAGCTGCCCTGCCCGGCTTTTTTTAGCTGGTCGACAAACTTAATAATGCCGGAGAGCGACACCAGCATGAACAGCGTCATCATGATGGTGTTGAAAATGGTTTTACCGATATAGCGGTCAAGTACGCCAAACGCCTGCATCACACCGCTCCTTTATTAAACCGGGCACGGAAACGACGCATCGGCACCGTATCCCACAGGTTAAGCAGCACCGCCAGCGCGAAGTAGAGCAGGTTCACGCCCCACATCCAGATGGCGGGGTCCATTTTGCCTTTACCCGCGTTCGATTTGATCGACGTTTGCAGCAGGAAGAACACCAGATACAGCAGCATCGCCGGCAGCATAGACAGCACGCGGCCCTGACGCGGGTTCACCACGCTGAGCGGGACAACCATCAGCGCCATCATGAACACCGCCGCCACCAGCGTAAATCGCCAGTGCAGCTCGGCGCGGGCGCGATCGGTGTCGGTATGCCACAGGGTGCGCATATTCATCTGTTCAGTGTCGCCAGGATCGGCCGCTACCGCCTGATGGCCAATAACCGCCTGATAGTTTTTGAAGTCGGTAATACGGAAATCGCGCAGCATCGCCGTGCCTTCAAAACGCGTCCCTTGAGTCATCGTGACCACCTGGGAGCCGTCTTTTTTCTGCGACAGCTCGCCGGAATCCGCAACCACCACGGAAGGACGCGCGTTGCCTTTAGGCCTCAGTTGCGCCAGGAACACGTCGTTGAAGCGGTTACCGTTGACGTTTTCGATAAACAACACCGCGCTGCCGTCGCTGGCCTGCTGGAACTGGCCCTGAGCCAGCGCCGCCATTCCGGGGTTAGCTTTGGCTTCCGCCAGCACTTCGTCCTGATGGCGCGACGACCACGGCCCCGCCCACATCACGTTGACCGCCGCGACAGCGCCGGTAAACAGGGCAAGGATCATTGCCGCCTTAATCAATACGGCTTTACTCAAGCCGCAGGCGTGCATCACCGTAATTTCACTTTCGGTATACAGTTTGCCCAGCGTCATCAACAACCCGAGGAAAAGACTCAGGGGCAGAATGAGCTGCGCCATTTCCGGTACGCCCAGCCCTAACAGCGAGAGCACCAGGTTGGTCGGGATATCGCCATCTACCGCGGCGCCGAGGATCCTGACGAGTTTCTGACAGAAGAAAATCAGTAACAGGATGAATAGGATCGCCAACTGGCTTTTCAGCGTCTCACGAACCAGATATCTTATGATTATCACTATAAATACGCCCGTAAAAACCCGTCTTATTGCAGGAAAATTGCTTGTTTCATGGCTTAAACGTCATTTATTCTCTTTTGTCGTCGAAAACATCGCTAAGATTAAATGACTCATCGGTTCTGCGTATCAGGATCTTTTCTGACGAACCAAGGCCGTAATAACGTTAAGATTAACACGAAGTCACCGCAACAGCGGACATGAGTTACGAAAGCTTGCAATTATATACTCAATGGATTTCGAGTTGTAGAAAGGCGGCAGGACTGTGAAGCCCCAAAGCGGCATCAGCCAGCGTCAGGGGTAAGCAGGCGTAGCCAACGCATCTGCAACTGGAAAGGCGACGAGTATAGCCGTAGCCACCACTGTTGTCTTTAAGATTCAGGAGCATAGTGCATGGAGTTCAGTGTAAAAAGCGGTAGCCCGGAGAAGCAGCGGAGTGCCTGTATCGTGGTCGGCGTCTTCGAACCACGTCGCCTCTCCCCCATCGCCGAACAACTCGATAAAATCAGCGACGGTTACATCAGCGCCCTGCTGCGTCGCGGCGAGCTCGAAGGCAAGCCTGGCCAGACCTTGTTACTGCACCATGTGCCGAACATCCTGTCTGAGCGCATTCTGCTCATCGGCTGTGGTAAAGAGCGCGAACTGGATGAACGTCAGTATAAACAAGTTATTCAGAAAACCATTAATACTCTGAATGACACTGGCTCGATGGAAGCCGTCTGCTTCCTGACCGAACTGCACGTTAAAGGGCGCAACAACTACTGGAAAGTTCGCCAGGCCGTTGAAACCGCCAAAGAGACGCTGTACAGCTTCGATCAGTTGAAGACCAACAAAAGCGAGCCGCGTCGTCCGCTGCGTAAAATGGTCTTTAACGTGCCGACCCGCCGCGAGCTCACCAGCGGCGAACGCGCCATTCAGCATGGCCTGGCGATTGCCGCCGGCATCAAAGCGGCGAAAGATCTCGGCAACATGCCGCCGAATATCTGTAACGCGGCTTATCTGGCTTCCCAGGCGCGCCAGCTGGCTGACACCTACAGCAAGAACGTCATCACCCGCGTGATCGGCGAGCAGCAGATGCGCGAGCTGGGGATGAACTCCTATCTTGCCGTCGGCAACGGCTCGCAGAACGAGTCGCTGATGTCGGTCATCGAGTATAAAGGCAACCCGTCTGAAGACGCGCGCCCTATCGTGCTGGTCGGTAAAGGCCTGACCTTCGACTCCGGCGGTATCTCCATCAAGCCTGCCGAAGGCATGGACGAGATGAAGTACGACATGTGCGGCGCGGCGGCGGTTTACGGCGTAATGCGAATGGTTGCCGAGCTGCAGCTGCCGCTGAACGTCATCGGCGTGCTGGCGGGCTGTGAAAACATGCCTGGCGGTCGCGCGTATCGCCCAGGCGATGTTCTGACCACCATGTCCGGACAAACCGTTGAAGTGCTGAATACCGATGCCGAAGGCCGTCTGGTGCTGTGCGACGTGCTGACCTACGTTGAGCGCTTCGAGCCGGAAGCGGTTATCGACGTTGCGACGCTGACCGGCGCCTGCGTGATTGCCCTCGGCCATCACATCACCGGCCTGATGTCGAACCATAATCCGCTGGCTCATGAGCTGATCGGCGCCTCCGAACTGGCCGGCGACCGCGCATGGCGTCTGCCGCTGGCCGACGAGTTCCAGGATCAGCTGGAGTCCAACTTTGCGGATATGGCCAACATCGGCGGCCGTCCTGGCGGCGCGATTACCGCTGGCTGCTTCCTGTCACGCTTCACCCGCAAGTACAACTGGGCGCACCTCGACATCGCCGGTACCGCCTGGCGTTCCGGGAAGGCCAAAGGCGCGACCGGCCGCCCGGTGGCGCTGTTATCGCAGTTCCTGCTCAATCGTGCGGGTTTTAACGGCGAAGAGTGATTGCCGTCTGATGCCCGGTGGCGCTACGCTTACCGGGCCGACGGAAAGATGCCGTTTGTAGGCCGGGTAAGCGTAGCGCCACCCGGCTTTGCATTTAAATCCACAACAAGAAGCCCCATATATGAAAAACGCAACGTTCTATCTTCTGGACAACGAAGACACCGTCGACGAGCTCAGCGCCGTCGAACAGCTGGTGTGCGAAATTGCCGCAGAACGTTGGCGCAACGGCAAGCGCGTACTGATCGCCTGTGAAGATGAACAGCAGGCTATTCGCCTCGACGAAGCGCTGTGGACGCGTCCTCCGGAGAGCTTTGTGCCGCATAATCTGGCGGGCGAAGGCCCGAGAGGCGGCGCGCCGGTGGAAATTGCCTGGCCGCAAAAGCGCAACAGCAGTCCGCGGGATATTCTTATCAGCCTGCGGCTAAACTTTGCAGATTTTGCCACCGCTTTCACAGAAGTGATAGACTTTGTCCCTTACGAAGATTCTTTGAAACAACTGGCGCGCGAACGCTATAAAGCGTACCGCATGGCTGGTTTCAACCTGAACACGGCAACCTGGAAATAATGGAAAAGACATACAACCCACAAGATATCGAACAGCCGCTTTACGAGCACTGGGAAAAGCAGGGCTATTTCAAACCGAATGGTGATGAAAGCCAGGAGAGCTTCTGCATCATGATCCCGCCGCCGAACGTCACCGGCAGTTTGCATATGGGTCATGCCTTCCAGCAAACCATCATGGATACCATGATTCGTTACCAGCGCATGCAGGGTAAAAACACCCTGTGGCAGGCCGGTACCGACCACGCGGGTATCGCTACCCAAATGGTGGTTGAGCGTAAGATTGCCGCTGAAGAAGGTAAAACCCGCCACGACTACGGCCGCGATGCTTTCATCGACAAAATCTGGCAGTGGAAAGCGGAATCCGGCGGCACCATTACCCGTCAGATGCGCCGCCTCGGCAACTCCGTCGACTGGGAGCGCGAGCGCTTCACGATGGATGAAGGCCTGTCCAACGCGGTGAAAGAAGTCTTCGTTCGCCTGTACAAAGAAGACCTGATTTATCGCGGCAAGCGCCTGGTCAACTGGGACCCGAAACTGCGTACCGCCATTTCCGACCTCGAAGTGGAAAACCGCGAATCGAAAGGGTCCATGTGGCACATTCGCTATCCGCTGGCCGATGGCGCGAAAACCGCTGACGGTAAAGATTACCTGGTGGTCGCCACCACCCGTCCGGAAACCCTGCTGGGCGATACCGGCGTGGCCGTTAACCCGGAAGATCCGCGTTACAAAGACCTGATTGGTAAGTTCGTAGTGCTGCCGCTGGTTAACCGCCGCATTCCGATTGTTGGCGACGAACACGCCGACATGGAAAAAGGCACCGGCTGCGTGAAAATCACCCCGGCGCACGACTTTAACGACTACGAAGTTGGCCGCCGTCATCAGCTGCCGATGATTAATATTTTGACCTTTGATGGCGACATCCGCGAAAGCGCGGAAGTTTACGATACCAAAGGCAACGAATCCGACGTTTATTCCAACGAGATCCCGGCTGAATTCCAGAAGATGGAACGTTTTGCCGCGCGTAAAGCGATGGTTGCCGCCGTCGACGCGCTGGGCCTGCTGGAAGAGATCAAACCGCACGACCTGACCGTGCCTTACGGCGACCGCGGCGGCGTGGTTATCGAACCGATGCTGACCGACCAGTGGTACGTACGTGCAGACGTGCTGGCCAAGCCGGCAGTCGAAGCCGTTGAGAATGGCGACATTCAGTTCGTGCCGAAGCAGTACGAAAACATGTACTTCTCCTGGATGCGCGATATTCAGGACTGGTGTATTTCCCGTCAGCTGTGGTGGGGTCACCGCATCCCGGCATGGTATGACAACGACGGCAACGTCTACGTTGGCCGCACCGAAGACGAAGTGCGTCAGGAAAACAACCTGAGCGCCGACGTTGCCCTGCGTCAGGACGAAGACGTTCTGGATACCTGGTTCTCTTCCGCGCTGTGGACCTTCTCCACCCTCGGCTGGCCGGAAAACACCGACGCGCTGCGTCAGTTCCACCCGACCAGCGTGATGGTGTCCGGCTTCGACATCATCTTCTTCTGGATTGCCCGCATGATCATGATGACCATGCACTTCATCAAAGATGAAAACGGCAAGCCGCAGGTTCCGTTTAAGACCGTCTACATGACCGGCCTTATCCGCGACGACGAAGGCCAGAAGATGTCCAAATCCAAGGGTAACGTTATTGACCCGCTGGATATGGTTGACGGTATCACCCTGCCGGAGCTGCTGGAAAAACGTACCGGCAACATGATGCAGCCTCAGCTGGCGGAAAAAATCCGTAAGCGCACCGAGAAACAGTTCCCGAACGGCATCGAGCCACACGGCACTGACGCCCTGCGCTTTACCCTGGCGGCGCTGGCTTCTACCGGCCGCGACATCAACTGGGATATGAAGCGCCTTGAAGGTTACCGTAACTTCTGCAACAAACTGTGGAACGCCAGCCGCTTCGTACTGATGAATACCGAAGATCAGGATTGCGGTTTCAACGGCGGCGAGATGGTGCTGTCCCTGGCCGACCGCTGGATCCTGGCTGAATTCAACCAGACCGTGAAAGCGTACCGCGAAGCGCTGGATAACTTCCGCTTCGATATCGCCGCGGGCATCCTGTATGAGTTTACCTGGAATCAGTTCTGCGACTGGTACCTTGAACTGACCAAGCCGGTCATGAACGGTGGCAGCGAAGCGGAGCTGCGCGGGACTCGCCATACTCTGGTGACCGTGCTGGAAGGTCTGCTGCGCCTGGCGCACCCGATTATTCCTTTCATCACCGAGACCATCTGGCAGCGCGTGAAAGTAATCTGCGGTATCACCGCCGATACCATCATGCTGCAGCCGTTCCCGCAGTACGAGGCTTCTCAGGTTGATGAAGCGGCGCTGGCCGACACCGAATGGCTGAAGCAGGCGATCGTCGCCGTACGTAACATCCGTGCGGAGATGAACATTGCGCCAGGTAAACCGCTGGAACTGCTGCTGCGCGGCTGCAGCAAAGATGCCGAGCGTCGTGTTAACGACAACCGCAGCTTCCTGCTGAACCTGGCGCGTCTGGAAAGCATCACCGTGCTGCCTGCCGATGATAAAGGTCCGGTTTCCGTGACCAAGATTATCGACGGCGCCGAGCTGCTGATCCCAATGGCGGGCCTTATCGACAAAGAAGCCGAGCTGGCGCGTCTGGCAAAAGAAGTGGCGAAAGTCGAAGCGGAAATCGGACGTATCGAAAGCAAGCTGTCCAACGAAGGCTTTGTGGCCCGCGCGCCGGAAGCGGTAATCGCCAAAGAGCGTGAGAAGCTGGAAGGCTACGCGGAAGCGAAAGCGAAACTGATTGAACAGCAGGCAGTGATCGCCGCGCTGTAAAAACTCGCGATAGAAAAAAGCCGGAGCTTGCTCCGGCTTTTTTACATTATAAGAACGGCAGGTTAGGTAAAAAACCGCTGCACAATTTACCAGCTACTGGCGGCTTACAGGCCTCATCTTGCTGCAGGTCGAGCGTTTCAAAGTCACCAATCACCTCAGTGTTGGCGGCAATATAGCGCATCAAATTAATCTTTAACCAGGGATACGCCAGACCCAATGTCAGCGGAGAAAGAAACGTCAGAGCCAATAAACGCGGAGCAAGTCCAAAAAACGTCAGGGTAGAACGAAAACGAATGCTGTCGCCAAGCACCAGATTATTCCACGCGTGATTACGTAAGGCCACCCGGATAAATGCCATGGCTAATACGATACCAATGGTGAGAGATAAATATCCACTCAATACCGCACTAAGATGCCGCAATGCCATAAACAGCGCTGTATTTTCATTACACATGCCGAACATACATCCTGTGAAAAATTGCATAAATGCGGAAATGAAAAAACCCAAAAACAGCACCATAAACGGCAACAAAATTACCGTTGCCCATAAAAACGCCACGATGCAACGCTTCGTGCTGATATAAATATTAAATTTAGTTTTACCTAAGTTTCCGCCTTTGCCGATCAGCTCAAGCCAGTGACTGTAAACCACCCCACTGGCGGCGGCCATGACACACAGTGCCAGTAAAAGCAGGGCAACGAAACCCACTAACATGCCATTTATGCTAAAACCTAACCAGAGACGGCTTCCGGGAATGAAGAGGATAACCGCCATTAGCACGACTATCAGCAAAGGTAACCCGAGCATAATCCACCATGCGCGCAGTAGATTACATTTAAACCCAAAACGAATATTAGCGAATGAGGTCATATTCGCGTGATAGCTTAACCCCTTCATTACCATGACCGGCAGCAGGATAAGAAATGCCAGCGTCTCGAGCCCTTCACTACCGGGAGAGAAAATGGCAAGCGCCAGACTAAGTAAAACCAGCACGATAAACATCAGCAGCCAGCTAAGTAAAATCGTGAAACCGCGCCCGTGGTAAGCAAAACGGTTACCGTTAACTTCCATATTTTCACAAAAATAACGGCGACTACGTACCCATGCCCAGGGAATGAATATCCCTAAAGTAATTACAGACAGTATAATATTAACCAAACAAATAAAAAAATAACTCTTTGCCCGACCGTGAAAAACAAAAAAATGACTACTACTTTGTTTTTCCCCTGAAAAAACCTCCATACCTCGCCGTCCTTGCATTTTAAAGTATATATATAAATAATAAGCCAGAATAATTGTCATTAAACATACAGAATATATTATCTGGAAATTACCCAGCAATATATTTATGCACGTCTTGCGTCGATCAAAGAATAATGGTATTAAAACAATGTATGGTTATTTAAGCTAAAATTGAGTGATTCTATGAATCTTGCTGCGCCACAGACCTTTACTTTACGCCGCATTACGGCGGCAGATAATGCCGCCATCGCCCGAGTTATCCGCCAGGTCTCAGCGGAATACGGCCTGACCGCCGATAAAGGCTATACGGTCGCTGACCCCAACCTGGATGAACTGTACGAACTTTATAGCCAACCGGGCTCCGCCTATTGGGTTGTGGAGCAAAATGGCGAAGTGGTCGGCGGCGGCGGCGTGGCGGCGCTCTCATGTAGCGAGTCCGATATCTGTGAGCTGCAGAAAATGTACTTTATGACCTCGGCGCGCGGCAAAGGGCTGGCGAAAAAGCTGGCGCTGATGGCGATGGATTACGCTCGCGAACAGGGTTTTAAACGCTGCTATCTGGAGACCACCGCTTTTTTGAAAGAAGCGATTGCCCTTTATGAGCATCTCGGCTTTGAGCATATCGACGAGCCGCTGGGCTGCACCGGCCACGTCGATTGCGAAGTACGAATGTTGAAACCGCTGTAACGCCTTGATAGCGCTACCGGGGCTACAGTTCGGTAGCCCGGCTAAGCGTAGCGCTAGCCGGGGGATGTCCCGGGCTCGCGGTGCCGTTTTTTTTGTCGGGTGGCGGCTAACGCCTTACCCGACCTACGGCCCGTACCATTACGAGCTTAAGCTCTCAACGCTATCTCTCCCCATGACTACTGGAACTGCCGGTGTTAGTGGCTACAGAGTCCGGAAACCGCGGGCTACGGCGCCGTCGGTACGCCGCTGTGGAAGCGGAACTCAGACTCCGGGCGGAGAATCAATGCCGCTTCCGCCTCGCCAAGCTGGCGTACGCGCTCGCTGATATCTTCCCCCGCTATCTGCTGCGCCAGGTCCAGGTAATCCTGATAATGACGGGCCTCGGAGCGCAGCAACGACAGATAAAACTTCTGGAGATCATCATCCAGCCACGGCGCCAGCGCGGCAAACCGCTCGCAGGAGCGCGCTTCGATATAAGCGCCGCAAATCAGCTTATCGATCAGCATCACCGGCTCGTGCGATCGCACCTCCCGGCGCATACCGCGGGCATAGTTGCTGGCGGTGATTTTGACGTAAGGGATATCTCGCGCCAGCATGATCTCGCGCACCTGCCAGAAGTGGTGCAGCTCCTCTTTGATAAGCAGAATCATGCTGTCGAGCAACTGTCTGCCCCACGGGTCGTTGGTTCGCGGCATAGCGCTTTTGTTGATCCGCTTATGCAGAGCGACAAAATCCGGCTCCGGCCCACGGCGATAGGTAAAGTCTTCGTACGGTTTCAGGCATTCCAACAGCTCGTCGGCGCCGTCTTTATCGGCGACGTAGCGGCGCACCAGCAGCATGGCGTTTTGCGCCGCTTTCAGCTCGCATACCATGTGGTCGGTCAGCAGCAGCGGCAGGTTTTCCGGTTTACGGGCTTCGTCAATCCACGCCTGCGGCGTTGGGCAGTGCAGGAATGCTAAAATCGGGGAGAGTATTTGCGGGTAATCCATTGAAGCTCCAGGCTATACCCTAATCAGGACGGGTATATACGGCGGCAGACGCCGCCGTATCCGTTGACGACTTAGTGGCGTACGCCGTTGTCGTCTTCGTCAATTAAATCTTCGTCATCTTCGCCGTCATCGTCTTCGCCGTTCGGGTCTTCGTAATAGGTACCCCAACCGTCGTACTCGACGTTGAATTTTTCCGCCAGGTTCATCAGCTGTTCAACCTGGGCGTCGATCAGATCGGCGTTGAGCGCGCTTTCGCTCAGAATATCGCAGCAGATCACCACTTCGCCTTCTTCGACTTCCAGCTCTTCCGGCTCGGTGACTTCATAACCCATCTTGAAGGCCTCTACCGCCACTTTTTCCAACGTTTCGAAATCGTCGGCAGAGAGATGATGCTCAATGGTATACAGCGCGTCCGGATCGCTGCCATCTTCCAGCAGCTCTTCGATAATCAGACGCGTTTCCTCACGCTGCTCTTCCAGTAGTTCCGGGTTTGCCATGGCTCGTTCCTCATAATGTGCGGCAGATACTCCTATTGTCACATACCGCCGTGATTGCCTCCACCTTCTGTGTAAAAGATTTCTTACTCGGGGTTGCAAATGAATATTCATACATATAAAGTGAATTTTAATTCAATAGTGGCGTTTGCCAGGTGAGGGAATTATGTCCGCGTTATATCAGAAGCATTTCTTGAGATTACTGGATTTCACTGCTGCAGAAATTACCGGCCTTGTCGCTCTGGCCGCGCAATTAAAAGCCGATAAGAAAAACGGCATCGAGGCCCAGAAACTAAAGGGCAAAAACATCGCGCTCATCTTCGAAAAAGACTCAACCCGTACACGATGCTCTTTCGAAGTTGCCGCTTACGACCAGGGCGCCCGCGTGACCTATCTCGGATCCAGCGGTAGCCAGATCGGCCACAAAGAATCCATGAAAGATACCGCCCGCGTGCTGGGCCGCATGTATGACGGTATTCAATATCGCGGCTACGGCCAGGAGCTGGTAGAAACCCTGGCGGAGTATGCCGGCGTGCCGGTGTGGAACGGCCTGACCGATGAATTCCACCCGACGCAACTCCTGGCCGACCTGCTGACCATGCAAGAGCACCTGCCGGGTAAGGCATTTAATGAAATGACGCTGGTCTACGCCGGCGACGCGCGTAACAACATGGGTAACTCCATGCTGGAAGCCGCCGCGCTGACCGGGCTGGACCTGCGCCTGGTGGCGCCAAAAGCCTGCTGGCCGGAAGAGGGTTTAGTGGCGGAATGCACTGCGCTGGCGAAAAAGCACGGCGGCAATATTACCCTGACGGAAGATATCGCCGCGGGCGTAAAAGGCGCTGATTTCATTTATACCGACGTGTGGGTGTCGATGGGCGAGGCGAAAGAGAAATGGGCGGAGCGTATCGCCCTGCTGCGCGGTTACCAGGTGAATAAAACCATGCTGCAATTGACCGGCAACCCGCAGGTGAAATTCCTGCATTGTCTGCCCGCGTTCCACGATGACCAGACCATTCTCGGCAAACAGATGGCGGCGGAGTATGGACTGCACGGCGGTATGGAAGTGACCGATGAAGTCTTTGAATCCCCAGCGAGCATCGTCTTCGATCAGGCGGAAAACCGTATGCACACCATCAAAGCGGTGATGGTGGCGACGCTTGGAAAATAACCATTAATCACGGTAGATTCCCGGATAACGCGCTACGCGTATCCGGGCTACCCGTTTTAAGCCATCAACACCTTCACCACTGCTTTGCGCACCTTCGCCGGCGCCCCGACGGCACAGAGCGGTTTATGCACTTCGCCTGGATAAAACACCACAAAATCGCCCTCGTTAAGGATAACGGTTTTCTCCTGCGCGCCCTCGGCGAGGAAGGCGATGTCTTTGTCCGCCAGCCAGTCAATCTGCGGCTCGCCTGCCGGTAAGGTGCTGAAAGTCATCCCTTCCTGACCGCGAAGTACAATCTGGATATCCAGATAGCGGGCGTGAAACTCGGCGCGACGTTCGGCCTGCGGTTCGGTGCTGTCTTCAGAAATCAGATAGAACAGATTATTACCGTCGATGTCGTGCTTGCCGAGCGGCGTCGATTCGCTAACGTGGGCTTTAACATGCTCAATCGCCTGACGCAGCGCGTCCGGCAGCCAGGATTGCAGATGATGAATGTTGCCGATAATCATAAGAGCCCTCAAATGTAAAACAGCTTTTCATTTTGGTTTTATACGCCGCTTACCACTGCCAGACCACATTTTTATCGCGGTTTTTTGCGCTGGCTCAGCCTTCGCAGGCAAACGTTTCCCTGATTGTGGATTAATCGCTTGATTGCTCATCAAAGCTGCGTATAATGCCAGCCGTTTTGCCGGGAGGAAATATGGTCAATTGCGTACGACATTGCTGTGTCTTACCGCGTCTGAAAGCAGGCGCTGGCCTGGCGTTTTTCTTTCCGTTGCTCAATGAATTCTCGAAGCCCCTTATTTAAGGGGCTTTTTTTTTGCTCAGGCGTCAGGAGATAAGCATGGCTAACCCGCTATATCAAAAACATATCATTTCCATAAACGATCTCAGCCGCGAAGACCTCGAACTGGTGCTGGCGACGGCCGCAAAGCTGAAAGCCAATCCGCAACCCGAGCTGCTGAAGCATAAGGTTATCGCCAGCTGTTTCTTTGAAGCCTCCACCCGTACTCGCCTCTCTTTTGAAACCTCCATGCACCGCCTCGGCGCCAGCGTGGTCGGCTTCTCCGACAGCAGCAACACCTCGCTCGGTAAGAAAGGCGAAACCCTGGCCGACACCATTTCGGTGATCAGCACCTACGTCGACGCTATCGTGATGCGCCATCCGCAAGAAGGCGCCGCGCGTCTGGCAACCGAGTTCTCCGGCGGCGTACCGATTCTCAACGCCGGCGACGGCGCCAATCAGCATCCGACACAAACCCTGCTCGACCTGTTCACCATTCAGGAAACTCAGGGCCGCCTTGAGAACCTCAATGTCGCGATGGTCGGCGACCTGAAATATGGCCGTACCGTACACTCGCTGACCCAGGCGCTGGCGAAATTCAACGGCAACCGCTTTTACTTCATCGCCCCGGACGCGCTGGCGATGCCGCAGTACATTCTCGATATGCTGGATGAAAAAGGCATCGCCTGGAGCCTGCATAGCGCCATCGACGAAGTAATGGCTGAGGTCGATATTCTGTATATGACTCGCGTGCAGAAAGAGCGCCTGGATCCATCGGAATACGCCAACGTGAAGGCGCAGTTCGTGCTGCGGGCCGCGGATCTCGAAGGCGCGCGCGCCAATATGAAAGTGCTGCACCCGCTGCCGCGCGTTGATGAAATCACCACCGATGTCGATAAAACGCCGCACGCCTGGTACTTCCAGCAGGCCGGCAACGGCATCTTCGCCCGCCAGGCGTTACTGGCACTGGTATTGAATAGCGAGCTGGCACAGTAAGGGGGATTGAGAGATGACACACGACAATAAACTGCAAGTAGAAGCCATTAAACGCGGCACCGTAATCGACCATATCCCGGCCCAGGTCGGCTTCAAGTTGTTGACCCTGTTCAAGCTGACCGAAACCGACCAGCGCATCACCATCGGCCTGAACCTGCCGTCCGGCGAGATGGGCCGTAAAGATTTGATTAAAATTGAGAACACCTTCCTGACCGATGAGCAGGTCAATCAGCTGGCGCTGTATGCGCCGGACGCAACGGTTAACCGTATTGATGATTACGAAGTGGTGGGCAAATCCCGCCCGAGCCTGCCTGAGCGCATCAACAGCGTGCTGGTCTGTCCGAACAGCAACTGCATCAGTCACGCTGAGCCGGTTTCGTCGAGTTTCGCAGTGAAAAAACGCGCCGATGACATTGCACTCAAATGCAAATACTGTGAAAAAGAGTTTTCCCATTATGTGGTGCTGGCCAACTAATTGCGGTTGGTATTAATACCGGCCCTCCCTATAATGGCTACGACCTAATTACTGCAGTTCATCTGGAGATATTATGAGCAAAACTATTGCGACGGAAAAGGCACCAGCAGCTATTGGCCCTTATGTACAAGGCGTTGATCTGGGTAGCATGATCATCACTTCCGGCCAGATCCCAGTAGACCCGAAAACCGGCAGCGTGCCGGAAGATGTCGCCGCGCAGGCGCGTCAGTCCCTGGACAACGTAAAAGCTATCGTTGAAGCCGCTGGCCTGAAAGTGGGCGATATCGTGAAAACCACCGTTTTCGTGAAAGATCTGAACGATTTCGCCACCGTGAATGCCGCGTATGAAGCGTTCTTCACCGAGCATAACGCCACTTTCCCGGCGCGTTCCTGCGTAGAAGTCGCGCGTCTGCCGAAAGACGTGAAGATTGAGATTGAAGCTATCGCGATCCGTCGCTAAGCGCTTCTCTGCCCTCACCCCAGGCGCTTGCGTCATCCACGGGGTGAGGGAAATGCCCTATTTTATCTTCGTTGCCCGCAGCAGTTTCTCCAGCGGATAGACCGCCGCAATCACCAGCTCATCCTGGGTTTTCGCCGCCGTATCCAGCTGCGCCTGGATTGAGGCGTACTCTTTATCGTCCAGCGTTCCCTGCCGCGCCACCAGATCGGTCAAGCGCAGCCCGAGGCTCGCCAGCTTATCAACCTGCTGCACCACCGGTTTAATCGCCGCCAGCTGATAGTTATTGTCAGTCAGCGCCAGCGCATCGCCGCTGTTGTTCTGCCAGCGGGTAAAAACGTGGCGCAGCGCATCGGCGCTCTCTGTATCTTCAGCATCGCTAATCAGCCGCTCCGCCCACTGGTTCAGGCTGCGTACGGTATCGCTCTCCGCCGGCAGCGCATCGGCCAGTCGGTTCAGCGGTTCAAATTGATGGTAATTGTTCGCCTGGAACTTGAGATGCTGACGGGTGTAGTAATGCGCCGGCTCCAACGCCTCGGCGAGGATCTGCAACGCCAGCGTATGGCTGCTGTTCGCCAGGCGGGTGAACTGCTCCAGCTGCTGAGCGTGCTGCTGCAGGCCGACGGAGACCGTTGACCAACTGTCCATCGCCTGCAGGCGCTGATACATATTGTCGCTGTCTTTGACGTCTTCGGCCGACCACAGCCGCTCCGCCACCGCAAAAGCCCGCGGCCACAGCTTGATATCGATGACCGGCGCGGCGACGTTTTCCGCCCACAGCGCCGCCTCGCCGCCGAGCAGATTCTTCTGTTGCTGCGCGTCGGGCAGCGTCGGCTGAATGCCCTGCGGTACGGCATCCAGCCGCTTGCCGTCAATGGGATAACGGGTGTTGCCAAGCAGGAAGTAGCCTGCGAGCTTGTCGTCGTTAATGGTTAGCACCGGGCGGGTCTCGCCCATCCAGGTATCAACGCGGAACGTGACCTGATTGTCGCCGAGCCATTCAATCTCCTGCACGGCACGCCGTGATTTCCCTTTAAAATCAATGAATCCACGCCAGCCGCTATCGCCTTTTACCAGCGTAAAGCTGCCCTCAACCGCGCTGCCCTTCAGCCGCGGCATCGAAAACTGCCAGCTCTGGGCGCTGTCGTTATCGGTAATCGTATCCACGCCGTTGAGCCCCTGCGGGATAATTTCATTACGATAGTGATAGGCGGTGTACTGCGGCTGGTCGAGATAAAAACCGGTGGAGAGAATGCCGCGATAGCCGTGTTTAGCGACGTCGCCTAATGCGTCCTGCCCCTGCCACGACTGGATCAAAATGCTCTTCGGTAAATCAGGGTGGTAGATTTCATCCCAGCCGACCATCTGCCGGTGATGTTTTTCGAGTAACGTCTCCAGGCGCCGGTTGAAGTACGCCTGTAGCGCGTGGCTGTCCGCCAGCCCCTTCTCTTTGAGGAATTTCTGAATGGCCGGATTGGCGCGCCACTGGCTGTCATCGACTTCATCACCGCCGATATGCAGATACGGATCGGGGAAGATAGCCGCCAGTTCGCTGACCATCGCCTCGGCAAACGCGTAGGTGGCCTCTTTTGTTGGGTCGAGTACCGGTTTCAGCACGCCCCAGTGGCGCTCCATCGCGTAAGGCCCCGGCGCGCTCATCAGCTCCGGATAAGCCACGGCGATCGCCGAGGCGTGGCCCGGCATATCGATTTCCGGCACCACGCGAATACCGCGATCGGCGGCATAGCGCACAATGTCTTTCATCTGCGCCTGGGTATAAAACAGGCCGTCGCTGGCCTGCTGCTGCAGCTTCGGATAGCGGCTGGAGGCGAAACGCCAGCCCTGATCGTCGGTCAGATGCCAGTGCAGTACGTTAAGCTTCGCCGCCGCCATACCATCAATCTGCCGTTTGATCGCCGACAGCGGCATAAAATGGCGGGCGGAATCCAGCAGCAGTCCACGCCACGGGAAGCGCGGCGCATCGTTAATGGCGACATAAGGAATGGTGGTGCCGTCAGGGCCGTTTTGTACCAGCTGTAGCAGCGTTTCCATGCCGCGCAGCGCGCCAAAACGCGTATTGGCTTTCAGGGTCGCGCCGTCTGCGTTAACGGTTAGCTGATAGCTTTCGTCGCTATCCGGCTGAGGCAGGAAAGGCACTTTTTTACTGACGATCACGTTAATGGTTGGGCTTTTCGCCGGCGCCGTCTGCGGCTGAAGCGTCCAGCCGGTTTGCCGCGCAAGACGTTCGCGCCAGCGGTTTGCCGCCTCGCCCAGATCGTCGCCGCTGACGTTGATCGTCAGCTGGTTATTCAACGCCAGCGCCCCCTGCGCCTGCGGGCGCTCCACATGGGCGGGCCACGGCATCAGCGGCAGATCGCCCGCCGGGGCGGCAAGCGTCATACTGCTCAGTAATATTCCGCCGGTCAGCAGACTGTAACGCACGGTGTTAATCATCAATGTTCCTTTTTATGACGGGCCAAAAAAAGCAAAACATTGGGTTAACATGCGCACAAAATTGCGTCAATACATGGCGATGACGGGCGTCACAACTTAATGAGATTTAAGAGAAATACCGGTATGCCCCTCTGCCGAACGGCAAAGGGGCGAAACCACTACTGCCAGCCGTAGCGGCGGCTGTAGAAACCTTTAACGGTCTGGGTCAATACCATGTAACCCGCCAGAATCGCCACCAGCCACGGGAAATAGCTGAGCGGCAGCGCCTGCAGCTGCAGGTAGCCCGCCAGCGGCGAGAACGGCAGCGCGATACCCACCGCCATCACCAGCAGCGTCATCGCGAACAGCGGCCACGCGGCGCGGCTCTGGACGAACGGAATGCGGCGGGTACGAATCATATGCACAATCAGCGTCTGCGACAGCAGCCCTTCAATAAACCAGCCGGACTGGAACAGGGTCTGCATCTCGACGCTGTTGGCGTGGAACACCCACCACATCAGGCCAAAGGTGAGGATATCGAAAATCGAGCTGATCGGCCCGAAGAAGACCATAAAACGCCCGAGATCGGCCGGGTTCCAGCGCTGCGGTTTACGGATCTGCTCATCATCGACGTTATCAAACGGAATCGCCACCTGAGAGACATCGTACAGCAGGTTCTGAATCAACAGGTGCAGCGGCAGCATCGGCAGGAACGGCAGGAAGGCGCTGGCCACCAGCACGCTGAAGACATTGCCGAAGTTGGAGCTGGCGGTCATTTTGATGTACTTGAGCATGTTGGCGAAGGTGCGGCGGCCTTCGATAACCCCCTCTTCCAGTACCATCAGGCTTTTTTCCAGCAAAATGATATCCGCCGCCTCGCGGGCGATATCCACCGCCCCGTCAACGGAAATGCCAATATCCGCCGCGCGTAGCGCCGGGGCGTCGTTAATACCGTCACCCATAAAGCCCACCACGTGACCTTCGCGTTTCAGCAGCGTCACGATGCGCTCTTTATGCAGCGGCGCCAGGCGCGCGAACAGCGTGGTGCGTTTCGCCAGCGCCGCCAGTTCGTCGTCGCTCATGGCTTCAATCTGGCTGCCAATCACCACTTCGCCCGCATCCAGCCCCACTTCATGACACACTTTCGCCGCCACCAGTTCGCTGTCGCCGGTGAGGATTTTCACCGTAATGCCGCTGGCCTTTAACGCTTTCAACGCCGGGGCGGTGGTCTCTTTCGGCGGATCGAGGAAGGCGATGTAGCCTTCGAGGATCAGGTCGGATTCATCCGCACGCTGATAGTCGCCTTCCCGCGCCGGCAGGTATTTAGTCGCTACCGCCACCACCCGCAGCCCCTGACGGTTCAGGGTATCGGTCACCCGGCGGATACGGCGCAGCATGGTGTCGTCCAACGGTACGATTTCACCGTTGTAGCGCACCTGAGTCGAGACGTTGAGGATCTCCTGCAATGCCCCTTTACAGATCAGCTGATGCGCCTCGTCCTGCTCTTTCACCACCACCGACATGCGGCGGCGTTCGAAATCAAACGGAATCTCATCCACCTTCTGCCAGCGCTCCGCGAGACCGCGAGCGGCATCCAGCTCCACGCCTTCCAGCACCGCGGTGTCGAGCAGGTTTTTAAGCCCCGTCTGGTAATGGCTATTGAGCCAGGCGGTGTGCAGGACTCTCTCGCTGGATTTACCGGAAACATCGGTATGGTTCTCCAGCACGATTTTGTCCTGGGTCAGGGTGCCGGTTTTATCGGTGCAGAGGATATCCATCGCGCCAAAGTTTTGAATGGCGTCGAGGTGTTTGACGATAACCTTTTGTTTTGACAGCTTCACCGCCCCGCGCGCCAGCGTCGAGGTGACGATCATCGGCAACATCTCCGGCGTCAGGCCGACCGCCACCGACAGCGCGAACAGCGCCGCTTCCCACCAGTCGCCTTTGGTGTAGCCGTTGATCAGCAGCACCACCGGCGCCATCACCAGCATAAAGCGGATGAGCAGCATGCTGACCCGGCTGATGCCTTTTTGAAAGGCGTTCGGCTCGCTTTCCTGCTCGCTGACGCGCCCGGCAAGCTGGCCGAACCAGGTGTTGCCGCCGGTGGCGTAGACGATGGCCTGCGCCGAGCCGCTCACCACGTTGGTCCCCATAAAGCACAGGGTGTCGCATTCCAGTGGATTGGTTTGTAGCGGATCGCGGGTGCGCGCGACTTTCTCAACCGGCAGCGATTCGCCGGTCAGCGAGGCCTGAGCGACAAACAGGTCGCGCGCCACAATGATGCGCAGGTCCGCCGGGATCATATCTCCCGCCGATAACCTGACGATATCGCCCGGCACCAGTTGGTCGATGGGCAGTTCGAGCCAGCGGCTCTCGCCCTGCTCGTTGATAACCCGCAGCACCGTGGCGGTATTGCTGACCATCGCCTTCAGCGCATCCGCCGCTTTGGTCGAGCGCGCTTCCTGGATGAAGTTAAGCAGCGTCGAGATGCCGACCATCAGCGCGATAACGCCCGCGGCGAATAGATCTTCAGTTGAATAGGAGACGATGCCGAGCACCGTCAACAGCAGGTTGAACGGGTTGCGATAGCAGGTCCACAGATGAACCCACCACGGCGACGGCTTCTGCGCCGGGATTTGGTTATCGCCGTGCAGGGCGATTTTCGCCGCCACTTCGGCGTCGTTCAGCCCTTCAGGGTGGCTATCGAACGCGCGCCAGATCTCCTGCTCATCCATAGCCGCGACGTCCAGACAGCGCTTGCCGAGTGAATCCGGGATCGGCGCGCTGGCCAGGTTACGGGCATCGGGCAGCGGATCGCGCTGGATCAAACGATGTGGTAAATGACGGCTAAGCTGCGCGAACAGCTGCCGGGTAAAATTTTTCAGCATAAACAGTCCCTCCGCGCTCGCGCGAGCGAACGCAGCGTTGCCAACAGGCGTGGCAAAGCCTTACCTGTCAGGCATTATTTTTATAGGGCAGGGACATCGAGGACGTCACTGCTTTACGCTTTCCGGTAAAGCAGTGCTAAACAGGCTTACCGGAAAGAAAGGTTGCTCCATCGAGGATGAGGAGTGGGATCGGGGTCCATAAAATTCTCCGGTAAGTAACTCAAGACGGCGCGGAGTATACCGCGACCAGGAAACTATTTGTGGCTATTATGGCTATCATACCGTCCGGCAACTAAACCGGACATCAACCAGTCTTTGCTCATTGAGGATTCGTTGAGTAGCATTAGACTCACTCAAATCGGACGACGGCGAGAACCTCGTATGCAAAACCGGCTAACAATCAAAGATATCGCGCGTTTAAGCGGCGTCGGAAAATCGACGGTGTCGCGCGTGCTGAATAACGAAAGCGGCGTCAGCGAGCGCACCCGCGAACGGGTGGAAGCGGTGATGCAGCAGCACGGTTTCTCCCCTTCCCGCTCCGCCCGCGCCATGCGCGGTCAGAGCGATAAGGTGGTGGCGATTATCGTCACCCGTCTGGATTCGCTGTCGGAAAATTTAGCGGTGCAGACCATGCTGCCCGCCTTTTATCAGCAGGGCTACGATCCTATCATGATGGAGAGCCAGTTTTCTCCGGCGCTGGTGGAAGAACATCTGGGCATGCTCGCCCGGCGCAATATCGACGGCGTGGTGCTGTTCGGCTTTACCGGTATTAGCGAGGAGATGCTCGCGCCGTGGCGCGAAACGCTGGTGCTGCTGGCGCGCGATGCCCCCGGCTTCGCTTCGGTGTGCTATGACGATCATGGCGCGATCAAGTTACTGATGCAGCGTCTCTATGAACGCGGACACCGGCATATAAGCTTCCTCGGCGTGCCGCACAGCGACGTCACCACCGGGGAACGCCGTCATCAGGCGTATCTCGATTTCTGCGCGCAAAAGAAGCTCACGCCAACCGCTGCTTTGCCGGGGCTGGCGATGAAGCAGGGTTATGAAAGCGTCGCCAGCGTACTGACGCCCGAGACCCGCGCGCTGGTCTGCGCCACCGATACTCTCGCTCTCGGCGCCAGTAAATATCTGCAGGAACAACGTATTGAAACTTTACAGCTCGCCAGCGTCGGCAGCACGCCGCTGATGAAGTTTCTGCATCCGGAGATCCTCACCGTCGATCCCGGCTACGCCGAAGCCGGGCGCCAGGCGGCGCAGCAGCTGATCGACCAGATCGCCGGCCACGCCGAACCCCGCCAAATCGTCATTCCCGCTGCCCTGAATTAATCTCGTTCGGGCGATTTATGTGATCTTCGCCGAGTTTCGGGAACGTTCCCATTTTGCATTGCCAACGGAACGGTTAGGATGCATGCAAGTTAAAAACGGCATCTCTCCCCTCTGTTTTTGAGGCTTCATCATGAGCAAAGTAAACCAGCAGGACATCGATAAACTGATCGAACTGGTGGGCGGGCGCGGCAACATTGCCACCGTCAGCCACTGTATTACCCGTTTGCGCTTTGTGCTAAACGATCCGGCCATCGCTAAACCGAAAGACATTGAGCAGTTGCGCATGGTGAAGGGATGCTTCACTAACGCCGGGCAGTTCCAGGTGGTCATCGGCACCGAAGTCGGCGATTACTATAAGGCGCTGCTGGCCACCACCGGCCAGGCGTCCGCCGACAAAGAGCAGGCCAAACAGGCCGCGCGGCAAAACATGAAGTGGCACGAACGGTTGATCTCGCACTTTGCCGAGATCTTTTTCCCGCTCCTGCCGGCGCTTATCAGCGGCGGTCTGATCCTCGGTTTCCGTAACGTCATCGGCGATCTACCCATGAGCAACGGCCAGACGCTGGCGCAAATGCACCCGTCGTTGAAAACGATTTATGACTTCTTGTGGCTGATTGGCGAGGCTATCTTCTTCTATCTGCCGGTGGGGATCTGCTGGTCAGCGGTGAAGAAAATGGGCGGCACGCCGATCCTCGGGATCGTGCTTGGCGTCACGCTGGTCTCTCCGCAGTTGATGAACGCTTACCTGCTCGGCCAGCAGGTACCGGAAGTGTGGAACTTCGGCCTGTTTACCATTGCGAAAGTCGGCTATCAGGCGCAGGTGATCCCGGCTCTGCTGGCGGGGCTGGCGCTGGGCTTTATCGAAACGCGCCTCAAGCGCATCGTGCCTGACTACCTCTATCTGGTGGTGGTGCCGGTGTGCTCGCTGATTCTGGCGGTGTTCCTTGCCCATGCGGTTATCGGCCCGTTTGGCCGTCTAATCGGCGACGGCGTGGCCTTCGCGGTGCGCTATTTGTTAACCGGCAGCTTCGCGCCGATCGGCGCCGCGCTGTTCGGCTTCCTGTATGCGCCGCTGGTAATAACCGGCGTACATCAGACCACTCTTGCTATCGATATGCAGATGGTACAGAGCATCGGCGGTACGCCGGTATGGCCACTAATTGCGCTATCTAATATTGCTCAGGCATCGGCGGTGGTCGGCATTATTATTGCCAGCCGTAAACAAAATGAACGCGAAATTTCGGTACCCGCGGCGATCTCCGCCTATCTCGGGGTCACCGAACCGGCGATGTACGGTATCAATCTGAAGTACCGCTTCCCGATGCTGTGCGCGATGGTCGGATCCGGCCTTGCAGGCCTGCTGTGCGGCCTGAACGGCGTGCTGGCTAATGGCATCGGTGTCGGCGGCCTGCCTGGCATCCTGTCGATTCAGCCAAGCTACTGGCAGGTCTATGCCATGGCGATGGCCATCGCGGTGATAGTGCCGATTATCCTCACCACCGTAGTTTATCAACGCAAGTACCGTCAGGGCACCTTGCAGATTATCTAACGTCTTCTTTCGGGGCGCCGCTTGCGCCCCCTTTATTCGCAGGAACGTAATATGAATATTCTTCCCCGCTGGTGGCAAAACGGCGTTATTTATCAAATCTATCCGAAGAGTTTTCAGGACACCACCGGCAGCGGTACCGGCGATTTACGCGGCGTCGCCGCCCGTCTCGACTACCTACAAAAGCTCGGGGTCGACGCTATCTGGCTGACGCCGTTCTATGTTTCGCCACAGGTGGACAACGGGTATGACGTGGCGAACTATACCGCTATCGATCCCTCTTACGGCACGCTGGAGGATTTCGACCAACTGGTCGCCGGAGCGAAGGCGCGCGGTATCCGTATCGTTCTGGATATGGTACTGAACCATACTTCGACAGAGCATGAATGGTTCCGCCAGTCGTTAAATAAGGCGAGCCCGTACCGCCAGTTCTATATCTGGCGCGACGGCGAGCCGGGAACGCCGCCGAATAACTGGCGCTCAAAATTCGGCGGTAACGCCTGGCAATGGCATGCGGAAAGCGAACAGTACTATCTACACCTCTACGCCACCGAACAGGCGGATCTCAACTGGGAAAATCCGGCGGTACGCGCCGAGCTGAAAAAAGTCTGCGAATTCTGGGCCGATCGCGGCGTTGATGGCCTCCGTCTGGACGTCATTAACGTAATATCCAAAGATCAGAACTTCCCGTCTGATACCATTGGCGATGGACGGCGCTTTTACACCGATGGACCGCGGGCGCATGAGTTCTTGCAGGAAATGAGCCGCGATGTTTTCACTC
The DNA here is from genome assembly GCF_040065095.1 of Klebsiella sp. CN_Kp091. NCBI lineage: Bacteria > Pseudomonadati > Pseudomonadota > Gammaproteobacteria > Enterobacterales > Enterobacteriaceae > Klebsiella > Klebsiella sp. CN_Kp091. The sequence goes on along the minus strand of NZ_JBEAIO010000010.1, from coordinate 87,605 downwards.
CGCGTAACCTGATGACCGTCGGCGAAATGTCTTCCACTTCGCTTGAACACTGCCAGCAGTACGCCGCGCTGGACGGACGCGAACTGTCGATGACGTTTAATTTTCATCACTTAAAAGTCGATTATCCCGGCGGTGAAAAATGGACCCTCGCCCGTCCGGACTACGTCGCGCTGAAAGCGCTATTCCGCCACTGGCAGCAAGGGATGCATAACCGGGCATGGAATGCACTGTTCTGGTGTAACCACGATCAGCCGCGCATCGTGTCGCGCTTCGGCGACGAGGGCGAGTACCGGGTGCCGGCGGCGAAGATGCTGGCGATGGTACTGCACGGCATGCAGGGCACGCCCTATATCTATCAGGGCGAAGAGATTGGCATGACCAACCCGCATTTCAGCAATATCAGCGATTATCGCGATGTGGAAAGCCATAACATGTTTATCGAGCGCGCGGCGCAGGGGCAAAGCCCCGATGAACTGCTGGCGATTCTGGCCAGCAAATCGCGCGACAATAGCCGCACGCCGATGCCGTGGCACGACGGCGATAACGGCGGTTTCAGCGATGGAAAACCCTGGATCGCGTTGGGTGATAACTATCGCGAGATTAACGTCGAGGCGGCGCTGGCGGATCCGGAATCGGTGTTTTACACCTATCAGCAGCTGATCGCGCTGCGAAAAACCACGCCGGTGCTGACCTGGGGGGATTATCAGGATCTGCTGCCGGACCATCCGTCGCTGTGGTGTTATCGCCGCCAGTGGCAGGGGCAGACCCTGGTGGTGGCCGCCAACCTGAGCCGTGAGTTCCAGCCGTGGCAGCCGCCGGAGATGTCCGGCGACTGGCGGGCGCTGATTGGTAACTATGCGGAAACGTCCAACCGCCCGGCGGCAATGACGCTGCGGCCGTTCGAAGCGGTATGGTGGTTGCAGGCGTAAAGCTTTTCCCCGGTGGCGCTACGCTCACCGGGGCTACCGGTTCGTGGGGCTGGAGTTTACGCGCGGTCAGCGTCAGGAAGGATAACGCTCTCCTGCGGCTGCGCCGAGGCGTGCTCCTCTTTTGCCTTCAGCCGATCCCAGGCGCGGAAGAACGGATAGTAGACCACCAGCGAAATAGTTAAATTCACGACCTGCAGTATGGTGCCGGAAATATGGCCGCCGGTCGCCAGATAGCCGCTGATGAAGATCGGCGTAGTGAACGGCAGCGCGATTCCGGCCGGCGGCGCAACCAGCCCGGTCGCCATTGCGGTATAGGACACGATAACCAGCAGCACCGGCGTTAAAATAAACGGCAGGAAGAAGTACGGGTTCATCACCAGCGGGATGCCGAACACCATCGGCTCGCTGATGTTAAACAACGCTCCCGGCGCGGCAATTTTCCCCAGCTGTTTCATCTGCTGACTACGGCTGCGCAGCAACATAAATATCACCAGCCCCAGCAGCGCGCCGGTGCCGCCGGGCGCAATCCACAGATCGTAAAATTGCTGGGTAATGATATGCGGGATCGGCTGGCCGTTCTGAAACGCCGTCAGGTTCTCTGACATATTCGACAGCCACACCGGCTGGATAAATACCAGCACAATCGCGTCGCCGTGCAGGCCCAGCGTCCACAAAATACCGATCACAATCACCGAAATAATCATCCCCGGCAGCGTACCGCCGACGTGGTGCATCGGAATACCGATCAGGGTGGCAATCATGCTGTTGATGTCGCCGAACGGCGAGGCCTCAACCGCCAGGCGCAGCGCCAGCACCACCGCCAGAACACAGAAGCCGGGGATCAGAGCGAGGAAAGATTTCGCCACTGCCGGCGGCACGCCGTCAGGCATGCGGATAACGAGGTTGCGGCTGGCGACCAAACGATAAATCTCCGTCGACAGCAGCGAAATGACAATAGCGACAAACAACCCCTGGCTGCCGACCATGCTCACCGGGATCACCCCTTTAATCACCTCCGCCGCGCCGTGTACCGGGGTAAAGAGGGTGTTCTGCGGGATAGTCATCACAAAGGCCACCAGCGACATCGCCCCGGCGCTCAGCGGGTCGATGGTGCGGTACTTCTCCGCCAGCCGATAGGCAATGCCGAAGCTGGAAATCAGCGCCATAATGTCGTAGGTCGCTTTCACCGGGTACAGCATTTTATCGCGCCAGACCTCGCCAAACAGGCCGCTCATCATGTCGGCATAGCCGGGGATCGGCAGGTAGGCGAAAATCAGGAAAAACGAGCCAATCAGCATAAACGGCATATTCAGAATGATGCCATCGCGTACCGACAGGACGTGCTTTTGCCCGGCGATTTTCAGCGCCGCCGGCATGACGTAACGTTCAATCCAGCTTGTATTCGACATGGTGTGCTCCCGAGGGAAATAGCGGTCAGTTAAATTGCGTCAGCCATTGACGGTTTATCGTTAACACTTCATCCAGCAGCGCCTGGGCATCGGTGACATTACCGACCAGCGGGTTAGCCACTAGCGCCAGCAGCGCGCTCTCGCGGCAGCCGTGTACCGCGGCTTCAATCGTCAGCCGTTCAAAGGCCTTCACCTGCTGCGTCAGGCCGTTCATCGCCGGCGGCAGCGGGCCGAACGCCAGCGGCCGCGCCCCTTGCGCATCGATAATGCTGTTGGTTTCCACCACCGCATCATCATCCAGGCCGTGAATCGCGCCGTTGTTGCGGGTGTTTACCACCATCTCCGCGCCCAGGTTGTTGTGAATCGCATTGATAAGCTCAACGGCCACTTCCGAGTAGTAAGCGCCGCCGCGAAAGCTCAGTTGCTCTGGTTTTTCTTCCAGCTGCGGGTCGGCGTACAGCGCAAACAGCTCCTGCTCGACCTTCATCACCTGCTCGGCGCGGGTGCCTTTGGTTTTCGCTGCGGCGATCTCTTCCGCCAGCATCGCCGGCGTCAGCCAGAAATAGCGATGATAAGGGCACGGAATCGCCTTTAGCGCGCGGAGGAATTCCGCCGGCCACGGCAGTTCTTTAATGTTGTTCATCGACAGCGCCTTACCGTCGCAGAGCATATCGATCACTTTACCGGTGACATCCTCGCGCCCCTGTAGCACCTTATGCACCCAAACCATATGGTTGAGCCCGGCAAAGCGCAGTTTTACTTCGGACTCCTGCGCGCCCAACATGCCGACGATCATGTGCTGCATGTTGATCGGCACGTTGCACAGGCCGATGATCTTCGCCTTGCTGTAGCGGCTGACCGCCTCGGTGACGATCCCCGCCGGGTTGGTAAAGTTAAGAATGAACGCTTCCGGCGCCAGCTGTTCCACTTTGCGCGCAACTTCGAGGATCACCGGGATCGTCCGCAGCGCCTTGGCGAACCCGCCGACGCCGGTGGTCTCCTGGCCCAACAGATGATATTTGAGCCCCAGCCGTTCATCGGCGGCGCGCGCCGCCAGTTGACCGACGCGTAGCTGCGTCAGCACAAAGCTGGCGCCGCGGATCACCTCATCGAGCGTAAAGTGGACGCTGACCGCCACCTGATCCAGCCCTTTATGTTTCAACATCCGCCGGGCCAACGCGGCAATGATCTCAACTTTTTCCCTGCCGGATTCGACATCCACCAGCGCCAGCTCGGTGACCGGAAGCTGCTCATAACGAACGATAATCCCTTCAATAAGCTCCGGCGTGTAGCTGCTGCCGCCGCCGATAACGGCGATTTTCAGTGCTTGCATAGTGACCTCTATTCGCATTTTTCGGCATGCAGATCGCCGCGCGCGATCGCCAGGACCGCGCGTGAGGGTGATAAAAACGGGATTAGAAAATTAGCGTTCGAGCAGGGCCAGCGCTTTATCCAGCACCGCGGCGCCGCGCATCATGCCGTAGTCGGCCATATCGATCACCGCCACCGCTTTACCCTGCGGGGCCGCCAGCGCGGTCAGGCGGCCGGCTTCGTATTTGACCTGCGGCCCGAGGAGGATGACATCGGCGTTCGGCAGTTCGCGTTCAAATTCCGCCACCGCCACCGCGTAGATTTCCAGCGCCAGCGCGCGCTGCTGGGCTTCCGCTTTCATTTTGTTCACCAGCATGCTGGTCGACATGCCTGCGGCACAACAGAGTACGATTCGTGGCATTGCGCTTCCCCTTTGCGTGTTTATCGCTTCAGCCCTCACGGCCTATGCGACTATATTGTTAATATTGTGTGATAGTGAAGGCTATATGAAAATAATTTTCACCGATGTGATCGAGGCTCAATTTTTGCGCACTATTTCTTCGTGCCATTGCGAAATATCGACGCCAGACATAGGAAATCGCCTGCGCAGATGCTATAAAAACGGCTATTCATTAAGTGAAAAATATTTTCAATTCCGGGTACTGCCAAAGGGAACATCAGGATGGATATCGTAGGTCAGCTACAGGAAGGATTGATCCGCTTTAGCGCTCAGGAGTCGCGCGTCGCCGCCTTTATTCTGGAAAATCTTAGCTTTACCGCCAGCGCCTCCATTGATGAGCTGGCCGCCAGCGCGGGGGTCAGCCCGGCCACCATCACCCGCTTCGCCCGTTCAGTGGGCTGTGATGATATTCGCGATTTACGTAAACAGCTGGCGCAGGCCAGCGAACGGCGCGCCAGCTGGCTCACGCCGGATAGCGCCGCCCTGCCCGTCGCCTGGCGCGACAAACTTAGCAGCCTCGGCGATACGCTAACCCGCCAGCTCGGCCACACCGCCGAAGCGGCGGTGGAGAAGTGCAAATCGCGCCTGCTGAGCGCCCGCGCGGTGCATTGCTTCGCCCTCGGTGCTCAGGATGTGGCGCTGGCGGCGCTGCTGCAGCACCAGCTGCTGCCATCCGGCATCGCGATTAATCTCTGCCAGGATGCGGCGCTGATGCGAATGACCGCCAGTACCCTTAATGACGATCACCTGCTGCTGGTGCTGGCCACCGCCGAAGCCAATACCGTATTGCAGAGCGCGACGCTGCAGGCGCGTACGCAAGGGGTGACGATTATCGCTCTGACCCCGGAACAGCATGCGCTGGCCGATATGGCAAGCGCCGTGCTTCCGCTGCCAGCCAACCCGCTGCATGCCCGCTACGCCCTACTGCTGCTGGTCGATCTGCTTAACGATACATTGATTGCCTGAATATTCTGCCCGTTCCTTTAGCGTTCGGGCCCAATTTTTGCTTATATTTTAAGCGCCTAAATTTACATTTACGCCAGCGCCCATCATCCGTACTCTCACCTTTTTACCTTGTTCTGGGTCAATAAAATCGCAAACATCTTTGATGCAAATCACTACATATAGAACTTAAAATGCGCCCCGGCCCTACATATTGTATTAATCGTCTATTATGTCACCATATCTTGTCGTTGTTGGGCGGTGATGAGATGTGGATAAAAAGGGCCGGATCCGAAGGCAAACGCCGCTACTCGTAGCGTGGCGCGCTTTTGGGAGACCTTCCGCCTCTGTGGATAACCTGTTCTATATATGGAGTGATCATGACACCGCATGTGATGAAACGTGATGGCTGTAAAGTGCCGTTCAAGTCAGAGCGCATTAAAGAAGCAATTCTGCGTGCAGCTAAAGCAGCGGGAGTCGATGACGCAGACTATTGCGCCACCGTCGCAGAAGTCGTTAGCCAGCAAATGCAGGGCCGCGCGCAGGTCGATATCAACGATATCCAGACCGCCGTGGAAAACCAGTTGATGTCCGGCCCGTGGAAACAGCTGGCGCGCGCCTATATCGAATATCGCCACGATCGCGATATCGAGCGTGAAAAGCGCGGCCGTCTGAACCAGGAAATTCGTGGTCTGGTCGAGCAAACCAACTCATCGCTGCTCAACGAGAACGCCAACAAAGACAGTAAAGTGATCCCGACCCAGCGCGATCTGCTGGCCGGTATCGTAGCCAAACACTATGCCCGTCAGCATCTGCTGCCGCGCGATGTCGTACAGGCGCACGAGCGCGGCGAGATCCACTACCACGATCTCGACTATTCGCCGTTCTTCCCGATGTTCAACTGCATGCTGATCGACCTGAAAGGCATGCTGACGCACGGCTTTAAAATGGGCAATGCCGAAATTGAGCCGCCGAAGTCTATCTCTACCGCCACCGCGGTCACGGCGCAGATTATCGCCCAGGTCGCCAGCCATATTTACGGCGGCACCACCATTAACCGTATCGATGAAGTGCTGGCGCCGTTCGTCACCGAGAGCTTCAAAAAGCATCGTAAAATTGCCGAAGAGTGGCAGATCCCGGATGCCGAAGGCTATGCCCGTACGCGTACCGAGAAAGAGTGCTACGACGCGTTCCAGTCGCTGGAGTATGAGGTCAACACGCTGCATACCGCCAATGGCCAGACGCCGTTCGTCACCTTTGGTTTTGGCCTCGGCACCAGCTGGGAGTCGCGCCTGATCCAGCAGTCGATTCTGCGCAACCGCATCGCCGGCCTCGGCAAAAACCGCAAAACGGCGGTATTCCCGAAACTGGTCTTCGCTATTCGCGACGGCCTGAACCATAAATTCGGCGATGCGAACTATGACATCAAACAGCTGGCATTAGAGTGCGCCAGCAAGCGCATGTACCCGGATATTCTCAACTACGATCAGGTAGTGAAAGTCACCGGGTCGTTTAAAACGCCGATGGGCTGCCGCAGTTTCCTCGGTGTATGGGAAAACGAGAACGGCGAACAGGTACACGATGGGCGCAACAACCTCGGCGTTATCAGCCTGAACCTGCCGCGTATCGCGCTGGAAGCGAAAGGCGACGAAGCCGCCTTCTGGGCGCTGCTGGACGAGCGCCTGCTGCTGGCGCGCAAAGCGCTGATGACCCGTATCGCCCGTCTGGAAGGGGTGAAAGCCCGCGTCGCGCCAATTCTGTATATGGAAGGCGCCTGCGGCGTGCGTCTGAAAGCCGACGATGACGTCGCGGAAATTTTCAAGAATGGCCGCGCGTCCATTTCCCTGGGCTACATCGGGATTCACGAGACCATCAACGCGCTGTACAACAATCAGCATATGTACGATAGCGAAGCGCTGCGTGAAAAAGGCATCGCCATCGTTCAGCGTCTGCGCGACGCCGTTGAACAGTGGAAGGAAGAGACCGGCTACGGCTTCAGCCTGTACAGCACGCCGAGCGAAAACCTGTGCGATCGCTTCTGCCGCCTCGATACCGCCGAATTCGGCGTGGTTCCGGGCGTGACCGAGAAAGGCTACTACACCAATAGCTTCCATCTCGACGTCGAGAAGAAGGTTAACCCGTACGACAAGATCGATTTTGAAGCGCCGTATCCTCCGCTGGCCAACGGCGGCTTCATTTGCTACGGCGAATATCCGAATATCCAGCATAACCTCAAGGCGCTGGAAGACGTGTGGGATTACAGCTATCAGCACGTACCGTATTACGGCACCAATACGCCGATCGATGAATGCTACGAGTGCGGTTTTACCGGCGAGTTCGAGTGCACCAGCAAGGGCTTTACCTGCCCGAAATGCGGCAACCACGACGCCGCCCGCGTATCGGTGACCCGCCGGGTATGCGGTTATCTCGGTAGCCCGGACGCGCGTCCGTTCAATGCCGGCAAGCAGGAAGAAGTGAAGCGCCGCGTGAAGCACCTGGGCAATGGACAGATCGGTTAAAGACCAATGCGCTTTTCCCGGATAGCGGCGCGCAGCGCCTTATCCGGGCTACCCCTACTACTGTCGTAGCCCGGCCGAGCGCAGCGACGCCGGGAAATGGCCCCACTCCTCCGTTTTCGCAAAGCAATTAACGTCAGAGCAAGGCGGCAAACGAAGGAATCCCCAGGAGCGTACATTCAGTACGTGACTGGGGTGAGTGAGCGCAGCCAACGCCGCTATGGCGTTAATTGAGAAGCGAAAATGAATTATCACCAGTATTACCCCGTCGACATCGTCAACGGCCCCGGCACCCGCTGCACCCTGTTTGTCTCCGGCTGCGTCCACGAATGCCCCGGCTGCTACAACAAAAGCACCTGGCGGGTGAATTCCGGTATGCCTTTCACAACCGGGATGGCCGACCGCATCATCGCCGACCTCAACGATACCCGCATCAAACGTCAGGGGCTTTCACTCTCCGGCGGCGATCCGCTGCATCCGCAAAACGTCGCGGAGATCCTCAATCTGGTTCAGCGCGTGCGCGCCGAATGCCCGGGCAAAGATATCTGGGTCTGGACCGGCTATAAGCTCGACGAGCTCAATGACGCACAGATGCAAGTGGTGAACCTGATTAACGTGCTGGTCGACGGTAAGTTTGTGCAGGATTTAAAAGACCCGGCGCTTATCTGGCGCGGCAGCAGCAACCAGGTCGTGCATCATTTGCGATAGCGTTTAGAGCCGTTTATTCGCCTGATGATAAACGGCCGCTTTCTCTCTTTTGCCAATGGCAATAACGTAAACCACCACCACACTATCTCGTACTTGATACACCAGCCGATAACCTGACGCCTTAAGCTTGATTTTGTAGCAATCCGGCAAATCGCTCAGCCTGGCCGACTCCATTCGCGGATTCTGCACAATATGCTGGAGCTTATTTTTGAACTGTTTTTTGACCGTCTCGCCAAGCTTCTGCCATTCGCGCAAGGCTCGTGGATCAAACTCCAGTTCATAGGTCATCCAGACTCACCTTAACCCCCGGCCGTGGGTTTTCCAGCCGCTCGCGAACGGTGCGTAACAACGCCGCTTCGCCATCGCTGATGGTCATACTTTTCACCGGCATGCGGCCATTTTCCGCAATGTATTGAAACAGCAGGCGTACCGCCTCCGTTGGCGTCATATCGAGTTTCTCCAGCACGGCATAAGCCTCTTTTTTGAGTTTATCGTCCAGTCGAACATTGAGCGTGGCCATTATGCCTCCAGAAAGGGGAATTTTGTAATGCAGTATAGCATTACATTTGAATTACATTCGAATCTGGAAAACGCCTCTCAAAACCGGCTGACGCACTCCATCGCCACCGTTTTAAACTCATCGAAGCTGCGGGTCGCGGCGAGGCGGCTCATGGCTCGCTCGCGCAGGAACGTCACAAAAATATCGTAAATCGCCATCGCCTCTTCATACTCGCTCTTACTAATAGCGAGCAGGAAGATGATATGGGCGGTTTCGTCGCCCCAGGCGATTCCCTGCGGGGCAATAACGGTATAGACCACCGTCTTTTTCGCTAACAGGCCGAGGGCGTGCGGCAGCGCAATACCGTCACCCAGCATGGTGCTGACAATCGCTTCACGCTCGACCACCGAATCATGAAATTCTGCATCGACGAAGCCTTCCTGCTGCAGCTGCTGACACAGCTCGGCGAACAGCGTTTGCTGATCTATCGGCTTATCGATCACCCGGAAGTGGGCGGCATCGAAGTACTTATTCAACATCCACGGACGGGTACGATCCACCAGCACCAGCTTGCCAATCTGATCCAACTGGTAATCGGTGGGGAACGGCGCGATGGTCACCACCGGTTTATCTTTTTCGCTAATCCGCACCGTTGAGATAACAAAGTCCTCATCGATCGCTTCTCGCTGTTCATACTCGCGCTGGGAAATGGTGGCGGCGATCTCCAACTGCGGATATTTGCGCTGCAGGATCGCTTCGATCATCCGCACCATCGCATTGCTGGTATCGCATACCAGCAGTACGTGCGGTTGGCGCTGGTAGCCAATGTTGTAGTGGCGTTCCAGCCCGACGCCGATATGCAGCACCAGAAAGCCGATTTCGTTTTCGCTGATGGTATAAGGGGTGTATTTACCCCAGCTCGATACCGCGGCAAGTGTCATATCCCATGCCATCGGATAGTGCTGTTTGATGTTATCGAGCAGCGGATTGGGGATCATTATCTGATAGCGCACGCGGGTGATCATGGTCTTAATGTGGGTCAGCAGATCGGCGTGCAGCTGGGCGTCGTCCAGCAGGTTGTAGTTATACTGGCTGTTGATGTAACGCAGAATGTAATTGACCAGCGCTTCGTCATCGTCGGCGCTGATCGTTTCCGGGTCGACATCCTGTACCTGGCGAGCGGCGATATGCACGCATAGCCACTCTTCTTCGGCGGGCGAGAAGGGTTTTCCGGCCAACCGCTGTAGCTCTCCCGCCAAATCACGCGCGGCGTCGCGGACGTTTTGCGCCACATCTTCGGCGCTAAAATCGGCCAGCGGGTAGCCTTCACTCACGCGGCGCACCACAACCGCGCCGTACAGGCAGATAAAGCGCTCGCCGACATCGGTGAGGCGAATATGATGCCGCGTGAGCGTCTCCTGCAGCACCGGTTCCAGTTGCGCAGGAACATCCGCTTCCAGCGCCTCGGCGCTAATCAACGGATTAATGCCGCCCTGCAGCGTCAGCTCCCACAGTAAATCGGTCAGGCAGGCGCGAATCGATACCTCGCTGCCGAACAGCTTCATGCCGTGGCGCGGGCGGGTTTCAAGAGTCAACTGATAACGCTGGAAGCGCTCGCGCACCTCGACCATATCATTCTGCAGCGTGGCGCGGCTGACGAACCACTCATCGGCCAGATCTTCCAGCTTGATGGAGAATGCCGACGTCAGAAAACGCACCAGCAAAAAGTGGATGCGCTCCTGGGCGGTACGCGGCACGTGCTGCGTCTTCGGCGCCGTCTCCTCCAGCGCCTGAAAACGCGATCGGTCGTCAATCTTCAACTGATAACCGCTACCGCGGTTGAGGGTAAACTGCGCGCCATACTGCGCCAACAGCGCATTCAGCGCGGTAATATCGGCGCGCACGGTACGGGTAGAAACCGACAGCCGCTGCGCCAGTTCATCCTGCGGCAGCGTTTCATTTCGCAGCAGGGTGAAGAGTTGCGCTAAGCGTTGGTTGGGAAATCGCATGTCAGTTCCTTGTTGTTACGGCTCAGGGTTGGGCGGATATCACCATCTGCGATGGGCTACCGACCGGCGTGTAGTCTGAGGCAAAGGTTAATTTGCCATCCTTCGGCGCCACGCTAAAACGGGTAATATTATCGCTACGCTGGTTCATGACGTACAGCCACTGCCCCTGATTATCCAGCGTCAGCGTACGGGGGTAATCCCCACGCGTCCAGATATCCTCCTGGTGGCTCAGGCTGCCGTCAGCCAACACGCTAAAGTGAGCAATGCTGTTATGCAGGCGGTTGGCGACGTATAGCTGTTTGCCATCGTTGCTCAGCACAAGGCCCGCGGCAAAGCTGGTGCCCTTATACTCTTTCGGCAGCGCGGAGACGGTTTTGCCTTCGCGCAGCAGGCCGCTTTGCTTATCAAGATGATAGAAGGTCAGCGTCGACGCTTCTTCGTTAATCAGCCACAGACCGTCGCCCTTTGGCGTAAAGACGAAGTGGCGCGGACCGGCGCCCGGCGACGAGGCGGCGATAAACGGCGGATCGTTTGGCGTCAGTTTGCCGCTGGCGCTATCCAGCCGATACTGATAGATCCGATCCAGCCCGAGATCGGTGGAGTAAACAAACTTTCCGCTGGGATCGGCGGCGATCATATGGGCATGCGGGCCATTGTGATCGCTAATAGCAAAGCTGCCCTCGACGGCCGCCGCCGGACGTTCGGCGCCGGCCGGACCTTCATCCTGATGCACATCCACCGCTTCGCCCAGGCTACCATCTTCTTTCACCGGTAGCACGGCGGTGCTGCCGCTAACGTAGTTGGCCACCAACAGATATTTACCATCCGGCGTCAGGGAGAGATACACCGGCCCGGCGCCACCGGAGGCAACCTGGTTGAGTTCCGTCAGCTCGCCGTTCTTGTCAATTCGCCACGCCTGCACCACCCCTTTTTCGACTTCACTGGCGGCATACAGCGTTTTGCCATCGCGCGACACGGTTAGCTGAGCGACGTTCGGCAACGAGCTTACCAGCGCCTTATCGCGCAGAGCGCCGGTTTTGGCATCGACGGTAAAGCGATACAGACCTTCGCCATTAGGATTATAGGTGCCAATCCAGGCGTAGTGGGTTTGCGCGGCGGCGCCGGCGGCAAGCAAAGACAGTGAAGCAACAAGCAGGTGACGAGCGGTTGGCATGGTAACTCCTTGATGGTTCGGTGGGATAAGTTTCCCCTCACCCCGGCCCTCTCCCAAAGGGAGAGGGAGAAAACCAGATGGTTCCCTCTCCTTCCGGGAGAAAGTTAGGGTGAGGGGCAAAGGCACTACTTCACTAACTGTTTGGTCATCTCCAGCAACTGGCGAACATCGGCCGGGCGGGTGTTGCCGCTGGCTTTATCGATAATCGAGCTGTAAATATGCGGGATGATTTTACTCACGCCGGCATCCAGCGCGATTTTCAGGATCTCGCTGTAGTTTTCCAGATCGATACCGCCGGTCGGCTCCAGCCAGAAATCGTGTTCAGCGCAGGATTTGGCGACGGCTTCAAATTCGGCGCGGTGCTTCAGGCCGCCCATCGGGAAGTATTTGATTGAGCTGCCGCCCATATCTTTTAACAGCGCGATGGCGGTTTCCAGCGGAACAATCCCATCCGCCGCGCCGCTGCTCAGCGGGCCGGTTGAGATCTTCACCATTCCCGGCGTGCCGGTCGGCGAGACCAGGCCATTCACCACGGTCTCATTCTGCCCGAGCAGCGCGCGGCTGGTAGCCACGCCGGTGAAGACCTGGTTGACGTGCTGCGGCTGCACCTGGCGAGAAATCTCGCTCACCATCGCCGACTGGTTTGGGTCGCCTGCGCCCAGCCCGACGGAGAGCGCGTTATCAATCAGCTTCGCGTATTCACGCATATCGGCCACCGCGCTGGCGACGTCCGGATAGTTTTTGGAGAGCACGCCGACCAGTACGTGACCTTCCGCCGCGTCGTAAATTTCACGGGCGTTGTCTTTGCTGCCCGCCAGTACGTTCAGACACACGCGGTCACGATAAAAGTTTGGGGTCAGTTTCATGCTTTTTTCTCCTTATTCAGAACTTCTGCGATGCGGCGAGCGACCACCTCCAGCTGCTGCGCGTTCACGCTGCGGACATCGGCTTCAATAATGCCTTCATTCGCTTTATAGCCGCGGAAGTAAATGGCGTATTCGCCCTGCTTCAGCGCGTTAACCAGATCGCCGGTATTCACGCCAGTGGTCGCTTCATCAAATTTAATTTCGGCACGAGCGATATCGCGGCCCGCGCTATCCCACACCACCCGCGCGGTCACGCCGTTGAGAGTGTTGAGCTGTTCGATAAACGGCGTCATCTTGTCCACCATCTGCTGACCGCTCTCTTTAGTCGCCGTCAGGTAGTGTTCAATGGCGCAGGTCAGGCCAAGAATGCCCTCTTTACCCACTTTCATCGCCCGGCCAATCCCCATCGACTGGCGCTTAACCCACTCGACGTACTGCGTTTTGCCGATGACCAGCCCGCTGGTCGGCCCTTCAATCGCTTTCGCGCCGCTGTAGATAACCAGGTCGGCGCCCATGCGGTAGTAGCACTGCAAATCTTCTTCCGCCGCCGCATCGACGATCAGCGGCAAGTTATGCTGGCGCGCCACTTCCGCGGCCTGCGCGACGTTAAGCATGCTTTTTTGCACACAATGGTGGGATTTGATGTACAGAATCGCCGCGGTGCGCGGAGTGATCGCCGCCGCCAGCTGTTGGGCAGAACATTCGTTGGCGTAGCCCGCTTCCACCAGCTTACCGCCGCCCAGCGCCACCATGGTGCCAACCGGCGCGCCGAAGTTGACGTTGTGGCCCTTCGGCAACACGATTTCGTTATTTTCAATCGGGGTAACGTGCAGGTTCTCCAGCAGCCAGTCGCTGTCTTTCACCAGCACCGCTGCGACCGACTGGGCAATCCCCGCCGACGCGCAGGAGACAACGGTCGCCCCTTCCACATCCAGCAGTTTGGCGATGTACTCGCCGGTTTTATTCACCAGGTCTTTCATTTCAAAGTACTGGTTCATACCGGCCATCGCGGCTTCAACCACTTCCGGGCGCGGCGTGGAGACGCCCAGCGCCGTCATCCGGCCTGAAGTATTAATAACTTGTTTTAAATGGTATTTCTCAAAAATCGAAGGCATGTTCCGCGCTCCCTTGTTCGGTCAGATAGCCCTTGCCCGCGCGAATCGCGGCCAGCGGCACCAGAATGTTGTCAGCCTGCAGGCTCTCTTTTTCGGCATCCACCAGCAACGTGGGCTGATGCTGCAGGCTAAATAGCGTTAAATCGGCATCAAAGCCCGCTTCCAGGCGCCCTTTACGCGCCAGGCGCAGCCCCTCGGCGGCGCTGACGGTCACGCAGTCAATCACCTGCGGCAGGGTCATGCCGATGGCGAGGAACTTCGACATCACTAGCGCCAGCGAGCGCACCGGGCCATCGATACGGTTACGGCAGTAAATATCGGAGCTAATGGTGTGCGGCAGAATGCCCATCGCAATTGCCCGCCGCGCCACTTCAAAGCTGAAACTGGCGGTACCGTGGCCGACATCGAGTCGCACGCCGCGCTGCAGAGCGCGAGTAATGGAGCTGCGCAGCTCGCCGGCAGGATTAAGAATACGGTTCGGCTTGCCGTTATAGCAGTGGGTAATGATGTCGCCGCTGCTCAGCAGATCGGCGATTTCATCGAGGTTCGGCGGGTTATTGCCGATGTGCACCATCAGCGGCAGATCGCCGTTTTCCTGCTGAATGGCCTTGGCGCGCGCCAGCGGCGTAATGCCGTTTTCGCCGACGACGCTGCTGCTCATCCGCGCCTTCAGGCCGACGATAAAGTCAGGATGACGCTGCACCGCCTGCTGCACCGCGGCGGCGTCGATATTGGCCATATTCGCCAGCTCATTCTGCGCAATCAGCCCGACGCGGGAGATGTTGAGCAACGCATAAACTTCCGTCGCCGCTTTGCGGGTCAGTTGATAGAAGTCATCAACGTCGTCGGCGCCGGTGCTGCCGGCATCGATCACGGTGGTGACGCCGGTGGCGATGCCGACGCTATCCGGCTCATCGTGATAAATCGGTGAATTCGGGTAGCAGTGAACGTGAGAGTCAATCCAGCCAGCGCTGACGTAAACGTTGCCGTTCAGCTCAATGGTTTTACGGGAGGGCGCGCTAATCTCGCCCAGCGCCGCGATTTTCCCGTCCTGGATGGCGATATCAGTCAGGGTATCGTCGACGAGGCGCGCACGGCGCAGGAGTAAATCAAACATAGCTATCTCCTGATGAAAGAGTGAATCTGTTGCCGGATGGCGGCGTACCGCCTTATCCGGCCTACAAATCGCGCTGACTTGTAGGCCGGATAAGCGCAGCGCCATCGGGCGATTAGCTAATCGCAATCGGGAAGATGGAACCGAGGATCATCGCGCCGAGGATGGCGCCGCCGGTAATCGGTTTCTGCCAGATGTAGAACAGCAGTGCGCCAACCAAAGAACCAATCCCGATAGGAATAGACGCCGTCATCGCGCTGAGGATGATCAATGGACCGAGGAAGCGGCCGGAGGCGTTACCGGCCCCCATCATCACGTCAGCGCCGTAGGTAGAGTCGCTCTGGTTGATGGTGAACTTACGCGCCAGAATGATGATGTAGCCGACCGCCAGGCCGAGGATCAGACCGGTTGCCAGCGACGCGGCGAAGTTCGCCACCGGGAAGACAAAGCCCGCGCCGAGCAGCAGCGCCGGTACGCCGAGGCCGATACCGGTCTGAATGGCGCCGCCGATATCCAGAATCCCCACCAGCGAACCTTCGATGATGCGGGCGAACAGGAAGCTCGCGCCGAATGCCGCCACCGCGCCGTACGCGCCGGTATCAATCCCTGCCTTCAACATCGCCACGAAGGCCACTTCGTTAAAGGCGCCGATGCCGTACAGATAGTACATGTGCGTCCCGGCGAAGACGCCGGAGGAGAGCAGGCCAACAAAGATCGGGAACGACCAGTCGGCATACCAAAAACCTTTATTCTGTTCCATTATCAGGCTCCCGTTACTTGCCGCTGAGTGAGTTGTGGATCATGTCCAGCCAGTTCGGCACGGTCAGATGGAAGGATTCGAGCATCTTCATGTCGAAGCCGCGGAAGAAGCCGCTGAGGACAAACAGCGCGACAATGGCGATCATCATCACTTTGGTTACCCGGTTCCAGCCGCTCTCTTCTACGCCTTTACCGATCAGGATCCCCAGTACCAGACCCGGTACGGCGTTACCCATAATCAGCTGCGCCGCGCCGCCGAAAATCGTCGCCCAGAAGCCTGATTTCTTACCGGCATCAATAGCCGCCAGCCAGAAAATCACCGGCATCACGGTGTTCACCAGCAGGTTTGCCGCCGGAACCAATACCTTAACGGCGGTGACCTGCAGCGCTTCCGGTACGGAAGAGGCGGTCAGGTTAAGGAAGGCGACGACGATCATGCCGATGATGCCGCAGGCAATCGCCATTTTTTTCGGATCGTGTAGCGTTTCGCCAACGTTACGATTTTTCACCATCAACGCCGCCGCGCCCCAGTTCGGGATAATGCGGTGGTCAACGTCCTGGGTGAAGGAGCCTGCTGCAACGGAAGAGGCCCAGGCGTTAAAGAAGAAGCCGAGACCAAAAGAGAAGTGAGAAGCCGGATCGCCTTCGCAGGAATTCAGCTCGCCCAAGGTACGAAACGCCCCCATCCCTTGCGTGGTGGGCGCGTGAAACATGCGTGCCGCTCCGGCGCCCACGCCGACGCCGACCAGGCCGCCGATGATGAGCGATTTTATTAAAATTATCAGGAACATAATCTGACCCTTTGGTAACAATCAGGTTTGCGTGACGAAATCCACTTTATCGAGATCGATGGCGGTCACGTTGACGGTGACGTCCAGCTCCACGCTGTAGGTCCGTCGTTCACGGCGCAAAAAGATGAACAGAAACGCCTCTTTTCGTACCGCTTCGCGCGCATGAACAACCGTCACGTCCTGTGGCTCAATACGCAGTAGGATGCGCGATGATGACTTCATCACCGCAGCCTGCACATGGTTCAGGGCATCGGCGAAGGCCCGTGATTTGCTTTCGCCTTTGCCTGCAACCCTCACCGTGGTGGTGAATTGCTCTTTCATACTTATGCGCCGTATTTCTTTTTCCAGGCTTCAACCAGACGCTCGCCCAGCTCTTCTTTATCCATGAAGCCGAAGCCCAGCACGTTGCAGCCTTCGTTGATGGCGGTGACGCCCTCTTCAATAGAACGCATGCCGTATTTTGCTTTGTAGCCGTACTTGGTCTGCGCGGTGATAGCGCCTGCGCCGCCGCTGCCGCAGAAGGAGATGCCGAAAGAGGCGTTTTCCGCTTTCATCATGTCGCCAAGTTTCATGTCTGCAGCAACGCCAGGGACGACCACTGCACGTGCGCCGGCTTTTTCTGCGCCTGCCGCGACTTTTTGTCCTTTACCCAGACGGTCGCCAATAACTACGGTGATTTGTTCCATGTTTTGCTCCTTACAGGTTTTCTTTTGCGACTTCGAAGTGGACGGACAACAACCATGCCTCTTCATCAGGCAGGTTGCCGAACTGTGCGACCACTTCGCGGGCCAGCATCATTGAATCTTCAGAAATTTCTTCGAACAGACTGGCATCCACTTCCGGTAGCGGTTCGCCGCTGATTGACCGGTGGGCCATGGCCCGCACGTGGGAAGTCAGCATTTGCTCCTGAACGTCGTTAGGGACGATGTCGTGACGGCTTAACAGGGCGAAGACCTGCTGTAACATCTTGTCAGCCAGGCGTTCGGTCTGCGCCGCCTGCTCCCCTACGTCGTTTATTACCGCTCCGTTATTCACTTGTGTTACCCCGCTGATGTCTCTGGAATCCAAAGTAGCGCCGGGGGTCAGGAGTTTGTAGCGAGTTGTTTTCCACTTCGAAGTGGAAAGGGAGAAGGCTTAGGTGATCGACTCCACATATTCACCGGATAAATGTAAAAACAGGCGATATGACGTGATACGCATCACAACAATGCTCGAGGTTGAGCGGAAAAAGACCGGAAAAAGAAAAGGGAAAAATGTGATACAGGTAGGTTTTTAGGCGGGAGACATCGGCTGACGCCTCCCGAAAACGGCGATTAGCGATACTTCTTATGGTAGGTATTGCGAGTAGTTTTGAAGTCCTCCGCGGCGGCCTGCGCCTCTTTCAGCTTACCGGCGTCAGCTAACTTCAGCGCGCCGTCGATCTGGCCGACCAACGTCTCCAGACCGTGGCGGAAATCTTTCATCTCCGGGCTATCGGCCGCTTTGCCTTCCAGTTTTGGCGGCGTCTCTTTCTGGGCGTCAACGGCAGCGGTACGCATCTTATTCAGCGCCGCTTTCAGCTCGCCAATGTCTGAGGTTTTCTGTACCACCTGCAGGTTTTCCGCAAGGGTGTCCATGTCTTCGCCAAGGTCGGCGAACGCCGATGCCGAACCGAGCGCAAAAGCAGAGACGGCCAGCATCGCTAACAGTTTTTTACGCATTGCTCACTTCCTTTTTATTATGAAGATATCAAGCGGGCGCGGCAGGACGCGCCCGGCACACAGGTCATTGACCGGCGATTTTCATTTCCGGCAGCAGTACGGAACCACACTGAATATTGCTGCGCGTTTCGATATCGTCGCCGACGGTGACAATATTACGCCACATTTCTTTCAGATTTCCGGCGATGGTGATCTCACTGACCGGATACTGAATTTCGCCGTTTTCTACCCAGAAACCGGATGCGCCGCGCGAGTAGTCGCCGGTCACGCCACTGACACCCTGCCCCATCAATTCGGTGACCACAAGCCCGGTGCCCATCTCTTTAAGCATCTTTGCAAAACTCAGGCCACGGCCGTTGATGCGCCAGTTATGGATGCCGCCGGCGTGGCCGGTGCTTTTCATACCCAGCTTACGCGCGGAGTAGTTAGTGAGCAGCCACTGGGTCAGCACGCCGTCTTTGATGATGTCGCGACGTTCGGTGCGCACGCCTTCGCTGTCGAACGGCGTGGAGGCCAGCCCCTTCAGCAGATGCGGATGTTCTTCGATGGTCAGCCACTCCGGCAGGATCTGTTTGCCGAGGGAGTCGAGGAGGAAGGTCGATTTACGGTAGACCGCGCCGCCGGCGATCGCCCCAACCAGGTGGCCAAACAGCCCGGTAGCCACTTCGTTGGCGAAGATAACCGGCGCTTTCATCGTCGACAGCTTACGCGGCGCCAGGCGCGACAAAGTGCGGCGGGCGCATTCGTTGCCGACCCACTCCGGGGTCTGTAAATCGCCAAGGGCGCGGCCAATGGTGTAGGCGTAGTCGCGTTCCATATCGCCGTTTTCTTCGGCAATCACGCAGCTGGAAAGCGAGTGGCGGGTAGAGCAATAGCTCTGGAGCATGCCATAGCTGTTACCGAACACTTTAATTCCATAGTGGCTGTTGAAGCTGCCGCCTTCGGTATTGGTGATACGTTTGTCGGCCTGCAGAGCGGCCTGCTCGGCGCGGGCCGCCAGCTCGATGGCTTCATCGGGGGAGACCTCCGCCGGATGGAACAGGTCCAGATCCGGGGCGTCAAAGGCCAGCAGTTCTTTATCCGCCACGCCGGCAAACGGGTCCGGCGAGGTGTAACGCGCGATATCCAGCGCCGCCTGCACGGTACGGGCGATAGCGTCCGGGCTCAGGTCGGTCGAAGAGGCGCTGCCTTTACGGTTTTGATGATAAACGGTGATGCCGAGCGCGCCGTCGCTATTGAATTCAACATTCTCCACCTCACCGTAGCGGGTGCTGACGCCGATGCCGGTGGTCTTGCTGACGGAGACTTCCGCACCGTCGGATTTGCCTGCCGCCAGTTCCAGTGCCGTACTAACGGCTTCTTCCAGCGTCTTACGCTGCTGTGCAACTTGAGAGATGACTTTCATTGCTAATGCCATAATGTAAGAAGGAGTTAACTGAAGTCTAACAGAGAACCGTTTTTCAGTGCGCGCCTTAACTGGTAACATTAGCCTCTTTTTTAAGGAGCCTGAGATGACAAAGCAGCCCGAAGACTGGCTCGACGACGTGCCCGGTGATGACGTTGAAGATGAAGATGATGAAATTATCTGGGTCAGCAAGAGTGAAATTAAGCGCGATGCGGAAGAACTGAAGCGTCTTGGCGCGGAAATGGTAGACCTCGGTAAGAACGCGCTGGATAAGCTGCCGCTCGATACCGACCTGCGCGACGCCATTGAACTCGCCCAGCGTATCAAGAAAGAAGGCCGCCGCCGCCAGCTGCAGCTGATTGGTAAAATGCTGCGTAACCGCGACGTCGATCCGATTCGCCAGGCGCTGGATAAGCTGAAGAACCGTCACAACCAGCAGGTGGCGCTGTTCCATAAGCTGGAACAAATCCGCGATCGCCTGATTGATAATGGCGATGATGCTGTCGTAGAGGTATTGAACCTGTGGCCAGACGCTGACCGTCAGCAGCTGCGCTCACTGATCCGCAATGCCAAAAAAGAGAAAGAAGGCAACAAGCCGCCAAAATCCGCGCGCCTGATCTTCCAGTATCTGCGCGAACTGGCCGAAAACGAAGGCTAGTCCCCACGCTAACCGCCATCTCCCGGATGGCGGCGCGTTGCGCCTTATCCGGGCTACCCCATCACCTCTCGCCCTAAATCGCGGGCAAACTGCTGATACTGCGCCGCATCGATCGGTTGCGGACAGCTCAACACCAGCAGTTCATGATCGTCGATCCCTTGATGATAGGTCGGATGCCGGTGCGCCCAGGCATTGGCATGGAATCCCATCGACTGATAAAAGCGCAGCCGCTTATGGGCGATTTCGCTGGTGAGCGGATCGATTTCCAGAATAGTCAGCGGCGCACGCGTCAGGATCTGCGCCAGCAGCTGTTTGCCATAGCCGCGCGAACGCAGGGTGTCGTCAATCGCCAGATGTTCGATATAGCTATAACCGGCAAACTGCCAGCAGCCGCTCAGGCCAATAAATATCCCGTCATCAAACCAGGCTTCCAGCGCATAGTGCGGGTTGCTCAGCGCCTGAAGTTTGGCGTCGCTTTCGCGCTGTTCGTGCCATGGAAAGGCGCGGGCGTACAGCGCGTCAAGCGCGGCGAAATGGGGCGAATCGGTAGAAAGTACTCTTTCACAGGTCAGCATCACACAATCCCTGGTGGCGAAAACAAAACTGCCCTCACGCGGAGGGCAGTAACCGGAAGCGTTCGCGTTTACTCTGCCGCGGCCGCTTTTTGCGCCAGTTTATCCAGCAGCTTCTGATGAATGCCGCCAAAGCCGCCGTTACTCATCACCAGAATATGGTCGCCCGGATGCGCGGTTTTCACGATCATATCCACCAGCGTATCGACGTCGGCGCTCCAGTGCGCCGGCTGTACGCAGGCTTCCGCCACTTCCGCCACCTGCCATGGGATATGCTGCGGCTGTAGCAGGAAGACTTCATCGGCGCGGCCCAGAGACGGCGCCAGATCGTCTTTGCAGACGCCCATTTTCATGGTGTTGGAACGCGGCTCCAGCACCGCCAGAATACGCGCGGTGCCGCCGACTTTGCCGCGCAGCGCCTGCAGCGTCGCGAGAATGGCCGTCGGATGGTGGGCAAAATCGTCGTAGACGGTCACGCCGTTGGCTTCGCCGCGCAGCTCAAGGCGGCGGCGGGCGTTGATAAAGCTGCCCAGCGCGTTAGCGGCATCCGCCGGCACCACGCCAACATGACGCGCCGCGGCAATCGCCATCAGGCCGTTGTGCATATTATGTTCGCCGACCAGCGCCCAGTTCACTTCGCCAACTTTTTCGCCGTCGAGCAGGACTTCCCACTGCGAGGCATCGGCGTTGAGTTTCTTCGCCTGCCAGTGGCCCTGTTCGCCCACCAGCTCCTGTTCGCTCCAGCAGCCCATCGCCATCACCTGCTTCAGGTTGATGTCGCTCTCCGGCAGAATAATCTTGCCTTTGCCCGGCACGATGCGCACCAGGTGGTGGAACTGTTTCTGAATCGCTTTCAGGTCGTCAAAGATATCCGCGTGGTCAAACTCAAGGTTATTGAGGATCAGCGTGCGCGGGCAGTAGTGAACGAACTTAGAACGCTTGTCGAAGAAGGCGCAGTCATATTCGTCGGCTTCAATCACGAAGAACGGGCTATCGCCCAGGCGTGCGGAAACTTCGAAGTTCCCCGGTACGCCGCCGATAACGAAGCCCGGCTTATAGCCGCAGGCTTCGAGGATCCACGTCGCCATACCGGCGGTGGTAGTTTTACCGTGGGTACCGGCGACGGCCAGCACCCAGCGGTCGCGCAGCACGAAATCGTGCAGCCACTGCGGACCGGACATGTACGGAATGTTGTTTTCCAGCACCGCTTCGACGCACGGATTACCGCGGGTCATGGCGTTACCAATAATCACCAGGTCCGGCTGCGGGTCCAGTTGGCTAGCGTCGTAGCCCTGAATCAGATCGATGCCCTGGTTTTCCAGCAGGGTGCTCATTGGCGGATAAACGTTAGCATCCGAGCCGGTTACTTGATGCCCGAGGGAACGTGCCAGCATTGCCAGCCCCCCCATAAACGTGCCACAGATTCCTAAAATATGAATGCGCATTCGTTACTTCCCTCATTAATCTGACCCGCATTTTACCCATATGTATGCCCCCTGAGAAATGCATTTCAGGCAAATCTGCATTTGCTGGCGCGATTCACCTGTGCGCAGTTTTTTTATTATTTGTTAAGATTGTTGCGTTCGTTTTACTCAACATAAAAATGCAGGGAACGAGTTATGAAAACGTTAGGTGAATTTATTGTCGAAAAGCAGCACGAGTTCTCCCACGCTACCGGTGAGCTGACTGCTTTGTTGTCGGCAATAAAACTGGGCGCCAAGATCATCCACCGCGATATCAATAAGGCCGGTCTGGTCGATATCCTGGGTGCCAGCGGTGCGGAAAACGTTCAGGGTGAAGTTCAGCAGAAGCTGGACCTGTTCGCGAATGAAAAATTAAAAGCTGCACTGCGCGCACGTGATATCGTCGCCGGTATCGCCTCGGAAGAAGAAGATGAAATCGTGGTCTTCGAAGGGTGCGAACACGCCAAATACGTTGTGCTGATGGATCCGCTGGATGGCTCCTCCAACATTGACGTTAACGTCTCCGTGGGGACTATCTTTTCTATCTACCGCCGCGTCACGCCGGTCGGGACGCCGGTCACCGAAGAAGACTTCCTGCAGCCGGGTAACAAACAGGTTGCCGCGGGTTATGTGGTTTACGGCTCCTCCACCATGCTGGTCTACACCACCGGCTGCGGCGTGCACGCCTTTACCTACGACCCGTCACTCGGCGTCTTCTGCCTGAGCCAGGAGCGGATGCGCTTCCCGGAGAAAGGCAAAACCTACTCCATCAACGAAGGTAACTACATCAAGTTCCCGATGGGCGTGAAGAAGTACATCAAGTACTGTCAGGAAGAAGATAAAGAGACCCAGCGCCCGTACACCTCGCGCTATATCGGTTCTCTGGTGGCTGACTTCCACCGTAACCTGCTGAAAGGCGGCATCTACCTGTATCCAAGCACCGCCAGCCACCCGCAAGGTAAACTGCGTTTACTGTACGAATGCAACCCGATGGCGATGCTGGCGGAACAGGCTGGCGGCAAAGCCAGCGATGGTAAAGAGCGTATTCTCGATATCATCCCGGAAAGCCTGCACCAGCGCCGTTCGTTCTTCGTCGGCAACGACCACATGGTAGAAGACGTCGAGAACTTCATTAAAGAGTTCCCGGACGCCTGATAACGCGGGCGCCCTCTAATGGGCGCCCGTTTTTTTAACTGACGAACGTCAATTGCACTCGTTTCGCTTTAAGAAAATAAGGGATAAAGATTGCGGAAATAACGCTGAAAACTCCCAGACAAAGCAAATCCCAAGCCGCAAATTGCCCCATTAAGATGTGATACGTAAGAATAGCCTTGATGAATAATGCAAGCCACCACGCAATCAGTAGCCCTATATAAAACTGCGGCAACTGACGTTTTTTCCGCCAGAATAGCGTGATAACGTAATTCGCCAGAAAGAATACGCTCGCAGCAAAAAACAAATTAAAAAGAATAAAAAATTTCACATAAAAACCAAGAGGATAGAAGTACATCTGAAACCAGTAACAATAGCAGAGCTGGCAAGCCAACATCAGACCACTAATAATAATAATCGGTAATAAAAATGCCGGAATGTATAGCCAACCACTAATATTATCACCTTGTTTTATTTTATTTTGCACATTGTTATCTATCCGCGCACAGTCGCTTTCACAATGCAAGTTCATCGTCATAATCCCTTATCTACTTTCCTTTTTCGCAGCAAAAGCGACTATAGCAAATAATTTTCGCTTCTCAAATTGGCTGTTTTTTTTCCTCATTATTTATTCGGCGGACAACAGCATTTTGCCTGTTTTCCCACAGCACCGTCAGCCCGCGCTGCAGCGCAATGAAGATAAACAGCAGAATGCCGATGGCAATCTTCGTCCACCATGAACTGAGCGTACCGTCAAAGTTGATGTAGGTCTGAATAAGCCCCTGAATCGCCACGCCGAACAGCGTCCCCAGTACCGTTCCGACGCCGCCGCTCAGCAGCGTGCCGCCTATCACCACCGAAGCGATGGCATCTAGTTCCACGCCTACGCCCGCCAGCGCGTAGCCCGCCTGGGTGTAGATAGAGAAGACAATGCCGGCAAGCGTCGCCAGGCCGGTCGACAGCATATAGATGCGAATGGTGGTGCTACGCGTGGAAATGCCCATCAAATTGGCCGACGTGGCGTTGCCACCGATGGCGTAGACCTGATTGCCAAAGCGGGTACGGTGGGCGAGGAAAATGCCCAGCACCACCACCAGCAGCATCAGCAGCCCCATCGCGCTCAGGCGGCCGCCGCCGGGGATGGTCCACGCCAGCCCGGACAGAGTGTCATACAGCGGGTGGTTAATAGGAATCGACTCTTCCGAGACCAGATAGCTCACCCCACGCAGGAAAAACATGCCGGCGAGGGTGATGATAAATGCCGGGATTTTTAGCGCATCGATCAGCAACCCCATAAACGCGCCGAAGGCGCAGCCCATGGCCAGTACCAGCGGGAAAGCCAGCAGCGGCGAGATCCCCCAAAAGCCGATCGCTTTGGCCAGAAACACGCCGGTGAAGGCAATCACCGACCCGACCGACAGATCGATACCGCCGCTGAGGATCACGAAGGTCATGCCGACGGCGATGATCCCAAGGAAAGCGTTATCGGTCAGGATATTGCAAATCACCCGCGTCGACGCAAAACCCGGAAACTGGGTCAGGCAGTAGAGATAGCCCAGCACGAATACCGCGAGGGTAATCATCAAAGGTAAATTACGTTTTATCACGCCCGCGTACCCCTTTCAGTAGACCGATAAAGCGCGGCGACTGAACGATCAGTACGCACAGCACCACCACCGCTTTCACCACCTGGTTGAGCTCCGGCGGGAAACCGGAGAGTAAAATCCCGGTGTTCATCCCCTGGATAATCAGCGCCCCCACCACCGACAGCAGCAGATTAAAGCGCCCGCCCATCAGCGAACCGCCGCCGATCACCACCGCCAGGATGGCGTCCAGCTCCAGCCATAATCCGGCGTTGTTGGCGTCAGCGCCGCGAATATCCGCCGCCACAATAATCCCGGCAATCGCCGCACAGATGCCGCTCAGCACATAGGCCAGCATCACCACAATGCGGGTATTCACTCCGGCATTTTTCGCCGCGCGGATATTGATCCCCACCGCTTCAATAAACATGCCGAGCGCGGTCCGGCGGGTAAACAGCCAGAACAGCAGCAGCGTTGCGACGGCGATAATCACCGGCGTCGGTAGCAACAGCAGCGATCCGCTGCCGAGCCAGGAAAGCGCCGGCGAATCAAAGGTGACTATCTGCCCGGAGGTAATCAGCTGCGCGACGCCGCGTCCGGCGACCATCAGGATAAGCGTGGCCACGAAGGGCTGGATCTTCAGCACGGCCACCAGAATGCCGTTCCACAGGCCAGCCAGCGCGCCTGCGCCTAACGCGGCGAGCAGCACCACCGGCAGGCTGTGACCGGCGACGGTCATCGAGGCAGCGGTCGCCCCGGCGATAGCCATCACCGCGCCGACCGACAGATCGATGCCGCCGGTGGCGATGACCAGCGTCATGCCAATCGCCAGCAGCGCCACCGGCGCCGCCCGGTTGAGAATGTCAATCGGGCTGCCAAACAGCCGCCCATCCTGCAGTAGCACCTGGAAGAAATGCGGCGCCACCAGGCTATCCACCGCTAATACCAGCAGGAGAGCGATAATTTGCGGCATGCCTTTCGGCCAGCTAAAGCGCCGTTTTGGCTGTCCGCTTTGTGGTACGGTTCTGGGCATCATGCTGGGCTCCTTATGCCGCAATCGCGTTCATGATCGCCGGGACCGACAGCTCGGCAAGGGGGATTTCCGCCACCTGCTGGCGATCGCGCATGATGATCACCCGGTCAGCGTAGCCCACCAGTTCTTCAAGCTCCGAGGAGATAACCAGCAGCGCCAGACCATCGGCGCAGAGGGTTTCTATCAGGCGAATAATCTCGGCGTGGGCGCCGACGTCGATACCGCGCGTCGGCTCATCGAGGATCAGGAACTGGGGTTTGGTCAGCAGCCAGCGCGACAACAATACCTTCTGCTGGTTACCGCCGGAGAGAAATTCGATCGGCTGTTCGGCGCTAGGCGTCCTGATACCTAACTGGCGAATAAAGCGTTCGGCAATCTCATGTTGTTCGCGGCGCGGGATCGGCCGCAGCCAGCCGCGCTGCGCCTGTAGCGCCAGCACGATATTTTCCCGTACCGAGGCGGCGGCGATAATGCCGTCGGTTTTACGGTCTTCAGGACAAAAACCAATGCCGAGGCAGGAGGCCTGATGCGGCGAGCGCAGCGTTTGCGGCTTGCCCTTGATCCACGCTTTACCGCTGTCGGCGGGCTTGATGCCAAAAATGACCTCCGCCGTTTCGGTGCGCCCGGATCCCAACAGCCCGGCCAGGCCGACGATCTCGCCCGGCCGCACCTGCAGAGTAAACGGCGCAATCGTGCCCTTCTTGCCAAAATCTTCAAATGCCGCCACCGGCTTATCGCTGAGCAGCGTGCGCCCGGCGCGCTGCAGCGCCTGATGGTCCAGCTCGCGGCCGAGCATCATTTTGACCAGTTCGATTTGCGGCAGCTCGCGGGTCTCCCGACAGCCGACGAAACTGCCGTTGCGCAGCACGGTAATACGGTCGCTGACGGCATAGACCTGGTCGAGAAAATGGGTCACAAAAATCAGGCTGACGCCGTTATCGCGCAGCTGACGCATCAGGGTGAATAGCATTTCCACTTCCTGAGTGTCGAGACTGGCGGTTGGTTCATCGAGGATCAACACTTTCGCCGACAGGTCGATGGCCCGGCAGATAGCGACGATTTGCTGCATCGCCACCGAAAAACGATTCAGCGGTTCGCGCACGTCGAGCGAGAAGCCGTAAGAGGCCATCAGCGCGGTAGCGCGTTTTTCCATCTCTTTGCGCCGCAGCAGACCAAAGCGCTTCGGCTCGCGGCCAATAAACAAATTATCCGCCACCGACATATTCGGCAGCAGGTTAACTTCCTGGTAAACGGTACCGATACCCAACTGCTGAGCGTGAGCGGTGTTTTTCGGCGATATTTGCTGCCCTTCCAGCCAAATCGCCCCGCGGTCGGCATGATACACGCCGGTGAGCGCTTTAATCAGCGTCGATTTTCCGGCGCCGTTTTCGCCCAACAGAGCCATGATTTCGCCGCGCCGCAGGCTGAAATTAACGTTATCCAGCGCCTTCACGCCGGGGAAGAATTTGCTGAGTCCTTCGGTACGAAGGATCTCCTGGTATTGGTCGGTGGTCATGGTTCCCCCTGCATCACGCCGGATGGCGCTGCGCTTATCCGGCCTACAAAAGAGCGAAATGTAGGCCGGGCAAGCGTAGCGCCCCCGGCATTTTCATGAAGGCTCAGTAACCCATATTTTTCTTCTTCTCTAACTCTTCTTTTGCCGTATCCGGCAGATAAAGGGTCGATTTGGTAATGGTCAGCTTCTCAGGCAGGGTGCCGTCTTTTTTGTATTTTTCCAGCGCATCAAACGCCGGACCGGCCATATTCGGCGTCAGCTCAACGCTGGCATTCGCCTCGCCGGCGATCATGGCTTTATAGATATCCGGCACGCCGTCGATAGACCCGGTGAGGATATCTTTGCCCGGCTTCAGACCGGCCTCTTTGATGGCCTGAATCGCGCCAATGACCATGTCATCGTTATGGGCGTAGACCATGCAGATGTTCTTGCCGTTATTCTCCGCCTTGATAAAGCTCTCCATCACCTCTTTCCCCTTACTGCGGGTGAAGTCGCCGGACTGCGAGCGGATAATCTTGATGTTGGACGCTTTGGCAATCGCCTCGGCGAAGCCTTTCTTACGATCGATAGCGACGCTGGCGCCCACGGTGCCCTGTAGCTCTACGACGTTACACGGTTTGCCATCGACGGTTTTCACCAACCAGTCGCCAATCAGTTGGCCTTCCAGCACGTTGTTGGCGGTGACGGTGGTCATATACAGCGACTTATCTTTAACGTCGATCGAACGGTCGAGGAGGAACACCGGGATATTGGCCTCTTTCGCTTCTTTTAGCACCGGCTCCCAGCCGGTCGCCACGACCGGCGCGATAAAGATCGCGTCCACGCCCTGGGCAATGAACGAGCGCACGGCTTTAATCTGGTTTTCCTGTTTTTGCTGACCGTCGGCAATCTTCAGGGTGATACCACGCTTCGCCGCTTCTTCCTTAGCAACATTCGTTTCGGCCGCGCGCCAGCCCGATTCAGAGCCGACCTGCGAAAATCCTACGGTCAGGTTGGCGGCCATCGCCATAGACGACATAGCTGCCGAAACCGCGGTGACGAGAAGTAAGCGCTTCCACATAAGATGTTCCTCGTAGGGTTATTGTTGGTTAAATGCTCACCTGCGAACAAACTATAGACAATCCGTTATGTAACTGAATGCGTTACATCACACTTCGAAAAAGTAAATAAAATGTTAAGTGCTGCGATTTGTCTGAGCTGAGCGGCGATAAGGCTTCCCGCCCAACGGCATGCCCTGCGCCAATGACGAAAATTTGCCTTCTGGATAACTGCCGCTCGTGACATTGAAAACGGTTACACAAATTTATTCAGAATGTGGCTATCTTTATGGATTTTAGGGTTATCTGAGGAAGAGAAATTCAGACGCTTCCCCCTGTATCAAGGCAAAAAGAAGCGAAGACATTCGATGTGAGTTGGCTATAATACCGGGCACTTGTTTGCCAAACATTTTTAAAGGAAACAGACATGAGCTTACTCAACGTACCTGCGGGCAAAGAGCTGCCGGAAGACATCTACGTCGTTATCGAAATCCCAGCTAACGCAGACCCAATCAAATACGAAGTTGACAAAGAGAGCGGCGCGCTGTTTGTTGACCGTTTCATGTCCACTGCGATGTTCTATCCGTGCAACTACGGCTACATCAACCACACCCTGTCTCTGGACGGCGACCCGGTTGACGTGCTGGTCCCGACCCCGTACCCGCTGGAACCAGGTTCAGTTATCCGCTGCCGTCCGGTTGGCGTACTGAAAATGACCGACGAATCCGGTGAAGATGCCAAGCTGGTTGCGGTACCGCACACCAAGCTGAGCAAAGAATACGATCACATCAAAGATGTGAACGACCTGCCGGAACTGCTGAAAGCCCAGATCACTCACTTCTTCGAGCACTACAAAGATCTGGAAAAAGGCAAGTGGGTTAAAGTCGACGGTTGGGACAACGCTGAAGCGGCTAAAGCTGAAATCGTTGCTTCCTTCGAGCGCGCTAAACAGAAGTAATTCTGTCTCAGGCAGGGTCATCCCCTGCCTGACTGCGGCACGGATTGCCGCATTATCCTCGTGGAGGGATCCCCGTGAAAAGCACTCGCTATTTCACCCTGAACTATACCGGTTTCACGACCGCGGCCTCTGAAGGGCAAGCCTATCTGCGCCTCATTGCAGGCGAGCATATCTTTTATACCAATAAACGCCATTTTAGCGATCCCACGCTTTTTGACCGCCTGCAGCTTAACCGCCCCCTGCACATCGGCGCCCGCCGCTTGCCCAACGGTTGCTACTGGATCCACTGGTTGAGCGACGGCAAAACACTACTTGAACCAGACCACTTAGCAAAGCCATGGGCCCGGCCGCTGCTGTTGGTTAGCCTACTGGTCCTCATCGCAACGCTCATCCCCGTCTTTTACATCGATTCAGAATGGGGGAAGATGGGGTTCGGCATTATCGCGGTACTGGCGTTAATCGCGCTGCTATCTGGCCTCTGCGAGCTTCTGTTCCGCCCGGCGTTAAAACTCCTCCCCGATATGCGCGATCTGTTGGCGAAGATGACGTTGGCGCGCCGCGGCGACTTCTCATTTTGTCAGTCGATACAGGCAACGCCGCCGGTCGATCGTCAGGCAGCGCTGGCTTTTACAGAAACGCTTCCGCAACGCTATGCCGTCCGGACGGGGAAAATTAGCAATATCATTTTTAAGAAGTGGTTCGCAGGGAATCCTAGGCGGGAATACCACGGGGTTGGATTGCAATGCGACATAGCTCCGCTGGCTTTCTTCTGGCAGATCGGTTTCGCCAATTTCGGCCTGCATCCCATTTTTTACCGCCGTCAACCGCCCTTTCTCGCTATCGGCGATCGGATAGTCGCCATCTACCAACGGGAGGATAACGACATCCAGGCGTTATACAACGTCAGCGACGGGGGCGCTTTTCTGAAAAATCATTGGTGGTATCCCGGTAACCGGCAAATGTCGCTACTCTATAACCTGCTTTATGGCATGGCGCTGGCGCTGTACCTGCTTGTACTTGGCATGGAATTATATAATCCCTACAAGTCTGGCAGGAGCTTGTGGTGGTTGTTTCGCGATTCACTGCACATGTTGTCTATATCACTACTTTGTTTCGGCGGAACACTGGCAATAATGGAGCTTATCGGCCCAACCGCCCGCTGTTTGTCACAAAGCGTACGCGACTGGCTGGCGCTGCGAACGACCGTAAGAGGTTACCTCAGGCGAGTCGCCGCCAACACCACATTAGAGGAAATAGGATAATGTTCAGCACCCCGACAAGGCGGTTGTTGTTTCTCGCGCTCACCACGCTGGCGGCCCTTCTGTTGATTGGTAAGAGCCATTTTTATCTGTGGTAATGGCTTTGCCTGAGTCTTCGGCATGGGCTATAGGGAAAAACGCCGCTATTTCATTAAGGAAGGAACCTTGTGAAACAGACTCATTATTTCACCCTGAATTTTACCGGCTTCACCACTGCCGCCTCGGAAGACCAGGGCTATTTACGCCTTATCGAAGATGGGCGCGTCTTTTATACCGATAAACGCTACTTTAAGGACTCCTCGCTTTTTGACAGCCTGCAGGTCGGCCAGCCGCTACATATCGGCACCCGCCGCCTGCAGGATGGTAGCTATTGGATCCACTGGTTAAGCGATGGTAGTGCGTTACTCGAACCCAGCCTACAGCCGCTGAAAGGGGCATGGCTTTTCGGCGTACTGGCGCTCTGCGTTGCTGTCGGTATGATCGCTAACGGGTTATTTTTTGGGCTTTTCATGTTCGCGCTGCTGGTTATGTTATTTTTGCGGATTCACCCTACCGGTTTCGCCTGGATCGCTCATAACTTTTCCCTTACGCAAGCTGACCTGATTAGCAAAATGAATCAAGCCAGACAAGGTGACTTTTCATTTTTCCAGATATTAAATTCAGCACATTCAATAGACGAGAGAAATAAACTCCCGCTGGATAAAAATCTATCGCTACCAGAACATATCGCCCTTGAGGAAGGCGTAATAATGAATAGTTACTTTCGAATATGGGAGTATAGATCTTCGAGAAAATATGCAACAGCAGAAGGCGTATGTTTCCAGCTAGCCACCTCTGCATTGTATTTTCCTGCACAACTGACCTGGCTAACCAACCCCTTCGCGACACATCCGAATATATATCGTCATCACCCACCATTTCTTGCCGATGGCGACTGGGTAATTACCGCACGACAACATGGACATAATGGTCTCCAGGCGTTATACAATGTCAGCGATGGCAGCGCTTATCTGAAAAGCAGTCAATTTAGCCTCGGCAATCCGCAGATGGCGTTTATTTATAAATGTGCTTACGGCTTCGTACTGTTGATTGTATTATTCTCACTATCAATACATTTGCACGATCTGCTAAGCGCTCCTGTAAATTGGAAGTTCATTACCAGCCTGATGATAATGGCGATGCCTATCAATCTTCTTTTAATTATCATCGAACTTATCGGCTTAGTTAGCCGTCGGCTATCGCGCCGGGTAAAAGGTAGAATAAAAGTGCATCAAATAATATTGGCTTACGCCAGGCGTAATGGTTCCAGGATAACGCCACGGGAACTGATGTAGCGCTAAGAAAGATAAAATGCAGGCTGTTATTTTGGCAATCGAAAACTGACACTTTTATCTAAATACGTCATATTCTTACTGTATTACTTACATGAATATGGCAACAGCATCATTACTTTTAATGTAAAAGTAAACAATCATGAATAAAATAATATATGCACTACCGATAATTTTCACTTTAACGATATTCTCATCCCTCGCAGAGAGTAAATATCCACCAACGCCTGATGAGCTCGAAAAGATCCGCATGTTCGATGCTAATTTAGGCAACTACGGAGTCAGAACGATTATTTCCGGACCGGCAGCAATTAAATTAAACGACATTGCCAAATTAAATATATCGAAAAACTATATTTACATTGAAGATAAAGAAAACTACGGTACGCCATTAAGTAATTCCCCAGAAGAAAACTGTTCCAGGTACATATTGCTACGTAATCCCAACAGAAGGGTGTTATGCATAAAAATATTTAACGTCGGATACTTAAGGCTCTCTAACAATCTATCCAACTTGCAAAAAAAAGCGAAGGAACTACAGGATAACATTCTGCCAGAATATATCAGAAACATTCCTGAAGACGTTAGTTTCAGCTGGCTAGAATTACCACAATACAATAAACACGATCATACGTTATCCTGGACGTATCGCTATAGATTTACAAACAAAAATCATATCACCCCTGTAAATCACACAGAACAAGAAAGCAGCGTAATAATATTTGGAAAGCAACATATAATCTGGTTAACAAACTATGATTTTCATAAAAAAGATGAATTTTTATCGCATCTGAACGATTGGGGGAAGAAAATTGTCTTTGCCGAAGGTTATCAGTACCAGCAAGGCAACGTTCCTGCTTGCCACGGACTAGCACCGGGTGATAGTGCGCTGGAAGGGATTGCATACGACTATTCTGCTAATCCACAGCGCTGTTTTCCCTATCCAATTGAGACTTTAATCACTGGCCTACCAGAACAGACCCGTGGCAATCTTAATATTTATAATTTCATGAAGAAAATCTGGATGTCATAAGTAGAGATACTATAGATGAATAAAATAAGCATCTTTTTCGGTTTAACTTGCGCACTGCTTCTTACTGCCTGCGGCAGTACAAAAAAAGACGCTGGCTATCCGGTTAAAAAATTGAGCGGGCCGCAGTGGCGCTGGGAAATTCAAAAGCGTTTTGATGCCGCAAATCCTAATGCCAATCAAGCGGTCTGTATAATTACCGATAGAAGACTGCGCACCAAGTTTAGCGGCGAGATTCGGCCTAGTGCAGGAACGCCATGGTTTATTAAACACGATCTTGTAGAAGAAATAAAACAGGTAAACGAATTTGGAATTACTTTCTTTTATTATCGACTGACTGATAAAGGTGCAGCCAGCAGTCCAAACTGGCCTTATAGCTGGAGAACCGGTCTATGCTTCGGCAACATACAGGTGGAAAATGTAAATACTATCACTCCTACTATGGACCAACGCACCACCAAGGTCGAATTCATTTATCATATCAATAATGTACCTGAATGGGGTCAGGAATTAATGTTACAGCTTTTCCCCAACGCAATAGATGGAAAAATAACCGGATGCGCTAATTTTGATATGGTGGATAAAACACAGCTACGCAGTCAGTCCGGAATCAGTAATTACTATATTGAGGAAAACGAACTCTTCAACTCTGATATAACGAATAAAACACTTTTACACTGTCAGTCCGGCATTGAAAATCACTATAGCGAGAAAGAAGAACTCTTTAATGGATTTTGAGGGAGTCCACTTATGCTGCTTAAGAATATATTTCGCGAATCATTTATCTTCACCTTATTTGGCTGCAAGGTTCGGCATAATCCGGGAAGGATTTTTAGGTTACCCGCAAACATCGTGGCCAGAAAATAAATAATAACGCCCCGAGCGCAAGATAAAACAACGCCACCCTAAGGTGGCGTTGTCGTTTTCAATTACTGGTCTCTGTCCAACCAGTTTCCGCTCTCAATCTGCGCAAACCCCTCGACGGAGCGCTGGTAGACATACATCCACGCGCTGCCGTAAGGCGTTTGGATCAGATGGCGCGCGTATTCACCGCCCTTGGTGCGCAGCGCATCCAGCTCGGCCAGCGTCGATGCGTCGATACGATACACTTCACCATGTACTGTGCCCTCGCCCGGCACCGCGCCTGGATAGTGGCCCAGGCTGTACAGCTGATAATCGTCGACACTATGAGCGCCCAGCAACTGGGCGTTGGTCATCCAGTGGCTGTTGCCTTGTTTGCGTCGTAAACTGCCGTAAACAAATATTCGCATTGCTAAAACTCAAACTGATAGAGCAAATCGAGAGCCTGGTCTACGCCAGACACCGCTTCCATATATAGCTTAGGCATCAGGCGATAACGCAGGGTAAGCGTCGCCAAAGAGTCGAAGATGCCGACGCCGTATTTTACCTGAAGACCCGGCAGCACATAGCCGCTGACCACCACCTGGGAGGAGTCGCCTACCCCCTGGGTATCCAGCGCCAAATTGCTTACGCCAAACGTCTCGCCGATTTTACCCACAACCTGACCACTTTGTGCAACCCCCATTCCAATAAGCATTGAGGTCATCGCCGCACTATCGCTCTGTTCGCTGCCTAAACCCTGACCGCGTAACAGATAAGAAAGCGCTTCCTGCTGCGACATTGCCGGGTCGGAGAAGATCTCGGCCTTCGGCTGATCGGCAGAACCGGTGACGCGAACGCCGGCGATCACGTCGTCTTCGGTGGCTTCCGGGTTACGAATCGCTTCGATATTGAGCAGCGGCTGATCCGGCGGCCCGGAGAACAGCAGCTCGCCTTTACGCACGATCAGATCCTGACCATAAGCGTGGAAACGACCTTCCGGAATATTGATCTGGCCATTGAGCCCCAGCCCCTGCTTATCCTGCGCCACTTTCAGATCGCCGGTCAGACGCGCTTTCAGGCCGAAAGCGTCCAGACGCACGTTGTTGCCGACGTGAATCGTCAGGTTGCTGTTGATCGGAATACCGGCGCTCTGCGGCTTAATCGGCTTCAGATCTTTATCCAGCATCACCTCATCGGAAGAGACGCCCACCGCGCTCTCCGGCACCTCGTTCACCACAATACGCGCCCAAGGTACGTCAACGCGGCCATCGAGGTTAAACAGGCTTGGCGTGGCGGTAAACACCACGTCCGGAGAAACATCCAGGCGGACCATCGGCGGCACGGTAATGCGCACCCGGCTGCCCTTCGCCGCAATCTGCGCGCGCCAGTTGTCGATTTGCGTCCAGTCGGCGTTGCCGCTCAGCGCAATCTGCCCCTGTTTGGTATTCACCGTCCCCTGCAGGGTCGAACGCGTTCCATTGAAGTTCATCGCCAGCTGGCTCGGCTGCATATCAAACGGCATAAAGTTGCCGTCGATATCAACGCCGCTCAACTGCATCTGACCAAACAGCTGCGGGCTCTGTAAGTTGCCGCCCAGACGCAGACGGGCATTAAGCTTGCCTTCTGCTTTCTCGCCGCGAGCGAAGATCGGGTTAATCATCGCCAGCGAGAAGTTGCTAATGTTGACGTTGCCGCCCAGGTTACGCCGCCCCTGCGGGTCGGTCACCTCCACCTGGCCATCAAGCTGGCCGTTGTTGGTCAGGCGTATCAGCCAGCCCAACTGCGCCCGGTTGTTATGCAGGTCGGCGCTGAGGTTAAGCGTATCAAAAGCCACCGGCAGCGGTGCGTCGTTGACCGTCTGGGTGACTTTGACGTTGCGCCCGCTGAGGGTGACTTTGCCCTGCGGCAGCCCCTCTTTGGTGGTATCCCAGCTCACATCGGCGTTACCGCTAAACACGCCGCTTGCCTGGGTCGCCTCCGGCATAAACGGCTTCAGCATCGCCAGATCGAAACGGTTGAGATTGACCACCGCGCGCCCGCTGGCGCCGGCATCGATGGTCTGCGGTACGCACAGCTCGGCATTCGGGTTGCTCCAGCAGTGCGGCCCGATGCTGATTTTCTGTTCCTGATTACGGTAATCCAGCGCAATGTTGCGCGTCAGCGCCACCGGCCCGACCGGCGTCTGGAAACGGGTATTGCTCAGGGTGCCCTTCCAGCGCTCCTCTTTACGATCGAAACTGCCCGCCAGCGTCAGCTGGCCCGACACAGGATCGCCCTGTACGCGCAGCTGTAAATCATGCTGCTTCTCAGTCCCTTTGGCATTCAGCTGCACCAGGCTGATGTTAACCCCAGGCTGGCTGATGCGATCGACGCGTACGTCAAGATTACCGCCAATCTGGTCGCTGGATTTGACGTCACCTTTGACGTTGACCTGGGCTACCGTCAGTTCCTGCCAGCGTAAAGCGCGGGCGGTGATATCCGCCAGCAGCTGCGGCGCGTCGATGGTGCCGCGTACCTTCAGCAGACCTTTCGCCGTACCGCCAAGCCCCGGCAACGCATTGTCGAGATGCGGCGCATCGATGGTGGCGTCGAGATTAAGGTCTTTCACCCCCAGCTCGCCTTTCACATCGGCGCTGTTTGGGCCAAGCGCCAGATGCAGTCCCGGCACTTTCCACTGCATATAGCTGTTACCCTGCAGCGAACCGTGAACATCGACTTTATTCTGTTTCACGTTGCCGGTAATTTTCAGCTCGGGAACCGCCATCTGCCAGCTGCTGCCGTACAGGCTGCCCTGGGTTTTGATAATCCCGTTCAGCTTCGACGGCCAGTCCGGCACCTCTTTGGCGGTATTAATGCCATCGAGGGTCAATTCGCCGCGCCAGCTGATCGCCTGCTGCCAGTCGAGCAACGCTTTCAGTTCGGTTTTCCCCTCCAGCGCCGCCACGGTCAGCTTATCGAGATTTACCTGCTGTTCGTTACCTTTAGCATTAAGGGTAATTTTAGCCGGCGGCAGCGACTGTCCTTTCACCGCGGTACTAAACGCCATGGTGTAGTCGGTCATTTTGCCGCTGAATTTCAGATGCAGATCATCCGCCTGGAACTGTTTCTCGCCGGTAAACGGCCAGTACAGCTGCTTACTCTTCACTTCCATATTCAGCGGCAGACCGGCTTCCGCCAGCTGCGCTTCGGCGCGCAGGGTCATGGCCACCGAGCCGGCTAAATCAACGCCGACCTGCAGTTTTTTACGCAGCTCGCCGCCTACTTTCAGCTTCACCTTCTCGCCTTTCAGCGGGTCGATGTTCAGCGTGCTGTCGAGAGTAATATCGACCGGCCAGTTATCCTGCAGTTGCGCGGTGCCGGAAGCGGTAACCTTGCCCTGGTCGGAATCGACGTCCAGCGCATCAAGTTTCATCTGCCCGTCGATGCTGCTGACCTTCAGCAGCAGGTTGTAGACGGTCATATCGGTATCGCCGGTCAGGCGCAGCTGTTCGCCGCGGAACTCCTGAATATTAAGATTCAGCGGCAGATGCACATCGACCATTTCCGGCAGCACCGGCTGCGAGAACAGATCTTTCATCGTCTCGCCGAGAGGCTTCTCTTCCGGTTTCGGATGGTCAATTTTCGGCTCCACAACCTGCTCCTGCGCCACTTTCGCCACCTTCGGCAGGGCGATGAGTAACCCCTGCAGCGAGGTCGGCGTCAGGGTCAGGTTTTTCTCCTGCCAGTTCAGGCCGGTGGAGAAATCGCGCAGCGAAACGGCGGTGTCGTCGATTTTGACATTGACGTTATGCAGCGCCACGCGGCTGAGGGTAATGGGATAGGGCGTCGAGAGGTTCAGCGGGCCGGAATCTTCTTCCTCTACCGGCGTCGAAGGCGGCATCTTTTTGGTATCGATAGCGACGTAGATATCGCGCAGCGAGATATCGTTAACGCACAGGCTGCTATCCCACAGACAGCGCAGCTTGACGCCGAGATGGAACTGGCCGGCCGTCACCGCCACGCCCGGCTGTTCGAAGCGTACGTTCTGTAAGGTCAGGTCGCGCCAGCCGCCGGTGACCTTGCCAATCTCCAGCCCCGGCACCCAGCGGTCCGCCGCTTTCAGTACCAGATGCAAACCGGTAGTGGTGCCGACTAAAAAGCCGACCACGCCAATCAGCAGCACTAAAAAGAGTAATACGCCGAGGCTTATCTTCTTCCATAAACTCATAATTCAGGCCCCAGACCGATGTAAAACTGTAAACCGTGTTCTTCTTTGTCGCCGATAGGTCTGGCGATATCCAGCTTGATCGGCCCAACCGGCGATTGCCAGCGCACGCCGACGCCCGCGCCGGTTTTAAAATCGCTTTTACGGATATCGC
The DNA here is from genome assembly GCF_040065095.1 of Klebsiella sp. CN_Kp091. Lineage (NCBI taxonomy): Bacteria > Pseudomonadati > Pseudomonadota > Gammaproteobacteria > Enterobacterales > Enterobacteriaceae > Klebsiella > Klebsiella sp. CN_Kp091. The sequence continues at coordinate 49,105 of NZ_JBEAIO010000010.1, read as the reverse complement.
TCACCGCTTCGCCGCTGTCGATAAACGCCGCCCCCCACCATTTCCCGGTGACGTTGTATTGATACTCCAGCGAGCCCGTCGCCAGCTTTGAGGCACCGATTAGCTTGCCGTCGTCATCTTTCGGCGAGATCGATTTGTATTTATAACCACGAATGCTGCGGTCGCCACCGGCGAAGAAACGCAGATCCGGCGGAACTTTGCTGAAGTCATCGGCTTCAATCCAGCCGAGGTTGCCGCGCACCACGAAGCGGTGGCGGTCATAGAGGGTGCGGATCCACACGTCCTGCGCCTGCATGACGATAAAGTTAATGTCCGAGCCCCACATGGTGTTGGAGTAGTCCACCGAATAGCGCTGGGAATCGCCCCAGGTCGGCATCAGGCCGCCACGGGAGCGGGTGCGGTTTACCGAGACGCCGGGATAAAGCAGCATAGTGGTATTGGTGACGTTAGCCTGGGTAAAGTGGTCCAGACTCCAGCGCAGGTTAATCGCGCGCTGCCAGCCGCTCGACATCTCCCAATAGCGCGACAGCGCCAGGGTGGTGGAATCGGCCTTGGTATCGTTAAGGTCGGTACGCTTAAAACCGCCCTGCATCAGGTAATACTGCTCAAGCGGGCTTTTTAATAGCGGGACTTTGTAGCTGAAATCGAGCTGCTGTTCCGGCGCGGAGAGGCTAACGCTGGAGGTCAGGCTGTGGCCGTAGGAGTTCATCCACGGCTTTTTCCACGTTGCTTTCACGCGCGGCCCGACGTCTGTCGAATAGCCGACCCCGGTTTCCACGGTGTTCTCTTTGCGTGGCGAAACGACGCCCTGCAGAGGCAGCACCTTGGTTTTACGTGATTTATCAAACTGCGGCGCGACGACCACCGAGTTAAACCAGCCGGTCGCCGCCAGGCGGCGGTTCAGCTCCGCCAAATCCTGCGAGGTGTAATAATCACCCTGTTTAAAGGGCACCAGGTTTTGCAGGTACTCTTCGCGGATCTGCGAACCGGTAAAGCTTACCGGGCCAAAGCGGTAGCGCTCGCCGCTGTTGTAGTCAATGTCCCAGAAAGCCTGATGGCGATCGAGCGACACGCCGAGCTGGCTTTTATTGAACTCGCTATCGAAATAGCCTTTGCGCAGCGCCACCTTGGTGAGCGAGCTTTTGAAGCCGTCATAATCACTGTGATTGAGCACCGTGCCAATTGCCGGACGCGTTTTCAGCAGATCCAGGTAATCGCGGTCGGTGCGCGCGCCGCCGCGCAGGATCACCTCGGTGCCGCCAATGCGCACCGGCTCGCCGGGAGTCACTTTGGCAATCAGCACCTGACGCCCTTTTTTGGGCGGCGGACGCAGATCGAAATCGATGGTGGGTTCATAGTAACCCAGCGCTTTCAGGCCCTCGCGGATGGCGTCATCGACGCGCGCGCGAAAACGACGGTCCGGCGTGACCTCATCGCTCTGGATCGTGGATAGTTGGGCGCGGACGTTTTTTTCCAGTTCCCCGGATAACCCCTCAACCTGCAAACGCACATTCGCTGCGCTGGCGACCCCGCTGACCAGCAAAAGGCTGGTAACGCATATCTGGCGGATTTGTTGCACGTGTTCTCCTGAATATCCTTGTTTCCCCCCGAAGGAAACGCAAGTGCCGCTCCACGGCTTAACAAAACCCTAACAACTAAGGGTTGAAAAAGTGACGGTAACCCAAATAATTCTTATGTTTAAATTTAGACGTATTGAGCGTGTTTATTGTCTAAAAAGATACGCGACGTTACAACCTTAACCACAAATTGCGAGGCCAACCGTGAGTCTATTTGATAAAACGCATCTTGTCGCCCAGGCGGATGCGCTGCCGGGGCGCAACACGCCGATGCCGGTAGCAACGCTCCACGCCGTTAACGGCCACTCAATGACCAACGTTCCTGAAGGAATGGAGGTAGCGCTGTTCGCGATGGGCTGCTTCTGGGGCGTCGAGCGTCTGTTCTGGCAATTGCCGGGGGTCTACAGCACCGCGGCGGGCTATACCGGCGGCTACACGCCAAATCCAACCTATCGTGAAGTGTGCAGCGGCGATACCGGGCACGCGGAAGCGGTGCGCGTGGTATATGACCCGCAGGTCATCAGCTATGAACAACTGCTGCAGGTTTTCTGGGAGAACCACGATCCAGCGCAAGGGATGCAGCAGGGTAACGACCACGGCACGCAGTACCGTTCGGCTATCTACCCGCTGACGCCGGAGCAGCTTGAAGCGGCGCAGGCCAGCATGCTGCGTTACCAGGCAGCGATGCGCGACGCCAACGATACCCGCGAGATCACCACTGAAATCGCCACGGCGAAACCGTTCTACTATGCTGAGGACGATCATCAGCAGTACCTGCACAAAAATCCGTACGGCTACTGCGGTATCGGCGGGATTGGCGTTTGCCTCCCTCCGCAGGCGTAATCCTGTAGAAGAGGCCGCTGGCGAGAATAATTATCGCTCTGGTGGCTTTACAGACATTTACGCTATACTACGCTGTGTCATAGCCGGTCCAGCGCCTTCGGACCGGTTTTTTATGTATTCCACATTAAAAGAGTTATCCACTTCCCTTCCGAGGATCTGGCCTCAACGGTCAGAAAAGATATGTTAAACAGTATTTTAGTAATACTTTTCCTTATTGCCGTCAGTGCATTTTTTTCGATCTCTGAAATCTCACTGGCCGCATCACGTAAAATCAAACTCAAATTGCTGGCTGATGAAGGCAATGTGAATGCGCAGCGCGTTCTCAAAATGCAGGAAAACCCTGGCACCTTCTTCACCGTCGTGCAGATCGGCCTCAACGCCGTGGCCATTCTGGGTGGTATCGTCGGCGATGCCGCATTTTCACCCGCGTTTCACAGCGTATTGAGCCGCTACATGTCGCCGGAGCTTTCCGAGCAGCTGAGCTTTATTTTCTCTTTCACCCTGGTCACCAGCTTGTTCATCCTGTTTGCTGACCTGACGCCGAAACGCATCGGTATGATTGCGCCAGAAGCCGTGGCTTTGCGCATCATCAACCCGATGCGCTTCTGTTTACTGGTCTTCCGCCCGCTGGTGTGGCTGTTTAACGGCATGGCGAACAACATCTTCCGCCTGTTTAAAATCCCGATGGTGCGTAAAGACGACATCACCTCCGATGATATCTACGCGGTGGTGGAAGCCGGCGCGCTGGCCGGGGTGCTGCGTAAACAGGAACACGAATTAATTGAAAACGTCTTTGAGCTGGAATCCCGTACCGTCCCCTCTTCGATGACGCCGCGCGAAAACGTGATTTGGTTCGATTTACACGAAGACGAGCAGAGCCTGAAGAATAAAGTGGCGGAACATCCGCACTCCAAGTTCCTGGTATGTAACGAGGATATCGATCACATCATCGGCTACGTCGATTCAAAAGACCTGCTGAACCGCGTGCTGGCAAATCAGAGCCTGGTGTTAACCGGCGGCGTGCAGATCCGCAATACGCTGATCGTGCCGGATACCCTGACGCTCTCTGAAGCGCTGGAAAGCTTTAAAACCGCCGGCGAAGACTTCGCGGTGATCATGAACGAATACGCGCTGGTGGTGGGGATTATCACTCTCAACGACGTCATGACCACCCTGATGGGCGACCTGGTCGGCCAGGGGCTGGAAGAGCAAATCGTCGCCCGCGATGAGAACTCATGGTTAATTGACGGCGGGACGCCGATCGACGACGTAATGCGCGTGCTGGATATCGATGAATTCCCGCAGTCCGATAATTACGAGACCATCGGCGGCTTTATGATGTTCATGCTGCGTAAGATCCCGAAACGCACCGATGCGGTGAAGTTCTCTGGCTACAAGTTTGAAGTGGTGGATATCGATAACTACCGTATCGACCAACTACTGGTTACCCGTATCGACAACAAACCAACGGTGCTGGTACCGAAACTGCCTGATATCGAAGAAGCGGCGAAGAAAGAAAAAGGCGCGGCGTAAGCGGCCCTGAAAACATCAACGGCTCCCATCGGGAGCCGTTTTTTTTCGTGCCGTCATACCACGTTATGCGGTCTCAGTTTGCAGACGCATAACCTGACGATTGACTTCGGACATCACTGAGAAATGCAGCTTGTCCTTAACCTTCGGGATAAGGATTTTGCCCTTATCAAATTCAAAAGCGCCAACGTCCTTGATGTACAACCGTCCACGAAACAGGATCTTCACGTACTTCGCCACTTGCAGCGGATTGTAGCGTTGGAAAATTTTCATTGTTGTCTCCTGCCAGGGTTACGCTCCTGCGGTGCCACAGTTAGCCCGCGTATCGGGAGCGCAAATTTTAATGCCCTAAAACTATAGTCCAGATTTCCGAAGTCACCCAGTCTGTAGAAGTTTTTTTACCCTTTGATGACAATAATTCAGAATTTTCGTTTCAGGCATACGTAGTTGTTAGTATAAGTTTCCGTTTTTTATTGAATGTGTGCGTTGGCACGCAAACTGGCATCACGCTTGCGGGTAATGGCGACAATTCGCACTTATCATTAAACAAGACCAAGTGGTCGGATCACCTGCATATAAAAAAGGATATCTCATGACCCTACGTAAGTTGCTGGCGGTTTCCGCCCTCCTGTTTCCGTTAATGGCTTCGGCGCATAATTTTGTCGATGGTCAGCGCGTCGCGCCGGTAGGCATCGCCGATCGCGGAGAACTGATACTGAATAACGATAAGTTTAGCTACAAAAACTGGAATAGCTCGCAGCTGGCGGGAAAAGTGCGCGTCATCCAGCATATTGCCGGGCGCACCTCGGCAAAAGAGAAAAATGCCAATCTGATTGAGGCGATTAAGGCGGCTGGCCTGCCGCACGACCGCTACCAGACCACCACCATCGTCAATACCGACGACGCGATCCCCGGCTCCGGGATGTTCGTGCGCAGCAGCATCGAGAGCAACAAGCAGCTCTATCCGTGGTCGCAGTTTATCGTCGACAGCAACGGTCTCGCGCGCAAAGCCTGGCAGCTCGATGAAGGAAGTTCGGCGATTGTGGTGTTAGATAAAAACGGCCGTGTTCAGTGGGCAAAAGACGGCGCGCTGACCCAGCAAGAGGTGCAGCAGGTCGTCGACCTGCTGCATAAGCTGCTTAATAAATAGAGACCCGGAAGCCGGGGTTGAGGAAGGATTCACGCGGCGTGTAGTCAAGAGTTTTGCCTTGCCAGTCGTGAACATGCGCCCCGGCGGCTACCGCGACCGCATGACCGGCAGCGGTGTCCCAGGTGCTGGTCGGCCCGAAGCGCGGATAGAGCTGCGCCTGGCCTTCCGCCACCAGGCAGAATTTCAGCGACGAACCGATTGAGGTGGTCTGGTGCTCGCCCAGTTGCTCCAGATACTCCTGCAGCTCCGGGTCATTACCATGAGAGCGGCTAATCACCACCAGCGGCGGGCGAGCATCGCGAACCTGAATCTGCTTGCGCACGCCACACTCTTCTTTCCACGCCTTGCCATTTTGCGCGCTGTACATCACTTTCATCACCGGTGCGTACACCACGCCCAGCGTCGGTTTACCGTTTTCAATCAGCGCGATATTAACGGTGAATTCGCCATTGCGCTTGATAAATTCTTTGGTGCCGTCCAGCGGGTCGACCAGCCAGTAGCGCTGCCAGTGCTGCCGCACTTCCCACGCCGGCGGATCTTCTTCCGACAGGATGGGGATTGTGGCATCCAGCGCCTGCAGGCCGCTGACAATGACTTTATGCGCGGCGATATCCGCCGCGGTAACGGGAGAATCATCCTTTTTGCTGCTCACATCCATCGGCTGGTTCCCATCGTAGACATCCATGATGGCATCGCCCGCGATCCGTGCAAGCTGACATACTTGTTCTAACATTCTCCACCTCTTCTGGTTACAGTGGCGTTAACTCGTTGTTTTATTTATATCGCATCATCACCAGTTCCGCTATCTGTGATAACACTAGCGGTTTCCATTCACGCTTTTCTGGCAGAATTCACAATTCTGTAAGCAACAGAATGTAAATACATTTTCTTTTGTGCCATTGCTCATAAAAAAGGACGCCTCTGATGATTAAGTTTAGCGCAACGCTGCTGGCCACGCTGGTGGCGGCCAGCGTCAACGCGGCGACGGTCGACCTGCGGATCATGGAAACCACCGATCTGCACAGCAATATGATGGATTTCGATTACTACAAAGATACCGCCACGGAAAAATTCGGTCTGGTCAGAACCGCCAGCCTGATTGAAAAAGCCCGTGCGGAAGCGAAAAACAGCGTGCTGGTGGATAACGGTGATGTTATTCAGGGTAGTCCACTGGGCGACTATATGGCGGCAAAAGGGCTCAAAGAGGGGGATGTGCATCCGGTTTACAAGGCGATGAACACCCTGAATTACGCCGTCGGCAACCTGGGCAACCATGAATTTAACTATGGCCTCGACTTCCTGCATAAAGCGCTAGCCGGGGCGAAGTTCCCTTACGTTAATGCCAATATTATTGATGTAAAAACCGGGAAACCGATGTTTACGCCATACCTGATTCAGGATACCCAGGTTCAGGATAGCGATGGTCAGCCCCATACCCTGCGCATCGGCTACATCGGTTTTGTGCCGCCGCAGATCATGACCTGGGATAAAGCCAACCTCAGCGGCAAGGTGAAGGTCAACGACATCACCGAAACCGCGCGCAAGTACGTGCCGGAGATGCGCGCGAAAGGCGCTGATGTGGTCGTGGTGGTCGCGCATTCGGGGCTCTCCGCCGATCCGTATCAGGCAATGGCGGAAAACTCGGTCTACTACTTAAGCCAGGTACCCGGCGTTGACGCCATCATGTTCGGCCACGCCCACGCGGTGTTCCCCGGTAAAGACTTCGCCACCATTAAAGGCGCGGATATCGCCAAAGGTACGCTAAACGGTATTCCGGCGGTGATGCCGGGAATGTGGGGCGATCATCTCGGGGTGGTCGATTTGGTGCTGAATAACGACAGCGGTAAATGGCAAGTGGCGCAGGCCAAAGCCGAAGCGCGACCTATTTACGACGCGGTAGCGAAAAAGTCGCTGGCGGCGGAAGATAGTAAAATGGTGGCGGTGCTGAAAGCCGATCACGACGCCACACGCGAATTCGTCAGCAAGCCTATCGGCAAGTCCGCCGACAACATGTACAGCTACCTGGCGCTGGTGCAGGACGACCCGACGGTGCAGGTGGTCAACATGGCGCAAAAGGCCTATGTCGAGCACTACATCCAGGGCGATCCAGATCTGGCGAAACTGCCGGTACTCTCCGCCGCCGCGCCGTTTAAAGTAGGCGGGCGTAAAAACGATCCGGCAAGCTTTGTCGAAGTGGAAAAAGGCCAGCTCACCTTCCGTAACGCCGCCGACCTCTATCTCTACCCGAACACGCTGGTGGTGATGAAGGTAAGCGGTAAAGAGGTCAAGGAGTGGCTCGAATGCTCCGCCGGGCAGTTTAACCAGATTGACCCCGCCAGCAGCAAACCGCAGTCGCTGATTAACTGGGACGGGTTCCGCACCTATAACTTCGACGTGATTGACGGCGTAAATTACCAGATCGACGTGAGTCAACCGGCGCGCTACGACGGCGAGTGCCAGATGATTCACCCGCAGTCAGAACGCATTAAAGACCTGACCTTTAACGGTAAGCCTATCGATCCGCAGGCCACCTTCCTCGTCGCCACCAATAACTATCGCGCCTACGGCGGCAAATTCGCCGGTACCGGCGACGACCATATCGCTTTTGCCTCCCCGGACGAAAACCGTTCGGTGCTGGCGGCGTGGATTGGCGCGCAGTCGAAGAAGGATGGTGCGATCCATCCGGCGGCGGATAACAACTGGCGTCTGGCGCCGATTCACAGCAAAACGCCGCTGGATATTCGCTTTGAGACCTCGCCTGGCGACAAAGCCACGGCGTTTATCAAAGAGAAAGCACAGTATCCGATGCGGCAGGTAGCGACCGATGATATCGGCTTCGCTATTTATCAGCTGGATTTGAGTCAGTAATGCCTGTTCCCCGGTGGCGCTGCGCTTACCGGGGCTACAAAGCGGAGCTGGCTGGTAGCCCGGATTAGGCGCCAGCCGCTATCCGGGTACAGCTCCCCGGTGGCGCTGCGCTTACCGGGGCTACAGAGCGGAGCTGGCTGGTAGCCTGGATCAGGCGCCAGCCGCTATCCGGGTATATATCCCCGGTGGCGCTGCGCTTTCAAGGGCTACAAAGCGGAGCGGGCTGGTAGCCCGGATTAGGCGCCAGCCGCTATCCGGGTATATCTCCCCGGTGGCGCTGCGCTTACCGGGGCTACGGAGCGGAGCTGGCTGGTAGCCCGGATTAGGCGCCAGCCGCTATCCGGGGTTACAGGGAGTGATACTTTTTCACTCCCCGTGGTTAGCCAGCACCGCGGGGAGATTCAGCTCGATCCAGTCCGCCAGCGCCGCCACCTTCTCGCTCACCTGCAGACCGAGCGGCGTCAGGCTATATTCAACATGCGGCGGCACCACCGGATACGAGACGCGGTCGATAAAGCCATCCAGTTCCAGCGCCTGTAAGGATTGCGCCAGCATTTTTTCGCTGACGCCGCCCATTTTGCGCCGCAGATCGCTAAAGCGGTGAGTCCCCTCGCGAAGCGCCACCAGAATCAACACGCCCCAGCGGCTGGTCACGTGTTTTAGCACATCACGCGACGGGCACTGTTCAGCAAACAGATCCCCGTTGCGCAGTTTGTCGCTCAGCGTCGGTTCGGCCATTTTATACTTACCTTTTTGTACGTACTTACTAAAAGTTAGTTAAGGTGTTAGCTTACCACAACTGCCAATGAACACGAAGGAGAAGAACTATGATCGCGATTACCGGCGCCACCGGCCAGCTTGGCCAGCACGTACTGCATGATCTGTTAAAAACCGTCCCCGCCAGCCAGATTGTGGCGATTGTCCGCAACCCGGCGAAAGCGCAAGCGCTCAGCCAGCAGGGCGTGATTGTGCGCCAGGCCGAATACGGCGATGAAGCCGCGCTTACCGCCGCGCTGCAGGGGGTTGATAAACTGCTATTAATCTCCTCAAGCGAAGTCGGCCAGCGTGCCGTCCAGCACCGTAACGTCATCAACGCCGCCAAAGCCGCTGGGGTGAAATTTATCGCCTATACCAGCCTGCTGCACGCCGATACCTCACCGCTGGGCCTGGCCGGTGAACATATCGAAACCGAACAAATGCTGGCTGATTCCGGTATTCCTTACGCGCTGCTGCGCAACGGCTGGTATACCGAAAACTATCTGGCCAGCGCGCCGCCGGCGCTGGAACACGGCGTGTTTATTTGCGCCGCCGGGGAGGGTAAAATCGCCTCCGCCACCCGTGCCGATTATGCCGCCGCCGCCGCCCACGTTATCGGCGGCGAGGGCCATGCCGGGAAAGTTTACGAACTGGCGGGAGACAACGCCTGGACTCTGAGCGAACTGGCTGCCGAGCTGAGCAAGCAAAGCGGGAAAAATGTGGTTTATCAGAACCTCAGCGAAGCCGATTTCGCCGCCGCGCTGAAGAACGTCGGCCTGCCGGCCGGGCTTGCCGATATGCTGGCGGATTCCGATACCGGCGCGTCGAAAGGCGGACTGTTTGACGACAGCCGCACCCTGAGCAAACTGATTGGCCGCCCGACCACGTCGCTTGCCGATAGCGTAAAAGGCATCATCTAACCACTCCCTGTCAGTTTTTGCGGTTGCGTCCCGGCGCTTCATCTCTAATATTGAAGGGATGAATCGTCGGGAGACACGGCATGCAGGGCGTACCACCACAATTTAGCGATGAAAAAGACCGCGCGCGCTTTCGCCATCTCGAACAACTTCCCGGCGTAGAGCTCTATCACGCCCATATTTCTCGTTATGCCTTTGAACCGCATACCCACGAAGCCTTCGGCATCGGCGTGATTGAACAAGGCGCCGAACGCTTTCGCTATCGTGGTAGTCAGCACGTCGCTTCAGCCAATTCCATCGTCACCATGAATCCGGATGAGCTCCATACCGGCGAGGCGGAAACCGCCGAAGGCTGGCGCTACCGGATGATTTATCTGGAGCCGGATCGGCTGGAAGCCTTCACCGGCGTTCGCCACTGGTGGTTCAGTGAGGTCGTGCGCCAGGAGCCACAGCGCGCCCGGCAAATCGGCCAACTGATTTACGGCCTGTGGCACGCTGACGATCCGCTGGCGCAGCAAGGGATGCTGCTCGACCTGGTTGATACCTTTCGCCCGCTGGCTCACCATGCGCCAATGGCGCCGGAAGCGGCGCACCGCTTCGATCGGGTACGCGACTACCTGCACGATAACTATATGCGCGCCGTCAGCCTTGATGAACTGGCGCAGGTGGCAGCGCTCAGCCCCTATCACTTCCAGCGCCAGTTTAAAGCCCACTTTCACGTTACCCCGCACCAGATGCTGATGGCGATTCGCCTGTGGCGCGCCAAGGCGTTTCTGACCCACGGCATGCCCGCCGCCGAAGTGGCCATCGCCGCCGGATTAACCGACCAGTCACATTTAACCCGCGCCTTCACCCGTCGCTACGGCATCACGCCGGTGCGTTATCAAAAACAGGTCGCCGGGCGCTAAAGCGCAATCTCATACAATATTCTTACCCTCGCGCCCTCCTACACTTGGCGCAAGCAAACTGAAGATGGATGTCATCATGATTAGCGGCGTGTTGTATGCCCTGCTGGCGGGGTTAATGTGGGGGCTGATTTTCGTCGGCCCGTTGCTGGTGCCGGAATATCCCGCGGTGCTGCAGTCGATGGGGCGCTATCTGGCGCTGGGACTTATCGCCTTGCCGCTGGCGTGGCTCGGCCGCGCGCGTCTGCGGCAGCTGAACGGCAAGGATTGGTGGACCGCGCTGGCGCTGACCATGATGGGGAACCTGATCTATTACTTCTGTCTTGCCAGCGCCATTCAGCGCACCGGCGCGCCGGTATCGACGATGATTATCGGCACCCTGCCGGTAGTACTGCCGGTGTGCGCCAACCTGCTGTATAGCCAGCGCGATGGCAAGCTGCCGTGGCGGCGGCTATTTCCGGCGCTAATCTGTATCGCCCTGGGGCTGGTGTGCGTCAACGTGGCGGAGCTGCAGCACGGGCTTCCTGATTTCAGCCCGTGGCGCTATGGTTCGGGCATTGTTCTCGCGCTGATCGCCGTCGTCTGCTGGGCGTGGTACGCCCTGCGCAACGCCCGCTGGCTGCGTGAAAACCCGGATAAGCCGCCGATGATGTGGGCCACCGCGCAGGCGTTGGTCACCCTGCCGGTATCGCTGGTCGGTTATATTGCCGCCTGCGGATGGCTGCAGGGCCAGCATAGCGACTTCCCGCTCCCCTTCGGCCCGCGCCCGGCGGTGTTCATCGTCCTGATGCTGGCGATCGCCGTGCTCTGCTCGTGGGTCGGCGCACTGTGCTGGAACATTGCCAGCCAGCGCCTGCCGACGGTGATCCTCGGGCCGCTGATCGTCTTCGAGACGCTGGCCGGTCTGCTGTACACCTTCCTGCTACGCCAGAGTCTTCCTCCGCTGCTGACGCTGAGCGGGATCCTGCTGCTGGTGCTCGGTGTGGTGTCGGCGGTTCGCGCCCGCCCGGAAAAACCGGTTCTGCAGGAACTGCGCGTCGAGCCAAAAAAATAGCCTGGTATCCTAAAGGGGTATTCCCATGGATTAAAGATGCATTTAATATACATCTTATATTCTTGATGACGAGGTAACTGCTATGGCTTTCCGTGACCAACCTTTAGGCGAGCTGGCGCTGAGCATCCCGCGCGCCTCCGCGCTGTTCCGTAAATACGATATGGATTACTGCTGCGGCGGCAAACAAACCCTGGATCGCGCGGCGGCGCGCAAAGCGCTGGACGTCGCGGCGATTGAAGCCGAACTGGCAAAACTGGCCGAGCAGCCGATCGAGCGCGACTGGCGCGCCGCGCCGTTCACCGACATCATCGACCACATCATCGTTCGCTATCATGATCGTCACCGTGAACAGCTGCCGGAACTGATCCTGCAGGCAACCAAGGTTGAACGCGTCCACGCCGATAAACCGAACGTGCCAAAAGGGCTAACTAAATACCTGACCATGCTGCACCAGGAGCTCTCCAGCCACATGATGAAAGAAGAGCAGATTCTGTTCCCGATGATCAAACAGGGGATGGGAACCCAGGCCGGTGGTCCTATCAGCGTGATGGAAAGCGAGCACGACGAGGCGGGCGAACTGTTGGAAGTCATCAAGCACATCACCCATAACGTGACACCGCCGCCGGAAGCCTGCACCACCTGGAAAGCGATGTACAACGGCATTAACGAGATGATTGACGACCTGATGGAGCACATCAGTCTGGAAAATAACGTGCTGTTCCCGCGTGCCCTCGCCGGAAAATCATAAAAAAAGGCGCCCGCAGGCGCCCTCTCGACATTGTCAGTTTATTGGCCACTCCGGGTGGCCTTTTTTATTTCGCCAGACGTTTTTTACCGGCAAACAGCCAGCCTGCGCCCAGCAGAACAAACCACAGCGGGGTGACCATCAGCGCCTCGCGGGTATCATCTTCCAGCGTCAACAGCACCAGTACGAAGACGAAGAAGGCCATGCACACCCAGCACATCACTTTACCCAGCGGCATCTTATAGATGGACTTCTCGTGCAGCTGCGGACGCTTTTTACGATAGACCAGGTAAGAGCAGAGGATAATGGTCCAGACGAACATGAACAGAATTGCCGACACCGTGGTGATCATGGTGAACGCGGCAATCACGCTCGGGTTGACCATCAACATCACCACGCCGCCCAGCAGGCACATGCAGGAGAAGGTTAAGCCCTTCGCCGGCACCGCACGTTTAGACAACTTGGCGAACATTTTCGGCGCCTGACCTTCCTGCGCCAGACCGAACAGCATACGGCTGGTGGAGAACACTCCGCTGTTAGCGGAAGAGGCGGCGGAAGTCAGTACCACGAAGTTGATCAGGCTGGCGGCAGCCGGCAGGCCGACCAGAACAAACAGTTCAACGAACGGGCTCTTGCTCGGCACGACGGAGCTCCACGGTGTCACCGACATAATAACAATCAGCGCGAAGACGTAGAACATAATGATACGCAGCGGGATGGAGTTGATCGCCCGCGGCAGTGATTTTTCCGGGTCTTTGGTTTCCGCCGCGGTAGTACCCACCAGCTCAATCCCCACGAAGGCGAATACCGCTATCTGGAAACCGGCAAAGAAGCCGCTGAGGCCTTTCGGGAACCAGCCGCCGTCATTCCACAGATGCGCGAATGAAGCTTCAACGCCGGTCGGCGATTTAAAGTGCATCATCACCATCACCAGGCCGACCACGATCAGCGCCACGATGGCGACGATTTTGATCATCGCGAACCAGAACTCCATTTCGCCAAACATCTTCACGGTCGCGAGGTTCAGGCCCAGCAGCAGCAGGATAACCGCTAACGAAGCGACCCAGTCAGAAAGCCCGGGGAACCAGAACTGCGCGTAGGCGGTGATGGCGACAACGTCCGCCATCCCGGTGACCACCCAGCAGAACCAGTAGGTCCAGCCGGTAAAATACCCCGCCCACGGCCCTAACAGGTCGGAAGCGAAATCACTGAATGATTTATATTCCAGGTTCGACAGCAGTAATTCGCCCATGGCACGCATGACGAAAAACAGCATAAAACCGATGATCATATAAACAAAAATAATGGATGGCCCGGCGAGACTGATGGTCTTGCCAGACCCCATAAACAGCCCGGTGCCGATCGCCCCGCCGATAGCAATAAGCTGAATATGCCGGTTAGTGAGATTTCGCCGTAGCGATTGTTCAGTCGTCTCCTGCTCGTCGGCAACGACTTTGACCTGATCTACCATGTGATTTTCTTCCTGTTGTACCTGTCTGTGTTGTTCAGGCTCTGTTGGCCTGTCATTTGTCGCAACCCTGACAAGAGGGTTTATCGATATTAGGTAAGAATCGGAGGGATGAATACTATGATTTAGATATAATGTTAATTTTATGTTTAAAGTGAGTGTTATATCACCAATGTAACGCGAAACAGCTCACAAAAATACACTCAACGAACTTATATGCAATACAAAATTCCAATAAATTTATAACTTAAGGATTTTACACTATTTTTATCGGCTCCCTCCCCCTGACAGGAGAGGAAGCCCCTGGTGCTTAAATAATGTCCAGCAGCTCAACTTCAAAGATGAGGGTGCTGAATGGCGGGATAGAAGCACCCGCGCCGCGCTCGCCATAAGCCAGGTTGTGCGGAATAGTCAGTTCCCATTTGGAACCTACCGGCATCAGGGTCAGCGCTTCGATCCAGCCGCCGATCACGCCGGTCACCGGGAATTCAGCCGGTTCGCCGCGGGCCACGGAGCTATCGAACACGGTACCGTCGATAAGTTTGCCGGTGTAGTGAACGCGTACGCGGTCGGTGCGCGCCGGGATCGGGCCTTCGCCCTGCGTCAGTACGCGGAACTGCAGGCCGGATTCAGTGCTGTTCACGCCTTCTTTTTCACGGTTTTCATCGAGGTATTTCTGGCCATCAGCGGCCATCGCCTGGAAGCGCTCGCGACGCACGGCGTCAGCGCGTTCATGGATTTCACGCAGCGCGCGGTGTACCGCTTCAACCGGCACCTGCGGCTGATTACCTTCCAGCGCATCGGCAATGCCGGCAACCAGCGCTTCCGGCAGCAGCCCCTGCAGGCCGGATTCGCTCAGTTGTTGTCCAACCTGCAAGCCGATACCGTAACTTGCCTGCGCTTCGATAGTGTCAAAAGTCGGGGTTGCCATCTTTGTTCCTTTTTTGGGTGATAAACATCTTGAGAAAAGCGTTCGAAAGCATAACAGCCATAGAGGAATGGGTAAAACTTTGTCGGCGGATGATGACAAATCTCAGCGAAACAGAAACAATAGGCGATATCAGGTTAACCTCTACCTTCAGGACGTTAGCCGTCTATACTCATAAGCAGGATAAAAATATGCGGAGCAGGAGGAAAGCCATGCCCGGGCGCTTTGAATTGACATCTACCCTGGCGAAGATCTGGCACGCCCCGGATCAACTTCGTCTCATGGATCCGCTACCGCCCATGCATCGCCGCGGCATCATCGCCGGCTTCCTGCTGGTCATTATTGGTTTCCTGCTCCCCTCCGGCGATAACAGCACGCCGACCCAGGCCAGCCGCGAAGCTAATCTCGATCTGCAGTCCCAGTCTCAGCCGCAAGGTTCGGGCAATCAGGCCGTGCCGCTTCCGCCAATCACCAATACACCGACGGTCAGCGATGCCGACCAGGTTGCGCCTGTGGCGCCTGAAGCCATTCAGGATGAACAGCCAGACCAGACGCAAACCGCTTCCTCTTCTCAGCCGTATCAACAACCGGCGCAGCAGCAGTCTGCTCCGGGCATTGAACAGCAGTGGCGCACCTACCGGATTGAATCCGGCAAAACGCTGGCGCAGCTGTTCCGCGACCACGGACTGCCAGCCACTGACGTCTATGCCATGGCGCAGGTCGAAGGCGCCGGCAAACCATTAAGCACCTTGCAAAGTGGACAAACGGTGCAAATTCGCCAGAACGCCAACGGCGTCGTCACCGGCCTCACTATCGATACCGGCAACGGCCAGCAGGTGCTGTTCACCCGCCAGTCGAACGGCAGCTTCGTGCGCGCGCGATAAACACTTCGCTTAGGTCGGGTCGAACACCCGGCCTAACGCGCCTGGTTTTTGTTCACCCAGCGGATCCCTACGCATACCAACACCAGTGCGATCGCGTACTTCCACTCAAAAATATTCTCGCCAAGAAAGATCGCCGACAGCACCGTCCCGGCCACCGGGATAACAAAGTTAAACGGCGCAATCATACTGACGCGGTTGTGCTTGAGCAGCACGCTCCATAGTGCGAAAGCTATCGACGACAGCAAAGTTAAATAGCCAAGGATCATCGCTGCGGTCAGGCTGTGCATCCGTAGCTCCCCGCCGGTCAGATACCCGCCCACCACCAGCACCAGACCGCCGAAGGCCAGTTGCCAGCCGGTCATCACCGTTGGGTCGACGGTTTGTGAGATGCGTTTGCCGTAGAGCGTCGCCGCCGAGAGGATGAACGCCGCCAGCACGACAAATCCATCCCCCTGCCAGACAAAATTAAAATCGCCCAATGAGGTGTTGAAGTTCACCAACATCACGCCAACGAAGCCCAGCACGCAGCCGATAGTTTTGTTATAGCTGAGCCGGTCATTCTGGTAGATAAAATGCGCCAGCAGAACGCTGAAGAACGTCCCGGTGGCATTCATAATCGATCCCTTCACTCCGGTGGTGAATGCCAGGCCAACGTAGAAGAAGGCGTACTGGATAGCGGTCTGCGTCAGCCCCAGCATCGCCAGCTGCCCGCACTGGCGGCCATTGAGCCGGGCGATGGGTTTGCGCTGCGCGAGCGCAAACAGCAGCAACAATAAGCCCGCAAACAGGAAGCGATATCCGGCAAAAACAATTTTTGAGGGAACATCATCGGTGGCGATGTGCAGAAGCTCATAGCCGTTTTTAATCGCCGGATAAGAACTGCCCCACAGCAGACAGCATAGGGTCGCGCAGACATAAGCTACTTTTTTATTGGCAAAAATCGAGGGGGTTGGAAAGGAAGCGTCCATTAACTTTACCGGAAATAAAATCGTGTTTTATTTTATCATCCAGAAAGTGGAGAGAATAGCTACCATACCAGATAAAAATCAGGCTGGCGCTAAAAAGCAAAACGCCGGCACAAGGCCGGCGCATCGACGTGAGTTGAGTAAAAAATTACTCAGCTACAACGTTAACAACCAGTTTAGCGAAGACTTCGCTGTGAACCTGGAAGTCTACTTCGTGCTCACCGGTGGTGCGCAGAACGCCGTTCGGCAGGCGAACTTCGCTCTTCGCAACGGCAACGCCAGCTGCAGAAACAGCGTCAGCGATGTCGCGAGTACCGATGGAACCGAACAGTTTACCTTCGTCGCCAGATTTGGACGCGATGGTAACGGTGCCCAGTGCGTTGATTGCTTCAGCACGTGCGTTAGCAGCGGCCAGAACGTCAGCCAGTTTGGCTTCCAGTTCAGCGCGGCGCGCTTCGAAGAACTCAACGTTTTTCTTGGTAGCTGGAACAGCTTTACCCTGTGGTACCAGGAAGTTACGAGCATAGCCCGCTTTAACGTTTACCTGATCACCCAGGCTACCCAGGTTTGCTACTTTATCAAGCAGAATAACTTGCATTACCTTATCCTCTCAAAGTCGTATTAATGGACCGTGACCGATTACTGATGACGATCAGTGTACGGCAGCAGGGACAGGTAGCGTGCGCGTTTGATAGCGCGAGCCAGCTGACGCTGATATTTTGCACGGGTACCGGTGATACGGCTTGGGACAATCTTACCGCTTTCGGTGATGTAGTTTTTCAGCGTAGCGATATCTTTATAGTCGATCTCTTGAACGCCTTCCGCGGTGAAACGGCAGAACTTGCGACGACGGAAATAACGTGCCATATGGCTAGTCTCCAGAATCTATCAATTCAATCTGCTCGGCATGCAGAACCATTTTACTCAAGCCGTTCTTTGCCTTATGGCAACTAATGAACCCTTGAACGGTGACTGCGCTACCGACCGTTATACTGTGAGTAATGGCCTGGTTCTCGTGTCCGCTAATAATAACGGGCATTTGGCACCACGCCTGCCGGTGAAAACCGGCTTCCTCCTGCACAGAACGATGCTCAAGCACGAACTGGCAATGAGGAATTCCTGACGGGCTGACCTTTCGAAGGGGCATCCTGCACACGGTGCCGGACAACACCAGACGGTTGGTCATCAGGATTACTCTTCAGAATCCCCAGCTTCAGAATCATCTGCGGTTTCGTTAGCGAAATCTTCACGACGCTCACGGCGCTCGTCTTTCGCTTTAACCATCGGAGATGCTTCGGTAACAGCGTGCTTAGTACGCATTACCATGCTGCGGATAACGGCGTCGTTGAAGCGGAAGTTAGTTTCCAGCTCATCGATCGCTTCCTGCGGCGCTTCAACGTTCAGCAGAACGTAGTGAGCTTTGTGCAGTTTGTTGATCGGATAAGCCAGCTGACGGCGGCCCCAGTCTTCCAGACGGTGGATCGTACCTTCTGCTGCAGTGATTGCACCAGTGTAACGTTCGATCATGCCCGGAACCTGTTCGCTCTGGTCAGGATGGACCATAAAAACGATTTCGTAATGACGCATCGAATTGCTCCTTACGGATTATTCAGCCTCCTGTCTGGGTCAGCCGCGGCCCATGGAGGCAAGGAACGTGTTAAAGGGCGGCTGAAAAATTGACGCGTCATTCTAATTGCGCCCCCCCAGGAACACAAGCGCATTTGCACAAATAATTCGCACTAAGCGCCAAGCTGGGCTAAGTGAGTGATTTAAAATTAACCAATAACGAACGCGGCATTTTTTTGAACAACTGCATCAGAAAAGGTCGCTATCAGGCGACGCGCCAGCGATTACAATTTAATCAATAGCCAGACACCAGCAAGAGGAGTCCAGCGTTTTACCCGTACTGTCAGTAAGGAGCGTTCTATGAAAAGCATTATCATCGCCGTAATGGCTGCGCTACTCCTTAGCGCCAACGCGCTGGCAGCCATCAAAATCGATGGGCGTCAGGCTCGCAACATGGATGATGTGCAGAGTCTGGGCGTAATCTATATCAACCATAATATGGCTAGCGAACAAGAGGCCGACCAGGCCCTGAACCAGGAAAGCGATGCCCTGGGAGCGAAGTACTTCCAGCCAATCCTGATTCACGAACCGCAGAGCAATGGCCTTATTCATGCCAGCGCCGCTATTTATCGCTAACCCAGGTCGATGCTTCGCCTCTCCTCATGAGGGGCGAAGCGAAAGCCTACGTAAACGCAATTGAGAATTATTTTCCAAACTGACTTACCAGCGTCATCGCAACCTGATTTAATCATCAATTCACCGTTTGTTAATCAGGAGTGATTGATGGTCCCGCGTTTCGCGACGTTAGGTCGCATCCCTAAAGGAGTTTGGGTACTCGGCGGCGTCAGCCTGTTAATGGATGTCTCGTCAGAGATGATCCACAGCCTGCTACCGTTGTTTATGGCCACCACGCTCGGCGCCAGCGTCATTATCATCGGTCTTATCGAAGGGCTGGCCGAAGCCACCGCCTTAATTCTCAAAGTCTTCTCCGGCGTTATTAGCGACTACGTTGGCAAACGCAAAGGGCTGGCGCTGCTTGGCTACGGGCTGGGGGCGATCAGCAAGCCGCTGTTTGCCCTCGCGCCGAGCGCCGGGGTGGTATTTAGCGCCCGCATGATCGACCGCGTCGGAAAAGGTATCCGCGGAGCGCCGCGCGATGCGCTGGTCGCCGACGTAACACCTCCGGAGATCCGTGGCGCTGCCTACGGGTTACGCCAGGCGCTGGATACCGTCGGCGCCTTTCTCGGCCCGCTGCTGGCGGTGCTGCTGATGTTCATCTGGGCCAACGATTTTCACGCTATCTTCTGGGTGGCGGTCATTCCCGCCGTACTATCCATTGCTCTACTGGGCTTTGGCCTGCAGGAGCCGAAATCCGCCATCGCGCACAAACGTAGCAATCCGCTGAAGCGCGAAAACCTGAAAAAGCTCTCCGCCGCCTACTGGTGGGTGGTGGCGATCGGCAGTATCTTCACCCTCGCCCGCTTCAGCGAAGCTTTTTTGGTGCTGCGCGCCCAGCAGATGGAGATCCCACTGTTTACTATTCCGCTGGTCATGGTCGCGATGAACCTGGTCTACAGCCTCACGGCTTACCCGTTCGGTAAGCTCTCTGACAGCATGAGTCACAGTAAACTGCTGCAATGGGGGCTGCTGGTGCTGATCCTCGCCGATATCGTGCTGGCGCTCAGCGGCCACTGGAGCACGCTGCTGATCGGCGTCGCGCTGTGGGGGATTCACATGGGGATGACTCAAGGCCTACTGGCGGCCATGGTTGCGCATACCGCGCCGCCGGAACTACGCGGTACGGCATTCGGCATGTTCAACCTGATGAGCGGCCTGGCGCTGCTGCTGGCTAGTACCGGCGCAGGGGTACTGTGGGAAACCTTCGGCGCAGCCTCGACGTTTTACGCCGGCGCGATGATTTGCGTGGTCACGCTCATCGGCATGCGCTGTATGCCATCGGCCTATCGTCAGGTTTAAAAACGGCTCCGGGGCCAGACCAGTTGCTTCACCCTGAGGTGAAAGCCCCGGAGCGCGTAGCTTACTTCTGCCCGTAGTAGGCGTCAGGCCCGTGTTTACGCAGAAAATGTTTCTCCATTAGCCAGCCGTCGATGGGCTGTAGCTGCGGATTAATCCCGCGGGCGATCCACGCCATTCGCGCCACTTCTTCCATCACCACCGCATTGTGCACCGCCTCGTGGGCATCTTTCCCCCAGGAGAAGGGTCCGTGCTGATAGACCACAATCCCTGGCGTATGTAACGGGTTGGCCTCGCCCAGCGTTTCGATAATCACCTTCCCGGTGTTCAGCTCATAGGCCTCTTCCACCTCCTGTGCGCTGAGCGCCCGGGTGCAGGGGATATCACCGAAGAAGTAGTCCGCGTGGGTGGTACCGAGCGCCGGGATTGCCAGCCCCGCCTGCGCCCAGGCGGTAGCGTGCGTCGAGTGGGTATGCACCACCCCGCCGAGGCCGGAATAACGGCGGTACAACGCAAGGTGGGTAGCGGTATCAGAAGAGGGACGCCAGCGCCCCTCCACCACGTTGCCCTGCAAATCGACCACCACCATATCATCGACGGTCATTGACTCGTAGGCTACGCCGCTGGGCTTAATCACCACCAGCCCACGCTGCCGGTCGATTGCGCTGACGTTGCCCCAGGTAAAGGTCACCAGCCCGTAGCGCGGCAGATCCATATTAGCTGCAAATACCTGCTGTTTAAGCTGCTGCATTATGCCGCCTCCGTCAGGCCTGCGCGGGCCATCCGCGCCTTCACCCAGTCACGAGCCTTTGCGACTTCCGCCGCCGGGTCATCGGTGGTTTCGCTCCACATTTCAATCAGATACGGACCGCAGTAGCCTGTCTGCTTGAGCGTTTCGAAGCAACGTTCAAAATCGACGACCCCTTCACCAAACGGCACGTTTTTGAAGACGCCGGGCTTCGTATCTTTGACGTGTACCGCCACGATATGCCCCATGCCGGCCTGCAATTCCATCTGTACGTCGTTATCCCACGCCGACAGATTGCCAATATCCGGATAAAGCTGGAACCACGGATTATTCAGGTAGTGAGCATAGCCCAACGCCTTACTGATCGAGTTCATCAGCGGATAGTCCATGATTTCCATCGCCAGCGTCACCTGGGCCCGGCTGGCCATCCCGACGCTCTCTTTCAGGCCTTCGCGAAAACGGCGTCGAGTCTCATCATTCGCCTGCTGATAATAAACATCGTAGCCCGCCAGTTGGATCACCCGAATCCCCACATCCTGCGCCAGCTGGATGGCTTTACGCATGATGTCCAGTCCCTGATTACGCACCGCGTCATCTTCGCTGCCGAGCGGAAAACGACGATGGGCGCTAAGGCACATCGATGGTACCCGGACGCCGGTTTCGGCTACCGCCTTGACCAGCGCCAGGCGCTGCTCCTGGCTCCAGTCCAGCCGGGCGAGACGAGCATCGGTTTCATCAAGCGACATTTCGACAAAGTCAAAACCGAGGGTTTTCGCGAGCTGTAACCGCTCCAGCCAGCACTCCCCGCCGGGGAGCGCTTTTTCATAGATACCGAGCGGAATGTGTTTCGACAACATAGCCGCTCCTTAACCCCACAGCTGGGCGATAGAGCGTTTAAACTGGCGAGCCGCTTCCACCGGCGAGGCGGCATCGCGGATACTGCGCCCGGCAATAAAGACGTGAATAGGGATACCGGCGAACAGCGGCAGGTCTTCCAGCGCCAGCCCGCCGGTCACGGTGACTTTGAAGCCCATATCGGAAAGGCGCTTAATCGCGCTGATATCCGCCTCGCTCCACGCCACGCCCGCGGCCTGCGCGTCGCGGCTGCGGTGATAGACCACCTGCTGAATGCCCGCGTCGCGCCACGCCTGCGCCTGCTCCCAGGTCCAGAAACCGGTCAGTTCAATTTGCACGTCGCCGTTGAACTCTTTGGCGATATCCAGCGCCCCTTTGGCGGTGTTGATATCGGCGCAGCAGATCACGGTCACCCAGTCGGCGTTGGCTTCAAAGCACATCCGCGACAGGATTTTTCCGGCATCGGCGATTTTGGCATCCGCCAGCACGATTTTATGCGGGTACAGCGCTTTCAGATCGCGCACCGCGCGCACCCCTTCGCCAACGCAGAGAATAGTACCGACTTCAATGATATCCACCTCTTCGGCGATCAGTCGGGTGGTCTCATAGGCGTGAGACAGGGTTTGGTTATCCAGCGCAACCTGCAACATTGGTAACTGAGACATCGTATAAACTCCCTCTTAAACAGCCGCCGCAGTGGCGTTTTCAATTAAATCCAACACTTCCTGCTCGGTGCGGCAGGCGCGTAAACGGTCGAAATTGGCTTCGTCATCAAACAGGTTAACGATCTGCATGATGCCCACCTCCTGGTGGGTGGTAGCGTCAACTGCCGCCATGGTGATCAGAATGTCGACCGGGTCGTTATCTTCGTGATTGAAAATCAGCGGTTTTTTGAGCGTCACCAGCGCAAAGCCGGTTTTCTTAACGCCCTCTTCCGGACGGCCGTGCGGCATCGCCAGCCCCGGCGCGATAACAAAATAGGGACCATGCTGCGCGACGCCATCGAGGATCGCCTGGTAGTAACGCGGTTCCACTACGTCGGCGGCCACCAGCAGATCGACACCGATTTTCACCGCCTCCTGCCAGCTTTCCGCCTCCGCCTGCAGGCGTATGGAGTGGTTCTGCGCCAGAGAATCATGAAGTTTCATGGCGGCTCCTTATTTCACGTCCTGCGGGAAGTGGGCTTTGATCACTTCAAGCAGTTTTGGGCCGAAATCCGCAGGCGACAGCATGTTGCGCACGCCAACCACATATTTATTGCCAGTAACGGTGATTTCACCTGCGATGTGGGTCGAGGCAATAATGATATCCGCGCCGTTTAGCTCGCTTTTATACTCACCTACCGCGCAGCTGTTCACCGTGTGGTCGATGTTTGATTGCGTCAGGAACTGGTCCACCTTCATTTTCATGATCATGGAACTACCTTGCCCGTTGCCACACACAGCCAGAATACGTACGGTCATAATCAGAACTCCTTATTGAGCAGAGGCTTCTGCCAGTTGTTTTTCCGCATCTTCCTCGGCGCGCAGCGCGCGGCCGGCGAAGAACATATAAGCCAGTGAAATCAGAATAATGACGGCCATAAACGCCAGCCCTATCGAGGCGAAGCCCTGCATCATCGGCGGCGCCAGGATTGACCAATCCGCCATGCCCATCCAGGCGCTCATCCCGGTCAGCTTCACCGCCCACACGCAGCCGAAGATTTCAATCATGCCCATCACCAGACAGATCTTGAGCGCCGCGCGCCAGCCGCCGAAGTGGTTAGCAAAGACGCCAATCGTCGCGTTAGAGAAGAACATTGGGATAAAGCCCGGGATGATCAGGATGGAGGAACCAACGCCGACGAGAATACCCACGGCAATCAGTTGGCCGATGGTGCCCCACATAAAGCCCCAGACCACGGCATTCGGCGCGAAGCTATAGATAGCGGCGCAGTCGATTGCCAGCACGGCGCCGGGAATCAGGCGCTGAGAGATGCCGTTGAAGGCTTCGGACAGCTCGGCGACAAACATGCGCACGCCCTGGGTAATGATGAAAATGGCCACGGCGAAGGAGAAACCGGTCTGCAGGATATAGACCGTCCAGTGGGTTTTGCCCGCCATCGCCTGTACAACATCGATGCCAAACGAGAGCAGAATGGCGCCAAAGAAAATGGTCATCACAATCGCGGTAGAGACGATGTTGTCGTGGAAAATATTGAGCCAGCCCGGCAGCTTGAGGTCTTCGACACTCTCCTCTTTTTTCCCCAGATACGGCGCCACTTTATAGGCAATCCACGAGGCAAACTGCTGTTGGTGGCCGATAGAGAAGCCGCAGCCGTCGGTAACCAGTTGAGTCGGCTTGAACATCATGTTGGAGGTGATACCCCAGTACAGGGAGACCAGCACCGCGGTGCAGATAATGGTCGTCCACATGGAGTAGCCGAAGATGAAGAAAGAGACCGCAATCAGCCCCGCCTGCTGAAACATGATATGGCCAGTCAACATGATAGTGCGGATGCCGGTAATGCGGCGCAGCAGGACGTAACAGATGTTTAGCGCCAGCGCCAACAGCACCGCATACCCCACCCAACTGTAGGCCTCGCCCATCCGGTCGATGGTCGCCATCATTGAGGCGTAGGTATCGGAAATCGCGCCATTGATGCCATAAACCTCTGACATTTTCGCCACCACCGGCTTAAAGGTGCTGGTAAGAATGCCGGAGCCGGCTTGTAACAGCATGAAACCAATGATGGTTTTGATCGTGCCTTTGATAATCACGCTAACGCTTTTACGCAACAAGATATAGCCAAGGCAGGTCACGATACCCAGCAGCAGCGGGGCATTAGTCATTACCTGATTAAAGAAGACGGTAAAGATGTTGTAGAGGATCTCCATAACACACTCCAGAAGAGGAAGGCTTAGAACGCGCATGACGCTCAGCAGTTGTCGTCGCCCTCACTCTAATAATCAAAAACAATCACAACAAGATTGAATTTGATTAAATGTGACGCATCACGCAAATAATCATATTTTTTATAGGTGTATTCTCTCCCACGTCACGCGATAACCAAACAAACCACTAATATCAACAATATACATACATGCCCGATAATAAATCCAGGGGTTTTCAGCGCGTTAGCGCTACGATATCACCGCATTTCATCGAAAATAGCCGATTGCATTCCTGAAAAAACAGTGCCAGTATCAATCAAAACAAATCACCAATTGATTACTTTTGAAATAAAAGAGGAAGAGATCGATGAGTAAAGTGCAAACCATCACCCGTGAATCCTGGATTTTGAGCACTTTCCCGGAATGGGGCAGCTGGCTGAATGAAGAGATCGAACAAGAGCAGGTTGCGCCGGGCACCTTTGCCATGTGGTGGCTGGGATGCACCGGTATTTGGCTAAAATCGGAAGGCGGCGCTAATATTTGCGTCGATTTCTGGTGCGGCACCGGTAAGCAGAGCCACGCTAATCCGCTGATGAAAACCGGCCACCAGATGCAGCGCATGGCCGGAGTGAAAAAACTGCAGCCGAACCTGCGCACTACGCCATTCGTGCTCGATCCTTTCGCCATCCGTCAAATTGACGCCGTGCTGGCGACGCACGATCACAACGATCATATCGACGTTAACGTCGCCGCCGCGGTGATGCAAAACTGCGCCGCCGATGTGCCGTTTATTGGACCAAAAACCTGCGTTGACCTGTGGATTGGCTGGGGCGTGCCGGCAGAACGCTGCATCGTCATGAAGCCGGGCGATGTGGTGAAGATCAAAGACATTGAGATCCACGCGCTCGACGCATTCGATCGTACGGCCCTCATTACCTTGCCTGCCGATCAAAAAGCCGCCGGCGTGCTGCCGGACGGCATGGACCAGCGCGCGGTCAACTATCTGTTCAAAACGCCGGGCGGCAACCTGTACCACAGCGGCGACTCCCACTACTCCAACTACTATGCAAAGCACGGTAACGACCATCAGATTGACGTCGCCCTCGGTTCCTACGGGGAAAACCCGCGCGGCATCACCGACAAAATGACCAGCGCCGATATCCTGCGCATGGCGGAATCGCTAAATGCCAAAGTGGTTATCCCGTTCCATCACGATATCTGGTCCAACTTCCAGGCGGACCCGCAAGAGATCCGCGTGCTGTGGGAAATGAAAAAAGATCGTCTGAAATACGGCTTCAAGCCGTTTATCTGGCAGGTCGGCGGTAAATTTACCTGGCCGCTGGATAAAGACAATTTCGAGTACCACTACCCACGCGGGTTCGACGACTGCTTTACCATTGAGCCGGACCTGCCGTTCAAATCCTTCTTGTAAGCGTATCCCGGCGGGCACGCCCGCCGGAATTCCCTTTCCGCATTAGTATTTAGCGTTAATTTCAAATATCATCTTTGCTTGTCACTTTTAATCGGATTCGCTCATGACTGAAGCGCAAAGACATCAAATTTTACTGGATTTGCTGGCGCAAACGGGATTCGTCACCGTTGAACAGGTAATCTCCCGCCTCGGCATCTCTCCGGCGACGGCAAGACGCGATATCAATAAGCTTGATGAAAACGGCAAGCTGAAAAAAGTCCGTAATGGCGCGGAAGCCATCAGCGAACAGCGTCCGCGTTGGTCGCCAATGAACATTCATCAGGCGCAAAACCACGATGAGAAAGTGCGGATTGCCCGCGCCGCCTCGCAGCTGGTTTCTCCGGGCGAAAGCATCGTTATCAACTGCGGCTCCACCGCCTTCCTGCTCGGCCGTGAATTATGCGGCAAACCGGTGCAGATCATCACCAACTACCTGCCGCTGGCCAACTATCTGATTGACCAGGAGCATGACAGCGTGATCATTATGGGGGGGCAATATAACCACAGCCACTTCATCACCCTCAGCCCGCAGGGTAGCGAAAACAGCCTGTATGCCGGGCACTGGATGTTCACCAGCGGCAAAGGGTTAACCGCCGAGGGATTGTACAAAACGGATATGTTGACCGCGATGGCCGAGCAGAAAATGCTGAACGTCGTTGGCAAACTGGCGGTACTGGTCGATAGCAGCAAAGTCGGCGAACGCGCCGGGATGCTGTTCAGCCAGGCCAGCCAAATCGACCTGGTCATTACCGGTAAGCAGGCCGATGAAACGATCCTCAAGCAGCTTGAGGATCAGGGCGTGCAGGTTATCCGCGTTTAAAGATGCTGCCGGAAAAAGGCGATGGTCGCGTCCAGCGCTTCAGGGGTAATGCGATGGCGCACGCCCTTTTGCCACTGGCAGGTCAGGTTTGTTGCCAGGCCGCTCTGCGTTAACGCCTGCTGGAGGCGAAAAGTGTCGCCGGGCGGAACCACGTCGTCTGCGTCGCCGTGCCACAACAGCAGCGGCTTGTCGGCTAGCGCCGCTAACTGATGAGTCACGTCCCACTCCGCCAGGCTTGCCGTATCGAATCCGGGCGACGGAAACAGCGTCTGCGCGAGGCTGCTGAAATAGCCCGAGCCCATCAGGCAGGCCACGCATTTTAGCTCCGGATGATGGGTCATGATACCGAGCGCGGTCATGCCGCCCATTGATGCGCCGGCCACCGCCAGCCGTTCATCTTCAAGCCATCCCTCTGCGATAATCGCGTCTCGCAGGGCGGGAAATTCAAGAAAATTCTGTCGCAGGATCGGCCAAAAACGCTGCATTCGCCCCTCCTCGTCGCCGCGAAAACGCGCGCCATGTTCGGCGGCATCCGGCATAATCACCCGGAAACCGGCATCGGCCAGCGCGACGGCGAAGTAGCTGTAGACCAGCCTGGAAGAGGTAAAACCGTGATAGAAGACGATAACCGGCAGAGGCTTATCCGCCATCCCAGCCGGATAGGCGTGAATCACTTCACCGCCTGCCAGATTGCGCATTTCGAGTGTAATCAACTATCGTCTCCTTCTTTATAGTGGCACGGCGTCTCGCACCAAAACATTCGTCAAAGCTTTGCGTTGAGCACGATTTATAATGTTGAGAGCTCGGTTACGCTTTCATAACATTTTCATTCGAAAATCGCGCGATAGATAACAATTCGGGAACATTCCCCAGAAATGATGTTCAGGCTACCACTACACTATCACTATCAGGAAACGAGATATGGTCATGCGTAGGTTTACACCGTGGTTACTGGCTCTCGCCTTAAGCGGATGTAGCATCCTGCAGGGTACGCCGGAGGCGCCGCCGCCGGCAAGCGATCATCCGCAGGAAATTCGTCGCAATCAGACTGAGGGCCTGCAAAAGATTGGTACCGTCAGCGTGCTGATGTACGGTTCGCCGATGGATGTCGAGACCGCGTTGAAAGCCAAAGCAGAAGCCGCAAAAGCGGATTACTACGTCATCGTTATGATCGATGACACCATGGTTCCCGGCCAGTGGTATTCGCAAGCGATTCTGTATCATAAATAGCGGTGTGATGCGTTTTTAACCAGCTTTACACTGCTTTGCGTCCATTCACGTTCTCCTGCGCATAATAACGTTCGGCCAGCCTTTTTGGCAGAACGTTAGCAAACGGACTGCCCTCGGGATTACGTGAAATGGAGCTGACGATGAAACGATCACTGACCTTACCCAGCCTGTTGCTGACTACCGCGACGGCCAATACTTCCGCTCAGTCAGCCGAATTCGCCAGTGCGGATTGCGTCACTGGCCTGAACGAAATTGGTCTGATTTCCGTCAATAATATCTCCGGCAGTCAGCAGGATGTCGAGCACGCCATTGCCGTAAAAGCCGATGAGCAGGGCGCTTCCTGGTATCGTATCGTTCAGATGTATGAAGAGCCGCAGCCGGATAGCTGGCGGGTGCAGGCCATTCTCTACGCCTGAGACGGCTGTCGTCCGCGCCCCATCGCCCGTAGCAGCGCATCGTCCAGCAATTGAGCGTCCAGGCGGATACCTCCTCGCGGATCCAGCATCATCCGGCACCATGCCTGGGCCAGCGGCGGCGATGCAAAGCGCAGCATCTGCGCCCCCGCCCCCAGGCAATACACCAGACGCGCTATTTCTCGTCCCTGCGCCTCAACCGGCCGCCGTAAGAGTTGCTGAAGCTGTCGCCACGCGCGGTCATAATGCCGGTTCTGCCCCTTGACCTCAGCGCACTCCGCCGCCAGCATTTCTAACGCCGCCGGCTGCTTGCCAAGCACCCGCATTACGTCGAGGCACATAATATTGCCGGAGCCTTCCCAGATACTATTCACCGGCATCTCACGGTATAAGCGCGGGAGTTCGCTCTCTTCGCAATAACCGATACCGCCCAGCACTTCCATCGCCTCGGCGACAAACGGTATACCGGCGCGACAGATAGCAAACTTGGCGGCCGGGGTAAATAAACGAGCCCATAGCACTTCATGCGCATCGTCGCGCCGATCCCAGGCGCGAGCCAGACGGAACAGAAAAGCGGTTTGTCCTTCAAGACGCAGCGCCATCTGGCCCAGCACCTGACGCATCATCGGCTGATCGGCCAGATTCTTGCCGAACGCCTGACGCTGCAGCGCATGGTACAGCGCCACCGAGTATGCGCGGCGCATCAGGGCATGGCTGCCGGCCGCGCAGTCGAAGCGGGTCAGCGCGCCCATCTTGAGAATTTGCCGCACGCCGTCGCCCTCTTCGCCTATCAGCCACCCACAGGCGTCAAAGAATTCGGCTTCGCTACTGGCGTTAGAGCGGTTACCTAATTTATCTTTCAACCTCTCCAGGCGCACGCCATTGCGTTGGCCATCGGGTAAAAAGCGCGGCACAAAGAAGCAGGAGAGCCCGCCCGGCGTCTGGCCTAATACCAGATGCGCATCGCTCTGCGGCACCGAGAAGAACCATTTATGGCCCACCAGCCGATAGAATCCTTCCGCCGTTTTTTCCGCTCGGGTGGTATTGCTGAGCACATCCGAACCGCCCTGTTTTTCGGTCATTCCCATGCCAATCAGCAATCCACGTTTCTGATCGCCCGGTGCGAGATGCGGGTCATAGCGATCGCTGAGTAATGGCGGCAACCAATCGCTGAACACCGCAGGTAACGCGCGCTGCAGCAGCGGCGTTGCGGCGAAGGTCATGGTTATCGGGCATAACGTTCCCGCCTCCACCTGGGCATGCAGCATAAAGCGGGCGGTACGGGCAACAAATGAACCCGCGCGGGCGTCTTCCTGCCAGGCGAGATTATGCACCCGGTTGGCGCACAGTCCCTGCATCAGCAAATGCCAGGCGGGATGAAACCGCACGTCATCCAGCCGGGCGCCGGTGGCGTCATAGCGTAGTAGTTCGGGCGGGTTACTATTCGCCAGTCGCCCCAGCTCCAGCGATTCCGCCGTGCCCAACTGTTGGCCGATGCTGGCGAGCAGATCGCCATCCCAGCCGGCGCCTTCACGCACCACCGCCTCACAAAGCGCGGTATCAGACAAAAACAGATTGCTGTTACACAGTGGCGTCGGTTGATTGAATACGGTATGCGTTTGCCAGTGCATGATGTCTCCCTCCGTCAATGGCTCTGACAGTAAGTATGGTCGCCCGCATAGACGCTCACAAAAAAACCGCTCCGCCTTCGTGAAGCCCATCACAGGCATAAGAATTTAAAATTTTCTCATTAAAAATGTATGGAATAATTTATTCATTCGTTACTGTTTTGTATTAGTCGGGGCTTCCTATGCACACCGCCAGCACAACATCGGCAGCGCAAAAACGCGCGCTGATCGCCGGTTCTATCGGTAACTTTATTGAATGGTACGAGTTCGCGGTCTATGGCTTTCTGGCGACCGTAATTGCGAAAAATTTTTTCCAAATGACCGGAGAAGCGCCGCTGACCGGGCTGATTCTGACTTACGCCTCTTTCGCGATTGCGTTTTTCTTTCGCCCGCTGGGCGCCATCGTTTTTGGCCGCCTCGGCGACCGTATCGGCCGCAAGCCGACGCTGATTATCGTATTGGTACTGATGACGCTCGCCACCACGGCTATCGGACTGGTGCCGGTTTACGCCAGCATCGGTATTGCCGCGCCGCTTATTCTGACCGGATTACGTATTCTTCAGGGGCTTTTTGCCGGCGGCGAGTACGGCGGGGCGGTATCGCTGATGACCGAGTTCGCCCCTAAAGGTAAGCGCGGACTGTATGGCGCATGGCAATCTTTTACCGTCGCGCTGGGGCTGCTGGCAGGCGCTGGCGTGGTCGCCCTGATTTCCACCGCGCTCAGCCCCGAAGCATTGCATGACTGGGGCTGGCGAATCCCCTTCTTCCTCGCTATACCGATGGGCATCGTCGCGCTGTGGCTACGCGTAAAAATGGAAGAGACGCCGGGTTTTTTGCGCCAGCAGCAGGCTACGCCGTCCCTGGAAACCCGCGCCAGTTTGCGCCAGACGCTCAAAGCGATTCTCACCGGCATTGGCCGGCTGATGGTATGGTCGGCGGCGGGTTATACCTACCTGGTGATCATGCCCTCGTACCTCCAGTCCGCGCTACACACCGGTTTTAATCAGGCGCTGCTAATTGCGGTGATCTCCAACATTGGTTTCGCCATCACCATCTTGCCTGCCGGGATACTCAGCGATAAGTGGGGACGTCGGCGGGTAATGGTCGCGGCTGCGGTATTGCTGCTGGTACTGGCGCTGCCGCTGCTGAAAATATTGCAGGCGGAAAGCAGCACGCTGCTGGTGAAAGGTATCGTGGTGCTGATTGCGGGTGGCCTGGTGGGGATTCTGGCCGGGCCTGGGCCGGCGATGCTGGCGGAGATGTTCCCAACCAGAGTGCGTTATACCGGGCTGGGTTTAGCCTATTCGCTTTCGAATGCTGTCTTCTCCGGCTGTGCCGGGTTGATTATTACCGGCCTGATTAAACAGACCGGTAATCTGGACATTCCGGCGTACTACGTGATGGCGACAGCCGTCGTCAGCATCGCTGCGCTAATGACGCTCAATAAGAACGATCATCTGCGCGCGCTGGATGACTAACCCACCTCGCCAGCGGCGGCTTAGCTGCGCTGGCGCACCGCTTCAAACAGGCAGATACCGGTGGCGACGGAGACGTTCAGCGAAGAGACGCTACCCGCCATCGGGATGCTGATCAGCTCATCACAATGCTCACGGGTCAAACGGCGCATGCCTTCGCCTTCCGCGCCCATCACCAGCGCCATCGGGCCGGTCATTTTGCTCTGGTAGAGCGTATGGTCGGCTTCGCCCGCGGTACCAACGATCCACACGTTTTCTTCCTGCAACAGACGCATGGTCCGCGCCAGATTGGTGACGCGGATCAGCGGCACGCTTTCCGCCGCGCCGCAGGCGACTTTCTTCGCCGTAGCGTTGAGCTGAGCGGAACGATCGCGCGGCACGATCACCGCATGCACGCCAGCGGCGTCGGCGCTACGCAGGCAAGCGCCGAGGTTGTGCGGATCGGTGACGCCGTCGAGGATCAGCAGGAACGGTTGATCGAACTGCGCCAGCAGATCCGGCAGATCGTTTTCCTGATACTGACGTCCCGGCTTCACGCGGGCAATAATGCCCTGATGCACCGCGCCTTCGCTTTTCTCATCGAGGTACTGGCGGCTGGCAACCTGAATCACCACGCCCTGCGCTTCAAGGGCATGGATCAGCGGCAGCAGACGCTTATCCTCACGGCCTTTCAGAATAAAAACTTCCTGAAAACGCTCAGGTGCGCGTTCCAGCAGTGCCTGCACCGCATGGATGCCGTAAATCATTTCACTCATTGATGTACTCGTTTTAGGTTCTGTTATCCGCCCCCTTCACCCTATCCTGCGCCAGCAGACTTCAGGGTGAAGGGGCGTCAATCACTCGGCGATCTTCTTTTTCGCCGCGCGCTTGGCTTTGGTCGCGGCGGCGATTTTCTGCGTTTTCGCCGAAGGCTTTTTCGCTTTCTTCTCGCCTTTCGGTTTGGCTTTAGCTTTATCTTTTTCCTTACGGAAGGCGCTATCCGGCTCGAAGTTTACCTGCTTGCCAACCTGACGACGACGGCCGCCGCCGTTTTTACCCGGCGCGCCTTTCTTCGCTTTTTCGCGTGCGGTTTTGCCGACATTACGCGGGCCGCGTTCGCTGGAAATCAGGCTGAAATCAATCTTACGCTCATCCATATTGACCGCTTCGACGCGCACTTCCACGCGGTCGCCCAGGCGGTAAGTCTGGCCGCCGGACTCGCCGATCAGCCGCTGCCCTACCTGATCGAAGCGATAGTAGTCATTATCCAGCGAGGAGACATGTACCAGGCCATCGATAAACAGATCGTTCAGGCGAACGAAGAAGCCGAAGCCGGTGACGCTTGCGATCACGCCGGAGAAGGTGTTGCCCACCTGATCCTGCATGAAGTCGCACTTCAGCCAGTCGGACACTTCGCGCGTCGCTTCATCGGCGCGGCGCTCGGTCATCGAGCAGTGCTCGCCCAGTTGCAGCATCTCTTCCATGCTGTAGTGCCAGCCGCCGGTCTCGGTGCTATTGCCTTTATGTCCCT
Source organism: Klebsiella sp. CN_Kp091 (assembly GCF_040065095.1). NCBI lineage: Bacteria > Pseudomonadati > Pseudomonadota > Gammaproteobacteria > Enterobacterales > Enterobacteriaceae > Klebsiella > Klebsiella sp. CN_Kp091. The sequence continues at coordinate 15,952 of NZ_JBEAIO010000010.1, read as the reverse complement.
GCTCTTTCGCCAGTAAATACTTAATAGCGCGATGCAGCGACAGGTCAGGATAACGACGGATCGGCGAGGTGAAGTGGGCGTATGACTGCAGCGCCAGGCCGAAGTGGCCGCGGTTTTCCGGATCGTAGACCGCTTGTTTCATGGAACGCAGCAGCATCGTCTGCAGCATTTCCGCATCCGGGCGATCGGCGATGGAAGTCAGTAGCTCAGCGTAATCGCGCGGCTCCGGCTTGTTGCCGCCCGGTAGTTCCAGCCCCAGCTCCGCCAGCACGGTACGGAAAGCGGTAATCGCTTCGGTGCTTGGCTTATCGTGAATACGGAACAGCGCCGGCTCCTGCGCTTTCTCAACGAAACGCGCCGCTGAGATGTTCGCCAGGATCATGCACTCTTCAATCAGCTTGTGCGCATCGTTACGCTGAGTCTGTTCAATACGCTCTATACGGCGCTCGGCGTTGAAGATGAATTTAGCTTCTTCACTTTCAAATGAGATACCGCCGCGCTCTTCACGGGCGCCGTCCAGCACCTTGTAGAGGTTATGCAGCTCTTCAATATGCTTCACCAGCGGCGCATAGTGCTCGCGCAGCTCTTGATCGCCCTGCAGCATATGCCAAACCTTGGTGTAGGTCAGACGGGCGTGAGAGCTCATCACCGCTTCATAGAATTTAAAGCCGGTCAGTCGACCTTTTGACGAGATCGTCATTTCGCAGACCATACACAGGCGATCGACCTGCGGATTCAGCGAGCACAGGCCGTTGGACAGCACTTCCGGCAGCATCGGTACGACCTGCGAAGGGAAGTAGACTGACGTCCCGCGGCTGCGCGCTTCGCCGTCCAGCGGCGTACCAGGGCGCACATAGTAGCTCACGTCGGCGATAGCCACCCATAGACGCCAGCCGCCGCCGCGTTTTTTCTCGCAGTACACCGCGTCATCGAAGTCGCGGGCATCTTCGCCGTCAATAGTAACCAGCGGCAGGGAGCGCAAATCAACGCGCCCGGCTTTTGCCTCTTCCGGCACCTGTTCTTTGAGGCCGGAAACCTGTTTTTCCACCGCCGGCGGCCAAACGTAAGGGATCTCATGGGTACGCAGCGCCATATCAACGGCCATGCCGGTGCCCATATTGTCGCCCAGCACTTCAACTATTTTGCCTACCGCCTTGGTACGACGGGTTGGACGCTGGGTCAGCTCGACCACCACCACGTAGCCCATACGCGCGCCCATAATCTCTTCAGGCGGGATAAGGATATCGAAGCTAAGACGGCTGTCGTCCGGCACCACGAAGCCTACACCGGCATCGGTGAAGTAACGGCCGACGATCTGGCTGGTTTTCGGCACCAGAACGCGAACGATGCGCGCTTCTCGACGGCCCTTGCGGTCCGCGCCCAGCGGCTGGGCCAGTACCTGGTCGCCATGAATACACATTTTCATCTGCTCAGATGAAAGATACAGGTCGTCTTTGCGCCCTTCGACGCGTAAAAAGCCGTAGCCGTCGCGGTGGCCAATAACGACGCCTTTGACTAAATCGAGACGCTCCGGCAGCGCATAGCACTGACGACGAGTGAAGACCAACTGGCCGTCACGTTCCATCGCACGCAGGCGGCGACGCAGCGCTTCAGTTTGTTCTTCGCCCTCAATATTTAACTCAATCGCCAGCTCATCACGGCTGGCCGGTTTTTCACGTTTGGTTAAATGTTCGAGGATAAATTCCCGGCTCGGGATTGGATTCGCGTACTTCTCAGCTTCGCGTTCCTGGAATGGGTCTTGTGACATATCGGTTCCTCCGTTGTCATCTCCGATGAAAGTCTGACTGCGTTTTACGCCGCCGCTTTGTGGGTTCTCTTTACGCTGCGGCGCAAATCATTCAGCGCTTTTCTTCCACCAGTAATAATTTATATAGCGGTTGATTCTTTTCAACCAAATCGGCCAGCGTGTAGTTATCCAGTTCCTTCAGGAAACTTTGCGCGGCTTCGGCAAGTGCCTGTTTCAGGCGGCAAGCGGGAGTAATGTGGCAAAATTCGCTGCTGCAATTCACCAGCGATAGCGGCTCCAGATCGCGTACAACATCACCCACGCGAATCATTTTAGCCGGCTTGCCAAGGCGAATCCCCCCATTCTTTCCCCGCACGGCCGTCACGTAGCCAACACGGCTTAACTGATTGATTATTTTGACCATATGATTACGGGAAACGCCATAGACATCCGTCACCTCGGAAATACTGGTCATTCGGTCATCCGGCAACGACGCCATATAAATCAGCGCGCGTAATCCATAATCGGTGAAACTCGTTAACTGCACATCAACCTCAGGGTAAGGGGAAAGCGGTGAATCCGCGGGTATTAACTCTATTGATGATAAACCAGCCAGCGCTCAGGCCGCTAATTTATTTGAAATGGGGCGGGCGAACTGCAAAAACAAGGGCGCCCGAACGGCGCCCCTGGATGATGATTACGCGTCGAACGGGTCGCGCAGAATCATAGTCTCAGTACGGTCAGGACCGGTAGAGATGATATCAACCGGCACGCCGGTCAGCTCTTCAATACGAGCGATGTAGTTCAGCGCTGCCTGCGGCAGACCGCTGCGCTCTTTCACGCCGAAGGTGGTTTCGGACCAGCCCGGCATGGTTTCGTAGATAGGCTCGATACCTTCCCAGTTGTCGGCAGCCAGCGGAGTGGTGGTCACTTCACGGCCGTCCGGCATACGGTAGCCGACGCAGATTTTCACTTCTTTCAGGCCGTCCAGGACGTCCAGTTTGGTCAGGCAGAAGCCGGACAGGGAGTTAATCTGCACCGCGCGGCGTACCGCAACAGCGTCCAGCCAGCCGGTACGACGACGACGGCCGGTAGTGGCGCCGAATTCGTTACCCTGCTTGCACAGGAACTCGCCGGTTTCATCAAACAGCTCGGTCGGGAACGGACCCGCGCCTACACGAGTAGAGTAAGCTTTGATGATACCCAGAACGTAATCCACATAACGCGGGCCCAGGCCGGAACCGGTCGCCACGCCACCAGCAGTGGTGTTGGAGGAAGTTACATACGGATAGGTACCGTGGTCGATATCCAGCAGCGTGCCCTGCGCGCCTTCGAACATCACGAAGTCGCCGCGCTGACGCGCCTGATCCAGCAGATCGGAAACATCAACGACCATGCCGGTGAGGATGTCGGCAATCGCCATCACATCGTCCAGCACTTTCTGGTAGTCAACCGCTTCTGCTTTATAGAAGTTCACCAACTGGAAGTTGTGATATTCCATCACTTCTTTCAGTTTGTCAGCGAAGGTGGCTTTATCAAACAGGTCGCCAACGCGCAGGCCGCGACGAGCGACTTTATCTTCGTAAGCCGGGCCGATACCGCGACCGGTCGTACCGATAGCTTTCGCGCCACGCGCTTTTTCACGCGCCACGTCCAGCGCAACGTGATAATCGAGAATAAGCGGACAGGCTTCGGACAGCAGCAGACGCTCACGAACAGGGATACCACGGTCTTCCAGACCTTTCATCTCTTTCATCAGCGCAGCCGGAGACAGCACAACACCGTTACCGATGATGCTGGTTACATTCTCGCGGAGAATACCTGATGGAATAAGATGGAGGACGGTTTTTTCACCGTTGATTACGAGAGTATGGCCTGCGTTATGGCCACCCTGGTAGCGCACAACATATTTAGCCCGTTCTGTCAGGAGATCGACGATCTTCCCTTTACCTTCGTCACCCCATTGGGTGCCCAGTACGACGACGTTGTTACCCATTTTTTCAAAATCACCGTTTGCTTAAAAATGGATTCTACCATCGCTTTTTCAGAGTTACAGCACTTTTTGCACTCAAAATGAGGGTAATCCGATTATTTTTTGATCAGCCAATCGATTTCCTCAACATGTAGTAGATGACGATGCCAGCTACCACAAGACCGCCGCCAAAGCGACGCAATAAATTATCCGGCAGTTGGCTCATGGTCGCTACCATCTTGCGCCAGGCGCGGGGATAAAGCAGTGGGCCAAGACCTTCGAGAACTAAAACCAGCGCCAGTGCCAGCCAAATTGTTGCATTCATTATTGATGACCCTTATAGAAAAACAAAACCGCCGCCAGTTTGGCGCCGGTGAGTATTACCGCAAACCCTTTTTCTTTCTTCACATTCTCCGGCATTTCATAGGCAATATGAAACCACTAGCTGAGAGAAAAATCACAATCAATGGCATGAAAAAAGGCGCCTCTTGCAAGGCGCCTTCTGATTTCACACCGACCCGGCTTATTTACGCACGGAATCCGGTGACTTCATGTAACGGAAGAAATCGCTATCCGGACTGAGGACCATCACGTCCTGGTTGCTCTGGAAGCTCTTCTCGTAAGCACGCAGGCTACGGATAAAGGCATAGAAGCCCGGATCCTGACTGAATGCATCGGCAAACAGTTTTGCCGACTCGGCATCGCCTTCACCGCGCAGAATACGCCCTTGACGCTCTGCTTCCGCCAGGGTCTTGGTCACTTCATAGTCCGCGGTCGCGCGCAGTTTTTCCGCTTCTTCCTGACCTTGTGAACGATGGCGACGAGCAACCGCTTCACGCTCGGCGCGCATACGGTTGTAGATCGCTTCAGACACTTCAGCCGGCAGGTTGATCTGCTTGATACGTACGTCAACGACTTCAATACCCAGCGCCGCCATACTGTTCGGGTTGATTACCTGAACCTTACCGTTAGTTTCAGCTTCTACCCGTTCTGCCGCTTTAGCGATAGCGTCATCGGCTGCCGGCGTCGAGACTTCATCTTCTGTACCTGCAGAACCGGAGTTCAGCGCATCACGCACTTCCAGGGTCAAACGACCGCGGGAATCAGTCACGATGTCTTTCACGTCCAGACGACCAATCTCAGAGCGCAGACGGTCAGAGAACTTACGCTTCAGCAGAACTTCGGCCTGGGAGACGTCGCCGCCGCCGGTCGCCAGATAGTAACGACTGAAGTCACTGATGCGCCACTTGATATAGGAGTCGACGATCAGGTCTTTCTTCTCTTTGGTAACAAAGCGGTCAGCCTGGTTGTCCATGGTCTGGATACGCGCATCCAGCATTTTCACGGATTCAATAAACGGGATCTTGAAGTGCAGACCCGGCGCATACACCAGCGGCTTGTTCTCATCGTCGCGCAGAACTTTGCCAAAGCGCAGCGTAATGCCACGCTCGCCTTCTTTCACCACGAAGACAGACATGTAGAGCACTACCAGCACGACGACAATGATCGCGATAACAGATTTACGCATCGTTATTCCCCCTGACGCTGGTAGTCGTTACGCTGCGCGTTGGCGCGGCGTTGGTCCATAATGGTACCCCCGGTTGAACTCGAGGTTGATGAAGTGCTGGCGCTGCTTGAGCTGGACGCAGGCGGCAGGCGCAGCAGATCGCTTGCGCCACTGCTATCGCTCTTTGCCGGCGCACCAGTGGCGCCTTTCAGCATCTGATCCAACGGCAGAACCATCAAGTTGCCGCCCTTGCTGTCATTAACCAGCACTTTGCGGGTATGGCTCAGCACTTTTTCCATGGTTTCGATATACAGACGCTCGCGGGTAATTTCCGGCGCGGCTTTATATTCCGGCAGGATCTTCGCAAAGCGAGCGACTTCACCCTGCGCTTCCAGTACGGTCTGGGTTTTATACGCACGCGCCTCTTCGAGGATACGCTGCGCCTGACCGTTAGCACGCGGCTGAACTTCGTTGGTATAAGCTTCCGCTTCGCGGATGTACTGCTGCTCGTTCTCACGCGCGGCAATGGCATCATCAAACGCGGCCTTCACCTCTTCCGGCGGACGCGCCGTCTGGAAGTTGACGTCCAGCAGGGTGATACCCATGTTGTACGGACGAATGGTCTCTTCCAGCTCGCGCTGGGTATCGCTACGGATAACGGTACGACCTTCGGTCAGGATACGGTCCATGGTGTACTTACCAATGACGCCACGCAGGGCGCTGTCGGTGGCCTGACGCAGACTATCGTCGGCGCTGGTCACGCTAAACAGGTAGCGCTCCGGATCGGTCACCCGGTACTGTACGTTCATCTCAACGCGCACGACGTTCTCATCGGAAGTCAGCATGACGCCGGACGCTGCCAGTTCGCGAACCGACTCGACGTTCACCGCTTGCACATTATCGACAAAAGTTGGCTTCCAGTTCAGACCAGGCTCAACCAGATGGCTGAACTTGCCAAAGCGTGTCACCACACCACGTTCCGCTTCCTTGATGGTATAGAAACCGCTGGCTGCCCAGATAATCACCGCCGCTGCAGCAACGATGCCGACAATGCGCCCGCCCATCGGGCCACGCGGCCCCTGCGTCACATTACCGCCACCCTGGCCGCCTTTACCGCCGCCGAGACCGCCAAGTTTTTTGCTTAACTTGCGGAAGATATCATCCAGATCGGGCGGCCCCTGATCGCGACCGCCTTTGTTGCCATTTCCCTCAGAGTTGCCGCCATTCTTGCTGCTTCCCCACGGGTCGCGGTCCTGTCCGTTATTACCGGGCTGATTCCACGCCATGTATATGCTCCATATTTGTTTTTGATATCCCCACAGGGGTTAATATCTTCAGGCCAGGTCAAACCACGTAGTCGACCAACGCAGGCTCTTGTTTGCAGAGGCGACGCCAGTCCACGATGGGCATGCGCACTTGCAGGCTTACGCTGCCGTCATCCTCCATCCACTCTTTTTCTATCGCCTGAAGCTGATAGAACCGGCTTCTCAGACGACCTTCCTGCGGCGGTAAACGCAGCGTATGCTGCGCCACTTCGCCGGAAAGACGTTCTGTTAACGCCTGAAAAAGCAGTGGTACGCCAATCCCGGTCTGGGCGGAGAGCCAGACCCGAATCGGTTTATTCTCTTCATCCCGATCGATGCGCGGTTCAAAATCGTCAAGCACATCGATTTTGTTCATCACCAGCAATGACGGAATTTCATCGGCCTCGATTTCAGCAAGGACCGTATTTACTGCATCAATATTTTCCTGCACGCGGACATCCGCCGCGTCGATAACGTGCAGCAGCAGCGTCGCCTGACGCGTCTCCTGCAGAGTCGCTTTAAACGCCGCCACCAAATCGTGCGGCAGATGACGAATAAAACCTACGGTGTCTGCCAGTACCGTTTCGCCGACGTCTGTGACGTTAATACGGCGCAGCGTCGGGTCCAGAGTGGCGAACAGTTGGTCCGCGGCATAGACTTCCGCTTCGGTTATCTGGTTGAACAGCGTTGATTTTCCGGCGTTGGTATATCCCACCAGCGAGACGGTAGGGATATCGGCCTTGGCGCGTGACCGCCGACCTTGCTCGCGCTGTTTTTCTACTTTTTCCAGTCGCGACAGGATCTGCATAATACGGTTACGCAGCAATCGACGGTCGGTTTCGAGCTGGGTTTCACCCGGTCCGCGCAAACCAATCCCGCCTTTCTGCCTTTCAAGGTGGGTCCAGCCGCGTACCAGACGCGTGGCCAGATGGCGCAACTGCGCCAGCTCAACCTGCAGTTTCCCTTCGTGGGTACGCGCTCGCTGGGCAAAAATATCTAAAATCAGACCGGTGCGATCGATAACCCGGCATTCGCATAGCTGCTCCAGGTTACGTTCCTGGGCCGGACTCAAGGCATGATCGAACAGCACGACCGAGGCGCCGGTCGCTTTTACGGCTTCCGCAATTTCAACAGCCTTACCTTCACCAACAAAATACTTCGGGTGCGGTGCTTTACGGCTACCGGTAATCACCTGCATTGCTTCGACACCGGCGGAAGAGACCAGGGATTCAAACTCCTGGAGATCCTCCATATCTTTGTCTTGCGAAAAATAGATGTGTACCAGTACCGCCTGCTCACCGGCATCATAACGGTCAAACAAGCGTAAACCCCTTATAAAATACCAGCGGGGAACGCAGAAAACCTGGCTCCCCGACGTGGAAAAACAGCATTAGCCTTATTCGGCGTCGTCGCTGTCTTGCTGCGGCGCAGAAGAACCTTGCGCGCTACCACCGTGGTGATAGTTGCTTGCACCGCCGCCAGCATTATTGCTGTGGTGAGACACCGGACGGGACGGGACAACAGTAGAAATTGCGTGCTTATAGACCATCTGGCTGACCGTGTTCTTCAACAGGATCACGAACTGATCGAAAGACTCAATTTGCCCTTGCAGCTTAATACCATTCACCAAATAAATAGAAACCGGAACACGTTCCCGACGCAAAGCGTTCAGGAACGGATCTTGTAAAGATTGCCCCTTAGCCATTCTCTCTTTTCCTTATATGTATGCTTGTTTTGTACTCAGAACCTTACGATTCTTAAAAAAAATTACGCACGATACCGTTCAATTGTACACGTTCAGTTCTGGCTAGCACCAACAACCTGTAATACTTTGTTGAGCGCTTGTTCAGGTTGCTCACTGTCTAACCAGTGAACATCTTCCCAACCGCGCAGCCAGGTGACCTGACGTTTCGCTAACTGTCTCGTCGCGCAAACACCTCGATAAACCATTTCATCATACGAGACCTCGCCTTCAAGGTATGACCACATCTGGCGGTATCCAACACAACGAATGGAAGGCATATCCGTATGCAAATCTCCACGGGCAAATAGCGCCCGCACTTCTGCTTCAAAACCTGAAGCCAACATCTGATGAAAACGCTGCTCAATGCGTTGATGTAGCAGTTCACGGCTCGCCGGGGCGATGGCGAACTGATGCACCTGATACGGCAGAGCCTCTCCTGACGTTTGCGTCAGTTCCGTTAAAGTTTTACCCGAAATGAAAAAAACTTCCAGTGCTCGGGAAAGTCTTTGCGGATCATTTGGATGAATACGCGCGGCGGCCACGGGATCGATCTCCTGTAACTGCCGGTGCAATGCGTGCCACCCCTGCTCTGCTGCTTGTTGCTCAATTCTGGCCCTGACTGCGGGATCCGCCGAAGGCAGCGGCGATAACCCTTCCAACAACGCTTTGAAATACAACATCGTTCCGCCGACCAGCAGCGGGATGCGCCCGGCGGCGACGATATCCGCCATTTCCGCCAACGCATCGCGACGAAAATCCGCCGCCGAGTAAGACTCTGCCGGATCAAGGATATCCAGCAACCGATGCGGCGCAGCGCTAAGCTCCGCGGCATCGGGTTTGGCCGTACCGATATCCATTCCTCGATAGATGAGGGCGGAATCGACGCTAATCAACTCTACGGGCAAAACTTTACGCAAGGCGATAGCTAATGCGGTTTTACCGGAGGCCGTCGGCCCCATTAAAAAAATTGCCTTAGGCAGGCTCGCCTCAGTTACATCACTCATCTTTCAGGGCTGTCATCGCCGAATGTAAATCAACAGGTTGTAACAGGCCACCCGGCGGCGCTTTAATCAGCTGCGGACATAAACGCTCAACGTCCGCCAGCACCGAAATCGCCTGCGCCATACTCCACTGCGCGTGCTCACTCGTCAGATTACGCGCCGTCCACTGGGCAATGTCGCCGACGTTGAATGCCGTTAGCTGCGCCAGGTAGCCTATCAGTTCAGGAATCAAGATTTGTAAATTTTGTTGTCTTAAGGGTAAAGGCACCGCGCGGACCGTCACGTGCTGGGCATCTGCTTGTAAATCGATGCCCAATTGCGCCAGCGCCGGCTGCGCCTTTTCCAGCGCCTTACGTTCTGCTTCACTCACTTTAAGACGCAGCGGAATAAGCAGCGGCTGCGCGCAAACCGCTTCCGCGCCCGGCGTTAGCTGCGCCTGACGCAGCCAGCGTTCCGCCACCGGCAGCGCCAGCAACGCCAATGTGCCGCCCCGCTCGAGCAGCGCGCAATCGCCGCCGATAATAGTCAGCACCCGGCCAAAGCTTTGGCCATGGGCCGCCAGACTTTCCGCAGGCGCCGACGCGGCTTGTTTTTTTTCCACCGCCGGGGTTTGCAGCAGTTGACGATAAAGCGCCCCTTGCTGTTTTTGATAACCCGGCTGGGCGTGCGGCCAACTGGCGCCGCCTGCGCTATAGCCGCCAGCGGCGGCAGGTTCGCGCGGCGCGCGAGTATCATAACCCGCCGCCGGTTCCCGGACCGGCGATGGGCGAGCGAAATGGTTCGCGCCCGCCGCCACGCGGTTTTCCGGCACCTGCCGCGGCGCTGGCGCTTCGTCCTCTGCCACCAGCGGCGCATCAAGCTGCTGCTGCAGCACGCTCAGTACGCCCTGGTAGATAAAATCATGCACCAGCCGTGATTGATGGAAACGCACTTCGTGCTTCGCCGGATGCACGTTGACATCAACCTGATGCGGGTCAATCTCCAGATACAGTACAAACGCCGGCTGCTGGTCAGCGCCCAGCTTGTCTTCGCAGGCCTGGCGAATGGCATGGTTGATAAGCCGGTCGCGCATCATACGCCCGTTGACGTAACAATACTGGATTTCCGCTAGTGCCGGATTGGTATGCAATGGATCGGCGACCCAGCCGCGCAGTGTCAAATCGCCATGCTGCCACTCAATGGCCAACGCATGTTCCAGAAACGCCGCGCCGCAAATCGAGCCGAGGCGACGTTCACGCGGGCCGCCTTCCGCCACTGCGCGATACTGGCGCATCATTTTGCCGTTATGGCTGAGATTAATCGTCACATCGAAACGCGCCAGCGCGATGCGGCGGACGATTTCATCAATATGATTAAACTCGGTTTTTTCGGTGCGCATGAACTTGCGTCGCGCGGGAGTGTTGTAAAACAGATCAAGCACTTCCAGCGTGGTGCCTATCGGATGCGCCGCCGGTTTCACCGTCACCGCCTGGTCGCGCCCTTCAGCATAGGCCTGCCATGCCTCTTGCTGCTCCGCGGTACGCGAAGTCAACGTCAGGCGGGCGACAGAGCTGATACTGGCCAACGCTTCGCCGCGAAAGCCAAGACTGATGATCGCCTCAAGGTCATCCAGCGAGGCGATTTTACTGGTGGCGTGACGAGCCAGCGCCAGCGCCAGCTCATCTTTTTTGATCCCACAGCCGTTATCGCGAATACGGATAAGCTTCGCGCCGCCGCGTTCGATATCTATGTCGATACGGGTCGCGCCGGCATCAAGGCTGTTTTCGACCAGCTCTTTAACGACCGACGCCGGACGTTCCACCACCTCGCCAGCGGCAATCTGGTTGGCGAGCTGCGGCGGTAGAACCTGAATCGGCATGACCTTCTCCTTAGTTAATCAACGACCCGCCAGGCGAACTGGCGCTGGCGGTTTGCGCAGCCGTGCCGCGCGGCGCTGATTGCAGCGGGTGCTGCATATAATAGTTACGCAGCCCTTTATAAATCGCCTCTGCAATCTGCTGTTGGTAATCATCGCTACCCAGCAGGCGCTCTTCGCCGTTATTACTGATAAAGCCAGTTTCTACGAGGATCGACGGAATATCCGGCGAGCGCAGAACGCCAAGGCTGGCATGCTCCGGGCGGCGTTTATGCAGATTACCAACCCGCTGGAGCTGGCTGAGTACATCGGTCGCCACATCATAACCGACGCGCTGGGAATGGCCGAACTGTAAATCCAGCACCGCCTGGCTCAGATAAGGATCCGACTGGCTATTCGCCAGCACATCGCCCGCGCCGCCCAGAAGTTCGGATTGTTTCTCATGCTGTTCAAGCCAGCCGGCCATTTCGCTGTTAGCGCGGCGGTTAGAGAGCACCCACACCGATGCGCCAGTCGCATCGCGATTCGGGGCCGCATCGGCATGGATAGAGACCAGGAAATTAGCGTTTTGTTTCCGCGCCACGTCCGAACGCCCCATGACCGAGATGAAGTAGTCGCCATTACGGGTCAACACCGGTTTAAACTGCGGATCGTCGTTAAGCAACGCTCGCAGTTTATGGGCGATAGCAATCGTGACGTTTTTCTCTTTGGTGCCGCCAGGCCCGATAGCGCCAGGATCCTGGCCGCCGTGCCCGGCATCAATAGCGATAATAATCTTATCGTCAGAAGAGACGGTACGCGCCGCCGGACGGGTAATAGTCTGGTTGTTGGTCATCGCCGGCTGACTGCTGGTCACCACCGTGGTTCTGTCGCTGCCTGAGATTTTAAACGGATTGCGCGGCGGCTCGCTCGGACGCGGCGACACTACCGGCGCTTCGACCCGCTTCGCTACCACTGGCGGTGGCGGAGGTGGCGGCGGCACATCGGCGTTAATGGTAAAGACGACGGTATAGTTGGCGCCGTTTTGCTGCTTCGCCGCCCGCGTTTTACCATCTTCCGTCAGATCGACCAACAGACGCAGAGATTGCGTATCCTGAGGCGAGCCAGAGCGAATGCTTTTGACCAGATTATTACCGCTAAACTGCAGCGGCAGCCCCTGAAGCACGCCGGTTTGTTTGATATCCAACGCCACCACGCGCTTACCTTGCGGGATGAAGGAATATTCGGGATCGCCGACAAAACTTAGCGTGATGCGGGCCTGCCGATCGCCGTTTGAGACCTGGATATCGGATAAACTTGCCGCGGACGCCTGAGTGCCGAACAGCATCAGAGCGGCGGCCAGCCAACTGGTTATACGATACTTCATCCCGTCATCCTTTAGGCTAAATGGCTAAACGCGCCAATAAAGACTCACCCAATGAAGAGACCGCCGTTACGCGCGCCTCACGCCCTTGCGCCTGGTAATCCAGGTGAATTTCGACATCCGGGTCAGGCAGTACACCCGCGCCTTGCTGCGGCCATTCCACCAGGCAGATGGCATCGTTAGCGAAGTAATCGCGGATCCCCATAAATTCAAGCTCCTCAGGATCCGCCAGGCGGTACAGGTCGAAGTGATACACCATCAGATTTTCGAGGGTGTAAGGCTCCACCAGCGTATACGTTGGGCTTTTGACATTGCCGCGGTGGCCAAGGGCCTGTAGAAAACCGCGGCTGAAGGTGGTTTTACCCGCGCCTAAATCGCCATACAGATAGATAACCGTCGCGCCGGTACAGGCCTGCGCTACGCGGTTGCCAAGGTCTAATGTCGCCTGCTCGTCGGGTAAAGGAATCACACGGTTAATCATGGTCTAGGTCAATCACATCCGGGTTAACAACACGCCTTAGCGTGCAAAAAAGATCGGTCGCCAGCATCCCACGGGCGCCATCTCTGGCGGCCAGTCGGTCTGCGGCTTCGCCGTGCGCCACGCAGCCTGCGCAAGCGGCATCATACGGGGTCAGCCCCTGTCCCAACAGCGCGGCGATAATGCCGGTGAGCACATCGCCCATCCCGCCGCTGGCCATTCCGGGATTACCGGCATCAATGATACCGATTTCACCCGCGTTATTCGCCACTACGGTTCCTGCGCCTTTTAGCACCACCACGCCGCCATACCGTTTTACCAGACGTTGTACAGAATGTAAGCGATCGCTTTCAACTTCTGCCACGCTGATATTCAATAAACGGGCGGCTTCGCCAGGATGCGGGGTTAACACGCGATTGTGACGTTTATCGGGATTGATTGCCAGCAGGTTCAACGCGTCGGCATCCCAGACCATTGGTTTGCGAAAATTCTCTACCTGCCGCAGCGCCGCTTTCCCCCATTCGCTTTGCCCAAGACCGGGGCCAATCGCCACGACATCCGCCCACTCCAGGCTCTCGGTAAGGGTGTCGCCGTTCAGCTCATGAACCATCAATTCCGGCCTGGCAGTCACGATCCCCGCGATATTTTCCGCCCTGGTCAGCACGCGTACTAAACCCGCGCCGGCACGCAGCGCGGCCTCACCCGCCATACGAATGGCGCCAGCGGTGCCGCGATCGCCGCCGATAATCACCAGCCGACCATGCGAGCCTTTATGCGACGTCGGGCGACGCGGCGGCAGCCATCCTGCCAGCTGCGCTGCGGAAAAACGACGAATAGCGGTGTTTTGCCCGGAAAGCCAGCGCTCCAGGCCGAGTGCATGATGATGTAAGCGCCCGACGACGTCGCGGGCATTGCCGGTCAGCAGTCCAGGTTTTAGCGCGATAAACGTCAGGGTATGGGCGGCGTGAATCGCCGCGCCAGGCGTCGCGCCGGTTTGCGCGTTCAGCCCGGAGGGGATATCAAGCGCAATAACCGGCGCGGGATAGGCATTCGCCAGTTCAATCAGCCCGGCGACGTTAGCGCGCGGCGCGCTATGCAGACCGGTGCCGAGCAGGCCATCAATAATCAATGAGATATCATCCGGCCAGGCGCTATCGGCGGCGTGGATGACGCCGCCGGCATTGAGCCACTCTTCCCGCGCGGCCTGCGCCTCTTCCGGCAGCGGCTTATCGCTTTCCAACGCCAGTAGCGTTACCGCGATGCCCTGCGCCTGCGCCAGCCGCGCGACGACATAGCCGTCGCCGCCGTTATTGCCATGGCCGCAAAGAATCAACCAGTGCTGGCTGGCGGGATAAAGGCTTCGGGTCAGTTGAAACGCCGCCTCGCCGGCACGCCGCATCAATTCAAAAAGCGTCAGCCCGAGACTATCCGCCGCCTCTCTTTCCGCCTGGCGCAGCGTCTCCGCTGGCCACACGATGTGTGGTATACTGTCAGGGTTTTTCGTCATTGTATGGTCCATCATGTCACAGCCCCTCGATCTCAATCAGTTAGCGCAGCAAATCAAACAATGGGGCACCGAGCTTGGCTTCCAGCAGGTCGGTATTACCGATACCGATCTCAGCGCCAGCGAACCTAAACTACAGGCATGGCTGGATAAACAATACCATGGCGAAATGGAATGGATGGCTCGCCACGGCATGATGCGCGCCCGGCCGCATGAACTGCTGCCCGGTACGCTACGCGTGATTAGCGTGCGCATGAACTATCTGCCCGCCAATGCTGCTTTCGCCAGCACTCTGAAAGATCCCACGCTGGGTTACGTCAGCCGTTATGCCCTGGGGCGTGATTATCATAAGCTGCTACGTAACCGCCTGAAAAAACTCGGCGAGATGATTCAGGAACAGTGTGCTTCGCTCAATTTTAGACCGTTTGTCGATTCTGCGCCTATCCTGGAGCGGCCCATCGCTGAAAAAGCGGGCCTTGGCTGGACAGGTAAGCACTCACTTATCTTAAGCCGCGACGCCGGATCGTTTTTCTTCCTGGGCGAGTTGCTTATCGATCTGCCACTGCCGATAGACCAGCCGGTTGCCGAAGAGTGCGGGCGTTGTGTCGCCTGTATGACTATCTGCCCCACCGGCGCCATCGTCGAGCCCTATACCGTTGACGCACGGCGCTGCATCTCCTATCTGACCATCGAGCTGGAAGGCGCTATCCCGGAAGAATTTCGTCCGCTTATCGGCAACCGTATTTACGGCTGCGATGATTGCCAGTTGATTTGTCCGTGGAACCGTTTTTCGCAGCTTACCGATGAAGAGGACTTCAGCCCGCGTAAAGCGCTACATGCGCCGCAGCTGATTGAGCTGTTCGCCTGGAGCGAAGCCTGGTTTCTGAAAGTCACCGAGGGGTCGGCGATACGCCGTATCGGCCACTTACGCTGGCTACGCAATATCGCCGTCGCGCTCGGTAATGCTCCCTGGAATGAAGCAAATCTGGCAGCGCTGGAAAGTCGCCGAGGTGAGCACCCACTTCTCGATGAACACATCGAATGGGCGGTTGCGCAGCAGATAGAAAAGCGAAATGCCAACGTTGTCGAAGTGCAGTTGCCGCAGAAACTACGCCTGGTCCGGGTGGTCGAGAAAGGATTGCCGCGCGACGCCTGATTCATTCACAGGCTGTGAATAAAAACAAAAAAACATTGCGTTTCAACGGGCAGACGTACGTCAAGTGATCGAATTAACAGTTTGAAATGAAATTTAAATGTTAAATTTCAATCAGATACAATAATACTATTTACAAAGTGAAGCATTTGTCGCGCAGTCAGCCAAACGACAGCCTGTGGATAACTCTGTTTACAGTATTTTTGGATAGGTAATGAAAATCATCCCCGGCGCGATTTCGCACTGTGGATAAATTGGATAAAGGAAGAAATTTGGAGCGGGAAACGAGACTCGAACTCGCGACCCCGACCTTGGCAAGGTCGT
>NZ_JBEAIO010000009.1:0-138957 GCF_040065095.1 Klebsiella sp. CN_Kp091 | reverse complement strand
CCTCCGACCGCTCGGTTCGTAGCCGAGTACTCTATCCAGCTGAGCTACGGATGCAAAATGGCGGTGAGGCGGGGATTCGAACCCCGGATGCAGCTTTTGACCGCATACTCCCTTAGCAGGGGAGCGCCTTCAGCCTCTCGGCCACCTCACCACACAACACGCCTCTTGCGAGTGCTTTGAAGAACTTGTTTCTGCTCTTCGTCGCTGCGATGGCGCACATATTACTTTCTGAGACTTATAAGTCAAACAATTTTTCGAGAGCTTTTTCCGTTTGCACACTTCACGCGCAATTAGCCTGCAAAAACGGCAAAAAGAGTATTTTATCAACAGGAAATAGCCCTTTACGGCCACTCAAAAGCGACAACGAAAAATGACGCACGGCGAATAAAAAAAAAAGAGAGGATGTCGCGAGAGAAGAAAAAGGAGAAGAAAAGAGAAAAACGACCGCCGGAGGGATGCGCCTCACAATAAAGCGAGGCGCGGAAAGCTTAGTAACTGGACTGCTGGGATTTTTCAGCCTGGATACGCTGGTAGATTTCTTCACGATGTACAGAGACTTCTTTAGGGGCGTTGACACCAATACGTACCTGGTTACCCTTAACCCCTAAAACTGTCACAGTGACCTCATCTCCAATCATGAGGGTCTCACCAACTCGACGAGTCAGAATCAGCATTCTTTGCTCCTTGAAAGATTAAAAGAGTCGGGTCTCTCGCATCCCGGCATTATCCATCATATAACGCCAAAAAGTAAGCGATGACAAACACCTCGCGGTGTAAGCAGTCACGGCATCACATTCTGTTAAACCTAAGTTTAGCCGATCTACACAACTTCAACCCGACTTTATCGTTATCAGTACTTATGACGCAAGATGCCGCTCCCATCAGGTTACGGCACCTATACCCGTCATACTTCAAGTTGCATGTGTGTTGGCTTTCCTCACTCACCCCAGTCACTTACTTAAGTAAGCTCCTGGGGATTCGCTGCGTCGCCGCCTTCCTGCAACTCGAATTATTTAGGGTAAATGCGTTTATAGTTATTACAGTTTTGCGCTGACCCAGCCTTTCACACTGGCTAACGCAGCAGGGAGAGCAGACGCATCGGTACCGCCGGCTTGCGCCATATCCGGACGACCGCCCCCTTTACCGCCCACCTGCTGGGCGACCATACCAACCAGCTCCCCTGCTTTCACGCGGTCTGTCACATCCTTAGACACACCTGCAATCAGAGAAACCTTACCATCCGCTACCGTAGCTAATACAACGACCGTCGAACCGAGCTGGTTTTTCAGATCATCAACCATGGTACGCAGCATTTTCGGCTCAACGCCGGCCAGTTCACTGACCAGCAGCTTAACACCGTTAATTTCTTCCGCTTTACTGGAGAGATTAGCGCTCTCCTGCGCTGCAGCCTGCTCTTTCAGCTGCTGCAGCTCTTTTTCCAACTGACGGGTACGCTCAAGCGCCGCGCGAACTTTATCGCCGATGCTGTGGCTATCGCCCTTCAGCAGTTGGGCGATATCGCTGAGCTGATCGCTCTGCGCATGCAGGCTGGCAATCGCCCCTTCGCCGGTCACCGCTTCAATACGGCGCACGCCTGCGGCGGTACCGGATTCAGAGGTAATACGGAACAGGCCGATATCACCGGTACGCGCTGCGTGAGTACCGCCGCACAGCTCGGTGGAGAAATCACCCATCCGCAGTACGCGAACGCGATCGTCGTATTTCTCGCCGAACAGCGCCATGGCGCCGGATTCACGCGCGGCATCGATATCCATGATATTGGTTTCGATAGCCAGGTTACGGCGGATCTGGGCGTTCACCAGATCTTCCACCGCTCTAATTTCTTCCGGCTTCATCGCTTCAAAATGCGAGAAGTCAAAACGTAGCGCTTTATCGTTAACCAGAGAGCCTTTCTGCGCCACGTGGGTACCGAGAACCTGGCGCAGCGCCGCGTGCATCAGGTGCGTCGCGGAGTGGTTGAGACGAATACGCTGACGGCGAGCCTGATCGACATCGGCCTGCACCGCGTCACCCACTTTCAGGGAGCCGCTGGCGACTTTACCGATATGACCAATAGCCTGGCCGTACTTCTGCGTATCGCTGACCGTGAAGGAGAAGCCAGCGCCTTTCAGTTCGCCTTTATCGCCTACCTGACCGCCGGATTCCGCGTAGAACGGCGTCTGGTCAAGGACGACTACAGCATCCTGACCCGCGCTGACGCTATCAACCGCTTTGCCGTCGATGAACAGCGCAGTAACTTTGCCGTTCAGCTCCAGATGATCGTAGCCTTTAAATTCCGATGCGCCGTCAACGCGAATCATCGCGTTATAGTCAGCGCCGAAACCGCTGGACTCACGCGCGCGGCGGCGCTGCTCTTCCATCGCGGCTTCAAAGCCTGCTTCGTCAACCTTGATGTTGCGCTCGCGGCAGACATCCGCCGTCAGGTCAACCGGGAAGCCATAGGTGTCATACAGACGGAAGGCGGTTTCGCCGTCCAGCGTGTCGCCTTTAAGCTTCGACAGTTCCTCGTCCAGCAGCGCCAGCCCGCGCTCCAGTGTGCGCGCAAACTGCTCTTCTTCGGTTTTCAGCACCTGCTCTACCAGAGCCTGCTGCTGTTTCAGTTCTTCGCCGGCGGCGCCCATCACGTCGATAAGCGGAGCAACCAGTTTCCAGAAGAAGGTATCCTTCGCGCCCAGCATGTTACCGTGGCGAATCGCGCGGCGAATGATACGACGCAGCACGTAGCCGCGGTTTTCATTCGACGGGATCACGCCATCAGCAATCAGGAATGCGCAAGAACGAATGTGGTCGGCGATAACGCGCAGCGACTTGTTAGTGAGATCGGTCGCGCCGGTGACTTTCGCCACGCTCGCAATCAGGTTGCGGAACAGGTCGATGTCATAGTTGGAGTTAACGTGCTGCAGAACAGCGGCAATACGCTCCAGCCCCATACCGGTATCAACGGAAGGCTTCGGCAGCGGCTCCATGGTACCGTCAGCCTGACGGTTGAACTGCATGAAGACGATGTTCCAGATCTCAATGTAACGGTCGCCATCTTCTTCCGGGCTTCCCGGAGGGCCGCCCCAGATGTGGTCGCCATGGTCAAAGAAGATTTCGGTGCATGGGCCGCACGGACCGGTATCGCCCATCTGCCAGAAGTTATCAGAAGCAAACGGCGCGCCTTTGTTGTCGCCGATGCGGATAATACGCTCGCGCGGAACGCCCACTTCATTGGCCCAGATGTCGAAAGCTTCGTCATCGGTCTCGTAAACGGTAACCCACAGTTTTTCTTTCGGCAGGGCGAACCAGTTCTCACCGGTCAGCAGTTCCCATGCGTATTTGATGGCATCCTGCTTGAAGTAATCGCCGAAGCTGAAGTTGCCCAGCATTTCGAAGAAGGTGTGGTGACGCGCGGTGTAACCGACGTTTTCCAGATCGTTGTGTTTACCGCCCGCACGCACGCAACGCTGCGCGGTGGTCGCGCGCGAATAATTACGTTTGTCGAGACCAAGGAAGACATCCTTGAACTGGTTCATCCCGGCGTTGGTAAACAGCAGGGTCGGATCGTTGTGCGGCACCAGGGAGCTGCTGGCAACTACCTGATGTCCCTTACTATGGAAAAAGTCGAGAAACGCCTGACGGATCTCAGCGGTGCTCTTGCTCATAATTATCCTGAAATCAAGCTACACTTCATCCTTCAAGTCGCCTCTGACCTGGCGGAACGTCCTCTCCCGGTAGTGAACTCACGTACGCCCCAGAAGCTGTTCTCTCTTGCCGCCGTGATGCAGCTTGAATGATTTTGTGTATAAGGAATAATCGCCCTGGACGCTGATTATGCAATCACAAGCAGCGGCCCGACGGAATAAAGTGGGAATAAGATAAGTTTTCTTTAGAGGGAAGTAAAATCCCCGATGGGTCAATCTGCAAAATTTCGCCAGATTTCCTGGATATCTTCTATCAGATAGCCGCGGTACAGCAAAAATCGCTGGATTTTAACTTTTTCAGTAAAGGCGGTAGGTAACGGTTCGCCGTATTTACGCTGCGCCTGCTCTTTCGCAAGCGCCGCCCAGTCGATTTCACACTCGCGCATCGCGCTTTCGATGTCGCTGCGGCCAATGCCCTTTTGATTCAACTCCTGGCGGATACGTGCCGGCCCGTAGCCCTTGCGGCTCCGGCTGGCAATAAACTGGCGAACAAAACGCTGGTCATCAAGATAGCGGTTTTCCAGGCACCAGCCGACAACCTGTTCGAGCTCTTCCGGCGTGATGTCCAGCTTTTCAGGGCCGTTTTTACTCATTACCGGCGCCGCCAGCTTACGCCGCAGCTCCTGTTCGCTATGATCGCGCATCGCCAGAATACGAATTGCGCGATCCAAAAGACGCGCATAGCCGGAGCGGCGTGGTGAAGTCTCAGTCACAGGCACCTCGATAATCTAAGAAAAGCAAAAGGGCCGCATCAGCAGCCCTTTGTCACTCTTTTAGACGATATCAGAAATCTTGTTCGGTTTCTTCTGCGTCGTTGCCGTCAACCGCGAAGTCCGGCGTGGAGTCCTGGTTGTTGAGCAGCAGTTCGCGAACTTTCTTCTCAATTTCTTTCGCCGCCGCCGGGTTATCCTTCAGCCAGGAGATAGCGTTCGCTTTACCCTGGCCGATTTTGTCGCCGTTGTAGCTATACCAGGCGCCCGCTTTTTCAATCAGCTTCTCTTTCACGCCGAGGTCAACCAGCTCGCCGAAGAAGTTGATGCCTTCACCGTAGAGGATCTGGAATTCAGCCTGTTTGAACGGCGCGGCGATTTTGTTTTTCACCACTTTCACGCGGGTTTCGCTGCCGACAACGTTGTCGCCCTCTTTCACCGCGCCGATGCGGCGAATGTCCAGACGCACGGAAGCGTAGAACTTCAGCGCGTTACCACCGGTGGTGGTTTCCGGGTTACCGAACATCACGCCGATTTTCATACGGATCTGGTTGATGAAGATCAGCAGCGTGTTGGACTGCTTCAGGTTACCAGCCAGTTTACGCATCGCCTGGCTCATCATACGCGCCGCGAGGCCCATGTGAGAGTCGCCGATTTCGCCTTCGATTTCCGCCTTCGGCGTCAGCGCCGCCACGGAGTCGACGACGATAACGTCTACCGCGCCGGAACGCGCCAGCGCGTCACAGATTTCCAGCGCCTGCTCGCCGGTATCCGGCTGGGAGCACAGCAGATTGTCGATATCAACGCCCAGCTTGCGGGCATATACCGGATCCAGCGCGTGTTCGGCATCGATGAACGCACAGGTTTTGCCTTCACGCTGCGCTGCGGCGATAACCTGCAGCGTCAGGGTAGTTTTACCCGATGATTCCGGCCCGTAGATCTCAACGATACGGCCCATTGGCAGACCGCCTGCGCCGAGCGCGATATCCAGAGAAAGCGAACCGGTGGAGATAGTTTCCACGTCCATGGAACGGTCTTCACCCAGGCGCATGATGGAGCCTTTACCGAATTGCTTTTCGATCTGGCCCAGTGCTGCCGCCAACGCTTTCTGTTTGTTTTCGTCGATCGCCATTGTTACTCCTGTCATGCGAGGTGAAGCGCGTTCGCTTCGCCGTTAATATTTGTTCAGTTGAGGCAATTATACTGTATGGTCATACAGTATCAAGTATTTTGTAGAAATTGTTGCCAGAGCAGATTTAACGCATAGGCCGTCGCCTGACGACGCACCGCTTCGCGGTCTCCGGCAAAGCATTCGCGGCGGGTCACGCCCTGCCCGTTCGCACAGGCGACGCCGAACCACACGGTGCCGACGGGCTTCTCTGCGCTGCCGCCGTCCGGGCCGGCGACACCGCTGACCGATACCGCATAGGTGGCGCGCGCCGCGCGTAGCGCGCCAATCGCCATCTCGACAACCACCGGTTCGCTCACCGCGCCGTTATCCAGTAACGTCACTTCGCTCACGCCAATCATCTGCGATTTGGCTTCGTTGCTATAGGTCACGAAACCGCGCTCAAACCACGCTGAGCTACCGGCAATATCGGTCAGCGCTTTGGCTATCCAACCGCCGGTGCAGGACTCCGCGGTGGTCACCGTCGCGCCCTGCGCTTTCAGCGCCAGCCCAACCTGTTCGCTTAGCTGCATTAATTCTGAATCGGTCATTTTTGCCCCGCTTAAGCCAGATAAAGAGGCCATCAAAGATAGCACTTTCGGCAGAGATATGGGGACGAGGTGGTGATTTTACGAGGGGGGATCCAAAAATGGGCCGTCCCGCTGCAACCGGGACGACCAGACAACCTGTTACTTCATACTATTGGCGATGAGCTCGACGTTATGGCGCAGCATTTTAACGTAGCTATCGGCTACGCCGCCCGGCTTAGACAGCGCTTCCGGATAGAGTTCGCCGCCCGGTTGCGCCCCCGTCGCGCCAGCGATTTGCTGCACCAGACGCGGGTCCAGCTGGTTCTCCATAAACCAGGTATGTACGCCATCGGCTTTGATTTGCTTAATCAACGCCGCCACCTGCGCCGCGCTGGCTTCGCTCTCGGATGAGAGCCCCTGCGGAGCGAGGAACGTCACGTTGTAAGCGCGGCCAAAATAGCCGAAAGCATCATGGCTGGTCAGCACTTTACGCTTCGCCTGCGGGATGGCGCTAAACTGCGCCTTCGCCCAGCCGTCAATTGCCGTCAGCTGCTCGATATAACGCTTACCGCTGCTCTGGAGCGCCGCTTTATCTTGCGGGTCGGCTTTCACCAGGCCATCAAGGATATTCTGCGCGTACAACGCGCCATTAGCGGCGCTATTCCAGGCGTGCGGATCGGTCACCGTTTTACCGTCTTCATCAAGGGTATGCGTCTTAACCCCTTTTGAAGCCACCACTAATTCGCCCTTAAAACCGGACGCTTTCACCAGCCGATCCAGCCACCCTTCCAGGCCAAGCCCGTTGACCACCACCACGTCGGCTTTGCTGAGCAGCGCGCTATCCTTCGGTGAGGGTTCAAAGGTGTGCGGATCGCCATCCGGCCCTACCAGCGTATCGACATGAACATGCTCGCCTCCGACCTGCTGCACCATATCGCCCAACACCGAAAAACTGCTTACCACGTTCAGCGTTTTTGCCATCGCCCCCTGCGCCATCAGCCCCACGGCTAACGCCATCACCACTGCACTTCGTTTCATCATTTCCTTACCCCATCAATTTGCGCCAGCCAACGACCAGCCGGCTGCGCGTGCCAAAAAACACTGAAATAAAAAACAGTACGCTGGCGGTCAGCACGATGGCGGGCCCGGCGGGTAAATTCACTGCCCACGAAAGGCTCAATCCCATCCAGGCGCAAAACGCGCCGATCGCCGCCGCCAGCAACAAAATGCCCGGCAGCGTTCGTGCCCAGCAGCGCGCCGCTACCGCGGGCAACATCATCAGCCCTACCGCCATTAGCGTGCCGAGCACCTGAAACCCCGCCACCAGGTTCAGTACCAATAGCGCGAGAAACAGGCCGTGCAGCAGCGCCGGTAGCCGCCGCGCGTTGACCTGTAGCCAGGCGCTATCGAATGCCTCGCTGACCAGCCCGCGATAAAACAGCGCAATGCACAGCAGCGTCAGGCTCGCCACGCCGGTGACAAAGAACGCCGCGTCGCTATCCACCGCCAGAATCGAACCGAACAGCAGGTGCAGCAGATCAACGCTGGAGCCGCGCAGCGAGACCAGCGTGACGCCAAGCGCCAGCGAGCCGAGGTAAAACCCGGCAAAACTGGCGTCCTCTTTCAGCGGCGTTCGCCGGCTGACCCAGCCTGCCACCAGCGCCACCGCGATCCCGGCGATAAATCCGCCAACGCTCATCGCCAGCAGCGACATGCCGTTAAGGAGATAACCCGCCGCCACCCCCGGCAGAATGGCGTGCGACAGCGCATCGCCCATCAGGCTCATCCGTCGCAGCAGCAATAGCACGCCTAACATGGTGGTGCTCAGCGACAGCGCGAAGCACACCACCAGCGCCCGGCGCATAAAGCCAAATTCAATAAAAGGTTGAAAAAAGGTATGCCAGATCATGCCTGCCTCGCGGTGTTGAAGGCGGGAAGCACACTTGACGTCTCGCCCCAGCGCGCGTGCTGGGGTTCAAGCAGCAGCGTCTCGGGAAAGAAATCGGCCACGCACTGGTTATCGTGCAGCACCGCCAGTATCGTTTGCCCCTCGCGATGCATATCGACGATAAGCGCCATCAGCTCGCGGCTGGTGGCCTCATCGACGCCGGTAAACGGCTCGTCCAACATCACCAGCGGCGCCTGTTGCACCATCACCCTGGCAAAGAGCATGCGCTGGAACTGGCCGCCCGAGAGTTCTTCAATCGGCGTATTGGCCAGCGCGCTGAGCCCCACCCGCTCGAGCGCCGCCTTGATGCGCTGACGCTCGCCGCCGCCCAGACCGCGCAGCAGCGAGACCCGCGGCCATGCCCCCTGGCTGACGACATCGCGCACCAGCAGCGGAAACTGTGATTCCAGGGCATGGCGCTGCGCCAGCCAGCCGACCACTGGCCGCCCTTTGCGCCAGTTCAGCCGGCCGCTAACCGGTGGAATAAATCCAGCCAGCGTTTTCAGCAGCGTCGATTTACCACAGCCATTAAGCCCGACAATCGCCGTCAGGCTTCCCGCCGCAATCACGCCGCTTAGCGCCGGAGTGATTGCCATGCCTTCATACCCGGCAACCAGGTGATCCAGCTCAATCATGGCAGCGCCACCGCCCACCATGTGGCCAGCCATAGCGCCGCCAGCAGTCCGCTGGCGATTGCCACGCGCGCCGCGCCGGATGCCATAAAAACCGATGTGAACATATTCCCGCCCCAATAAAATGTTATAACATAACAATATGGGATTCAGAAAAGAATGTAAATCTGCGTCAGCGAGAGGAAATGTAACAAAGGTCAACAAGAGGCATGCAGAAGGGAAAAAACGGATGGATAAGCGCGGCGTCCCGGGGCTACCAACCGGATACCAGATCGTAGCCCGGATAAGGCGCTACGCGCCGCCATCCGGGGAACTCGAAATTTGTCGGCTGGATGAAAGGATCAATACCCGCCGCGGGCCTGCGAAACCGCCAGCCCCAGCTGCAAGACAGCCATCGCGTAGTGAGTGCTGTGGTTATAGCGGGTGATAGTGTAGAAGTTCGGCAGGCCATACCAGTACTGGTACCCGGTGCCGATATCCAGCCGCAGCAGGCTGGCCTGCTGATGGTTGCCCAGCGGCTGCGTTGGGGTTAACCCCGCCGCCGACAGCTGTGAAACGCTGTATTTGGTTTTAAAGCCGTTATCCAGACCCGGCGCCTGGCCCAGCGCCTGCACCGCGACGGTATCGCCGCTCACCCAACCGTGCTGTTTAAAGTAGTTCGCCACGCTACCGATGGCATCAACCGGATCCCACAGGTTGATATGACCGTCGCCGTTGAAGTCCACCGCGTATTGCTTATACGACGACGGCATAAACTGGCCGTAGCCCATCGCGCCGGCAAAGGAGCCTTTCAGATCCAGCGGGTCATCGCTTTCGCTGCGCGCCATCAGCAGGAAGGTTTCCAGCTCAGAGGAGAAGTATTCAGCGCGGCGCGGATAGTTAAACGACAGCGTCGCCAGCGCATCGAGGATGCGGGTTTTGCCCATCACCCGGCCCCAACGGGTTTCCACGCCGATAATGCCGACGATGATTTCCGGCGGTACGCCGTAGACCTGATACGCGCGGTTCAGCGCGTCCTGATACTGGTTCCAGAACACCACGCCGTTCTGCACGTTATCCGGCGTAATAAACTGTTTCTTATAGCGTAACCAGGCGCCGTTTGGCCCGGTCGGCGGCAACCCGCTCGGCGCCTGGCGATCCATCAGCCGCAGCACGTAGTCCAGGCGCTTAGCCTGCGACAGGATCTCCTGGAGCTGCTGTCTATCGAAGCCGTGTTTCGCCACCATCTTATCGATGAACTGCGCCGCCGCAGGGTTATTGGCGAAATCGCCGCCCATCTGCATCACGTTATGCTGCGGTTCCAGCAAAAAACCGCCGGTTCCGCTCGCCATCTCCGCTTCCGCGGGGGTCTTAGGTTTGCTGCTGCAGGCAGCCAGAAGTGCACATAAAGGGAGTAAAGCCAGATAGCGACGCTTCAACATGGGAATTCCATTTAACAAAATCGGCAAAGGGTAATTATGGTAAAGCATGCGCCCGCCAACAAGGAAGCGGCAATACATTTGCAGACAAAATAGTCCTTTTTTTGCACGTTCTCCGAGTTCGATCCGCACGTTAATTTTTTCACTCACCGCCCCTGAACTTTCAAAATAAAATATTTATCTTTCATTTTGCGATCAATTTAACACTTTTAAACCTTTCAAAGTGATTAAAATCAGCCTCCAGTTAGCAAGAAAAATAATACGCTGAAGGAGAGAACAATGATTGAAATCGTTACCCACGGCGCTGAGTGGTTCATCGGCCTGTTTCAGAAAGGCGGCGAGGTGTTTACCGGTATGGTGACCGGGATCCTGCCGCTGCTGATAAGCCTGCTGGTGATCATGAACGCGCTGATCAACTTTATCGGCCAGCAGCGGATCGAAAAGCTGGCGCAGCGCTGCGCCGGCAACCCGCTTACCCGTTACCTGCTGCTGCCTTGCATCGGTACCTTTGTCTTCTGCAACCCCATGACCTTAAGCCTTGGCCGCTTTATGCCGGAGAAATACAAACCGAGCTACTACGCAGCGGCCTCCTATAGCTGTCATTCGATGAACGGGCTGTTTCCGCACATCAACCCCGGCGAGCTGTTTGTTTATCTCGGCATCGCCAACGGCCTCACCACGCTGGGCCTGCCGCTTGGCCCGCTGGCGGTGAGCTACCTGCTGGTTGGCCTGGTGACCAACTTCTTCCGCGGCTGGATCACCGACCTGACCACCTCTATTTTCGAAAGAAAAATGGCTATTCAACTTGACCAGAAAGTGCATCTGTCAGGAGCGACATCATGACCCGTATTCGTATTGAAAAAGGGACCGGCGGTTGGGGCGGCCCGCTTGAGCTCGACATTGTTGAGGGCAAAAAGATTGTCTATATCACCGCAGGCACCCGCCCGGCGATCGTCGATAAGCTCGCCAGCCTGACCGGTTGGCAGGCGGTTGATGGATTTAAAGAAGGTGAACCGGCAGAAAGCGAAATTGGCATCGCCATTATTGACTGCGGCGGCACCCTGCGCTGCGGCCTCTACCCGAAGCGCCGTATTCCGACCATCAACATCCACGCCACCGGTAAATCCGGGCCGCTGGCGCAGTACATCGTCGAAGATATTTACGTCTCCGGAGTAAAAGAAGAGAACATCAAACTGCTGGAAGATAGCGGCGAGACGGCAGTGCAACCACTCCCCGCCGCGGGCCGCGATTACGATGCCAGCAAGAAGATTACCGAACAGAGCGACGGCCTGCTGGCTAAGGTCGGGATGGGGATGGGTTCGGTAGTGGCGGTACTGTTCCAGGCCGGACGCGACACCATTGATACGGTGCTGAAAACCATTCTGCCGTTTATGGCCTTCGTCTCGGCGCTGATCGGCATCATCATGGCCTCCGGTATCGGCGACTGGATTGCCCACGGCCTGGCGCCGCTCGCCAGCCATCCGCTGGGGCTGGTGACGCTGGCGCTGATCTGCTCCTTCCCGTTGTTATCGCCGTTTCTCGGCCCCGGCGCGGTGATAGCCCAGGTGATCGGCGTACTGATTGGCGTCCAGATCGGTCTGGGCAACATTCCACCGCATCTCGCCCTACCCGCGCTGTTTGCCATTAATGCCCAGGCCGCCTGCGATTTTATCCCGGTAGGCCTGTCGCTGGCCGAAGCCCGTCAGGAGACGGTACGCGTCGGCGTGCCGTCGGTGCTGGTCAGCCGCTTCCTCACCGGCGCGCCAACCGTGCTGATCGCATGGTTCGTTTCCGGATTTATTTACCAATAAGAGGTTCCTGAAGATGACCGTCATTTACCACACCACTATTACCCGTATCGGCGCCAGCGCGGCAACGGCGCTGGAAGAACAGATGCTCATTACCTTCCGCGAAGGCGCACCGGCGGATATCGAAGAGTATTGCTTTATTCACAACCACGGTGAGCTATGCGGTGCGCTGCGCCCGGGCGCAGAGCTACAGCTCGGCGATCGGCATTATCCGGTGACCGCCGTCGGCGAGGTCGCCGAGCAAAACCTGCGCGAGCTGGGCCACATCACCCTGCGCTTTGACGGTCATCGTCAGGCGGAGTTTCCCGGAACCGTTCACGTCGCGGGCCCGGTGCCGGACGCCATCGCGACCGGCTGTGTACTGAAATTTGTTGCTTAGAAGGAGAGAAAGATGAATCAGGTTGCTGTTGTCATTGGTGGCGGACAAACCTTAGGAGAGTTTCTGTGCCGCGGTCTGGCCGCCGAGGGCTACCGCGTGGCGGTGGTTGATATCCAAAGTGAAAAAGCCAGCCGCGTCGCCCAGGAGATCAACACTGAATATGGCGAAGGTACAGCATACGGCTTCGGCGCCGACGCCACCAGCGAAGCCAGCGTCACGGCCCTGGCCCACGGCGTAGATGAGATTTTCACGCGCGTCGATCTCCTGGTCTACAGTGCCGGTATCGCTAAGGCCGCGTTTATTAGCGACTTCGCGCTGGGCGATTTTGACCGCTCGCTGCAGGTCAACCTGGTGGGCTATTTCCTCTGCGCCCGCGAGTTCTCACGGCTGATGATCCGCGACGGCATTAAAGGTCGCATCATTCAGATCAACTCGAAATCCGGCAAAGTCGGCAGTAAGCATAACTCAGGCTATAGCGCGGCGAAGTTCGGCGGCGTCGGGCTTACCCAGTCGCTGGCGCTGGATCTGGCGGAATACGGCATTACCGTGCATTCGCTAATGCTCGGCAATCTGTTGAAATCACCGATGTTCCAGTCGCTGCTGCCGCAGTACGCCACCAAGCTCGGCATTGATGAGAGCGAAGTCGAGCAGTACTACATCGATAAGGTGCCGTTGAAACGCGGCTGCGATTACCAGGATGTGCTGAACGTGTTGATGTTCTACGCCAGCCCGCAGGCGTCGTACTGCACCGGGCAGTCGATTAACGTCACCGGCGGCCAGGTGATGTTTTAAAAGGTTCCCGGATGGCGCTGCGCTTATCCGGGCAACAAAACTGTAGGTCGGGCAAGGCGTTAGCCGCCACCCGACAAAAAACGGTACCCGGGTTGTACCCGGCATCACACCTTCAGGAGACATTATGGTTACCGCACTCATTACCGTCGCCGCTATTGCCTGGCTTTGCCAACTGGCGTTCGGCGGCTGGCAGATCCGCCGCTTCAATCGCGCCTTTGATAGCCTTTGCCAGCAGGGCCGCGTTGGCGTAGGCCGTTCCTCCGGGCGCTTTAAACCGCGCGCGATTGTCGCTATCGCCGTCGATGAAAACGATCGTATTTGCGATACGCTGTTGATGAAGGGACTCACCGTCTTCGCCAGTCCGCAAAAAATCCCCACGCTTAGCGGTAAACATCTCGAGGAATTGCAGCCTGATGTGATCTTTCCCAATGATCCGCTCTGTCAGAATGCACTATCATTAGCGCTTAATCCGAAACATGCATAATTTCGTTGTGAAAGTTAATATCTTGCGAAATTATCACTTCGAAACTTAAACGCAGGATACAACGCCTATGAAACCACGTCAGCGCCAGACAGCCATTCTCGAGTACCTGCAATCGCAGGGCAAATGCTCGGTCGAAGAGCTGGCGCAACACTTCGACACCACCGGCACCACTATCCGTAAGGATCTGGTGATACTGGAGAATGCCGGGACCGTCATCCGCACCTACGGCGGCGTAGTGTTAAATAAAGACGAGGCCGACCCGCCTATCGACCACAAGACGCTGATCAACACCCACAAGAAAGCGCAGATTGCCGAGGCCGCCGTGCGATACATCCACGATGGCGATTCAATTATCCTCGACGCCGGCAGCACCGTGCTGCAGATGGTGCCGTTGCTGAGCCGCTTCAATAACATCACGGTGATGACAAACAGCCTGCATATCGTCAACGCGCTTTCCGAGCTCGATAACGAGCAGACCATCCTGATGCCGGGCGGCACCTTCCGTAAAAAATCGGCCTCCTTTCACGG
Organism: Klebsiella sp. CN_Kp091; assembly: GCF_040065095.1. Lineage (NCBI taxonomy): Bacteria > Pseudomonadati > Pseudomonadota > Gammaproteobacteria > Enterobacterales > Enterobacteriaceae > Klebsiella > Klebsiella sp. CN_Kp091. Next base: position 124,856 of record NZ_JBEAIO010000009.1, on the reverse strand, counting down.
CCAACTGGCGGAAAATGCCTTCGAACAATTCAGCTTCGACAAGCTGTTTATGGGCACCGACGGCATTGATCTGGTCGCGGGCGTCACCACCTTTAACGAGGTCTATACCGTAAGTAAGGCGATGTGTAACGCCGCCCGCGAAGTGATCCTGATGGCCGACTCATCCAAGTTTGGCCGTAAAAGTCCCAACATTGTCTGCGGCCTTGAACGCGTGGATAAATTGATTACCGATGCCGATATTGACCCTGAATTCCAGCGGGCGCTGGAAGCCAAAGGTATTGAAGTCATTATTACTGGAGAACATCATGAGTAACTTTTTGTTAGAGGCCGGACGCCAGACCCTGATGCTTGAGCTGCAGGAGGCGAGCCGCCTGCCGGAACGCCTGGGCGACGACTTCATCCGCGCGGCGGAAACCATCATCCACTGCGAGGGCAAACTGATTGTCTCCGGTATCGGTAAATCCGGCCACATCGGCAAAAAGCTAGCGGCAACCTTCGCCAGCACCGGCACCCCGGCCTTTTTCGTCCATCCGGCGGAAGCCCTGCACGGCGATCTCGGCATGCTCGATAGCCGCGACGTGATGCTGTTTATCTCCTACTCCGGCAGCGCGAAAGAGCTGGATCTCATCGTACCGCGGCTGGAAGAGAAATCCATTCCGCTGCTGGCGATGACCGGCAAATCCACCTCGCCGCTGGCGCTGGCGGCGAAAGCGGTGCTGGATATCGCCGTAGAGCGCGAAGCCTGTCCGATGCATCTGGCGCCGACCTCCAGCACCGTCAACACGCTGATGCTGGGCGACGCGTTGGCGATGGCGGTGATGCAGGCGCGCGGTTTCAATGAAGAAGATTTCGCCCGTTCCCACCCGGCGGGCGCCCTCGGCGCGCGGCTGCTGAACAAAGTGCATCATCTGATGCGCCGCGATGAAGAAGTGCCGCGGGTCAATGCTGACGCCAACGTCATGGACGCCATGCTTGAACTAAGCCGAACCGGGCTCGGCCTGGTGGCGGTCTGCGATGAAGCCAACCGCGTGCAGGGCGTTTTCACCGACGGCGACCTGCGCCGCTGGCTGGTTGCTGGCGGTACGCTCAACGATGGCGTCACTCAGGCGATGACCCGCAACGGCGTGACGCTGCAGGCGGAAAGCCGCGCGGTGGAAGCCAAAGAGCGGTTGATGAAACATAAAATCAGCGCCGCGCCGGTAGTGGATGAAAACGGCCTGCTGGTCGGCGCCATCAACCTGCAGAACTTTTACCAGGCAGGGATCCTTTAAGCCCCAGACGTTTCGCCAGCCGATGCAGGTTGGCGACGTCCAGTTCCAGCGCACGGGCGGTCGCCGCCCAGTTGCGCTGGTTCGCCTCCAGCGCGCGGCTAATCGCTTCTCGCTGAAAAGAGTCGGTCGCCTCGCGCAGATTGACGTTTCCCGTCGCGGGCGCCGCTGCGACCGTCTCAGTCGGCAACATCGGCGCCGCCACCGCAAACTGGAAATGCTGCGGCTCCAGTACCACTTCATCGCCGGCCTGGGTGGCCCGCGCCAGCACCACCGCCCGGTGAATAGCATGCTCCAGTTCGCGCACGTTACCCGGCCAGGACCACTGCTGCAGCCTGTTTCGCGCCGCCTCAGCCAAAATGACCCGCGCCAGCCCCATCCGCAGGCGGCACTGCTCACAGAAATAGCCCGCCAGCAGCACCACATCGTTTTCCCGTTCGCGTAGCGCCGGAACCGACAGCGGGAAGACGCTCAGCCGATGGTACAGATCGGCGCGAAAGCGCCCTTCCACCACCTCCTGGCGCAGATCGCGGTTCGTCGCCGCCAGCACCCGCACATCGACCCGCAGGCTGCGGTCATCGCCGACGCGCTGAATATCGCCATACTGCAGCACGCGCAGCAGCTTCGCCTGCAACGCCAGCGACAGTTCGCCAATTTCATCAAGGAACAGGGTGCCGTTATCAGCCATCTCAAATTTACCGCTGCGGTTGCTGATAGCGCCGGTAAATGCCCCTTTCACATGGCCGAACAGCTCGCTCTCCGCCACGCTTTCCGGTAGCGCCGCGCAGTTGAGATAGACCAGCGGATTGGCGGCTCGCGGCGACCCCTGATGCACCGCCTTCGCCACCAGCTCTTTACCGGTGCCGGTTTCGCCGCTTATCAGCACGTTTAAATCTGATGCAGCGACGATATCGATCTCTTTTTTCAGCTGCAGCATGGGCGCCGACAGGCCGATAATCTCCTGACGCTCAGGCTGCGCGTAATGCACCGGCTGCGCCGGCAGCACGTTTTGCGCTTCAAGACGGGCGATGAGCAGCGCGTTATTCAAGGCGCCAGCCACCAGCGCGGCAATTAGCCGCAGCTCTTCATCGCTAAAGCTATCGAAACGGTCGGCATCCATGCCGTCAAGGGTCAGCGCGCCAATCAGCGTCTGCCCGGCGAACAGCGGCAGGCCAACGCAGGCGTGAACCTTCAGACTCTCATGACCGGGGATCAGCCCGTCGTAGGGGTCAGGCAGATCGCTATCCGCCGGGAAGCGCACCACATCACCGGCGCGCGCAATCGCCTCAAGCCGCGGGTGTCCTTCCAGGGCAAAGCGCCGACCGAGCACATCCTGCGCCAGGCCATCGATCGCCAGCGGCACAAACTGATGCGCCTCGTAGCGCAGCAGCGCCGAGGCATCGCAGCCGAGAATCTGCCGCAGGGTAGTAATCAGACGCGAAAAACGGTCGGTGTGACCAATATCGCTTTGTAAATCAATGGCGATTCTCGCCAGCTCGTCGACGGAAAAACTCATTGCTGCTCCATTGTCATTTTGACAATACGCATTGTCATATCGACTATTTTAGTCATTGTCATTTTGACAGCAACAAAAATCATAAAAATTAAAAATAGATAATTATCAATGAATTAAAAAGTTGGCACGCAACTTGATATAAGCCAATCAACTGAGTTTAAACACACTGTATTGATTGAGGTTGCTATGTCTATTGCGGTTAAAAATAACATTCTTTGGGTTGGCCAACGCGATTGGGAAGTGCGTGATTTCCACGGCACCGAATATAAAACGCTGCGCGGCAGCAGCTACAACAGCTATCTCATTCGCGAGGAGAAAAACGTGCTGATCGATACCGTCGATCATAAATTCAGCCGCGAGTTCGTGCAGAACCTGCGCAGCGAAATCGATCTGGCTGACCTCGACTATATCGTCATTAACCACGCCGAAGAGGACCATGCCGGCGCGCTGACCGAACTGATGATGCAGATCCCGGATACGCCGATTTACTGCACCGCCAACGCCATCGACTCGATCAACGGCCACCATCATCATCCGGAGTGGAACTTCCACGTGGTGAAAACCGGCGATACTCTCGATATCGGTAATGGTAAACAGCTGATCTTCGTGGAAACGCCGATGCTGCACTGGCCTGACAGCATGATGACCTACCTGACCGGCGACGCGGTGCTGTTCAGCAACGACGCCTTCGGCCAGCACTACTGCGACGAACACCTGTTCAACGATGAAGTGGACCAGATTGAACTGTACGAACAGTGCCAGCGCTACTACGCCAACATCCTGACGCCCTTCAGCCGCCTGGTGACGCCGAAAATTACTGAAATCCTCGGCTTCAACCTGCCGGTGGATATGATTGCCACCTCCCACGGCGTGGTCTGGCGCGATAACCCGACGCAAATCGTCGAGAAATACCTCGAGTGGGCGGCGGATTACCAGGAAGATCGCATCACGATTTTCTACGACACCATGTCCAATAACACCCGTATGATGGCGGACGCCATCGCTCAGGGGATCACTGAAGTCGACCCGCGAGTAGCGGTAAAAATCTTCAACGTCGCCCGCAGCGACAAAAACGACATTCTCACCAATGTTTTCCGCTCGAAAGGCGTGCTGGTGGGCACCTCCACCATGAACAACGTGATGATGCCGAAAATCGCCGGGCTGGTGGAAGAGATGACCGGGCTGCGTTTTCGCAATAAACGCGCCAGCGCCTTTGGCTCACACGGCTGGAGCGGCGGCGCGGTAGACCGTCTGTCCACCCGCCTGCAGGATGCCGGCTTTGAGATGTCGCTGAGCCTGAAAGCCAAATGGCGCCCGGATATCGACGCGCTGGAACTGTGCCGCCAACACGGTCGTGACATCGCCCGCCAGTGGGCCCTCTCTCCGCTGCCGGTTGCTGAAGCAGCGACAACGCCGGAACCACAGGATTGCGTCTGCGCCGCCGCCGCGGCCGCTGACCTCGGTCCCATGATGCAGTGCAGCGTGTGCCAGTGGGTCTATGACCCGGCGAAAGGCGAACCTAACCAGGATGTACAACCGGGGACGCCGTGGAGTGAAGTGCCGGACAATTTCCTCTGCCCTGAGTGTTCTCTTGGCAAAGATGTCTTTGACGTACTGGCGACGGAGGCAAAATGAGTGATGGCATCGTCATCATCGGCTCGGGCTTCGCGGCCCGCCAGCTGGTGAAAAATATTCGCAAGCAGGATACGCAAATCCCGCTGACGTTAATCGCCGCCGATAGCATGGATGAGTACAACAAACCGGATCTCAGCCATGTCATCAGTCGCGGGCAGAAGGCCGACGATCTGACCCTGCAAAGCGCAGGCGAGTTCGCCGAGCAGTACAATCTGCGTTTGTTTCCCCATACCTGGGTAAGCGATATCGACGCCAAAAACCGGTTAGTGAAGAGCCAGGATAACCAGTGGCGCTACGACAAACTGGTGCTGGCCACCGGCGCGACGCCGTTTATCCCGCCGGTGCCGGGACGCGAGCTGATGCTGACGCTGAACAGCCAGCGCGAATATGGCGCGGCGCAGAGCCAGCTGCACGATGCGAAGCGCGTGCTGATCGTCGGCGGCGGCCTGATTGGCTGTGAACTGGCGATGGATTTCTGCCGCGCCGGTAAAGCGGTAACGGTAGTCGACAATTCAGCCAGCGTGCTGGCGGCGCTGATGCCGCCGGAGGCCAGCAGCCGCCTGCAGCATCGGCTTACCGAGATGGGCGTACATCTGATGCTCAAGGCGCAGCTTGAGGGGTTAGAGCAAACCGCCGACGGCATTCGCGTCAGCCTCGACCGCCAGCGCGCGATAACCGTCGATGCGGTGGTGGCCGCCGCCGGCCTGCGCCCGGAAACGTCGCTGGCGCGCCATGCCGGATTGCAGATTAACCGCGGCGTGGTGGTCAATAACCAACTGCAAACCAGCGACCCGGCGATTTATGCGCTCGGCGACTGTGCGGAAATCAACGGTACGGTACTGCCGTTCCTGCAGCCGATTTTACTCAGCGCCATGTGCCTGAGTAAAAACCTGCTGGCGCAAGCGGGCGAGCTCACATTGCCGCCAATGCTGGTGAAAGTGAAAACACCGGATCTGCCGCTGCATCTGGCCGGCGACACCCGCCGCGACGATCTGACGTGGAATATCGTGGCCACCAAAGAGGGGCTGGTGGCGAAAGGCCTGGATGCCGAAAATCAGCTGCGGGCCTTTGTGGTGAGTGAAGACAAAATGAAGGAAGCTTTTGTGCTACTCAAGCAACTGGTGAGGTGATTACCGTCCAGGAAACTCTGTTTCGCCGGGTGGCGCTACGCTTACCCGGCCTACGGTCCGTGCGGCCTGCCTTTAATTTATTCACCATGCTGGCTGACACTACTGGTGCTGGCGATCTCAAAATCCCCCGGTGGCGCTGCCGCTTACCGGGGCTACAGCGCTTTGCGATTTGGTAGCCCGGAGAAGGCGCAACGCGCCGCGTCCGGGAAAACCCCTTAAAAAAGTTGCCAACCGATAACAGTATCTACAGTTCTGGTGAGGTGATGGTTTTCCCGGCTAAGCGCAGCGCAAGCCGGGAAAATAACCAGCCTAGCGCGCCAGATTATCGTAACCGCGCCAGCGATAATTTAGCACCGACAGCGCCCAACAAACGACGAACAGCCCCACCACCACAAACCCGGCATCGCCGAGGTTATCGTTTAACGCCCCTACCCAGCGCCACACCCCGCCGCTTAGGGCGAACTTATCCATTAACAGCCCCAGCGCCTCCAGGCCGCCGATAAACAGCGCCACCACCACCGAGGTACCGGTGATGGTCATATTGTAATAGAGCTTGCGCTGCGGCTTGCTGAACGCCCAGCCGTAGGCGCCGACCATCAGCACATTATCAAGCGTATCCACCAGCGCCATACCGCTGGCGAACAGCGCCGGGAAGACCATAATCGACCAAATCGAAATGCCGCTCGACGCGCCGGCGGCGGAAATACCCAGCACGCCGATTTCGGTGGCGGTATCAAAGCCAAGACCGAACAAAAAGCCCACCAGATACATCTGCCAGCTGCGGCTTATCAGCCGGAAGGTCTTGCCAAACAGCCAGCTCATCATACCGCCGCCGCTAACGATTTCGTCGCTGACCTTTTCACCGCGCTTCCACGCCTGGAAGCTGCGCCACACGCTGCGCAAAATCACCAGATTGACCAGCGCCATCGCCAGCAGGAACAGCGCCGATACCGCGGTGCCAATCACGCTGCCGGTATCGTGTAGCCAGCTCATCTGCTGGCTGAAGGCGGTGGCCGTCGCGGCAATCGCCGCCGACGCCAGCACCACGATCGACGAATGCCCTAGCGAGAACCACGCCCCGACGCCAAACGGCCGCCGCCCCTGCTGCATCATCTTGCGGGTGACGCTATCAATCGCCGCAATATGGTCGGCGTCGACCGCATGGCGCAGACCGTAACCCCAGGCCAGCAGACTGGCGGCCATCAATGCCCCGCTATCGCCAAACGCCTGAAACGCCCATAGCCAGGCCAGGGCGTTCGCGGCGATAAGTCCCAATACCAGCGCCGCCGCACGCGGCTGTTGGCGTAAAATCATCGTTATCATCTTAAATCCTTTGAGACTGCCAGCGGGCGGCGGCCACCACCGCCTGACCGTAGGCGATCGCGCCATCGCCAGCGGGAAGCTGCTGCGGCAAAAGCAAAGTAAAATCAGAGAGGTAATTGCTGAGGCGGGCGGCGAGCAGCTGATTATGCAGTACGCCGCCGCTACAAACGATCGTCGCTATCCCGCGGGAAGCGGCGCGGTCGCGCGCCAGCGCCGCCAGCCCGCAGGCCAGCGCATCATGAAAGGCCCAGGCTTTCTGCGCGGGCGTCGCCTGCCAGCGCAACCACTGTCGCCAGAAGGTGGCTAAATCCAGCTCGCCGCCGCGCCAGGGCAGCGTGACCGGATGGCTGACGCCCGGACAGCTGGCGGCCAGCGCCTCCAGCCGACAGGCCGCCTCGCCTTCGTAGCTCAGGCTCTCCGGCGCGCAATCCAGCGCGCAGGCGACGGCATCAAACAGCCGTCCGCAGGAAGAGGCGCGCGGCGAATTAATGCCGCGTTCGATGGCCTGCGCCAACAGCGGCCAGTTTCGCTGCCCCAGCGCGGCGGTTTGCGGGTATGACTGCCAGTCGGGAATAAATGCCAGGCACTGGGCCAACAAATTTCGCCACGGCTGGCGCGCCGCCAGATCGCCGCCCGGCAAAGCCACGGCCGGGAGGCCGCCAAGATGTTCGCATTCGCGGTAGTTCACCCGCAGGCATTCGCCGCCCCACAGCGCGCCGTTTTCCCCCATGCCAATGCCATCAAGGGTCAGGGCAATCACATCGCCGCCGTCGAGCGGCCAGCGGTGTTCTGCCAGGCAAGCCGCCGCGTGGGCATGGTGATGCAGTACCGGCTCGACCGGTAACGACATTGACGCCGCCCACTGTGTCGAGCGATAGCCGGGATGGGCGTCAACCGCCACCCGCTGCGGCGCAAATGCATAAATGCTCTGCATTAACTGCAGCGCACTGCGCCACTGTTGCTCGACGCCCTCCTCGCCGAGATCGCCAAAATGCTGGCTCAGCACCGCCTCGTCGCCGCGCGCCAGACAGAAGGTATTTTTCATATCCGCCCCCAGCGCCAGCAACGGCGGAATATTATCCAGGCCCGACGGCAGCGGCAGCGCATCCGGCACATAGCCACGGGCTCGGCGCAGCATCTCACCGCTTGAGCGCACCAGCGAATCGTCCATACGCTGCACGATATCGCGATTATGTAGCAGAAAACCGTCGGCGATATCGGCTAAGTCGGTGAGCGCTTCGCGATTACTCAATGCCGGAGGGCGGCCGCTGAAGTTGCCGGAGGTCATCACTATCGGGCGCGCCAGCGCCTGCAGAAGTAAATGCTGCAGCGGATTAGACGGCAGCATCACCCCAACTTCCGCAAGCCCTGGCGCAATCTCGTCACACAGGCCGGGAACCTGCGCTTTAGCCAGCAATACAATCGGCGCGGCGGGCGAGCGCAGCAGCGTTGCCGCCGCGGCGGGTAATCCCGTGGCCGTCGGCAGCATTACCGCCAGCGGTTTTGCCGGGCGCCGTTTTCGCGCGCGCAGCGCTGCCACCGCCACGCTATTACCGGCATCGCAGGCCAGATGAAAACCGCCAATCCCTTTTATCGCCACAATATCGCCCGCAGCCAGCCGCGCGATGGCCGCCTGCAGCGCCGCTTCAGCGAATAGCGTTAGCGTTCCCGCCCGCCACTCCAGCTGTGGGCCGCAATCGGCACAGGCCACCGGCTGGGCGTGAAAACGGCGATCGGCAGGCTCCCGGTACTCGGCAGCGCAGCGCGGACAAAGTGGGAACGGCGCCATCGCCGTAAAGGGACGATCGTATGGCATGGCGCGAATAATGGTGAAACGCGGCCCGCAGTGGGTACAGTTGATAAAGGGGTAACGGTAACGGCGTTCTTGCGGATCGTTCATCTCCGCCAGGCACGCCGGGCAGGTTGCGGCATCGGGAACAATCTGCGTGCGCATACTGCCGCCGCCGCTGTGGCGAATGGTGAAATCCTGAGGAAGCTTATGCCAGTGAAACGGGGTGCAGTCGGTGCTGTCAATACGCGCCAGCGGCGGGCAGTGACGGGCCAACGCGGCAGTAAAACCACCGTCGTCGCCGGTCAGTCTGACCAGCACGCCGTCGCCGTCGTTACAGACATCGCCGCCGCGCGCCATTTGCCGAGCCAGTTGCCAGACAAAGGGGCGGAAACCCACCCCCTGCACTTTGCCGCGAATGCGGATTTGCACCCCGTTCATGCGGCGTATTACCAGGCCAGCGCCGTACGGCGACGTTTTTCGAGGTTCATCTGCTCAAGCTTGTTGCGGTCGACGCAAACCAGCGCGTGCGTCGGGCAGGCTTCAATGCAGGCCGGACCGCTATCGCGCTGGTGGCACAGGTCGCACTTGTTGGCTTCGGCTTTTTCCGCCATGACGTTCAACCCGGCGCCGCTGTGGCGAACGACCGGGCGCACCACCACTTCCATCGCCCCATACGGGCAGGCCACGACGCAGGTTTTACAGCCGATGCAGCGCTCCTGCATCACGTGGACAAAGCCTTTATCGCGGCTGATGGCGCCGTTCGGGCAGACGTTGGCGCATGGCGCGTCTTCACATTGACGACAGGCCGTCGCCGTCGACACATTGACACCTTTGATCACGTGAATACGCGGCAGGAACGACTGCGGCGTCAGCGCGGCGCAATCCTGATTTTCCTGATGAGAGACCACGCAGGCCACTTCACAGGTGCGGCAGCCGATGCATTTGCTCGCATCGGCGATAATGAAACGGTTCATCCATTTCTCCAGCGGAAAGAAGTTAACGCGCCGGATTATGCATAATACGTTCCAACTTTTATTTCATTGAAATTTAAGGAAATTAAATTAACAGCAGCTGTCATCGTCACAACTGACGATGACAGCTGACGACATCAGACATGCGGGCCGCGCGCCAACGACTCGCGTTCAATCAGCTCGCCGGGGAAAGTTTGCTGATATTTAAATTCCCCGCCATCGAGCATAAAGATCAGCCTGTTGATGCTCTCTTTCATCATTTCGGTGACCGGAATTTTAACGCTGGAGAGCGAAGGGATCATATACGGCGCCAGCGCGATGTCATCGAAACCGATCACCGATACCTGCTGCGGCACCGCGATCCCCTGCTGGTACAGTTGCTTAATCGCGCCGATCGCCATGTCGTCATTACTGGCGACCAGCGCGCTGAAACTGACGCCGCGTTGGCAGAGCGCTTCGACAGCGGCAGCTCCGGTTTGTGGCGTCCAGCGCCCTTCGACGATCAGTTCTTGCCGCACGGGAAGCCCCAGGCCTGCCAGCGCGTCTTTATAACCAGAGAGACGCTCAACCCCGGTAGGCGAATCCAGCGAACCGGTGATAAACGCAATGTCACGATGCCCGCTGGCAATTAACTTTTCAACCGCCATCCGCGCCGAGGCTTTGTGATCGGACCATACGCAGTGGCTGGCGTGGCGGCGCAGGCGACGGTTCAGCACCACGATCGGCTGCTCATGATTGTCGATTATCTCATCCATCTCATCGACGCTAAGAAAGCGCGGATAGATGATGATCGCATCACAGCGCATATCGAGCAGATACTGAATCGCCTCACGCTCCTCTTGCGCGCTGTGTTTGCCATCGGCAAGGATCAGTTGCCGCCCCTGATCTTCCGTCAGCCGCGCCACGTGAAACAGCAGCTCGCTGAAATAAACGCCGTGATAAAGGGTGTTGGTTACCACCAGTCCGATAGTCTGGCTTTTTTTGGTCGCCAGATTACGCGCCAGCAGATTCGGCCGATAACCGCTTTCGGCAATTGCCTGAAACACCCGGTCTTTGGTTTCCTGGCTGACATAGCCGTTGCCCGACAGCACCCGCGACACGGTCGCCTTTGATACTCCCGCGCGCTTCGCAACCTCCAGCATCGTTGCCATGGGGTTCTTCCTGTAACTTAAGTTGCCTGCAGTGTACTGCACGTCTCGCCGTTTTTCAGCAGCCGACATCACCGGGATGCTTTCCAGCCGCTGCCTACAAAGCGATCAAAATCACAAATTTGCAAAGTGATTTTTTTAATTCTTGTATGACTCAATGAAACTCATCATGATTTTGTGGAACCGGTTTCCTATGCATATACCGCGCATAGCCGCCGTCAGGCGCTGGCGTGTAATCAGTACCCTATTGATAAAACAGGATAAAATCCGATGTCTAAAAATTATGCAGCCCTGGCGAACCAGATCCTGACGGCGCTCGGCGGCGCAGATAATGTCGTTGCCGTGACCCACTGCATGACCCGCCTGCGCTTCGTGGTGAAAGATAACCAACGCGTGGACGCCACGGCGCTGAAAGCGCTGCAAGGGGTACTTGGCGTCGTGCGTAGCGATAACCAATGTCAGGTGATCATCGGCAATACCGTCTCGCAGGCGTATCGCGAGGTGCTGAATCTGCTGCCCGGCGAGTTGCGCCCGGCGGAGCCGCAGGGGAAACCGCCGCTGACCTTAAAACGCGTCGGCGCCGGGATCCTTGATGCGCTGATCGGCACCATGTCGCCGCTGATCCCGGCGATTATCGGCGGATCGATGGTCAAACTGCTGGCGATGATCCTGGAGATGAGCGGCGCGTTGCCAAAAGGCTCTCCGACGCTGACCATTCTGACGCTTATCGGCGACGGCGCGTTCTTCTTCCTGCCGCTGATGGTTGCCGCTTCCGCGGCGGTAAAATTCAAAACCAATATGTCGCTGGCTATCGCTATCGCCGGGGTGCTGGTGCATCCGGGATTCATCGAATTAATGGCTAAAGCCGCGCAGGGAGAACACGTTGAGTTCGCCTTCATTCCGGTTACCGCGGTGAAATACACCTACACGGTGATCCCGGCGCTGGTGATGACCTGGTGCCTCTCTTATATCGAGCGCTGGGTCGATCGCATCACCCCGGCGGTGACGAAAAACTTCCTTAAACCGATGCTGATCGTGCTGATTGCCGCGCCGCTGGCGATCCTGCTGATTGGCCCGCTCGGCATCTGGATCGGCAGCGCGATCTCCGCGCTGGTGTACACGATCCATAGCTATCTCGGCTGGCTGTCGGTAGCGATCATGGGCGGACTCTGGCCGCTGCTGGTGATGACCGGGATGCACCGCGTCTTTACGCCAACCATCATTCAAACCATCGCCGAAACCGGCAAAGAGGGGATGGTGATGCCATCGGAAATCGGCGCCAACCTGTCGCTGGGCGGATCGTCGCTGGCGGTGGCGTGGAAAACCAAAAACCCGGAGCTGCGCCAGACCGCGCTAGCGGCGGCGGCATCGGCGATTCTGGCCGGGATTTCCGAACCGGCGCTGTACGGCGTGGCGGTACGTCTGAAACGCCCGCTGGTCGCCAGCTTAATCAGCGGCTTTATTTGCGGCGCGGTGGCGGGAATCGCCGGGCTGGCCAGCCATTCGATGGCGGCACCGGGGCTGTTCACCAGCGTCCAGTTTTTCGATCCGGCCAATCCGATGACTATCGTTTGGGTCTTTGGCGTGATGGCGCTGTCGGTGGTGCTCTCCTTTGTGCTGACGCTGCTGCTCGGTTTTGAAGATATCCCGGTAGAAAATGCCGCCGCCGACGCCAGACAGCGCCAGGGCGCGGCCACTCACGCCTGAACACTTTTTGAACGCGAGGTAACGCATGTCGAGTTTTCCACACGGATTTTTATGGGGCGGTGCTCTGGCCGCCAACCAGTCTGAAGGCGCTTATCTTGAGGGCGGCAAAGGGCTGACGACCGTTGATACTATTCCGCACGGCGCCCATCGCCTGGCGGTGAAGCTGGGCCAGGAGAAGCGCTTTACGCTTCGCGAAGATGAATTCTACCCAAGCCACGTGGCGATCGATTTTTACCATCGCTATAAAGAGGATATCGCCCTGATGGCGGAGATGGGGTTTAGCGTCTTCCGCACCTCTATCGCCTGGAGCCGACTGTTCCCGCGCGGCGATGAACAACAGCCAAACCCGGAAGGTATCGCCTTCTATCGTGCGATGTTTGAAGAGTGCAGAAAGTACGGGATCGAACCGCTGGTCACCCTGTGCCACTTTGATGTCCCGATGTATCTGGTGACGGAATATGGCTCATGGCGTAACCGGAAGATGGTCGATTTCTTCAGCCACTATGCGCGCACCTGTTTTGAAGCCTTTGACGGACTGGTGAAATACTGGCTCACCTTCAATGAAATCAACATTATGCTGCATAGTCCCTACTCCGGCGCCGGTCTGGTATTTGAGGAGGGAGAAAATCAGGAACAGGTGAAATACCAGGCCGCGCATCACGAGCTGGTGGCCAGCGCGCTGGCGACAAAAATAGCCCATCAGGTTAACCCGCAAAACCAGGTCGGCTGCATGCTGGCGGGCGGTAATTTCTACCCCTATTCCTGTAAGCCGGAAGATGTCTGGATGGCGCTGGAAAAAGATCGTGAAAACCTGTTCTTTATCGATGTGCAGGCACGCGGCGCGTATCCGGTGTGGGCCGCGCGGGTATTCCGCGAGAAAGGCGTCACTATTGCCAAACAGCCGGGCGACGACGAAATCCTCAAAAACACCGTTGATTTTGTCTCCTTTAGCTATTACGCCTCGCGCTGCGCGTCAGCGGAGATGAACGCCAGCAATACCAACGCCGCCAATATCGTCAAGTCGCTGAAGAATCCGTTCATTGCGGCCAGCGAATGGGGATGGGGCATCGATCCGCTCGGCCTGCGCATCACCATGAACATGATGTATGACCGCTATCAGAAACCGCTATTCCTCGTGGAAAACGGGCTCGGCGCGCGCGATGAAATTGACGCCAACGGCGAAATCAACGACGACTACCGCATTAGCTATCTGCGCGAGCATATCAAGGCGATGCGCGACGCCATCGATGACGGCATTCCGGTCATCGGCTATACCAGCTGGGGCTGTATCGATTTGGTCTCCGCCTCCACCGGCGAGATGAGCAAGCGCTACGGTTTCGTGTATGTCGATCGCGACGATGCCGGAAACGGCACGCTTGCGCGCAAGCGCAAGAAATCGTTCTGGTGGTATAAGAAGGTCATCGCCAGCAACGGGGCGGATCTGGAGTAGTCGGTATTGCCGGGTGGCGGCTTACGCCTTACCCGGCCTACGGTCCGTACGGCCTGCCGTTATTTTATTCACCACGCTGGCTGAAACTACCGGTATTGGTGTCCTCAAAATCGCTGAGACGTTCCCGGAAGGCCAGGGAACGCCTGCTCCTCGGCCGCTTCCAGCGCGGCAAAACCGCCCTGCCCCTGCCAGCCATCAAGCCGCGCGTATACCGTCGCGACGGCATCCTTAACAGGCTGAGTCATCGGGTAATAGAAACCGACTATATCGGGCTGAATGCCCACAAAAATCACCTCGCCAATATCCTCTTTTAACTGATCGATAAGATAGTTAAGCGGCATATTGTGGGTGGTCATCATAAACATGTCGGCGATATCGTCCGGGTCGACAATGCGAATTTCGCCAGGGTTGAGCCCCATATCGGTTGCATCGACGATCAGCAGCCGCGTCGGGCGCAGTTCGCGGATGGCGACGATATCGTTTTCCGGCGCGCTGCCGCCGTCAATCACCACCCAGCCGCCGACCGGATTGGCCGCGCACATTTCCGCCAGCAGCGGGCCTGCGCCGTCATCGCCCATCATGCTGTTGCCGACACACAGTAAAACGTCAGTCACGTAGTCTCCTCACCATCAGATAGATGGCGCTTTCCTGGTGAATATCGTGCAGCATGCTGAGCAGGGTTTTACTCCACGCCTGCTGCTGCGGGGTCTGCGCGGACTGCGCTTTATCAAAGGCATTAGCCAGCATCGCCACGTGATTACTGTCGATAACAATCTCGCCATACTTCGGCACGCCTTCCATTTTGCGCCGCGCGGCGCTGCCCGCCTCCAGCGTGCCAATCCACGCCAGATAGTCCTCCCACGGGCAGCTTAACGCCGCTTCCAGGCAGTCAATGACGCCGAGGTGGTGGCCAATCGCCAGGCTGTAATAGACCACCTGCTGCGCCTGATCCGGCGTCGCGTCGTTCTCATCAATAAATTTACGGCTCAGCTGACTGAACACCACCGTCTCGCTCATCGGATACGCGCCCCCTCGACCACCTGATTCAGGTGCGTGACGATCTCGGTCAGACGCGGATCTTTCTCCGCCTCCAGCCAGCGCAGTACCTGGTTATCGCCCTGCCCCAGTAGACGCATATAGTCGTCGGCAATCTGGCGACCATAGCGATAGCCGGCCAGACGGCGCGCTTCGCGATCGATACGCACCCGCAGCGGCTGCACCATGTTGGGATGCAGCAATTCGGTTGGCTGTTCGTCAAGCTCGCCCGGCAGGCGAGCGTGGATTTTTTGCTCCAGCAGACCAAGCGCCATCGCAAAACCGTACAGCGTGGCGGCAGGCGTCGGCGGACAACCCGGAATATAGACGTCGACCGGCACGATTTTGTCGGTGCCGCCCCATACGCAATACAGATCGTGGAAGATACCGCCGCTGTTGCCGCAGGCGCCGTAAGAGATGCAGATTTTCGGATCCGGCGCCGATTGCCAGGCGCGCAGCGCCGGCGAACGCATCGCGCGGGTCACCGCGCCGGTGAACAGCAGAATATCGGCATGGCGCGGCGACGGCACTACTTTAATTCCGAAGCGTTCGGCGTCGAAAAGCGGCGAAAGGGTGGCGAAAATCTCGATTTCACAGCCGTTACAGCCGCCGCAGTCGACGCGATAAACGTAGGCGGAACGTTTGATTTTTTTCAGCAGCGAGGCCTTCATGCTGGCGATGGATTCCTCCACCGTCATCGGCAGCGGAATGCCGTTTTCATCGCGCGGGCCTAATAAATTGCTCATCAGCTGGCCTCCCTCATGTGGCGAGTCAGTTCAATACGATCGGATGGCACCAGGCATTTCTGACGCTTGCATTCCGGGCAGGTCTCAAAGCTTTCACGGTGCAATTCGGCGCGGGTATCGCCGTTGTGCTTAAGCAGCGCGATAGCGTAGTCGATCTCTTTTTGTACCGCGAAAGGCCGTTCGCAGACCCGACAGTGGCAGATGGCAAAGCGCGATTGCTGGAGGAAATCCTCTTTTTTCCACACCGCCAGTTCATACTCCTGCGACAGCTTAATCGCCGCCGTCGGGCAAACTTCTTCACAGCGGCCGCAGAAAATGCAGCGCCCGAGGTTGAACTGCCACGCCAGCTGGTTAGTCGCCAGATCGGTCTCTACCGTCAGGGCGTTAGACGGACAAGCATTCACGCAGGCCGCGCAGCCGATGCACTGCTGCGGATTGTGTTCCGGTTTGCCGCGGAAGTTTTTATCCACCGGCATCGGCTCCAGCGGATAGGAGTGGGTCGCGGTGCCGGTCTTGATGACTTTTTTGATAAAGGTAAACATGGCGATTCCTTATTTCAGCGGCGAGTTTTTACGCTCGATGCTGTAGCGCTCCAGCTCTTTGTACGGCACCACTTTGCTCTTTTTCTTACGCACATCGACCACCGTCATGCGGTCGGTACAGGAGTAGCAAGGGTCGAGGCTGCCAATAATCAGCGGCGCGTCGGAGACGGTGTTGCCGCGCAGCATATAGCGCAGGGTCGGCCAGTTGGCGTAGGTCGCCGCACGGCAGCGCCAGCGGTACAGTTTTTGGTTGTCGCCGGTCATGCTCCAGTGGATATCGTCGCCGCGCGGCGCTTCCGAGAAGCCCAGCGCGAAGCGGTGCGGAATATAGGTGAAGCCATCCACCATCAGCGGGCCGCCGGGCAGATTGTCGAGACCGAAATCAATCATATTCAGCGCGGTATAAACTTCGTTGATACGCACCTTGAGGCGGGAAATCACGTCGCAGCCCTGCTCGCTGTGAACTTCCATCGGCAGCAGACCGTAACCAACGAACGGGTGATCGGCGCGAGTATCGCGGGCGTGGCCGCTGGCGCGGACCATCGGGCCGACGTTACTGAAGTCGCGGGCGATTTCTGGATCCAGACGGCCAATACCGACGGTGCGCTGTTCCATGTTCGGCGTGCTGAGCAACATATCCACCAGCTCCTGCACATCGCGGCGCATCTGCTGCGCCAGCTGGCGGGTCTGGATCATGTCCTCTTTCAGCAGATCGCGGCGAATCCCGCCGATCAGGTTCATACCGTAGGTTTTACGCGCGCCGGTGAGGATCTCCGCCATCTTCATTGAGGTTTCGCGCACGCGGAAGAACTGCATAAAGCCGGAGTCAAAGCCGGTGAAGTGGCATGCCAGACCAAGGTTCAGCAGGTGCGAGTGCAGGCGTTCCACTTCCAGCAGAATGGCGCGGATCATCTGCGCGCGCTCCGGCACCACGATGCCCATCGCGTTTTCCACCGAGGTGGTATAGGCGGTACTGTGGGCGAAGCCGCAGATGCCGCATACCCGGTCCGACAGGAACGTTACTTCGTTGTAGCCCATGCGGGTTTCCGCCAGCTTTTCCATGCCGCGATGGACATAGAACAGGCGGTAATCGGCGTCGATAATGTTCTCGCCGTCGACAAACAGACGGAAGTGTCCAGGCTCATCGGAGGTGACGTGCAGCGGGCCAATCGGCACCACGTTGTTTTTCTTACTGCCGAGCTCGTTAATGAACTCGTAGGTCTCCGCGTCGGTGGTCGGCGCCGGGCGCTGGCGGTAGTCCATGCTGTCTTTACGCAGCGGATAGAGTTCATCCGGCCAGTCGTCCGGCAGCACCAGGCGGCGCTCGTCCGGCAGGCCCACCGGCACCAGACCGTACATATCGCGTACTTCGCGCTCGCCCCATACCGCCGCCGGCACGCGCGGGGTCACCGACGGATATTCCGGTTTATTAGCATCGACTTCCACGCGCACGGTGATCCAGCACTTCGTGCCCTGCTCCATCGACAGCACATAGTAAACCGCATAGTGGCCGTTCAGCTTACGTTCGTCGTTGCCGAACAGTACCGACAGCCAGCCGCCCTGCTTGTAGTACAGGAACTCGACCACTTCCGGCAGGTAGTTAACCTTCACGGTGACGGTTAGCTGATCTTTGGTCTGCCAGGCTTCGTCCAGCACCACGCCAGGGAAGGCCTGGTGCAGCGCCGCAAGATAGTGTTGACCGATTTTTTCTTCAGACATGCTCAAATTCTCTTAATCACGCCACCAGCAAGGAGACGAAAGCTAAAAAGGCGAAACCAAACCCGGCCCAGGTGACGCGGGAAGTGGCACAGAAGCGCAGACGCGCCATGCTGTTTTCGAACAGCGCGATAATCAGCACTCCCACCACCAGCTTGACGATGGCGACCACCAGCGCCAGCAGCAGTCCCGGCGTGCTGAAGCTGGTCATCTGTCCCCACGGGATAAACACGCCGACGAACATCTGCAGTACCACTAGCTGTTTCAGGCTGATGCCCCACTTCAGCACCGCAAAACCGCTACCGCTATACTCGGAAAGCGGTCCTTCCTGCAGTTCCTGTTCGGCCTCGGCTAAATCGAACGGCAGTTTGCCCATTTCGATAAAGGTGGCGAAGGCGCAGGCGCACAGCGCCAGGATCAGCGGGATGCTGCGCGCGGCGGGCCAGTGGTAAATGGTGTCGGTAATCGCGCTAATATGGGTGGAACCGGCTACCTGCGCCGCGACCCACAGCCCAAGCAGCAGGATCGGTTCGACCAGCACGCCGAGCATCGCTTCACGGCTGCTGCCGATGGCGGTGAACGGACTGCCGGTATCCAGGCCGGAAATGGCGAAGAAGAAACGGGCGATGGCGAACAGGTAGATAAGCGTAATCAGGTCGCCCAGCCCCGGCAGCGGTGAATCTATGGTCACCACCGGCAGCGCGGCGGCGATGGTCAGCATCACGCCAACCATCACAAACGGCGTCAGGCGGAATACCCAGCCGGAAGCGTCCGGGCCCACGCTCTGGCGGCCCAGCAGTTTCAGGATATCCCGATACTCCTGCAGTACGCCCGGCCCGCGGCGGTTATGCAGGCGCGCGCGGGCAACGCGGGTCAGGCCGGACAGCAGCGGCGCGACGGCAAAAAGTACCAGCGCCTGTATTAATGCAACGAATAGGTTCACTCTCAGGCTCCTCGCGAAATCACAATCACCACCAGTACCGCCAGTTCGATCAGCGCCACGCCGCGCAGCAAGGCGGGCGCGGAGGCGTTCTGCCAGCCGGGCACCAGCCGTACCGGATTCAACCAGTGACGCAGCTTCAGCAGCGGCGCAAAGGCTTCTTTCACCGGCATGGCGAAGCCGTGGGCGGTGACCACCATTGCTTGTTCATGGTCGTAGCCGCAGACCCACGCCGCGCCGCGCGAGCGCGCCGGCAGGCGGTCGCCTTTGAAGAAGATCATCAGCAGGAACGGCAGCAGCGGACAGGCAATCAGCAGAATGGCGATCAGCGGCTGCGATACGACGCTAGTGGCCTGCGCTGGAACCGGAATGACGTGGCCGACCAGCGGCAACAGCCACGGCGCCGCCACGCCGCCGATGACGCAGGACGCGGCGGCCAGCACCACGCTTAAGGTCATCAGCCAGGGCGCGCAGGTGGCGTTTTCCGCCTCTTTACTGCGCGGCGCGCCGAGGAAGGTGACGCCGTAGACTTTGGCCATACACATCACCGCCAGCGCCCCGGTAATCGCCAGGCCAACCGCCAGCAGCGGCCCCAGCAGACGGCCGATAAACACCTCGCCGGTGCTCAGCTTGAAGAAGGATTGATAGATAACCCATTCGCCGGCAAAGCCGTTCAGCGGCGGCAGCGCGGCCATCGCCATCAGCCCCACCAGCATGGCGAGTGAAATCAGCGGCATTTTTTTACCGATGCCGCCCAGCTTCTCGATATCGCGATGGCCGGTACGGAACCACACCGCCCCCGCGCCAAGGAACAGCGTGGTTTTGAACAGGCTATGGTTGATCAGGTGGTACATGCCGCCGATAAAGCCCAGCACCATCAGCGCATTATTGCCGGTAGCAATACCGGTGACGAACGCGCCGAGGCCAAGCAGAATAATGCCGATGTTTTCCAGGGTGTGGTAAGCCAGCAGGCGCTGGATGTTATGTTCCATCAGCGCGTACAGCCCGCCGATAAAGGCGGTAATCATCCCCAACACCAGCAGCAGCACGCCCCACCACAGCGGTGGCACGCTACCGGCCAGCGACACGGTCAGGATACCGTACAGACCGACCTTCATCACCACCGTAGAAAACAGCGCGGCGGCCGGGGCACTGGCGCCCGCATGCGCCTGTGGCGCCCAGCCGTGCAGCGGGATTACCCCGGCGAGCAGGGCAAAACCGAGCAGACCCGGCAGCCACAGCGCCATGTTCTGCGGCGCGCCGGCGGCCAACTGGCTAATCGCCGCCAGATCGAGAGTGCCGTAGAACGACCACACCAGCCAGCAGGTCCACGCCAGCAGCAGGGTACCGAGACGCCCCAGCGCAAACCACAGTTTGCCGGACTGCGCGCAGCCGGTAAGGAACGCGGCGCACAGCGCCATGATTTCCGCCATCACCACCAGGCTGCCGAAGTTAGTCACCACCACCGCGCAGGTGGCGGCAGCCAGCAGCAGGTTAACCAGCAGGCCGTTGGATTTGACCTGCGGATGACGATGCCAGGAAATGTTAAACAGCGAAATCGGCAGCGCCGACAGGCCGATAGCCAACAGCCACAGAGCGTTAATCCCGCCCACCCGCATCGCCAGATGCAGATACTGCAGCATGCCGCCGTTGATCCGCTCCGGCGCGATCAGCGCCGAGAAGCCGGCGACGATTAACATCGCGCTGGCGACCGCGCCGCCGATCCCGGCAATCGCGCCGCTCAGCGGTTTACGCAAACTAAATAAAAACGCCAGCACCGCGCTGGCGGCATACCAGGCAACCGCCTGATTCACTAATGCAACCACGCTCATTTCACGCCCCCTTGTTGCGCCTGAAACAGCGACAAATCGCCGAGGTCGGTATTAAAGGTCAGTTCGCGCTTACGCTTGCTGGACTTAGCAATATCGCGAATATCCACTAGCACTAAGGCTTTGGTCGGACAGGTGCGCACGCAGGCCGGGCCCTGCTCATCAAAGTGGCAGAGGTCGCATTTCACGGCGATAGCGCGAACGCCCGGCACCCAGTCGAGCAGCGAGCTGACGCGAGCCGGAGCCGGCGGCGCGGCGGGCGCCATCGGCGTGTTAGCGTTGGCGGGAATATCCAACGGACGGCTGCCGGAGAATTCAATCGCGCCGAACGGGCAGGCGATGCCGCACAGTTTGCAGCTCACGCACAGGCTTTCATTCAGCTGTACCGCGCCGTCAACGCGAGTAATGGCGTTGACCGGGCACACCGCGGCGCAAGGCGCGTCTTCGCAGTGGTGGCACATCTGCGGCGCAGACTCTTTTTCATTACGCATGACCTGCAGGCGCGGCATACTTTGCAGGCCATACTGGCGGTGCGTCTCGGAACAGGCGGCTTCGCAGGTGCGGCAGCCAATACAGACGCTGGAATCAGCAATTACAAAACGGTTCACCGGGTCATCCTCGGGTGAAAGTCACTTTTGACGAAATCAGGCCGCGCAGGTGTCGGTTTCGACACTTGTCGACACTTCACAATTAATGGACCTGCGCCAGATGGCTTAAATCCACCGGCTGGTCGCGCTCCATGGCCTCATACAGACGGTCATAGACGGTGGCGATGATCGCCAGGTAGTGTTCCAGCACCGCTTCGCGGGAACGGTTACTGATGCGACCGTCAATCACCCCTTCCGCATCCAGCGTCGCTTGGGCGATCAGCCGTTTGTCATCGCCATTTTTGCTTTCTACGTAGTATTCGATGGTGTGGCTGTTAAAGCCTTCCGCCAGCGCGACATATACCTGAAAGTGGCCGAACAGCACGAAGCACAGCTCTTTGTCCGGCGCGCAGCTCATCGCGTGATGCAGACGCGCTTTCGACAGGGTGATGCCCTGAACCAGCGAGTTGCAGTAAGTGTGCCACTGCTCCTGATGCTGGCGGTGACGATCGGCGATGTAGTCCGCCTTTTCACTTAATTCCCAAATTGTCATCCCGGATCCTCCCGTTACATGAGATGCACCGGTTAAGCATTTTCCATGCCAAAATTTATTTATATGAATTTAAAGGAATTATTAAAAATACTGGCGCCATCGCGACATGTCGATGACAGCCATCCGTCGTCGTCATCGACAGTTCCCCCACCGTTTATGGTCTCCTGGCATCGTTATTGCATATAGCCGCCATAGTATTAACGGAGGCCAACATGCACGAAATCACGCTAAGCCAGCGGGCGCTGGAAATTATTGAGCAACAGGCGCGGCAAAACGGCGCGCGCCGGGTCACCGGCGTGTGGCTGAAGGTTGGCGCGTTTTCCTGCGTGGAGGCCAGCGCCCTCACCTTCTGTTTTGAACTGGTGTGCCGCGGCACGCTGGCGGAAGGCTGCGCGCTGCACATTGCCGAGCAACAGGCCGAATGCTGGTGTGAACGCTGTCAGCAGTATGTGCATCTTGTCTCTCAGCACGTCCGCCGCTGCCCGCACTGCGATAACGACCAGTTGCAGATCGTGGCGGATGATGGCTTACAGATTCAGCGTTTAGAATTGGAGTAAAAGATTATGTGTACGACATGCGGCTGCGGAGAAGGCAACCTTTATATCGAAGGCGATGAACATAACCCGCACTCGGCGTTTCGCAGCGCCCCCTTCGCCCCCGCCCCGCGCCAGACCATGACCATCACCGGCGTAAAAACCGATAACTTCTCCCCGACCCGCAGCGCGCAAGGCGATCTGCATTACGGCCACGGCGAAGCCGGTACCCACGCGCCGGGCCAGAGCCAGCGGCGGATGCTGGAAGTCGAAATCGACGTGCTGGATAAAAACAACCGCCTGGCGGCGCGCAACCGCGCGCGCTTCGCGGCGAATAACCAACTGGTGCTAAATCTGGTCTCCAGTCCCGGCTCCGGTAAAACCACCCTGCTCACCGAAACCCTGACCCGCCTGAAAGGCATCGTCGACTGCGCGGTCATTGAAGGCGATCAGCAGACGGTCAACGATGCCGCGCGCATCCGCGCCACCGGCACGCCGGCGATTCAGGTCAATACCGGCAAGGGCTGCCATCTCGATGCGCAAATGATTGCCGACGCCTCTGCGCGCCTGCCGGCTGGCGATAACGGCATTCTGTTTATCGAAAACGTCGGTAACCTGGTCTGCCCGGCCAGCTTCGACCTTGGCGAACGTCATAAAGTGGCGGTGCTGTCGGTTACCGAGGGAGAAGATAAACCGCTGAAGTATCCGCATATGTTTGCCGCCGCCAGCCTGATGCTGCTCAACAAAGTCGACCTGCTGCCGTACCTCAACTTTGACGTCGAGAAGTGCCTCGCCTGCGCGCGGGAAGTGAATCCGCATATCGAGATTATTTTGCTCTCCGCCACCAGCGGCGAAGGCATGGACCAGTGGCTTAACTGGCTGGAGACGCAGCGATGTGCATAGGCATTCCGGGGCAAATTCGCACGATTGACGGGGTGATGGCGAAGGTGGAAGTGTGCGGCATTCAGCGCGAAGTCGATCTGACGCTGGTCGGCGCCGTCGACGAGCAGGGCCAGCCGCGCATCGGTCAGTGGGTGCTGGTACACGTCGGGTTCGCCATGAGCGTGATTAACGAAGCCGAAGCGCGTGATACCCTCGAGGCGCTGCAAAACATGTTCGAGGTTGAACCGGACGTCGGCGCGCTGCTGTACGGCGAGGAGCGATAATGCGTTTTGTTGATGAATACCGCGCGCCGGAGCAGGTGCTGCAGCTGGTCGAACATCTGCAGCAGCGCGCCCGGCTGCTGGACTACAGTGAAGCCCGCCCGCTGCGGATGATGGAGGTCTGCGGCGGCCATACCCACGCCATCTTCAAATTCGGCCTCGACCAGCTATTACCGAACAATATTGAATTTATTCACGGCCCCGGCTGCCCGGTGTGCGTTCTGCCGATGGGCCGCATTGATGCGTGTATCGAGATAGCCAGCCGTCCGGGAGTTATTTTCTGCACCTTTGGCGATGCAATGCGCGTGCCGGGAAAAAACGGGTCGCTGCTGCAGGCGAAGAGTCGCGGCGCCGATGTGCGAATCGTTTACTCGCCGATGGACGCCCTGCGGCTGGCGCAGCAGAATCCGCAGCGCGAGGTGGTGTTTTTCGGTCTCGGTTTTGAAACCACCATGCCCGCCACCGCGCTGACGCTGCGTCAGGCCCGCGAGCGCAACGTCGGCAACTTCTACTTTTTCTGTCAGCACATCACCCTACTGCCAACGCTGCGCAGCCTGCTGGACCAGCCGGACAACGGTATCGATGCGTTTCTCGCCCCCGGCCACGTCAGTATGGTGATTGGCACCGACGCCTACGGTTTCATCACCAGCGACTATCATCGGCCATTAGTCGTTGCTGGATTTGAACCAGTTGATCTACTGCAAGGCGTGATCATGCTGGTTGAGCAGAAAATAGCGCAGCGCAGTCAGGTAGAGAATCAGTACCGTCGCGTGGTGCCGGATGCCGGTAACGCGCTGGCGCAGGCGGCAATCGCCGAGGTCTTTTGCCTGAGCGGCGATAGCGAATGGCGCGGCCTGGGGACGATCAACGATTCCGGCGTTTGCCTGACGCCAGATTATCAACGCTTTGACGCCGAGGCCCATTTCCGCCCGGCGCCTCAGCGCGTTTGCGACGACCCGCGCGCCCGCTGCGGTGAAGTGCTGACCGGGCGTTGTAAACCACACCAGTGCCCGCTGTTTGGCCGCGTCTGCAATCCACAGAGCGCCTTTGGCGCGCTGATGGTCTCCTCAGAGGGCGCCTGCGCCGCCTGGTATCAATATCGCAGTCAGGAAAATAAAGCATGAAAAGCATTCAGTTAGCTCACGGTAGCGGCGGTCAGGCGATGCAGCAACTCATTGGCGAGCTGTTTATGCAGGCCTTCGCCAACCCCTGGCTGGCCGAACAGGAAGATCAGGCGCGTTTAGATCTCGCCGGGCTTGCCGCCCAGGGCGATCGGCTGGCCTTCTCAACGGACAGCTACGTTATTGACCCACTGTTTTTCCCCGGCGGCGATATCGGCAAGCTGGCGGTCTGCGGCACCGCCAACGACGTGGCGGTCAGCGGCGCCGTGCCACGCTATCTCTCCTGCGGGTTTATCCTCGAAGAGGGGCTGGAGATGGCGACGCTGGAAGCGGTGGTGCGCAGCATGGCAACTACCGCTCAGCAGGCCGGGATTGCCATTGTGACCGGCGATACCAAAGTGGTGCCGCGCGGCGCAGCGGATAAATTATTCATCAATACCGCCGGTATTGGCGCCATCCCCGGCGATATTCACTGGGGAGCGCAGCAGATTAGCGCCGGCGATGTGCTGCTGGTCAGCGGCACGTTAGGCGATCACGGCGCCACCATTCTTAACCTGCGCGAACAGTTGGGGCTGGACGGCGCGTTATCCAGCGACTGCGCGGTGCTGACGCCGCTTATCCAGACCCTGCGCGAGATTCCGGGCATCAAAGCGCTACGCGACGCCACTCGCGGCGGCGTCAACGCGGTGGCGCACGAGTTCGCCGCTACCAGCGGCTGCGGTATCGAACTGCATGAAGCGAAGCTGCCGGTCAACGATACGGTACGAGGCGTCTGCGAACTGCTGGGCCTGGACGCGCTGAATTTCGCCAACGAAGGTAAACTGGTAATTGCCGTCGCCAGAGAAGCCGCGCCGCGCGTACTTGAGCATTTACGGTCTCACCCGCTCGGACAGAATGCCGCGATAATTGGCGACGTTGTCGAGCGCGCCGGCGTGAGCTCCGTAGGGTTATATGGCGTTAAACGGACTCTCGATCTTCCCCACGCCGAGCCGCTACCGAGAATTTGCTAACCACTGAACCGGCCCGGAGGGCGGAGGTCGCCTTATCAGGTCGACCTCAACGACGGCAACAATTGTTTTATTAACAGACTATTATTTGATTCATCTCTTTATTCTGCGCCGCGCTGCGGCGCTTTTTGGACTTAAGCAATGTCGTATACACCAATGGGCGATCTCGGGCAGCAGGGTCTGTTTGATATCACCCGTATTTTATTACAGCAGCCCGATCTGGCCGCGCTGAGCGAAACGCTAACCCGTCTGGTGCAGCAATCCTCGCTTGCCGACCGGGCGGCGATTATCTTGTGGAACCACGGCAACCATCGCGCCGCCAGGTACGCCTGCGACGACGCCGGACAGCCGGCAAGCTACGAAGATGAAACCGTACTGGCACATGGCCCGGTACGCCGCCTGCTGTCGCGCCCCGACGCGCTACATTGCGACAACGCGACCTTCGCCGAAACCTGGCCGCAGCTGGCCGCCAGCGGCATTTACCCGGAATTCGGCTACTACTGCCTGCTGCCGCTGGCGGCGGAAGGCCGCATCTTCGGCGGTTGTGAGTTCATCCGCGACGACAACCGGCCATGGAGCGAAAAAGAGTACCAGCGCCTGCATACTTTCGCGCAGATTGTCGCCGTCGTCACCGAGCAGATCCAAAACCGGGTCAGCAACAACGTCGATTACGACCTGCTGTGCCACGAGCGCGATAATTTCCGCATCCTGGTGGCCATTACCAACGCCGTCCTGTCGCGCCTCGATATTGACGAACTGGTCAGCGAGGTGGCGAAAGAGATCCACCGCTATTTCCGCATCGACGCCATCAGCGTGGTGCTGCGCAGCAACCGCAAAGGCAAGCTCAACATTTACTCCACCCACTATCTCGACGCCAGCCATCCGGTCCACGACCAAAGCGAAGTCGATGAAGCCGGCACGCTAACCGAGCGGGTGTTTAAGAGCAAAGAGATGCTGTTGCTCAATCTGCATGAGCACGACTCGTTGGCGCCGTATGAGAAAATGCTCTTCGAGATGTGGGATAACCAGATCCAGACCCTGTGCCTGTTACCGCTCATGTCCGGCAATACGCTGCTCGGGGTGCTGAAGCTGGCGCAGTGCGATGAGCAAGTGTTTACCACTACCAACCTTAAACTGCTGCGGCAAATCGCCGAACGCGTATCGATAGCTATCGATAACGCCCTCGCCTATCGCGAGATCCAGCGGCTGAAAGAACGGCTGGTAGATGAAAACCTGGCGCTCACCGAACAGCTCAATAATGTCGAAAGCGAGTTCGGCGAAATCATTGGTCGCAGCGAAGCGATGCACAGCGTGCTCAAGCAGGTGGAAATGGTAGCGCAGAGCGACAGTACGGTGCTGATCCTCGGTGAAACCGGCACCGGTAAGGAACTGATCGCTCGCGCTATTCATAACCTGAGTGGACGCAATGGCCGACGGATGGTGAAAATGAACTGCGCGGCGATGCCCGCTGGCCTGCTGGAAAGCGATCTGTTCGGCCACGAGCGCGGCGCTTTTACCGGCGCCAGCGCCCAGCGTATCGGCCGTTTCGAACTGGCGGACAAAAGCTCGCTGTTCCTCGATGAAGTCGGCGATATGCCGCTGGAGCTGCAGCCGAAGCTGCTGCGCGTTCTCCAGGAGCAGGAATTCGAACGCCTGGGCAGTAATAAACTGATTCAGACCGATGTACGGTTGATCGCCGCCACCAACCGCGATCTCAAACAGATGGTTATCGATCGTGAATTCCGCAGCGATCTTTACTATCGGCTCAATGTGTTCCCGATCCACCTGCCGCCGCTGCGCGAACGCCCGGATGATATTCCACTGCTGGTGAAAGCGTTCACCTTCAAAATCGCCCGCCGTCTGGGGCGCAACATCGACAGTATTCCGGCGGAGACACTGCGCACCCTTTCGCGCATGGATTGGCCGGGCAACGTGCGCGAGCTGGAAAACGTCGTCGAGCGCGCGGTGTTGTTAACCCGCGGTAACGTACTGCAACTGTCGCTGCCGGAAATGCATATTGAACAGGAGACGCTAGCGCCGGAAGTGCTGCCGGAGGAAGGCGAAGATGAATATCAGCTCATCGTCCGGGTATTGAAAGAGAGCAACGGCGTGGTGGCCGGGCCAAAAGGTGCCGCCCAGCGCCTGGGGCTCAAGCGCACGACGCTGCTGTCGCGCATGAAACGTTTAGGCATTAATAAGGATCGGTTAGTCTAGCCCGACGATATGTCTCTCATGGCGTAGGGATTTTCCCGGAGGCGGCGCATTGCGCCTTCTCCGGGCTACCAAATCGCACAGGATCGTAGGTCGGATAAGCGTAGCGCCATCCGACAAAATAACGCGGCGACTCATCGAATACCGGGCCGCCCCTGATTTAATCCCCTTCACAATCCTTCTCAACCTAATCATTACCTCAACATTTAAATAAGAATTATTTTCATTTATAAATAGCTTGTGCTATATAACATAGCAAAGGCTATAAACGATGATTAAATAATCGCAATACCGTGAGGGATCCTATGACGCATCTGCCGCCGTTCAAGCACCTGTTGTTCTCCGCCGCATTAGCGCTGCTTGCCATCGCCCCCGCTCAGGCGCAAGAAAAATTCAAAGTCATTACCACCTTCACCGTGATCGCCGATATGGCGCAGAACGTCGCCGGCGACGCCGCCGACGTCAGCTCAATCACCAAGCCGGGCGCGGAAATTCACGAATATCAGCCGACGCCGGGCGATATCAAACGCGCGCAGGGGGCGAAGCTTATTCTCGCCAACGGCCTCAACCTCGAACTGTGGTTCGCCCGTTTTTATCAGCACCTGAACGGCGTACCGGAAGTCGTGGTCAGTAACGGTATTCAGCCGATGGGCATCAGCGATGGCCCCTACAACGGCAAACCTAACCCGCACGCGTGGATGTCGGCGGATAATGCGCTGATCTACGTCGATAACATTCGCGATGCGCTGGTGAAATACGATCCCGTCAATGCCGACACCTATCGCCGCAACGCCGACGCCTACAAAGATAAAATCCGCCAGACCATGGCGCCGCTGAAGGCCGAACTGGCGAAACTGCCGGCGGACAAACGCTGGCTGGTTACCAGCGAAGGCGCATTCTCCTATCTGGCGCGCGATAACGGCCTGCAGGAGCGTTATCTGTGGCCGATTAACGCCGACCAGCAGGGCACGCCGCAGCAGGTGCGTAAAACCATCGACACCATGAAGAAGGAGCATATCCCGACCATCTTCAGTGAAAGCACCATCTCCGACAAACCGGCGCGACAGGTCGCCCGTGAAGCCGGCGCCCACTATGGCGGCGTGCTGTATGTTGACTCGCTAAGCGCCGCCGACGGCCCGGTGCCGACTTATCTTGACCTGCTGCGTGTCACCACCGAAACCATCGTCAAAGGGATCAACGATGGCCTGAGGAAACAGTCATGATTGCGCCGCAAGCGGGACTTATCGTCGACCAGGTCACGGTGACCTATCGCAACGGCCACACCGCCCTGCGCGATGCCTCGTTCAGCGTACCGCGCGGATCGATTGCCGCGCTGGTGGGGGTCAACGGCTCCGGTAAATCCACGTTGTTCAAAGCGCTGATGGGTTTCGTGCGCGTCGGCCACGGCGATATCGCCATTCTCGGCCAGCCGGTCAACCGCGCGCTACGGCAAAATCTTGTTGCCTACGTACCGCAATCGGAAGAGGTGGACTGGTCTTTTCCGGTGCTGGTGGAAGATGTAGTGATGATGGGCCGCTATGGTCATATGGGCTGGCTGCGGCGGGCGAAGCCCCGCGACCGGCAGATTGTCGATGCCGCGCTGGCCCGCGTAGGGATGAGCGAATACCGCAAAAGACAGATTGGCGAGCTCTCCGGCGGGCAGAAAAAGCGCGTGTTCCTCGCCCGCGCCATTGCTCAGGAAGGCAAAGTCATCCTGCTCGATGAGCCTTTTACCGGCGTCGATGTGCAGACCGAGGCGCGGATCATCACCCTGCTGCGAGAACTGCGCGACGAAGGCTGTACCATGCTGGTCTCTACCCATAACCTCGGTTCAGTCAGCGAATTTTGCGATTATACGGTGATGGTGAAAGGCACCGTGCTGGCCAGCGGCCCGACGGAAACCACCTTCACCGCCGAGAATCTGGAGCTGGCCTTCAGCGGCGTATTGCGTCACGTCACGCTCACCGGCGCGGAAGAGCGCATTATTACCGACGATGAGCGACCGTTTATCAGCCATCGCGCGGCGGGGGGGCAACGATGAGCTGGCTGCTGGAGCCGTTTGGCTATCAATACATGCTCAACGCGATGTGGGTCTCGGCATTAGTCGGCGGCGTCTGCGCCTTTCTCTCCTGCTACCTGATGCTCAAAGGCTGGTCGCTGATTGGCGACGCCCTCTCCCACTCGATCGTTCCCGGCGTCGCCGGCGCTTATATGCTCGGCCTGCCCTTTGCGCTCGGCGCGTTTCTCTCCGGCGGCCTGGCGGCAGGCAGCATGCTGTTTCTTAACCAGCGTTCGCGACTAAAAGAGGATGCCATCATCGGGCTGATTTTCTCCTCGTTTTTCGGCATCGGCCTGTTTATGGTGTCGCTGAATCCGACCTCGGTGAACATTCAGACCATTATTCTCGGCAATATCCTCGCCATCGCTCCGGAGGATATTATCCAACTGGCGGCGATTGGCTTTATTTCGATGGCGATCCTGTTGCTGAAGTGGAAAGACCTGATGGTCACCTTCTTCGACGAAAACCACGCCCGCTCGATTGGCCTTAACACCAGCGGCCTGAAGCTGCTGTTCTTCACTCTGTTGGCCGCCTGCACCGTGGCGGCGCTGCAAACCGTCGGCGCGTTTCTGGTCATCTGCCTGGTCGTGACGCCCGGCGCCACCGCCTGGCTGTTAACCGACCGCTTCCCGCGTCTGCTGGCCATTGCCGTCGCTATCGGCAGCCTGACCAGCTTCTTCGGCGCATGGCTGAGCTACTACCTTGATGGCGCCACCGGCGGCATCATCGTGGTGGCGCAGACGCTGCTGTTCTTAGCTACCTTTGTCTTCGCGCCGAAGCACGGCCTGCTGGCCAACCGCCGCCGCGCCAGGGAGGCCTCATGCTAACGATGCTCCTTGAACCATTACAGTTTCCGTTTATGGTCAACGCGATGCTAGTGGCGACGATCGTCGCCGTCCCCTGCGCGCTGCTGTCGGTATTTCTGGTGTTAAAAGGCTGGGCGCTGATGGGCGATGCCATGAGCCACGCGGTGTTTCCCGGCGTGGTGGTGGCCTACATTATTGGCATCCCCTTCGCCATCGGCGCGTTTATTGCCGGCTTATTTTGCGCCGTCGCCACCGGTTTTCTCGACGATAACAGCCGCATCAAGCGCGATACCATTATGGGGATCGTCTTTTCGGGGATGTTCGGCGCCGGGCTGGTGCTGTACGTGGCGATTCAATCCGAGGTCCATCTCGACCACATTCTGTTTGGCGATATGCTGGGGATATCCGCCAGCGATATCGGGCAAACGGCGGTGATTGCGCTGGCGATTGCGCTGATTATCGGGCTAAAGTGGCGCGATTTTTTACTGCACGCCTTTGATCCGAACCAGGCCAAAGCCAGCGGCCTGCGCTGCGGGCTGCTGCATTATGGTCTGCTGTGCATGATCGCGCTGACTATCGTCGCGACGTTAAAGTCGGTGGGGATTATTCTGTCGATTTCGCTGCTGATAGCGCCCGGCGCTATCGCTCTGCTGCTGACGCGGCGCTTTGTCAGCGCATTATTGCTGGCAACGGTAATCGCCGTGGGCTGTTCGCTGACGGGCGTCTGGCTGTCGTTTTATCTCGATAGCGCCCCGGCGCCAACCATCGTGGTGCTATTTACCGCGCTGTTCGTGCTGGCCTTTGTCGCCAGTACTATTCGTGACGCCCAAAAACAGAGGGCGTCAGCAACGATCTCCGATGGCGGTTAACGCCTTAGCGGGGCGACAAAAAACGCGAATGCCAGGAGCTGTAGCCCTGCTAAGCACAGCGCGAGCAGGGAGAATTGTCGGATGGCGCTACGCTTATCCGACCTACGATCCTTCAACCGCGATCCCGGTGGCGGCGAAGCGCAGCGCAAACCGTGGAAAGGCCGCTATTTTTTCGGCCGGTATTTTTCCGGCAGCTCCGGTACCGGCCGCCTGTCGTCAATCAGGTGACGAATGGTCAGAATCGGATGCCGCCAGAGCATCCGCGGCCCGGCCCAGCGCATGATCCGCTTCATCTCTTCCCGCTTCGCCGGCTGATAGCAGTGTACCGGACACTGTTTACAGGCCGGCTTCTCTTCGCCAAATACGCACTTATCCAGCCGCTTGTCGGCGTAAGCGTTAAGCGCCAGGTAATGTTCGCCATCGTTGCGCGCATCCGGGCAGCGGCGCTGATAAAGCCTGATCATATTGCCGATAGTCTTCTTTTCGCGATCGATGCGTTTGCCCATGTCACAGCCTCAAGCCAATAAGATGCATTTATTATACACTTTTGTATCTGTCAGGGCATCTCACTGCTTCAGATGCTGGATTAACTGCAGCGCGGCTCCGGATAACACGCCAAAATGGCTCCAGGCATAGAAATCTCTGACAAACACGCTGCCCTCCGCTTCCAGCGGTCGCAACAATCCAAGCTTCTCTTCCAGTCGATAGACGGGGGCAGGCATTGACGTTAAAAGATCGCTCTCAGCAATAAAGGATTTTATCGCCGCGGATGAAGCGCACTCGATAATGGGAACCGGACAGGGTAACTGATGCGAGCGAAAAATATCTTCAAGGATAAGCATCGGCGTGCTTAACGGCGGCGGCATGATCCACGGATAATCCAGCA
This sequence comes from Klebsiella sp. CN_Kp091, assembly GCF_040065095.1. Classification (NCBI taxonomy): domain Bacteria; kingdom Pseudomonadati; phylum Pseudomonadota; class Gammaproteobacteria; order Enterobacterales; family Enterobacteriaceae; genus Klebsiella; species Klebsiella sp. CN_Kp091. Next base: position 92,313 of record NZ_JBEAIO010000009.1, on the reverse strand, counting down.
TCGCCGCCAGCGACAAACGTTTTTCTTTTTGCAGCGGATGGCCTGGCCTTGAAATGATACAAATACGGTCCTGCCAGTTAATTTTTCCACGCACTACGATTTTATCGTCGTGGGGTAAAGGCCCGCAGAGGGCGATGTCTATTTCATGCATCAGCAGCAACTTAAACAACTCTGAGTCAATGCGGTCGAATATTTTGATGTGTATCTGGGGATGGCGTTTATGAAAGGCGGCTAATTTATCAATAAAATGGCTGGTTAACAGACTGGATACGCAGCCGATTCTCAAAATCCCCTTGCCCGCCCCGCGAATCAGCGCCATTTCCTCTCTGGCTTTGTTCTCCGTGTTCAACATTGTCATGGCATAGGGTAAAAACGCGCTGCCGTACTCGCTTAACGCCATTCCATGCTTATGCCGTTCAAATAAGGTAGCATTCAGATCCTCCTCCAGGGTCAGCAACAATCGGCTTAGCCCGGATTGCGTAATCCCCATTTTCTCCGCTGCCAAAGTTAAATTCCCTTCGCTGGCGACGGTAAGAAAGGCTTGTATTTGTTTAATTTTCATAGCCATGACAATTACTCATTGAACGAATTATTTTTACATTTCCCTCACGCTTCTTTTTGCGTCAAGAATGCAGTAAGCAACGAAAAAAAGAATAGAGCAACAGCGGCGAATTTCCGGGGTGAACACTCTCAATATTTATAGTTCAACACCCTGCCCCTAACGATAATTTATAATGAGAATAAATCACTATGACACAGAACAACATCCTATTAATCCTCGGCGCTATTTTACCCGTTATCATTACCGTTCTCATTGGCTATATCAGCGGTAAACGCAAAGACTTTAACTGGCAGCAGGCTGGTGATATTAATAAAATTGTGATGCTGTATGCTTTACCGCTGAGCATTTTCAGTAATATGGTCATGACGCCGCGGCATATCGTGATGAGTATGGGCCCTGTCGCTATCGCTATTATCCTGGCGCTAATTCTGAGTTTCCTTATTCCCTTAGCTATCGCCCGTTATGTCTGTAAACGCTCCCTGGCGCTCAGTACGCTACAGGCTCTGGCCATCGGCTCGCCGGCCGTTCCCTTCATTGGCACCTCGGTACTGGCTTTTTTATTCGGCACCGTCAGCGCCTCATTAATTACTGTTTCCAGTATTACGCAAAATGTCTTCCAGCTCCCGCTGGTGATGATTCTGATGTCCATTGCAACGGGGGATAAAAGCCAGAATATCTCTTTTGCCACGCGGGTCATCAACGCCATCAAGCAGCCGGTGGTATGGTCGCCAGTTGTCGCGCTGATATTAGTATTAATGGATATTCATATTCCTGAAACCGTATCAATGTCGCTAGGTCTGTTGGGTAAGGCCTCCGGCGGACTGGCGCTCTTTGCCGCAGGCATCGTGCTCTATACTCGCAGCATTGTCATCACCTCCGCCACCATTATTACCGTTATCGCCCGTAATATTCTTGTGCCCGGTGCCTGCTACCTCATTTTGTTAAAAATGGGTTTCAGCATGGAGCAAATAAAACAAGTGGTATTAACGATGGCGATTCCTGTGGGCTCGATCGCCATTATTATTGCCATGCAATATAAGTCCGGCGAGCAAGAAATGGCCTCGACCATGGCGCTAAGTATTATTACTTCCATCATTACGATGGGCGCATTTATTTTCCTGACCTTTTAATCACGGCGATAACATCGCGTTAATCCGGAGAGAATATGACTTCTATCACTGTATCGGCCGCTGAATTATTACTGCACCGGCTTCAGGCCCTCGACGTGGCCTATATTTTTATTAATTCGGGTACCGATTATCCCCCGGTTATTGAAGCGTGGGCCAAAATGCGCGCCACGGGACAAAAGGTACCGGAGCTGGTGATATGTCCCCACGAAAACGCCGCCATCGGCATGGCCCACGGCTATTATCTCGGGAGCGGGAAAGTGCAGGCCGTCATGGTTCACACTAACGTAGGCCTGGCCAATGCCGCCTGCGGCGTCATCAATCTGGCCAACAGCAATATTCCGGTGCTGATTTTTGGCGGACGTACGCCGATTAGCGAGCATTCGCACTTTGGTTGTCGCAATACGCCGATTGGCTACGGCCAGGAGATGCGCGATCAGGCGGCGCTCATTCGCGAGTCGGTGAAATGGGACTTTGAATTACGCATTGCCGATCAGATCGGCGAGCATGTTGACAGAGCATGGGCGATAGCCCGTTCATTGCCAAAGGGGCCGGTGTATTTAAGCCTGCCGCGCGAGCCGCTATGCGAAACATTCACGATCGATGAACAAGCGCTTCATGCCGCACCAACTCAACAGCCGGTCCGCTATGCGCCAACGCGGGCGGATATTGCCAGCGCCGCCGATGCGATAGCCAATGCCAGACAGCCGGTCATCTTCGCCCAGCGCGGCGCGCGAACGTCCGGGGGCTTTGCGCGGCTCAATACCCTGGTTAAGGAGTGGGCCATTCCGGTGGTGGAATACTGGGGTACTGAAGTCACCCTTAGCAGCGACAATCCTATGCTGGCCGGCAGCGATCCCGAAGGCTGGCTTTCCGCCGCCGACGTCATCATCGTTATCGACTCACAGGCCCCGTGGATCATCGAAGAAAGCTGCTGCAACGACGGCTGTAAGCTTATCCAGATCGGCCCCGATCCGCTTTTTTCCCGCTACCCCGTCCGCGGTTATCGCGCCGATATCAATCTGGCCGGAGAAACCGACGAGGTATTCGAACTTTTACAAGAGGCGCTCCAGCCGCTTGTGGCAGCGAAGCAACAGCAGGTGGCTGAACGTGAAAAGCATGTGCTTAACCTGATTCAACACGCGAAGAGCCAACGGGAAGCCCTCCTCCACGCCGGTCAAAAAGGGGCGATTGGCAAACCCTGGCTGAGCTACTGTCTGGGTCAACTTGCCAATCAACATCAGGGGAAGATCGTCTCCGAACTGACAACAATGCCGCAGTTCGCCGGCCTGACTCAGGCGGACAGTTATTACCAGGAAGCGCTGGCGGGTGGTCTGGGTGAAGCGTTGCCCATCGCCTTAGGGCTGCAGCTCGCCCGGCGGGGCGAGCTAATCATCGCCGCCGTGGGCGACGGCTCCTATCTCTTTGCCAATCCGGCGGTATGTCATCACATCGCGGAAGTGATGAAGCTTCCCGTACTGGTGGTGGTTGGCAACAATGGCGGCTGGGGAGCGGTAGCGGGCGGCACCAAAGCGCTCTATCCCGACGGCTATGCCGCCAAAATGGAAGCTATTCCGGCCACCGCGTTTTCGTCGTCGCCAGATTTCGCCGCGCTCGCCGCCTCCAGCCGCGCGGCTGCGCTGACGGTTTCGCTGGCGGAAGATCTCCCCGGGGTACTGGAAGAGGCAGTCGCTATTATTCGCACTCGCCGACAAAGCGTACTGGTCAACGTTGAACTAGGACGTTAATCGCAACCAGCCGTTTTAGATCTGCTTCCCGGCATTATCCACGTGTCCCAACGCTTTTTCCGGGAAGCAGACGTCCCTCACCCGCCGTTTCAGTTCGGCCGCGTCCGGGAAACCGCCGTCCCGTTTGCGCTCCCAAATGAGCGCCTCATCGACGCTCACCGTAAAAATGCCGCCGGTACCGGGCACCAGCGTGACCGAAGCGATATCGGTACTAAAGGTATGCAGCAGCTCCTGGGCCATCCAGCTGGCGCGCAGCATCCAGTTGCATTGGGAACAATAGTGAATGGTAATCGCCGCTTTATGACTCATGTTGGCTTGCTCCCGTCCGAAGGAATGTAAACAAAATGCAGAATATACCCGTCATACTTCAAGTTGCATGTGCGTTGGCTTCCTCGCTCACCCCAGTCACTTACTTGAGTAAGCTCCTGGGGATTCTCTGCGTCGCCGCCTGCCTGCAACTCGAATTATTTAGGGTATAGGTAAATATTTTGTTGCAAACGATAATACCTATCATTACCATTCGCAATTACTAAATCAGGAATACCACTGTCCGCCAGGGAAAACACGGACCAACCTGCACTCTGGAAGTAACGCGTGAGCCGATACTAATAATTATCAAGGCGTGGCTACAAATGTACAAATCGACTCAATCAGCAGCATGGTGTAAGAAAAGCCTGCTGGCGACTTCTCTGCTCGCAGCAATCGCGCAGAATGCCGCTATCGCGGCCGTGACCCAGGATAACACGACGGATAGCGCGGAACAGATGGTGGTGACCGCCCCGGCCCCACAGCTGAAAGCCGGCAGCGAGCACTCGGTGAGCGCGCAGGAACTGCAGGACAAAGGCGCCAACGACTTCGGCTCAATCATGCGTTATGAACCCCTCATCAGCGCCACCGGCGCCAGCGGCGGTTCCGGCAATGGTAAAAGCGGTTTCGATCGCGGCGGCTATACCGGCTACAACATCCGCGGTCTTGAAAGCAACCGCGTCGGCATCGATGTTGACGGCATTGCCCAGCCGAACGCCACCGGCCGCGGCTACGTCGGCCGTTCCGGCCTCAACACCTTTGGCATTGGCCGCGATTATATCGATCCCTATATGTACGGCAGCGTGGATATTCAGTCCGGCGCCACCTCAACGGAGACCGCTAACAGCGCCATCGGCGGCAACGTCTCCTTCCGCCCGAAATCGGCGGATGACTATCTGCGCCCGGGCAAAACCAGCGCCTTTGGCTACCAGAGCGGCTACGACTCTTCCGACCGCAGTTGGCATAACGGCGTCACCGTCGCCGGCGGCGATGAAACGCTGCGCGGCATTTTCGTCTACAGCCGCCGCGATGGCCAGGAAACCGAGAACAACAGCGGCAGCGTCGACGCATACCCGGCAAACTGGCACTCTGACGCGTTTATGGCCTCCGGCATCTGGCAGCCGAACGATGAACATAAGTTCACCAGCACCTTCGACTACTATCACAAGACCAATCACAGCCACTTCGACTCATGGGACTCCAGCGGTAACAGCGTGATCGGTACCGCCAACCAAACCAACCAGACACGGCGCTGGGGGCTGAGTCTGAAAGATGACTGGACGCCGCTGAACGATTACATCGACAGCGTCTCGACCAAGGTGTATTACCAGCATACCGAGGCTCACGACTGGACCTGGATGCCGGATAGCGTCACCCGCAAAATGCAGACGGTCAATTCAGACTACGATACCGATACCTGGGGCCTGCAGACTATGCTCGCGAAAAGTATCGGCCGCCACGATCTGAGCGCCGGTTTTAACGCCAGCACGACCAAAACCCAGCGGCCATTTAGCCAGTCGCCGATCCCCAGCGTTTACAGCGAAATTATGCAGCCGGAAGCGGACAGCCGCAACTACACCCTCGGCGGCTACGTGCAGGATAAGATCAACTTCGATCTCGATAGCCACAACTTCGCGATTATTCCCGGCGTACGCGTGACGCATCAGTCCACTAAACCGGAAGATCTGTCCGATCTTAGCGCCAACAGCAGCGTGCTCACCGAATCGTCGGTGGCGAATCTGTATGGTAAAAACAGCGACACCCAGGTGCTGCCGTCACTGACGTTCCAGTACGACATTACGCCGCGGCTGATGACCTATCTGCAGTACCAGCGCGGCGCGCAGTTCCCGAATGCCAGCCAGCTGTATGGTTCGTGGAACCTGGGCTCCAGCTATGCCGGCAGCCAGCAGTACGCGCTAATCGGCAACAACGATCTGAAAACCGAGACCAGCGACAATATTGAATGGGGTATCAAGGGCGAAGTCACCGAAGGCATCACCGTGCGTACCGCGCTGTTCTACAACAGCTATAAGAACTTTATCGCCTATACGCGTTATTCGCGCGCCAACAATCCGGGCAAATTCACTAACGTCCCGTCGAATATTTACACCATTTATCAAGCGGAAAACCGCGATAAGGCCTATATCTACGGCGGCGAGATCAGCACTAAATTTAACTTCGGCACCTGGTTTGAGCAGGTGGATGGCCTGAGCGCCACCCTCGCCTGGGGCTATAGCGAAGGGAAATCGAAATCCAGCTACTACGGCGATAAATACGTCGACCTCGACAGCGTCGCGCCGATGAAAGCGATCGTCGGCGTGGCGTGGGACGATCCGGCTAAGCGCTACGGTACGGCGCTGACCGCCACCTTTGTTAAGGGCAAACAGGCCACTGCCACCAGCCGCGAGAGCTACAACAACACCGGCTCCGCCATCGCCGATTCCAGCACCGAATATATGCGCGTGCCGGGCTACGGCATGCTGGACTGGACCGCTTACTGGCAGGTGGCGAAGAACGTTCGCCTCAACGGCGGGGTTTACAACATTACCGACCGTAAATACTGGGACTACCTGAGCAGCCGCAACATCGAGACCAGTACCAATCAGGATGCCAACGATAAAGCGCTGGCTGTGATGCCCGGAAGGACCTGGCAACTGGGCGTGAATATCGATTTCTGATCGCCCGAATAATTACAAACCTGCCCCCCGGCCCGCGGGCCGGGGAAATTCATCGTAGAGAAGGATGTGAATTATGCAAAACGCACACGACGATCTGTGGCAGCGCTACCAGGCCACCAAAGCCCGCTCCACCGCCAAATATGCCCGCGACATCGCCGCAGAGATGGGAATTAGCGAAGCCGAATTAACCGCCGCGCGCGTCGGTCACGATGCCGTGCGTCTGCACGACGACGTACGGGCGATTATCGCCGCCCTGGAGAGCGTCGGCGAAACCAAATGCATCTGCCGCAACGAATACGCGGTGCACGAGCAGGTCGGCGAATTTACCCATCAGCACCTGAGCGGCCACGCCGGGCTGGTGCTCAACCCGCGGGCGCTCGACCTGCGCCTGTTCCTCAGCCAGTGGTCGAGCGTGTTCCACCTCAACGATAACGGCCGCCAGAGCATTCAGTTCTTCGACCCGCACGGCGACGCGCTGCTAAAGGTCTATGCCACCGGGAAAACCGATATGGCGGCATGGCAAACGCTGGTAGCCAAATTCAGCGAGACGGCGCCCGGCGCGCTGACGATTCGCCCGGCCGACCGCGTAAAGTACGCCGACTCCGCCGACGCCGCGGCGCTGGAAAACGAGTGGCGCGCGATGACCGATGTGCACCAGTTCTTCGGTCTGCTGCGTAAACACAATCTTTCCCGTCAGCAGGCCTTCCGCCTGGTGAGCGACGATCTGGCCTGCCGCATTGACAATAATGCGCTGCCGGGACTGCTGGAAACGGTGCGCCAGGACGGCAATGAAATCATGATCTTCGTCGGCAACCGCGGCTGCGTGCAGATCTTCACCGGCGCGCTGGAAAAGCTGGCGCCGATGCGCGGCTGGATCAACATCTTCAACAGCGCCTTTACCCTGCATCTGCGCGAAGACAGCGTGGATGAAATCTGGGTCACCCGTAAACCGACCTCCGATGGCCACGTCACCAGCGTCGAACTGTTTGCCAAAGACGGTACGCAAATCGCCCAGCTGTACGGCCAGCGCAGCGAAGGCCACCCGGAGCAAGAACAGTGGCGCGCGCAGGTGGCGCGTCTGTGCGCGGAAGGGCAGCCGGCATGAAACGTTGGTTAATACTGCTTGCCGCACTGCCGCTGTTCGCCAGCGCGGCCGCCGACAGGGTAATCTCCCTCGGCGGCGACGTCACCGAAATTGTCTATGCGCTGAACGCCGGGCAGCAGTTGGTGGCGAAGGACAGCACCAGCACCTGGCCTGCCGCCGCGCAGAAGCTGCCGGACATCGGCTATCTACGGCAGTTAAACGCCGAGGGGATCCTCTCCTTACGCCCGCAGCTGGTACTGGCCAGCGCGCAGGCGCAGCCGTCGCTGGTGCTGCAGAAAGTGCAGGACAGCAAGGTGACGGTCGTCAACGTGCCGGGCGGCGATAACCTTGCCGCCATCGATAACAAAATCGCCGTTATCGCCAAAGCATTAGGCAAAAAACCGGCGGGCGACGTACTGCGCCAGCAGGTCCAGCAGCAGATAGCCGCCCTTCCCACACAGCCTATCGCCAAACGGGTACTGTTTATCCTCAGCCACGGCGGGATGAATACCATGGTGGCCGGGCAGCACACCGCCGCCGATGGCGCGATCCGCGCCGCCGGGCTGCAAAACGCGATGCAGGGCTTTGACCACTATCGCGCGATGTCACAGGAAGGCGTGGCCGCAAGCCAGGCGGATCTGGTGGTGATTTCCGCCGATGGTCTCAAGGGGATGGGCGGCGAAAGCGGGTTATGGAAATTGCCCGGTCTGGCGCAAACGCCCGCTGGCCGCCATAAACAACTACTGGCGATCGACGATATGGCCCTGCTCGGCTTCGGCCCGCGTACGCCGCAGGCGCTCCTCGAACTGCGGAAAAAAGCGGAGCAGCTGCCCTGATGCGCCCTGCCCTCGTTCGCCATTTGCTGTTGATGGCGCTGCTGCTGGTCGTCTTGACGCTCTACGCCACCACCCTCGGCGCAATGCGATTGCCATTGATCAACCTGCTGCCCTCCGGCGATGAAATCCTGCGCCATATCTGGCTGACGATCCGTCTGCCGCGAGTGCTGCTGGCGCTGCTGGTCGGCGCCGCGCTGGCGCTGTCCGGCTGCGTGATGCAGGGGCTGTTTCGCAACCCGCTCGCCGACCCGGGGCTTCTGGGCATCAGCAGCGGCGCGGCGCTGGCGGTGGCCTGCTGGCTGGTGCTGCCGCTCAGCGTGCCGGCGCTGTTAGCCCTGTATATGCCGATGCTGGCGGCGTTTATCGGCAGCCTGGCGGTGATGGCAGTGATTTTTATCCTCAGCCGCGCAGGTGACGGTTCGCTGTCGCGGCTGCTGCTGGTGGGGATCGCCATCAACGCCTTATGCGGCGCGCTGGTCGGCGTGCTGGCCTGGCTAAGCAACGATGCTCAGCTACGTCAGCTGTCGCTGTGGGGGATGGGAAGCCTCGGCCAGGCCGAATGGCCGACGCTGCTGGTGGCGGCTAGCTTGATTATTCCGGCGTCAATAGCGGTGTGGTGGATGGCGTCACGCCTTAACCTGCTGCAACTCGGTGATGAAGAGGCGCACTACCTCGGCGTTAACGTGCGGGCGCTGCAACGGCTGCTGTTGTTATGTAGCGCGGTGCTGGTTGCCGCGGCGGTGGCGATAAGCGGCGTCATCGGTTTTATCGGCCTGGTGGTGCCGCATCTGATGCGACTGTGGCTGGGGGCGGACCACCGCGGTCTCATCCCCGGCTCGCTGCTGGCGGGCGCGATTCTGCTGCTGATTGCCGATACCCTGGCGCGCACCGTCGCCGCGCCGGCGGAGATGCCGGTAGGGCTGCTGACCAGCCTGTTGGGCGCGCCGTGGTTCCTGTGGTTGATATTTCGTCGGGAGAAACCAATCCATGGATAAAGACTATCGGGCGCAAGGGCTGTCGCTGCGGCTCGGCCAACGACAGGTGATTGACCAGGTTTCGCTGACGCTTCGCGGCGGCGAGATGACCGCGCTGATCGGCCCGAACGGCGCGGGAAAATCCACCCTGCTGCGGCTGCTAACCGGCTTCCTTACCCCGGACAGCGGCGAACGCATGATGGACGGCAAAGCGCTGGAGCGTTGGTCGCCGCAGGCGCTATCGCGCCGCCGGGCGGTGATGTTGCAGCGCACTCCACTCCAGGCCGACTGGACGGTGGAAACGGTTATCGCCATGGGGCGCTCGCCATGGGAAGCGACCGCCAGTCCGCAGACTCTGCGCGATATTATGGCGGAAACCGGCTGCGATCATTTGCGTGGCAGGCGCTATCCGTCGCTTTCCGGCGGCGAGCAGCAGCGGGTACAGCTGGCCCGCTGTCTCGCGCAGCTTTGGCAAAACGGCGCGCCGCAGGGCTGGCTGTTTCTGGACGAACCTACCTCGGCGCTGGACCTCTATTACCAGCAACATCTGTTACGCCTGCTCAAGCGTCTGACCGCTACCGGCCAGCTACATGTCTGCGTGGTGCTGCACGATCTCAACCTCGCCGCCCTGTGGGCCGACCAGATTCTGCTGCTACACCAGGGACAGGTGGTGGCGCAGGGCACGCCGCGTCAGGTTATCCAGCAGGATATCATTAGCCGCTGGTACGGCGCGGACGTGCGCCTCGGCCAGCATCCGGAAAAAGCGATTCCGCAGGTTTATCTGGCGCCCTGAACGTCACGCGCGGCCAGCTTAGCGATGGCCGCGCGTTCGAGAAGTGGAATCAGGATCGCTGCATCTACTTCGTCACTTTCCCTCAAATGCCTATCTCCGTTATCATGTCTTCCTCATGCGATAACGACGACAATAACAAAATCGCACTCCATTAAAAATCAGGGACCTGGATAACACCCTATGAGCACAATCGACAATTTAGACGCCCATACCCCGATGATGCAGCAGTACCATTTTTCAGTGATTAAATTGTTGAAACTGAGGAACAAAAAAACCACACATTGGTTATTTACTCACCTTCACTCAATAGATAAACTATTTACAGGGATTTATAAAAATATAAGGAAATAAGGACATGGCTATTCCCGGTAATATGTGGCTCTATGACGATGGCGGAGCACTAATCAAAGGTGGCTGTGATGTTGCAGACAGGGAGTTCAGTATAGAGTTTAAAGGGTTTCACCATAATCTCTCCATTCCCACTGATAATTCCACTGGCAAACCTACTGGCACTCGTCAGCATTCTCCAATGATCATCGTTAAAGAATTCGACTATTCCAGCCCATACCTATACAAAGCAGTTGCTACTGGTCAAAACCTGAAATCTGCCGAAATTAAATGGTACAAAATCAACGATTCTGGTCAGGAAGTGGAATACTTCAATATGCTACTTGAAGGAGTTCGAATCGTATCAATCTCCCCTACGATGGCTTCCCCAGAGGACAAGAACAACAACCATCTTGAATCTGTGGAGCTAAGATACGAGAAAATCACCTGGAAACATTGTGATGGAAACATAATTTTCACAGATGCCTGGAATGAACGACAAACAGCCTAACAGGTGATTGAATGGATACGACAGAAGAACTAAACGGAACCTACTTCTACCACGGACAATCGAACCTGTCAGCAGGTGAACTATTTGATGTGATTTTCCTTGAGCAATTTTGTGATGAACTTGAAATTGGCATTGAGTCAGGTGCTGCTATCCTCGCTGGGCAACCGTGGTTAAAAACCAGAACGAAACCGGGAGAGGCAATCAAAGGGACAAGTGTTATTTCCAGGTATGGGAGAATGCTTTTACGAAATGCACGAACTCCTTTTGGTATTAGAGTTCCAACACCAGTTGGTGTAAGAATGCGAAAAACAAATAATCTTGCCGCAGTCATAGCACGATATGTTCCGTGGTTAGGCTGGGTTGGTCTTGTGAATTCAATTTACCAAGTATCAAGGAAAACTCAGGCCAAATACAACCTCATAGCACGCCCTAAAGATCGTATACAATGGACATCCTTTTGATGGATACAATTCAACAAGAGGTATTAGCACTTTTCCGTGAAGAGATCCCCGGATATTTAGACAGCAATTGGAAAGAAATCCCTTTAGAACTTGATTCTGATTTATTTGAAGCTCCCGGTGATGACCTGCATGAAGCTTTGAATAAATTTGAAAAAAAATTTAATATAGATTTATCAGAAATTAAATGGTCGTATTATTTCCCTTGGGAAAATACTCCACTACTAACACGGTGGTTTAAATTAAAACGGGAAGATGTAGAACGAAATCGCAAACCTTTAACAATCAGAATGTTTTCGGAATCAGCGAAAGCTGGAAAGTGGCTTTATGACTGATATAAATATAACATATTAATCAGAGGTGGATATGTAAGCATCCCAGCTTCAGTTCCATGCACTTTTTGAGTGTTCCGGTTTTTCAGCCATCAGCCGGTACTCTTCCCGCATCAGGTTATCCAGCAGGAAATCATTAGCCGCTGGTACGGCGCGGACGTGCGCCTCGGCCAGCACCCGGAAAAAGCGATTCCACAGGTTTATCTGGCGCCCTGAACGTCACGCGCGGCCAGCTTAGGGAGGGCCGCACGTCTGAGAAGTGGAATCAGGATCGCTGCGTCCACTTCGTCACTTTCCCTCAAATGCCTATCTCCGTTATCATGTCTTCCTCATGCGATAACGACGACAATAACAAAATCGCACTCCATTAAAAATCAGGGACCTGGATAACACCCTATGAGCACAATCGACAATTTAGACGCCCATACCCCGATGATGCAGCAGTACCTGAAGCTGAAGGCTCAGCATCCGGAGATCCTGCTGTTTTACCGGATGGGCGACTTTTACGAGCTGTTTTATGACGACGCTAAACGCGCCTCGCAGCTGCTCGATATCTCGCTGACCAAACGCGGCGCTTCCGCGGGCGAACCGATTCCCATGGCCGGCATCCCCCACCACGCGGTGGAAAACTATCTGGCTAAACTGGTGAATCAGGGCGAGTCGGTCGCGATTTGCGAACAGATTGGCGATCCGGCTACCACCAAAGGGCCGGTAGAACGCAAAGTGGTACGCATCGTCACGCCGGGCACCATCAGCGATGAAGCGCTGCTGCAGGAGCGTCAGGACAACCTGCTGGCCGCCATCTGGCAGGACAGCAAGGGCTTCGGCTACGCGACGCTGGATATCAGCTCCGGGCGCTTTCGCCTGAGCGAACCGGCCGACCGCGAGACCATGGCGGCGGAACTACAACGTACCAATCCGGCGGAACTGCTGTATGCGGAAGATTTTGCCGAATCTTCACTGATTGAAGGCCGCCGCGGCCTGCGCCGTCGCCCGCTATGGGAGTTCGAAATCGACACCGCGCGCCAGCAGCTCAACCTGCAGTTCGGCACCCGCGATCTGGTGGGCTTCGGCGTTGAAAACGCCCCGCGCGGGCTGTGCGCCGCCGGCTGCCTGTTGCAGTACGTCAAAGATACCCAGCGCACCTCGCTGCCGCACATTCGTTCCATCACCATGGAACGCCAGCAGGACAGCATCATTATGGATGCCGCCACCCGTCGCAATCTGGAGATCACCCAGAATCTCGCCGGCGGCGTTGATAACACTCTTGCCTCGGTACTCGACTGCACGGTCACGCCGATGGGCAGCCGCATGCTCAAACGCTGGCTGCATATGCCGGTACGCGATACCGCGGTGCTGGTTGAACGCCAACAAACAATTGGCGCCTTACAAGAACGCTATACCGAGCTGCAGCCGGTGCTGCGTCAGGTCGGCGATCTCGAGCGTATTCTGGCGCGTCTGGCGCTGCGTACCGCCCGCCCGCGCGATTTAGCCCGTATGCGTCATGCCTTCCAGCAGTTGCCGCTGCTGCGCGAGCTGCTGGCCGACGTTGACTGTCAGCCGGTGCAACAGCTGCGCGAGAAAATGGGCGAGTTCGCCGAGCTACGCGAATTGCTGGAACGCGCGATCATCGACGCGCCGCCAGTGCTGGTGCGTGACGGCGGCGTTATCGCTCCGGGTTATAATGAAGAGCTGGATGAGTGGCGAGCGCTGGCCGATGGCGCGACCGATTATCTCGACAAACTGGAAATCCGCGAACGTGAGCGCCTGGGCCTTGATACCCTGAAGGTCGGCTACAATGCCGTTCACGGTTACTACATCCAGATCAGCCGCGGCCAGAGCCAGCATGCGCCGATTCACTACGTGCGCCGCCAGACGCTGAAAAACGCCGAGCGCTACATTATTCCGGAACTGAAGGAATACGAAGATAAGGTCCTGACTTCAAAAGGCAAGGCGCTGGCGCTGGAAAAACAGCTCTATGACGACCTGTTCGAAAAGCTGCTGCCGCATCTGGCCGACTTACAAATCAGCGCCAGCGCGCTGGCCGAGCTGGACGTACTGGTGAACCTCGCGGAACGCGCGGAAACCCTCAACTACTGCTGCCCGACCTTTATCGATAAACCCGGCATTCGCATTACCGAAGGCCGTCACCCGGTAGTGGAACAGGTACTGAAAGAGCCGTTTATCGCCAACCCGCTGCAGCTGGCGCCGCAGCGCCGCATGCTGATCATCACCGGGCCCAATATGGGCGGTAAAAGTACCTATATGCGCCAGACCGCGCTGATTGCGCTGCTGGCCTATATCGGCAGCTACGTGCCGGCGCAGAAGGTAGAAATTGGCCCGATCGACCGCATCTTTACCCGCGTCGGCGCGGCGGATGACCTGGCGAGCGGCCGTTCCACCTTCATGGTGGAGATGACCGAAACCGCCAATATTCTGCACAACGCCACCGAACACAGCCTGGTGCTGATGGACGAGATCGGCCGCGGTACGTCTACCTACGACGGTCTGTCGCTGGCGTGGGCCTGCGCGGAGAATCTGGCAAATAAGATCAAAGCGTTGACCCTGTTCGCTACCCACTACTTCGAGCTCACCCAGTTGCCGGAAAAAATGGAAGGCCTGGCCAACGTGCACCTCGATGCGCTGGAGCACGGCGATACCATCGCCTTTATGCACAGCGTGCAGGACGGCGCGGCCAGCAAGAGCTATGGCCTGGCGGTCGCCGCGCTGGCAGGGGTGCCGAAAGAAGTGATCAAACGCGCGCGACAGAAACTGCGCGAGCTGGAGAGCATTTCGCCAAATGCCGCCGCCACGCAGGTTGATGGTACGCAGATGTCGCTGCTCTCCGCGCCGGAAGAGACCTCACCGGCGCTGGAAGCGCTGGAGAATCTTGACCCGGATTCACTGAGCCCGCGTCAGGCGCTGGAGTGGATTTACCGCCTGAAAAGCCTGGTGTAATTAGCCGCTAAATTGCAAAAAGCCTGGCGTCATCGTCAGGCTTTTTGTTTTTAGCATCAGTTATATTGCAGGGTGATCGTCCCGGTGGCATTGGCGGTACCGGGGGTAATGGTTTCCCCTATTTTATGGTAGTTAGCCCGGAAGGTCAGAGTTTCATTGGCGGAAGCGCCGCCAGGGTTGGTCGCGTCAGCATAGGTACTAGCCGTGCCGGTATCACCGGAAAAGGGAGTAGCGCCATCAGCGTCGGTCCCCGCAGACCAGGTTGAAGTGTCGCTGCGCTTTGAGTAAAAGATCGGTACCGTCTGGCCTGCGCTCATCAACACATAGAATCCGCCATTGGGAAGTTTTCTTTCCAGCTGTACCCCCACCCCCGTCGCCGTACTCCCGTCGCCATTATCGGATAGCGCAATAGTTGAGTTATCGCCGGACACCGTCGCCGCATTCATGGTCATCGAGACATTGGTTCCCGGCTCGCAGGTCAGATTGACGTTTTTTTCCGGACCGGAATAGACGTAGCCGGTACTATCAAATGCCGACACTTCGACATCCCCCATTGGGAAGTTGAGACTCGCCACATCCGCCGTACAGCCCATCGCATGTACTTCAACCGTGGTGGTCGACAGCGTCAGCGTGGAGGCGATGTCGCCATCACTGCTATCAATACTCTGCGTTTCGCGATAGTCGACCCGCGCCAGCGGGCTCGGTACGTTAAACGTGCCGCTGGTTATCGGCCCGCCGGTGGCGATAATTTGCACCCGATAAGCGGAATTGTTGAGGGTGTGGTCGGAGCCCGCCCCGGCATCGTGTTCCTGCCAGCTGTTATCGATCGCCCGTTCGTCATCAAACGGACCCGCCTGATTAATGGTATAGACGCGAATACCGAGCCCGGTGGCGGTTGAGCCATTACTCAGCGGATAAACATTATCCTGCAGCGGGCTGGCAGTGGTTAACGCGCCGGCGTAGTGAAAGCCGACGTAATAGGTCCCCGCACAGTTCTTGATGGTTGTCGTGCCGCCGGACATATATCCGGAGTCATAAAGGATCTCGCCCGGCGCATAATTTTTACTGGAGACCAGTAGCTGCTGCGGCATCGCAACATAAGATTGCGATGGCGTGTCGTCGATACGATGACAAACCGCCTGGGCCGCCAGCGGAAACAGCCCCAACAATAACAGGGTGGCATATAAAAATTTTAACACGTTGTTTGCCTTAAATCGGGGTTAGTTATAGGTCACGTTCAACGTGACCGCGGAGCTGAATTTACCCGCCGTTGGGGCGCCATGAGGGGTGTACATGCGGGCAATAAATTTCAATGCGCCCGCGCCATTTTCAATGGGTACCGGATAACTCACCCCATTGGCCAGCGCCACGTGGATAGCTGGATAATCGAACAACTGCAATCCAACATCGGTAGCGCCATCGGCATCAGGCGTCACCTGATTGGCATAAATGACCGAGCCATAGGTCGGGTCTTCGGAATAGGGCGTGCCGGTGAAAGTAACGGTGGCCTGGCTGATTTCAGCAGTACAGCTGTCAAAACTGATGGTGACTGGAACGTTGCCGGTGTTACCGCCGGCAACAGAAAAGTCTCCTTTATAGTATTTCCCCAGATCTACGGTTTCAGGAGTGGTGACATTACAGGTCCCTGCGGCAATCCTGCCGTGAAAGGTAATATCACGTGTCTGCTGGAGATTATTATCCCGAGCCAGAGCTGGCATTGCGCTAACCAGCATCCCCGTTAAAAACAGAACAGCATATAAAAATTTTGACATCTCTCCTGCCTTTTATCAGGTAACTAGTTATAAACAACGTTCAGGGTGACGACGCTCTGGAACTCCCCGGTACCGGGGTTGTGGCCTGGGGTTGCCATTCTTGCGACAAAAATTATCTCACCGGCATGACTGTCTGACTCGAGAGTGACGTCATGACTCTGCCCGTTAGACATTTGCCAGTGATCCGCATCGGTTAATAATTCCAGTGCAACATCGGTTGCCCCGCCCCCCTCTGCCGTAATCCCGTTGGCAAAATAGAATGGCTGGGTTCCATCTACGGCACCGGTAAACGCTACCGTCGCTTTAGTCAGCGAGGGAGAACAGTTAGTGAAAGAGACGGTGAACGGGACATTGTCCGTGCTATCGCCCTCATTAATAAAATCCGTTGGCAGATAGGTTCCCAGTTCAACGGTCGCGGGATAGCTAACATTACAGCTGCCTGCCACAATATTCCCCGTGACGCTGAAGTTAATGACATCCTGTGTGTTGTACGCCAGCGCAGACGGCAGCCCGGCAACGAAGAGCAGGCCCGTCGCCGCCATGCGTCGGACGGTAGCAAAATGAAAGCGTGACATCAGTGAGCCCCCGGGACGGGATGACATATCCCGTTGATAAACAGAATATCGGCCTGCGACTTCGCACCCGCCAGTGAGTAGTCAACGGCACACTGTTTGTTCGCCCCGTCGCCCCACTTGACCATCAGTTGCCCTTTATCGGCGAGACCAACCAGGTACACTTCGCCACTGTCGCCGACGATGCTGCTGCGGGTGTCGTCCGAATCATCACTGGTTTGCGTGACTACCGCGCCGAACGGCACCGGCTTACCGTTGAAGATCAACGTCATCATCGCCTTCCGGCCAATCCAGGTGTTGTACTTCACGCGGACCACCGCGCCTTTGGTCGGCACCACGGTTTTGGCGACGTTATCAATGGCCGCAGTGGCATCGCTGGCCTCCACGGTATTGAGCGAAATCTGGTTACTGTGGTACGGACGCACGTACGGCACAATCGCATTACCAAAGTAGTCGGTATGGACGTTAGTCTGGCCATTGATCGGCACCCCGGAGACGCCCGGCGTTTCCACCAGCGCTACGCTGTCATTCAACTGACGGGCCAGGGTAATACCGCCGCTGTGAACCACCATTCCGCCGCGCAGGCTATAGTTCAGACGACGGCTGTAGTCGTCGTAGCTGTAACCGGCGGACACATCGGCATACGAGCTCTGGTAGCCGACGGTAACGTTGCCGTTGGTCGCTTCTGCATCGGCGTTATAGCCTTCCGATACCTGCCAGTTGAGCTGGTTTTGCTGCATTGCGGTGCCGGAAATACCGATGTTATGCGTGGTATCGCCGTGTTTGCTGCTGTTCATCGAGTAGTTAGCCGAAATCGACTGCGCCGCTTCACTATTGCTGAAGGCGCTAAACGGTATGCTGAAGTTAAGCGAGAAGACGTTATCGTCATCGTATTCATCAGAATCGTTGCCATAACCGCCATCAACGTTTTTCGTGTGCGCATAGTTCAGCGAGTACGATACCGGCCCCAGCGTGCTGCTGAAGCCGAGGTTCAGCGAGTCGGCGTGCTGGCTGTTCCAGTAGGAGGCGTCATACATGGTCAGGGATAACGTACCGAAAGGCAGCGTCTGCGAGATAGTCACGTCGAAACGGTTACGTTCGCGACCGTTATCGATGGCGCTGTTGCCCGGGTCCCAATCATTGAGGAAATCCTGGAACGACAGATAACCGCGGGTTGAGAATTTGTAGCCAGCCACCGCAATATCGGTGTTGGTCTGCTGCAGCGTCTTGCTGTAGCGCACGCGGTACGACTGGCCGCTATGGTGTTCCATCTGCCGTATATTGTCCGGCTGCGGGACATCCGCCCACGACTGTGAAATATCAAAAGAGAGCGCACCGGCGCTGCCGAGGTTAAAACCGGTACCGGCAATCAGGTTGGAGTATTTGTCTTCCGCCTGAATATAGCCGCCGTACAGCGTCACGCCTTTGCCGACGCCCCAGGCCGCCGATCCCTGGACAAAGTTAAAGTCTTCCGCCCGCGAATCCGAGCCGTCCTGGCGGGTTTTACCCGCCACCAGGCCATACTGCACCTGTCCTTCGCGCTGTAGCACCGGCAATGTGGCGTAAGGGACGATGAAGCTACTTTGCGAACCATCAGACTCCTTGATCACCACTTTCAGGTCGCCGGAGCTACCGGTCGGGTACATATCGCTGAATTCGAATGGCCCCGGCGGCACCGTAGCCTTATAGATGCTGTGTCCGTTCTGGTACACCGTGACCTCGGCGTTGCTGCGGGCGATACCGCGGATCACCGGCGCGAAGCCCTGCATGCTGTCCGGCTTCATATCATTATCGGAATACATCTGTACCCCGGTAAAACCCACGCTATCGAACACACCGCCGCGGGTGGTGCCCTGCCCGAGAACCAGTTGGCTTTTCAGAGATTTAATATCGCGGGAAGCGTAGGTGTACACCGAATCCCACTCACTTTCGGATTCAGAGTGGCTGTAGGTGGAATAGTTACGCAAACGCCACGCCCCCAGGTTCAGCCCCGGCTGTAGGCTGACGAACTGGTTGCTACTGTCCACGCCATTACGGTGGTGCAAATCCTGCTGACCAGAGACGCTGTAGTTAAGCAAACCGGCGGCAATACCTTCATCCCATCGCTCTGGCGAAACGTAGCCACGGGCGGTGTTGAGCAGGGCAACCTGCGGGATAGTGAGATCAAAGCGCTGATTCGCCAGATCCATTTTCTGTTCCAGACCCGGAATAGCCTGCAGGCTGGCGCACTCTCTGGCTTTGTCCTGTTCGCTAAAGTAGTTATCGACCCGCACATTCCAGGCTTTCAGCTCAGACACGCTCAGGCACGCTCCAACAACCTGCCCGGCGGTGGTGTTTTTGTCGTCCGACAGCTTGCGAAAGGAAATGGTTTTAGTATCCACCAGGCTACCGTTGATATAAATATCGACGTTATAGTCACCAGGCGGTACCTCATCTTTGGCAAACAGACTGAGATCCATCATTGGCCTCTCTGTACTATCCGTTTCCAAAAGACGAGGGTTAAAATGTTCCTGAGCATTGGTGCTGAAAGAACTGAAGGCAATACTGAGCCCCAGCCCTAAAGAAAGGACATAGGTATGCTTAACTTTTTCCATTATTACCCTGTATCCGTACGGGATACGTACCGTGCCGATTAATATGAAGAGACTTTGTCCTGACCTTTCACGCCGTAATCATTAATCAGCGACCAGGTCACTTTGCCGTGGGAGGGGATCTTCCCTTCGGAAATATTCAGCGTGGAGAACGGTGCGACAAAATATTGGCCGCTGAGCGCATGATTATTAATTTCTATGCGGGAGAAGTTCATATAAAACGGCGTCGGGTTATTGATCTGCACACCGCCGGCAGCCGGCTTCCATACCACTTTATTTGCACTGCTTTCCGGCGACTGGCTTTTGAGCGCAACCGGGCGATAGATCAGCTTAATTTTCGAATTGATGGCAATCTGCATGGTATTTTTGCCAGCAGAACTATCATCCGTAGCGGGAATACCTTTTACGTTTAGCCACAATAATGATTCGCGATCTTCCGCAACCGGCATCCCTGAACGAACAATACGGATCGACGCTTTTTTCCCGGCTTCGAGGCGAAACAGCGGCGGCGTAATAATCATAGTTTCTTTTTTCAGCGCGCTACCTTCGGCGGGACTGACCCAGGATTGCACAAGATTGGTAACTTTGTCCGAGTTTTCCACGGATAACGAGGCGGCCTGATGGGAGCCGTCAAAAATCACCCGCGTTCCGCCGGTAACGATACTGGCAGACGCATTCAGGCTGGCAACGGCGGCCACACAAAAAACAAAAGCTGCGATGGGTTTCATTATGCACTCACAAAAATATAAGGAGGGTTTCCCCTCCTTCAGGATTAGTTATAACGGACGTTATAGGTCACGACGGACTGAACCGTACCAGCAACAGCCTGATCAACAGCAATCATCGATGCGGTGTAGGTCTCGGTAGCAGAGCCAGAGTCCAGGGTAATAGGATCGTTGTCTGCATTGTTCTTCACGATGGTGCCATTAGAACCGCCTTGCTTCAGTTGAACGGCAACGTTTTGTGCAGCAGTGACACCAACCCCACTGGCAGTATTCGCGAAGTACGAGTCATCACCAGCCACCGGGTCAACCGGCGCAGAGAAGACAATATTGACATTGGACGCAGTCGGGCACTGGTCCAGATTAAAAACGAACTGTTTCGGCGCGCCGAGGTCACCTTTTGCTACCAAATCAGTTGCTGCCACGCTGCCCAGTTCAACGGTTGCATCCGGAGTACCGCCATCAACAGTGATATTGCAACCCGTCTCCAGCACTTCACCGTTAAAGGTAATGGTGTTAGATGCCATCGCTGCCGCGCTCATGCCAAAAGTCAGAACCAGAGCTGCGCCGATTTTAGTAAGTTTCATTCTTTAATATCCCAATAAAAATAATAAACATCGCAATTATTAACGCTGTCATCATGACAATCGAAAAGCATTATCACCAAACGCCCATTAAATAATGCACGTTCAGTGATAATGCTTATTAACTCGCTTCGACAAAAATGGGCGTTAATATGTATTTCTAAATACTCGTTCGAGTCCATATTTAGACTACAAGATATTTACAGATTGATTCAAACTGGATGTATTTAATTAAAAACTTACGGAGGGTTGACTGTTTGAAAAAACGACCAGGGAGAAGCAAAAATGAGTAATGATAGCTGACAAGATGTGAATTATAACCATTAATGATTACGTCATTAGTTATAATATAATTGAAAATACTTGTCACGCCCTTTAATTCTACATAAAAAGGCCCGGAATATCCGGGCCAGTCATTTAACGCTTATCTTCCGGTAATAGCGGCGGTACGTGCGGTACCTGCGGCGCCTCATCAATATCTTTCTGCGTCATGCGAAACGCTTGCGGATAATGTTCGCGGCTGGTACGACGCAGCGGTTCGGTATTACGCCAGGTATAGAGGCAGTGCTGGCACTGATAAACGATCCATACCCCTTTTACCGGCGACGTCGCCATCACTTCAATCTGTTCATCAGCGCAACGTGGACAAATCATCTTCTTCTCCTTATTTACGGTTGGCCAACATGGCGGTCAGTTTTTCAGCCCAGGCTTTGGTTTCCGGTAAATCCTGCACCGGCTGGCTGTAGTGACCGCGAAGGTCCGGCGCAACCGGGGTGGTGGCGTCGATAATCAGTTTGTCGGTGATCCCCGCCGGGCTGGAACCAGGGTCGAGCTCCAGTACCGACATGTTCGGCAACTGCACCAGGTCGCCCGCCGGGTTGACCTTCGAGGAGAGTGCCCACATCACCTGCGGCAGGTTGAACGGGTCGACATCTTCATCAACCATAATGACCATTTTCACGTAGCCGAGGCCATGCGGGGTAGTCATCGCCCGTAATCCCACCGCGCGGGCAAAACCGCCGTAGCGTTTTTTGGTGGAGATAATCGCCAGCAGGCCATGGGTGTACATGGCGTTGACCGCCTGCACTTCCGGGAACTCGGCTTTCAGCTGCTGGTACAGCGGCACGCAGGTCGCCGGGCCCATCAGATAGTCGATTTCGGTCCACGGCATTCCGAGATACAACGATTCAAAAATCGGTTTTGTGCGATAAGAGACTTTATCGATACGCACCACCGTCATATTGCGGCCGCCTGAGTAGTGGCCGGTGAACTCGCCGAACGGCCCTTCAATTTCACGCTTGCGCCCTTCAATCACCCCTTCAAGGATCACTTCCGAGCCCCAGGGTACGTCAAAGCCGGTCAGCGGTGCGGTGGCGATGGGATACGGACTTTCGCGCAGCGCGCCCGCCATCTCATATTCTGACTGGTCATATTTCAGCGGCGTGGCGCCCATCAGGGTAATAATCGGGTCGTTACCCAGAGTGATGGCAATGGGCAGATCCTCACCGCGCTCTTCCGCTTTATGCAGATGCAGCGCGATATCGTGCATCGGTACCGGCTGCAGGCCCAGCTTGCGCTTGCCTTTCACTTCCATCCGGTAAATGCCGACGTTCTGTTTACCGAAGTTGTCCGGGTCAAGCGGATCGCGAGAAACCACGCAGGCTTTGTCGAGATAGAAACCACCGTCGCCATCGTTCAGGCGGAACAACGGCAGAATATCGAACAGGTTGATATCGTCGCCATCAACGGTGTTTTCCGCCCACGCTGGATTAGCGCGACGCTCCGGCGTTACCGGGAATTTATCCCAGCGGCGAATAAATTCATCAATCTGTTTTTTCACCGGCGTGTTTGGCGGCAGCCCCAGCGAAATCGCGTGGTTTTGCCAGGAACCGATGGTGTTCATGGCGACACGGGCATCGGTAAAGCCGCGAATGTTATCGAACCACAGCGCTGGCGCGCCGTCGCCGATGCGCCCTGTGGCGTTAGCGGCAGCGGCGAGATCCGGCTCGGCATTCACCTCTTCGCTAATTTTTAGCAGTTGCCCCTGCTCATCCAGCGCCTGCAAAAAGCTGCGTAAATCATCAAAAGCCATGACTAATTCTCCTGTGATAAATTCTCGACCGCGCGCAGGCCGTTCCAGCGGCGCGCTTTGCGGTATTCGAGACCAAACTGATCCAACACCCGGGTCACGATATGGTTGGTGATATCCTCCACCGTTTCCGGGTGGTTGTAGTAGGCAGGCATCGGCGGCACCATCGCCACGCCCATGCGCGACAGCGCCAGCATGTTCTCCAGATGAATGGTGCTCAGCGGCATTTCACGCGGCACCAGAACCAGCTTGCGCCCCTCTTTCAGCACGACGTCGGCCGCGCGGCCGACTAACCCTTCCGCATAGCCTGCGCGGATACCTGCCAGCGTTTTCATGCTGCACGGGATAACAATCATGCCGTCGGTACGAAACGATCCTGATGAGATGGTCGCGGCCTGATCCGCCGGGCTATGGCAGAAGTCCGCCAGCGCGGCGACTTCACGAGCGCTATAGGGCGTTTCCAGCTCAATAGTGGTTTTTGCCCATTTCGACATCACCAGGTGCGTTTCTACATCCGGCATTTCGTTCAGCGCTTGCAATAGCGCGACGCCCAACGGCGCGCCGGTCGCCCCGGTCATCCCAATAATCAGTTTCATTCACTACCTCATACATTGTTCGTATACGAACCTTTGTATTAAAACTACGCTCATTTTTACGGGATCTCAATATCGTTCGCATACGATCCGCATCAATAATCAAAAAAATGAGATGTGAAAAGAAGCCGTAAATGCGGCTATCATAAAGGTGATATTTTTGTGACGGAGTGTTCATGGAGTTACGTAACGAGGCGTTCCACCTTCTGCGCCAGCTTTTTCAACAGCACACCGCGCGCTGGCAACATGAATTACCGGAACTGACCAAGCCGCAATACGCGGTGATGCGCTCGGTCGCCGAACATCCTGGTATCGAGCAGGTGACGCTTATCGAAGCGGCCGTCAGCACGAAAGCGACGCTGGCGGAGATGCTAAGCCGGATGGAAAAACGCGGGCTGGTGCGCCGCGAACACGATCCGACAGATAAACGTCGCCGCTTTGTCTATCTGACGAATGAAGGACAGGCGCTGCTCGCAAATTCCATGCCGCAGGGCAACCGTGTCGATGAAGAGTTTTTGAGCCGCCTTAACGAAGAGGAACGCGCGCAGTTTTCCCGGCTGGTGCTGAAAATGATGGAAAGTAAAACCGCGGATTAAGCGGTTCGCTCGCGCAGAAAATCGATAAATGCCCGGACCTTGGTTGGCACATGCTGCGCGTCCGGGTAGACGGCGTATACCCCCTGAGAGGGAAAAATATACTCCGGCAATACCCGCACTAGCTCCTGCCGCGCGATGGCTTCAGCCACCAGCCACTCTGGGAGCAGCGCCACCCCGCTTCCCGCCAGCGCAAAGCCCATTAACGCTTGTGCGCTATCGGCTGAGATCCGCGGTGGTTGCGTAATTTCAAAAGCGATCGATTGCCCTTCGACGGTCAGGAGCTGCCAGCGTAGCGGGGTCGCTAAGCGCTCGTTAACAATCCACTCCGCCTGCGCCAGGTCGGCAAGCGTGCGCAGCGGATGTTTATCCAGCAAAACCGGCGAGGCCACGGGCACGATGGCGAAACGCGAAATCCGAGCCGCGTGATAGCGTGAATCGGCCAGGGTACCGAGGCGGATCGCGACATCAAACCGTTCAGAGATCAAATCCGCGTGATACGACGATGAGACGTGGCGCACCCGCAGCGCCGGATGTCGACGAGCGAATTCCGCCAGCGCCGGGATGATCACCTGCGCGCCATATTCCGGGGTGGTAGTGATCCGCAGTTCACCACTTAACCCGGTGTGGCTGGCGCGCACCTCGTCCTGTAAATTCTCCGCGGCTTTCAGCAGCCCAACGCCGCGCTGGTAAAACACCGCCCCGGCTTCGGTGAGCGTTAACCGGCGCGTCGAACGCAGAAGCAACGTCACCCCCAGCTCACTCTCAAGCTGGCGAACGTTAAAACTGACCACCGCTTTGGTCTGCCCAAGCGCCGTCGCCGCGGCGGTAAAGCTCCCGGCATCAACAACGGCGACAAACATGGTAACGCGCTGCAGGTTTAGCATTTGAATAGGGCTTATTGTCAAAATTTTTTAGACAGTATATCCCTGAAAAGCGCGTTTATCCGCCCCTGAGGCGCGGTTTACAGTAATCGCCTGCATTGCCTGCAGCTTAACCTGGAGTAAACATGAACCCATGGATCCAAGAAGTTATCGACGCCCACGTAATCATTGAACAATGGTTGGGCCGGAAAGAAGGTAGCGCGCAAGCGCTAATGAGCCGCTTTGCGCAAGAATTTACAATGGTCCCTATCAGCGGCGTAAAGATGGATTACCCAACGGTAAGCGGCTTTTTCCATAGCGCTGGCGGCAGTCGCCCGGGATTAAGTATCGTGGTTGATAATGCGCAGGTGTTGAGCGAATGGCATGACGGCGGCGCGGTGCTGTACCGCGAAAGCCAGACCCTGCCGGAACAAGGCGAAGTCGTGCGCTGGTCGACGGCGATATTTCAACGCATTGAGGGAAAAATCCTCTGGCGTCACCTGCAGGAAACCCGTATCGGTTAATACAAAGGAAAAGGCCCAATCGCTGGATTGGGCCTTTTTGAGAGAAAACGATTTATTCGCGGAATAGCGCTTCGATGTTTAGCCCCTGTCCCTGCAGGATCTCCCGCAGGCGGCGCAGGCCTTCCACCTGAATCTGACGCACGCGTTCGCGGGTCAGGCCGATTTCACGACCCACATCTTCAAGCGTTGCGGCTTCATATCCCAGCAGCCCGAAACGACGAGCCAGTACTTCGCGCTGTTTGGCGTTCAGTTCGAACAGCCATTTGACGATGCTTTGTTTCATATCATCGTCCTGCGTGGTGTCTTCCGGGCCGTTGTCTTTTTCATCGGCCAGAATATCCAGCAGCGCTTTTTCTGAATCACCGCCCAGCGGGGTATCCACTGAGGTAATGCGCTCGTTCAGACGCAGCATACGGCTAACGTCATCAACCGGTTTATCCAGCTGTTCGGCTATCTCTTCGGCGCTTGGCTCGTGGTCCAGCTTATGCGACAACTCGCGCGCGGTACGCAGATAAACGTTCAGCTCTTTCACAATATGGATAGGCAAACGAATGGTACGGGTTTGGTTCATAATCGCCCGTTCAATCGTTTGACGGATCCACCAGGTGGCGTAGGTTGAAAAACGGAACCCACGCTCCGGGTCAAACTTCTCAACTGCGCGGATCAGGCCGAGGTTACCTTCTTCAATCAGATCCAGCAGCGCCAGACCACGATTGCTGTAACGACGAGCAATCTTCACCACCAGACGCAGGTTACTTTCAATCATGCGACGGCGTGAAGCAACATCTCCACGTAGTGCGCGACGGGCGAAATAGACTTCCTCTTCGGCCGTCAGCAGCGGGGAATAACCAATCTCACCAAGATACAGCTGTGTCGCATCGAGAACGCGTTGGGTGGCGCCTTGCGACAGCAGCTCTTCCTCAGCCAGATCGCTATCACTGGGTTCCTCTTCTACTAAGGCTTTCTCGTCGAAAACCTCCATTCCGTTCTCATCAAATTCCGCGTCTTCATTTAAATCATGAACTTTCAGCGTATTCTGACTCATAAAGGTGGCTCCTACCCGTGATCCCTGAGCAAAGCACCTTCCGCGACCCATCACTAAACGACGCCGGAGTTATCCTCTTTATACCTCCACTGAAGGAGGCATATCGCGACCGCCCTGGCGCCTTTCATGGTGTTACGCTTATCCGTACTTTGCCAAATTATCGCTGCGGTAAGTACTGCAGCGGGTTGACGGATTTCCCCTTGTAACGAATTTCAAAATGTAATCTTGTTGAGCTGGTTCCGGTGCTACCCATGGTAGCGATTTTCTGCCCCGCTTTGACTTCCTGTTGCTCCCGAACCAGCATGGTATCGTTATGAGCGTAGGCACTCAGGTAATCATCGTTGTGTTTGATGATAATAAGATTACCGTAACCGCGCAGTGCGTTACCGGCATAGACGACGCGCCCATCGGCGGTCGCGACAATAGCCTGTCCTTTACTGCCTGCAATGTCGATACCTTTATTGCCGCCTTCCGCGCCGCTAAAGTTCTCGATAACCTTGCCATCAGTCGGCCAGCGCCATGATGAGATCGGCGAACTGGTAGACGTACTGCTTGCAGTCGGTTGGGTTGTGCTAACGGTTGATGGCGCCGTAACCGGAGCGACCGTTGTTGTGGTCGTTGCTGGTTTATTATTCGGCAACATCTTAGTAGCACTCTGTTCACCTGAAGATTCAGAATACGTAATAGTCGGTTGTGACGCAACCACTGCGGTGGATTTTTGTGCAGAAGTTGTGGTGGCCGTCGCACCGCCGCTTGCCTGCGCGCTAGCCTGAGATACCGGGTTTTCGCCGGTGATCGGCTGGCCTGCGGAGTTG
Source organism: Klebsiella sp. CN_Kp091 (assembly GCF_040065095.1). Classification (NCBI taxonomy): domain Bacteria; kingdom Pseudomonadati; phylum Pseudomonadota; class Gammaproteobacteria; order Enterobacterales; family Enterobacteriaceae; genus Klebsiella; species Klebsiella sp. CN_Kp091. Next base: position 64,856 of record NZ_JBEAIO010000009.1, on the reverse strand, counting down.
CCGACCTGCAGCACCTGGCCCACGTTCAGCGCGTACGGCGCCGGGACGTTGTTGCGTTCCGCAAGGTCGCGGAAATCGTTGCCGGTGACCCACGCGATATAGAACAGGGTATCGCCGCGCTTAACGGTATAGGTACTGCCGCCGGTATAGCTACCTTTCGGAATATCGCCATATTTACGGTTGTAAACAATCTTACCGTTCACCGTCTGCACCGGTTGTTGAGCCATCGGCTGAACCTGAGTCGGCTGGGTCTGAATTGGCTGGGTCTGCATCGGTTGAATCGGCTGAGCCGGAGGAACTTGCTGCGCGCCGGAGGATGGCGGTGTAATCAGCATCCCGGAATTGGTGCTGGAGGACGCAGCGCCGCTTGCCGAATTCACCGGCGCAGGCGGATTATTGGTATTTGTACACCCGGCCAGCCAGAGTGAAACCAGTGACAACGCCGCAATACGGCTTACGGTAAATTTTGGGCTTCCCGCGCTCATTTATCCCCCAGGAATATGTTAACTGCCAATATCTTGCTTACCGGGCAGCGCCCGGCCAGGACACTGAAAAATGTGTCCACCCTACGCCTAAACTTAGGCAAAAAAAACCTGGAATAATCCGGGTTCAGGCCAGTTCCCCTCTGACGAGCGGAACAAAGCGAACGGCCTCGACGGTATCGATGAAAAATTCGCCGCCGCGGCGACGGATCCGCTTCAGGTACTGATGTTCTTCACCGACCGGCAAAACCAGCACGCCGCCTTCATCAAGCTGCGCCATCAGCGCGGCCGGAATTTCCGGCGGCGCGGCGGTGACGATAATCGCGTCAAAAGGCGCGCGAGCCTGCCAACCCTGCCATCCATCGCCATGACGGGTTGAAACATTATGTAAATCAAGTTGTTTAAGACGCCGACGCGCCTGCCACTGCAGGCTCTTAATCCGCTCAACCGAGCAGACGTGGTGCACGAGGTGCGCCAGGATCGCCGTCTGATAGCCGGAGCCGGTGCCGATTTCCAGCACTTTTGAGTCCGGCGTCAGTTCCAGAAGCTCCGTCATCCGCGCCACCATATAGGGCTGCGAGATGGTTTGCCCCTGGCCAATCGGCAGCGCGGTGTTTTCCCACGCCTTATGTTCAAAGGCTTCATCAACGAATTTCTCGCGCGGAACCTGCGCGATTGCCTCGAGGACTCGCTCATCGACGATGCCCTGAGTACGTAGCTGATTCAACAAACTTTCAACACGTTTACTTACCATTGCGTATCAACCCCGACGCGTTCTAACCAATCGGTTACCACCTCATGTGCCTGATGAGCGGTTAAATCGACATGCAATGGCGTGACGGAAACATAGCCTTCATCCACCGCCGCAAAATCGGTTCCCGGCCCGGCATCGCGCTTATCGCCCGGCGGGCCGATCCAGTACAGCGTATTGCCGCGCGGATCTTTTTGCGGAATGACCTGGTCGGCCGGATGCCGGTTGCCGCAGCGGGTCACGCGAATGCCTTTGATTTGCTCGAGGGGAAGATCCGGCACGTTGATGTTGAGGATCCTCCCGGTACGCAGCGGCTCGCGGCTTAACGCGCGCAAAATGGTGCACGTCACTGCCGCCGCGGTATCGTAATGTTGATAGCCGTTCAGCGAAACGGCAAGGGCGGGAAAACCAAGATGGCGGCCTTCCATCGCCGCCGCGACGGTACCGGAATAGATAACGTCATCGCCAAGATTGGGGCCCGCGTTGATTCCTGAGACCACAATATCCGGGCGCGGACGCATCAGCGCGTTAACGCCAAGATAAACGCAGTCGGTCGGCGTGCCCATCTGGACGGCGATATCGCCATTTTCAAAGGTGAACGTGCGTAGAGAAGATTCCAGCGTGAGCGAATTTGAGGCGCCGCTGCGATTACGATCGGGTGCAACAACCTGGACCTCGGCAAATTCGCGTAAGGCCTTCGCCAGGGTTTGGATCCCCGGCGCGTGGATACCGTCATCGTTACTCAGCAATATTCGCATAGTCACCCGTTGTATTGATAAGTTCCCTTACCACGCTGGTGGCAAAACTTCCCGCTGGCAGCCAGAAGCGCAGTTCAACAGTGACATCATCCCACCAGTTCCAGCACAATTGCTGCGGATACAGCAGCATCGCCCGGCGCGCGGCTTCGACTTTTTCGCGCGCCAGCAGCGCCTGTAGCGACGTTTCTTCGGCTATCGCGGCTTGCTCGGCGGCCAGCGCGTCGCGTTGGCTGCCCCAGTCGCCGCAGCCCGGCAGCGCAGCGGTAATCATCAGCTCGCGGTTATCGACCCGCGCCTGCAATTCCGCCAACTCTTCGGTGGTTGCCACAAACCAGCTTCCGCGCCCCGCTAATTGTAGCGCATCGCCATCAACAACCTGATTAAATTCCGTTTTTTTTAATCTAATTGCAACTTGCTGATTAAACAACGCGCTGCGTGCCGCCGACAACCAAAAACTGCGTTTATTGCGATCGCGCACCGGCTCGCCGCTCTCGGCCCAGCGCAATGCGCCCTGCAGGTTACTGCCGCCGATACCAAAGCGTTGCGCGCCGAAATAGTTCGGCACGCCGGCGGCGGCTATCGCCTGCAAGCGCTTTTCGACATCGTCGCGATCGCTGATTTCCCGCAGGATCAGCGTGAACTGGTTGCCCTTCAGCGCGCCTAAACGCAGCTTACGCTTATGGCGGGCATACTCCAGCACCTGGCAGCCTTCGAGCTGAAATTTGCTCAGATCCGGCATCTCTTTGCCCGGCACGCGGGCGCACAGCCACTGTTCGGTGACCGCGTGCTTATCTTTTTGCCCGGCAAAGCTCACTTCGCGCGCATGGATTTTAAGGAATTTCGCCAGCGCGTCGGCAACGAAACGGGTGTTGCAGCCATTTTTCAGAATCCGCACCAGCACATGTTCGCCTTCGCCATCAGGGGCGAAACCGAGGTCTTCGACCACCAGAAAGTCTTCCGGATTAGCCTTCAGCCGCCCCTGGCTGAGCGGCTTGCCGTGCAGGTATGTTAAGTCATCAAAGGCGATCATTGCGCAGCCTTACGCAGCAGCGCCACCGCTTCACAGGCGATGCCTTCGCCACGGCCGGTGAAGCCAAGCTTCTCGGTGGTGGTCGCTTTCACATTGACGTCGTCCATATGGCAGCCAAGATCTTCGGCGATAAACACGCGCATCTGCGGGATATGTGGCAGCATTTTTGGCGCCTGGGCGATGATGGTGACGTCAACGTTGCCAAGGGTATATCCCTTAGTCTGAATCCGCCGCCACGCTTCACGCAGCAGTTCCCGGCTATCCGCGCCTTTAAAGGCCGGATCGGTATCCGGGAACAGTTTACCGATGTCGCCGAGCGCCGCGGCGCCTAGCAGCGCGTCGGTCAGCGCATGTAGCGCGACGTCGCCATCGGAATGGGCGAGCAGCCCTTTCTCATAAGGAATACGTACCCCGCCAATAATAATTGGCCCTTCACCGCCAAAAGCGTGTACGTCAAAACCATGTCCAATTCGCATTAAGCCTTCTCCTGGTGTCGGGAACGGGTAAGGTAAAATTCGGCCAGCGCCAGATCTTCCGGGCGCGTTACTTTAATATTATCAGCTCGTCCGGCGACCAATTCGGGATGGAAGCCACAGTACTCCAGCGCCGACGCTTCGTCGGTGATGGTCGCGCCTTCATCCAGCGCGCGCGTCAGGCAGTCAAATAGCAGTTCACGCGGGAAAAATTGCGGCGTCAGCGCATGCCATAAATCATTGCGTTCAACGGTATGGGCGATCGCGGTTTTGCCCGGTTCGGCACGCTTCATGGTATCGCGCACCGGCGCCGCCAGTATGCCGCCGACGCGGCTGGTTGCGCTCAGCGCCAGCAGTCGCGAGAGATCGTCCTGATGCAGGCACGGCCGCGCGGCATCATGAACCAGCACCCATTGCGCATCCGCTAACGCTTTCAGCCCCGCCAGTACCGAATCGGCACGCTCGGCGCCGCCGTCAACGACGGTGACCTGCGGATGGTGGGCTAAGGGAAGTTGACTAAAGCGGATATCGCCGGGGCTAACGGCGATGACCACTCGCTGAACGCGCTCGTTCGCCAGCAGCGCGGCGACCGAATGTTCGAGAATCGTTTTGTTACCGATTGAGAGATATTGTTTCGGGCACTCCGTTTGCATACGGCGGCCAAAACCGGCTGCCGGCACCACGGCGCAAACGCCCGGAAAAGTGGCTGCCATATTGTCATCCTGGGCTTGTTTATCGATTATTCTGCGCAGAACCCTGATTGCGTTTTGATGCATCCGGCACCAGACGATAGAACGTTTCGCCCGGGCGGGTCATGCTGAGTTCATTGCGCGCGCGTTCCTCGATCGCCTCCTGACCGCCGTTGAGATCGTCAATTTCGGCGAAAAGCTGATCGTTGCGCGCTTTTAATTTGGCGTTAGTGGCCTGCTGAGCGGAGACATCGTCATTAACCCGGCTATAGTCGTGCAAACCATTTTTGCCAAACCACAGCGAGTACTGTAGCCAGACCAGCAAAGCTAATAATAGCAGCGTTAATTTACCCATCCTGCCCCCTGAAAAACGGCATCATCATCCCATAACTCGCCGGAGTACTCTACCCTGGCGCGCGGACGATGCCACGTAACGCGGGGACTGTACCACATTTTTGCGATGGATACCCAGGCTTGATTCATCCCAAAAAGGCTATCCCAACAGCCAGAGGAACAGCAGACCAAACATCAGCCCGACGGTTAAAATCGTCGCGCAAACGCTGTAAATCAGCTTGCCGTCCAGTAATGAATGTAGCGCAATACCGACCACCACGGCGACCGGCATAATGGCAAGGAAGAAAGGCCAGGTATAGAGGAAGAAAAAGAGCGTATTACCGCCATACATGAGGAAGGGAATACCCAGCGCCAGCAGCCATGAAATAAAGCCCACGGCGGCGCCCGACAAAGACCAGGTGGTCTCGTCGCCGGCCGCCGGAGGCGGTTCTGAACGAATAATACTGAGGTTCTGGGTATTGCGCATATCGAATCCTGTTGACCGGGCGACCGGCACCCCTCGATGCCGTTGCCTTTTCAGGATCTGATAATATCGCTCTGTCGAAGCAGGTCTAATAGTTGGTGCACCAAATTTGTTACCAATTGTTCACCATCCAGATGAATTTCAGCGTTCTCCGGGGATTCATAGACCGAATCAATACCGGTAAAATTACGCAGCTCCCCTGCCCGCGCCTTCTTGTACAGTCCTTTCGGATCCCGCGTCTCACAAGTGGCCAGAGGAGTATCGACAAACACTTCGATAAAGCGTCCTTCCCCCAAACGCTCGCGCACCATCTGCCGTTCCGCTCGATGCGGAGATATAAACGCCGTCAATACAACCAGCCCGGCATCGACCATCAGCTTAGCCACTTCACCGACGCGGCGAATGTTCTCTTTGCGATCGTCGTCACTGAATCCCAGATCGCTACACAGCCCGTGGCGCACATTATCGCCGTCAAGCAAATAGGTGCTCACGCCAAGCTCGTGCAGCGCCTCTTCCAGCGCCCCGGCGACGGTGGATTTACCCGACCCCGAGAGGCCGGTAAACCACAGCACCACGCCGCGATGGCCATGATGCTGTTCGCGCTGCTCGCGGGTGACAGGATGCGCATGCCAGACGACGTTTTCGTCATGCCGGGCCATTACTTACCTCCCAGCAGATCGCGCGCGTCCCAGTGCGGGAAGTGTTTACGAATCAATTGATTCAGTTCCAGCTCAAAGGCGCTGTACTGTGACGTCGGAGCCTGCGCCTGCAGGTGCGGTTCGTTGACCATTCCCGCGCCCACCGTCACGTTGCTCAGGCGATCGATAAAGATAAGCCCGCCGGTCACCGGATTGTCCTGATACGGATCGAGCACCAGCGGCTCGTCAAAGGTCAGCTCCACCAGCCCGATGCCGTTCAGCGGCAGGGTTTCGACTTCACGCTGGGTCAGATTATTGATGTCCACCTGATAGCGGATAGCGTCAACGCGGGCGCGGGTTTTCTTGCCAGCCACTTTAATGTCATAGCTCTGGCCCGGCGACAGCGCCTGTTCCGCCATCCACACGACGTCGATGCTGGCGCTTTGTACCGCAGGTAACGAGGCGGCGGCGTCAACCAGCAAATCGCCGCGGCTGATGTCGATTTCATCTTTCAGGACGATAGTGATCGCTTCCCCCGCTCCGGCCTGCGGCAGGTCGCCGTCAAAGGTGACAATACGCGCCACGTTCGACTCCACGCCCGACGGCAATACTTTCAGGCGCTGGCCAACGGTGACCGTACCGGAAGCGACGGTGCCGGAGAAGCCGCGGAAATCCAGGTTCGGACGGTTCACGTACTGCACCGGGAAGCGCAGCGGCTGGCTTTCAACCTCGCGCTGAATGTCAACGGTTTCCAGTACTTCCAGCAGCGTCGGGCCGCTGTACCACGGCATTTTATCGCTCTGGGTGGCGACGTTATCCCCTTCCAGCGCCGACAGCGGCACGAAACGGATATCAAGCTTGCCCGGCAGCTGTTCGGCGAAAGTCAGATAATCTTCACGAATTTCATTGAAGCGCGCTTCGCTGAACTCGACGAGATCCATTTTGTTCACCGCGACCACCAGGTGCTTAATCCCCAATAGTGTGGAGATAAAACTATGGCGGCGAGTCTGGTCGAGCACGCCTTTGCGGGCGTCAATCAGCAGGATCGCCAGATCGCAGGTGGACGCGCCGGTCGCCATATTACGGGTGTACTGCTCATGGCCCGGCGTGTCGGCAATGATAAATTTGCGTTTCTCAGTCGAGAAGTAGCGATAGGCGACATCAATGGTGATGCCCTGCTCGCGCTCGGCCTGCAGGCCATCCACCAGCAGCGCCAGATCCAGTTTCTCGCCCTGAGTACCGTGACGCTTGCTGTCATTGTGCAGGGAAGAGAGCTGATCTTCATAAATCTGGCGCGTATCGTGCAGCAGGCGGCCAATCAAGGTACTTTTGCCGTCATCGACGCTGCCGCAGGTCAGAAAACGCAGCAGGCTTTTGTGCTGTTGCGCGTGCAGGTAAGCTTCTACGCCGCCTTCATTAGCAATTTGTTGTGCAATCGTAGTGTTCATGGCGGCTCCTTAGAAATACCCCTGACGTTTTTTCAGCTCCATGGAGCCTGCCTGGTCGCGGTCAATGACGCGCCCCTGACGTTCGCTGGTGGTGGATACCAGCATCTCTTCAATAATTTCCGGCAGCGTTTGCGCGTTGGACTCTACCGCGCCGGTCAGCGGCCAGCAGCCGAGGGTACGGAAGCGCACCATCTGCTTTTTGATCATCTCGCCCGGCTGCAGATCGATACGGTCGTCATCGATCATCATCAGCATGCCGTCGCGCTCCAGTACTGGCCGCTCTGCCGCCAGATACAGCGGAACGATTTCAATATTTTCCAGGTAGATGTACTGCCAGATATCCAGCTCGGTCCAGTTAGAGAGCGGGAAGACGCGAATGCTTTCGCCTTTGTTAATCTGGCCGTTGTAGTTGTGCCACAGCTCCGGACGCTGATTTTTCGGGTCCCAGCGGTGGAAGCGGTCGCGGAAGGAATAGATACGCTCTTTAGCGCGGGACTTCTCTTCGTCGCGGCGCGCGCCGCCGAACGCGGCATCAAAGCCGTATTTGTTCAGCGCCTGCTTCAGGCCTTCGGTTTTCATGATATCGGTATGCTTGGCGCTGCCGTGAACAAACGGGTTGATGCCCATCGCCACCCCTTCCGGGTTTTTATGCACCAACAGCTCACAGCCGTAGGCTTTGGCGGTACGGTCACGGAATTCATACATCTCACGGAATTTCCAACCGGTATCGACGTGCAGCAGCGGGAACGGCAGGGTTCCCGGATAAAACGCTTTGCGCGCCAGATGCAGCATTACGCTGGAATCTTTACCGATGGAGTACATCATCACCGGGTTAGAGAATTCGGCGGCCACCTCACGAATGATATGGATGCTTTCCGCCTCCAGTTGCCGCAGGTGAGTGAGTCGTTTTTGGTCCATAACCGTTCCTTAAGCCAGATTTACCACCGAAGAGTTAAACCCCTCGCTAGATGTTGTGTGTTGAAACCAGGCGAGCTGCTGATGCAGCTGTACCACTTCGCCCACCACCAGTAGCGCGGGCATTGGGGCATCTTTCGCCAGATGTTCGAGCTGTTGTAACGTGCCGGTCAGCGTCTGCTGATCCTCGCGGGTGCCGCGGGAAATCACCGCCACCGGAGTATTCGCGTCGCGGCCATGGGCGATCAGCTGAGCGCTGATGTCCGCCGCTTTCATGGTGCCCATGTAAATCGCCAGCGTTTGTTGGCTCTTCGCCAGCAGCGCCCAGTCAAACGGCGCGCTGTCAGATTTATAGTGACCGGTGACAAAGACAGCGCTTTGCGCGTAATCGCGATGGGTCAGCGGGATGCCGGCATAGGCCGTCGCGCCCGCCGCGGCGGTAACGCCTGGCACCACCTGGAACGGGATCCCGGCGGCGGCGGCGGCCTGTAGCTCTTCAGCGCCGCGCCCGAAGATAAACGGGTCGCCGCCCTTCAGGCGCACCACCGTTTTCCCCGCTTTGGCGGCCTCCACCAGCATCTGATTCGTTTCGTGCTGCGGTACGGAGTGCTCGCCCGCGCGCTTGCCAACGCAGATCATTTCGGCATCGCGGCGCACCAGTTCGCGCACGCTCTCGGTCACCAGGTGGTCATAAAACACCACGTCCGCCTGCTGAATCGCCTGCAGGCCGCGTAGCGTCAGCAGCCCGGCATCCCCCGGACCGGCGCCCACCAGAATAATTTCACCCACGCTGCGTTCCGGCCTGTCGAGTTCATCCTGCAGCGCCCGTTCCGCCGCCGCATGGTTACCGGCCACCATCAGGCTGGCGAAGCGCCCGGTGAAAACGCGCTCCCAGAAGCGACGACGCGCTTCGGTGGTAGTCAGACGGGTTTTCAGATGATGGCGCCAGTAGCTCGCCGTTTCGGCCAGCCGTCCAAGATTGGTGGGTAGTAGCGCTTCGATTTTTTCACGCAGAATGCGCGACAGCACCGGCGCCTTGCCGCTGGAGGAGATAGCCACCAGCAGCGGCGATCTGTCGACAATAGAAGGAAAGACGAATGAGCACAGTTGCTGGTCATCCACCACGTTCACCAAGCGGTAGCGCGCGTTAGCCGCGGCGAACACCCGCTGGTTGAGTTCACGATCGTCGGTGGCGGCAATGACCAGAAATACGTCGTCCACCAGCTGTTCATCAAAGGCGGTTGCCCGCCAGCTGATTTGCTGACGTTCAACCTGTTCAGCGAGCTCTGGCGACAGGACGGCGGCGACCACTTGTACCTTCGCCTGCGCCCGCAGCAAGAATTTAATCTTGCGGACGGCAATTTCACCGCCGCCGATAACCAGCACGGGTCTCTCTTTCAACTCGGCAAACAGGGGCAAGTAATCCACGGCGCAACAACTCTCTTACATTCAGCAATAGAGGGACTATAGGGGGCGGCTTTGAGCAAATGAAATTACGAAATGGAATGAGTTGTGACGCAAAAGAATAACGAGCTGGAAATCTAAATATCAAAAAGTGCTTAACACGCGAGTTTTCCGCTATTTAAGAGCAAATGAAATTGTTTAAGCGGCGTCACAGTTTCATACTAACGCGGTCGAAATGTTTCGCTCGTGTAAGGACCCATTATGTTTTCCGCGATGTGCCGTCGTCTGCTTCCGCTGACGCTTGGCGCAGGTTTTGTCTTCTCCGCCGCCCCGGCATTCAGCGCTCTGGGCGACACCGCAAATACTCAGGCCCGCCATATTGCCACCGTCTTCCCCGGAAGAATGACCGGTACGCCGGCCGAGATGCTTTCAGCCGATTATCTTCGCCAGCAGTTTGCCCAGATGGGTTATCAAAGCGACGTGCGTAACTTTAATACCCGCTACATCTATACCGACAGCAACCAACGCAAGAACTGGCACAACGCCACCGGCAGCACGGTTATCGCCGCGCATGAAGGCCAGTCTCGTCAGCAAATTATCATTATGGCGCACCTCGATACCTATGCGCCGCAGAGCGATAAAGACGTAGAAAACAACCTCGGCGGCCTGACGCTGCAGGGGATCGACGATAACGCGATGGGGCTCGGGGTGCTGCTGGAACTGGCGGAACATTTAAAGAACGTCCCCACCCGTTACGGCATTCGCTTTATCGCCACCAGCGGCGAGGAAGAAGGCCGCCTGGGCGCGCAAAATTTGCTGAAACGCATGAGCGAGGCGGAAAAGAAAAACACGCTGCTGGTGATTAATCTCGACAACCTGGTGGTCGGCGATAAGCTCTATTTCAATAGCGGGCGCAGTACGCCGGCGTCGGTACGCAAGTTGACCCGCGATCGCGCGCTGGCTATCGCCCGGAGTCACGGCATCGCCGCGTTCACCAATCCCGGGCTGAATCCGGAGTTCCCGAAAGGTACCGGCTGCTGTAACGACGCCAGCGTTTTTGACAGCGCCGGGATCCCGGTGCTCTCCGTGGAAGCGACCAACTGGTCGCTCGGTAAGAAAGATGGCTATCAGCAGCGCAGTAAAACCCGCAGCTTCCCGCAGGGTACCAGCTGGCATGACGTACAAATGGATAACCAACAATATATCGACAAAGCGCTGCCGGGAAGGATCGAGCACCGCGGGCGCGATGTCGTAAAAGTGATGCTGCCACTGGTGAAAGAGCTGGCGAAGGCAGGCGCGCCTCATTCAGGAAAGTAGTCTCTCGTTTTTCGGATTGCGAGAATAGCGTCGCCCATTAACAATAATGTCTCTACTTAAGACGTTATGTCGTTTTAGCCAACATTAAGCGACGGCCTGGCAGGATGCCAGGCTTCTTAGCAAGGAATGCAACATGCCTTTACGCAAATTGTCTCTGGCTGTATTTCTGATCGCCGCGCTTGGTGCAGCCAGCGGCCACGCCTGCGAATCTCCATTGTCGGAATGCCCGGACTATTTTTTTCTGACTAACCGCGAGGCCCGCCTGCTCGAATTGCCGCAGGGCAACTTTGCCTTTGTCAGCAGCCACCTGTTACCGCCCGACCCGCTCCTGCCGCAATGGCGCGACACCGCCAATGATAAGCTCGCCACTTCCGCTCAGGCCGTCCAGCTGAAAGCGATCCTCGATAGCGGCTCAGTAAAGGCCGCCGAGAAGATGACCGCGAACCTTCCCGCCGCCCAGCGCCTGTACGCGCTCGGTGCCGTTGCGTATGACGGCGATCGTGAACTAGCACGTGAATATTTCCGCCAGCTGCTTGCGCTGCCAGCGGAGCGGCAAGGCGAATGGGGATTGAAAGCGCTTTTTGCGCTGGGGCAGGATTTAATACATGAGAATCCACTAGCCAGCTTAAGCGATCTGGAAGCCTTGCCCGACACTAGAGATATTGAGGTTAGCCGTTCTGAATCAGCAGAGGCCTTTGCTCTCTTTCAGCAAATTATCGATGCTGTACGTAACGGCCAGGACGATCCGCAGTTACTTTCCCTGGCTAGTCTAGGGCAACAGGCCCGTATCGCGAGCGAAAGCGAAACGGACGCCTTTATCGATGAAGCCCATTTTTATGCCCGGCTGGCAGCGCAGGGATCGCTCTCCAGCAGCGTACGGCTATATCAAGTTGCCGAAAATATAAGCCATCCGGAAAATGAAGTTTTTCTGCAAAAGCATATTGCTGACCCGCTTATCCGGCAGTTGCTTATTGCCCATTTGAACGCCACTCCTGTTGATGCTTCAGCCAATGACGGCATCTTTCAGATTGGCGCTTACTACCCTAAAGTGGTGGCAGCGCTGTTAAAAACGGCCAATGATGATTTGCCTTCGGATGTTCATCTTATCGCCCTGGCCTACCGTTACGGGCAATATTCTACGGTTACGCAGCTATTACAACATGCGGAAGAGAATATGCTGACATCATGGCTGCGGGCTAAAATGGCATTGCGTGAAGGTGATGTAAAAAAAGCGACAGTCTGGTACGAAAAAGCGGCCAGCTCACTTCCCGTGGAAGGAGAGAATTGGGTAAACCCATTCTTCAATATGGCAATCGAGGAGTACTCATATGAGATTCCGAGTGAGCGAATTAGCGCCGAGCGAGCATTACTGGCGTTAAAAAATAATAACTACCCTCAAGCGATGGAGCTGATGTATCGCCCAACATACTACTGGCGAGGCCCGTTCTGGATTGGCGAGCGGCTACTCACCATAGAAGAGTTAACGGCATTTGTAGACAAATATTTTCCGCCATCAGACTCGCCACAAACGCAAAATCCACAGCGCGATAAGGAAGATACATACGGTATCGAATTTCGCACCCTCCTCGCCCATCGCCTGATGCGCGATGGCCAGTATCAAAAAGCCTTACCCTATTTTGATAATCAGCAGGACCGCCAGCTTGCACAGTCATTTGTTGATACGCTTCCCGAAAGCGGCTCTAAAATCGACCAAGCCGAGGGCTGGTGGCAGGCTGCGGTCATTCTACGCGAGCATGGCGACAACCTGATGAGCTATTTTTTGGAGCCTGACCAAAAGTATTTAAGTGACGCAAATACGTACCTGTCCTGCGCAGACGCCATAAACAATATCTCTGGAGTAAATTCATGGGTTGGTAGCGAGGAGCAATATCGCATACAGCAATCAGGAACCAAACCGTTTAACCATGTGGAGCATTATCGCTGGAGGGCGGCAAAATTTGCTGAAAAAGCAGCCAGTTTGCTTCCGCGTAAATCTCAGGCCTATGCCGCCATACTTTGCAATGCCAGCAGCTGGGTCTCGAGCGACCAACAATCGGTTAAGCGGCTGTACCAGCTTTACGTGAAAAACGGGGCGCCATTCCCCTGGGCTGAGAAATTTGGCAGGCAGTGCCCATCACCGGATTTCTCTGAGCGAAAGGTTAGTGGGAAAAGCTAAAGAGTCGAGAATAAAACGGGAATGAGAAGTGGCGATCGTAACCTAAAACAAAACTAGGGTTTATCCCCGCTGACGCGGGGAACACCAACCCGATCGGCGTCAGCTTGCCCATGGTGCCGGTTTATCCCCGCTGACGCGGGGAACACGTTGCGATAGCGTAGCGGAAAGCAGAATGACGCAATTGCCACTGCGCGCCTGTTGTTCAATCAGGCTTTCCAGGATCCGCGACATATAAGCATCGTAGGCGTGGATCTCGTCGGCCAGCAGCACTTTATTGTCAAGCCCCAGCAACCGCAGATTATTATGTTTAAAAGGCATCACCGCCATCATGGCCTGGTCGAGCGTACCGACGCCCACCTCCGCCAGCAGCGCTTTTTTATTGCTATCGGCAAACCATGCGGCGCAGCCCTGGCTAAAAGGTTGAGCATCATCGGGCTCTTCCGAACCGGAGAAATCGCCGGACCAGATGGTCTGATTAAAGCTATCCATCAAGCCGCGTGCGCTGTGCGCCAGCATCAGGCTTGGAAGCGCGCCGGGTTGATAGAGCGCCAGCCACGATTGAGCTAAACGCTCAAACATGGCATTGGCCGTAGCCATGGTCGGCAGACCGAAAAACAGCCCCTGCGCCTTCCCGGCAGACATCAAACGGTGGGTCAGGATTAACGCCGCCTCCGTTTTACCTGCGCCGGTAACATCCTCAAGGATAAACAACTGCGGCCCCGGTTGACTGATATCCAGATCCAGTACCGCCTGCTGAAGCGGCGTAGGGTGCTGAATAAAAGGAAATAACGCGTCTATTCCCCTAAATGGCGCAACCGCCGCTGCAGGCGGAAAAACGTGCATCGCCTGTTCTGCCTGCGAGTATGCCTTCCGCCAGTAAACTTCCAGCGGCATGCGTTGGGAAACTCGCGGGAAAAAGCGGGTCGAGGAGCCCGTCCAGTCGGCCAGCACGACCGCGGCGGAAACAAACCACGACAGCTGGTTGAACTGTTCAATACCTTCATCGTCATCCCAGCACGGCGGAATATTAACGCGCGGAAACAGTGCCTTAATGGCCAACAGAAAGTCGTGCGCCGCTTCAATATCAGTGGGAAGAAAATTATCCAGATCGCGCATCCCCACCGGTGGACGCCCATGGTGTCCGGTGGTTAACGGCATCCACATTGCAATAACGCGTTTAAGCTTTCGCGTAGGAAGCCGGGAGTTAGGGAATAGTTCAGGGCATTCGCTTAGACAGGTGTTCCATAACCAGTAACCCAGCGTTGAATGCGGTATTGTTTCATAGTCCCGACGGCTTTCGACGGCCGCGGCAAGATTGTCATTGGTATAGAGTTGCTGGAAGGAACGGGCAAACTTTCCACAGTCATGCCAGCATAATAACCAGGCAAAGAATTGAGCGGCAGCCTCAATATCGATGAGGCCCAAACGGCGAAAATAATCCGCGAGGCCATAAATGTTATTCTTTACCATCCAGTAGCCCATCGCGGCTACATCCAAAGAATGCCAGCATAGCAGGTGATAATCGTCGCCTCCGCCAGCATCTCCCCGTCGGGTTTTCCCCCAGTGCTTATAAATTGACACGGCATATCCAGTGGTATAATAAAAATCGAATATGCAATTTACTCTTTTAAACCATTTAAAAGATGACCTCCCTCAATATAATTACTTATTATTCACACACATAAACAGCCATATAACATTCATAAAACCAATCAAACAACCGCATCAACACAAATATCATAACCAGGAAAACAGACATTCTTATGAAAAATGATATGAATCAGTCTAAACATCAAACAATGAAACCTCATTAATACAAAGATGATGTTATAGAAAAACATCGTCTCTAAATTCACAAAACTCAACAATTCAAACTTCAAAATTATAAATTAACATTTAGCAATATCACTTACAAAAGCATTCACTCGAATTATTACTGACAATAAAAATCACCCGCCATCTTCGCCATCAACATATCCATAATAACTAGCATGAGTTAAACACATTCTTCAAAAAAATGAGAGCAACGCAAAGAAAACCATTCGACGTACTAAAGTGAATTTAGGAAAAACGAACAATATGTAAAATCAAAAAACGAACAAACACACGCATTCATTTGAAATAAAAAGAAATTTAACAACCTATAAAAAGAATAAAATTGAAGTTAATAAATAGAAATTCATATACCCCATCCCCTAACCATAACCGTGCATGATTACATCACAATATTGATGAAGACACCACATTGACTTGTTCATGTTAAGCGAATACATTTTATCTCATCGACAACACGCTATCTCAAAAAATAATAAGACTTAATCTATTAAGCATATAATTGATAACGTGATATTGCAGGTGTTTATAAAACTAATGGGTGCGATAAAATTAATACATATATTCATGTAACATAATTCATATACGCCAGTCGCAGGCAACCCCATTACTTAAAAGACCAATTAATAAAAGCTCGTTGATTTGATTATAGAAATTTAAAAACCTCTGGGATAAAGAACCATATAAAACATAGTCAGGATGGTTCTTTGAGTAATTAACTAAACCATTTGTATTACCGCGTATTAATGACTAATGCGTAATCTAGGGCTCCGGCCCTTAATTTTAAATCAGGATGAATTGTTATGAATAAAAAGGTTCTTGCTATAGCTCTGGTCGCTGCATTTGCAGGTATGGGTGTGGCTCAGGCAGCAACAAGCGTCACCGCACAGTCCGTTGCCACCTGGTCCGCAACCGCGAAAAAAGATACCACCAGCAAACTGGTTGTAACTCCGCTGGGAAGCCTGACTTTCCAGTATGCTGACGGCATCAAAGGCTTTAACACTCAGAAAGGTCTGTATGACGTCACCGTTGAAGGCGACACCACTGCAACTGGCTTCAAACTGACCTCCCGTCTGCTGACCAACACCCTGACTCAGCTGGATACTTCCGGTTCCACCCTGAGCGTGGGCATCGATTATAACGGCACCGCCATTGATAAGGCTTCCGATACCGTGATGATCGATACCGCGAACAACATTCTGGGCGGTAACCTGAGCGCCCTGTCCAACGGTTATAATACCGCGGGCCGTACCAGCGCACAGGATAGCTTCACCTTCTCCATCAATGGCGGCACCTCCGACGGTAAGACTGCTGTAACTGATTACAGCACCCTGCCGGAAGGTATCTGGAGCGGCGACGTTAGCGTGCAGTTCGACGCAACCTGGACCAGCTGATTTTTTTATATTGCATCAAGCAGGGGTCGCTCCCCTGCTTTTTCATGGATGAAATCATATGAAATATCGTCTTCTGGCAGTCTGTCTGTTTTTAAGCGGGATCGCTCCCGCCAGTGCGCTGGACGTGGGGGATATTTCCTCTTTTATGAACAGCGGCAGCAGTACGCTAAGTAAAGAAGTTAAGAATACGACCGATAGCGGTCGCCTGATTACTATTCAGCTTGAACGCCTCTCCTCCCCGCTGGAAGATGGCCGCGTGATCCCAATGTCATCGCGAGATGAAGTGCTACAAACTCCCGCCAGCCTGCTGATGCCGGCAAAGAGCAGCGAACAAATCCGCTTTTTCTATAAAGGCCCTGCCGATGACCAGGAGCGATATTACCGCATCGTCTGGTTCGATCAGGCCCTGGGCGACGCGCAAAAAACCGGCGCCCGGCGCAATGCGGTAGCCACGGCTTCCGCCCGCATCGGCACCATTCTGGTCGTCGCCCCGCGCAAGGTGAACTTCCGCTATCAGTATAACAACGGCTTAATCACCAATACCGGTAACGCCACGTTGCGCATCCTGGCCTACGGCCCCTGCCTGAAGGCCGCCGACGGTAAGGAATGCAAAGAGAGCTATTTCCTGATGCCGGGCAAAGACCGCCGCTTCACCCGCGTAAATGTCGCAGATAAAAAAGGGCGAGTCGCGCTGTGGCAGGGCGAGCAGTTTGTACCGGTAAAATAGATTAATAACCATGGGATAGGGATATGTCCTCATTATGGAATCGTCATGGACGTCGTGTATTAATCACGTCCGGAATTGTCGTGTTTTCGTCTCCCTGTTTCGTTATGGCTGACGCAGAAAAAATATCGCAGATTGGCGGCGTTATTATTCCCCAAACGTTTCGCGTGGCGCTGCAAGACGGCATGAGCCTGCCGCTGTTTATTCACCTCGAAGGCAATAGTGGAACGCAGGACGACCAGCGCATCGGTAGCGCTTTTATCTGGCTGGATAACGGTAAGGTGCGCCTACGACAAATCCGTCTGGAAGATAAAGAGCAAAACGCCACCGTCAGCGATCAGATCAGGCAAACGCTGACGCAAATGGCGGATGAACCCTTTAACAAATCGCTGAGCATCCCGCTTTCCGCCGACGCTAAGCTTCAGTTCGACCTGCGCCGGCTACTGCTGCAGTTGGTGGTTAAAAAAGGGGCGCTTGGCACCGTGCTGCGCTCGCGTAGCGAAGATATCGGCCAGTCCAGCGTGGAAGGCCTGAGCAGTAGCCTCACCTACAACCTCGGGGTCTACAACAACCAGATGAGCAGCGGCGGCGACAGCACCTCCAGCTATCTGTCATTGAACAACGTTATCGCATTGCGCGAACACCATCTGGTACTGGACGGTTCGATATACGGCGCCGGGACCAGCAATCAGAATCAGCAGTTGTATAAAGCAATGTACGAGCGAGATTTCGCTGGCCACCGTTTTGCCGGCGGTATGCTCGACACCTGGAATTTACAGTCGCTCGGCCCAATGACCGCCATTTCCGCGGGTAAAATATATGGCGCCTCCTGGGGGAACCAGGCCAGCTCTACGGTATTTGATAACAGTCAGTCGGTCACCCCGATAGTCGCCTTTTTATCCGCCGCCGGTGAAGTACACCTGAAGCGCGATGGACGACTGCTCAGCGTGCAGAACTTCGCGATGGGTAACCACGAAGTCGATACCCGCGGGCTGCCCTACGGGATCTACGATATTGAAGTTGAAGTCATCATTAACGGCCGCTCGGTCAGCAAACGCACGCAGCGAGTCAACAAATTGTTCTCCCGCGGGCGCGGCGCGGGCGCGCCGCTGGCCTGGCAGGTATGGGGCGGCAGCTTCCATATGGACCGCTGGTCGCAAAGCGGCAGAAAAACACAAGAGGCGAAAGATACCTGGCTGGCTGGCGTGTCTTCCTCCGGCGCTATCAGCACCCTCAGCTGGTCCGCGACCGGTTATGGCTACGACACCAGCGCGGTGGCCGAAGCGCGCTTTACCCTGCCGCTAACCAACGCCATTAACGTCAATTTGCAAAATATGGCGGCCAGCGACGGCTCATGGAGCACCATCAGCAGCGTAAGCGCTACGCTGCCGGGCGGTTTCAGCTCCGTATGGGTTAACCAGGAGAAAACCTCGATTGGCGACACGCTGCGCCGTAGCGATGCCGATAACCGGGCCATTGGCGGCTCGTTAAACCTTGGTTCGCTGTGGTCAAAACTGGGTACTTTCAGCATCAGCTACAACGACGACCGAGAAAACAACAGCCACTACTACACCGCTGATTACTATCAGACTATCTATAGCGGGTCATTCGGCTCTCTGGGTCTGCGCGCCGGGATCCAGCGCTTTAACAACTCGGGAAGCAGCAGTAATAGCGGCAGCGATACCGGGAAATATATCGCCCTTGACCTGTCGCTGCCGCTCGGCAACTGGCTCAGCGCCGGTATGTCGCACCAGAACGGCTATTCAACGGCTAACCTCTCCGCGCGTAAGCGCTTTAAAGAAGGCCCAATTCGTACCATCGGCGCCAATATGTCGCGGGCGGTTTCCGGCAATACCGGCGATGACAAAACCCTCAGCGGCGGCGCCTATGCGCAGTTCGAAACCCGCTATGCCAACGGCACGCTGAACGTCAACAGCGGCGCCGATGGCTATGTGAATACCAACCTGAGCGCCAGCGGCAGCGTCGGCTGGCAGGGAAAACATATCGCCGCCAGCGGCCGCACCGACGGCAACGCCGGGGTAATTTTCCATACTGGTCTGGAGGATGACGGTCAGTTGAGCGCCAAGGTTAATGGCCGCATCGTGCAGCTCTCCGGCAATCGCAACTATCTGCCGCTGTCGCCGTACAACCGTTATGAAGTGGAACTGCAGAACAGCAAAAACTCGCTGGACAGCTACGACATCGTCAGCGGACGTAAAAGCCGCCTGACGCTCTATCCGGGCAACGTGGCGGTGCTGGAGCCGGAAGTGAAGCAGATGGTCACGGTGTCCGGGCGCATCCGCGCCGAGGACGGCAGCCTGCTGGCGAATGCCCACATCAGCAACCATATCGGGCGTACCCGCACCGACGATAACGGCGAGTTTGTGATGGATGTTGATAAAAAATTCCCGGTCATCGACTTCAACTACGGCAAAGGACAGAGCTGCGAAGTGGCGCTGGATCTGAACCAGGCGCGCGGCGCGGTATGGGTTGGCGACGTGGTGTGCAGCGGCCTGCAGAGCTATGCGGGCGTGCAGGGGAAGGAAGATGGTCATGAAAGCTAACGGGTTGTTAGGGTTAATTTCGCAGAACACGCTGGATAACAGCGTGTGGTACGGCGACGTAAGCGTCTCAGGAGAAATTCATGTACAAACGACGTGGCGCGACAGTAATTAGCCGCCTGCGGGCGGCAATTTGCATGCTGGCGCTGGGTCTGCCGCTGGCCGCGCAGGCGATGTCGGTCGGTAATCTGACCTTCTCCCTCTCCCCGGAGGCGGCGTTTGCCGCCAAGCGGGTGCTGAACAACAACAAAAGCGCGCGCCTGTACCAGGTGTCGGTGAGCGCCATCGACCGCCCCGGCGGCAAAGAGGTGCGCTCCCGCCCGGCGGACGGCGAGCTGCTGTTCGCCCCGCGGCAAATAACCCTGCAGGCCGGAGAAGGCGAATATTTCAAATTTTACTACCACGGCCCGAAGGATAACCGCGAACGTTATTACCGGGTCATGTTCCGCGAAGTTCCCTCCTTTAACCACGTGGCGCGTAAGGCATCGGGTGCCGGCGTCAGCATGGAGCCGGTTGTGGTAATGGACACTATCCTGGTGGTGCGCCCGCGCGAAGCGAACTTCAAATGGACCCTCGACCGGGCGAGTGGCACCCTCAGCAATACCGGCAATACCTGGTTCAAGCTGCTGATTAAGCCGGGATGCAACACCACGGAAGAAGAAGGGGACGCCTGGTATCTGCGCCCTGGCGATGTCGTCCGCCAGCAGGGGCTGCGCCAGCCGGGCAACCACTATATCGTCTATAACGAAAAATTTATCAAAATAACCGACGACTGCCCGCTGAAGTGAAATACCGGCGCGGTGATCGACATGGCAGGAGGCCAGTATGAAAATTAAAGGATTAGCAGGGTTAATGGCGCTGGTCGCGGCGCTGTACGTAGCGCAGGCGGGGGCGGCGACGAAAGTCACCAAAGGCGACATGTCCGGGAGCTTCGCGTTTATCGAAGACCAGATCGATAATACCTACTTTGTTACGAATATAGGTTCATCAGCACTGCCCATGATGTCCGGGGCCAACCGCTGGGTTGATCTTTCGTGGTGGGATAATGTACGAGATTACATGTATCAGAATACTCCTGGGTATATTTCAACACAAAATATAAGGATTTATCATGCTGGGATAAATAGTATGGCCGATTTATGGCTTGAAAACGCGCCGGTATCTTATGCGTTAACCGGGATCCCTTGCTCGTATATAGATAATATGTGCACCAGTGCCACAGGCAGGAATCCTGTTATTGTGACAACGGACACATCCGTAACCGATGCCCAGGGGGTGTACGGTCTCCTGCTTCCCTTTACCGGGATGGAGTATTTGAGCGGCAGTATCTCAGATGCTTTTTTTCAATATCTGCTTCAGATGGGCGCCGGCAGCAGCTTCTCAATGACCCTCAATGAATGCCTGACCGCCCAAACGGGTAGCAGTACATACGATGCAAGTACCGGCGCCCGCTGTAAAGACCAGAGTGATGCGACCTGGTACGCCACACGTCTCACTTATACCAAAGGCGTGCACCTGAGGTTACTTAACTCCGGCGCCCTTGATGAAGTCTACATCAACAGCGATGGCGTCCCGACCCCCGGTGAAGGCAATACTAACTGCAGAGTGCAAAATATTGGTAGCCTCTCCGGCCTCGCCTGCAGGATGGTGAACTACAGCTTCAACGGAACGGGTGGCTCCGCAATACGCGTTTACCCGGTGCTGAACAACTCCGCGTTGGTCTCGGCTGTTAAATCAGAGGATATGCAGTTCAGTCTGGACGGCAGTGCATGGAAACAGACATCGTTAACCCGCAACGCGAGCTCCGCCGCCAACTACTACCTTCTTGATGAGATGGCCTCCTCCAGCGCCATTTATGTGTTCTTTTCGGACAACTTCTTTAAACAGATGGTGGCATCCGGTCTCAGCGATACTAATAGCCAGGATATAATGTATTTTCGCCTCTACAACGATCGCGCATCCACTTTCTCACCAGATGCCGACCAGGCATATGAATTTTACACCTCCAATTCACTGGAGATAAAACCGCGCGAATTCAGCATCAATATCTCCTCTGAAGACTACAGCGACGCCCCAACGCGCGAAGGCTACGTTGGCCGTGATGAACCCTCGCTCGACTTTAACTATATCGTCACCACCAGCGGTAAGACCGCCGCCGACGAGGTGCTGATTAAAGCCACCGGCCCGACGCAGCAAATTAACGGCCGCGCCTACTGTATCTTCAGCGCCGACGACAGCACCATCAAGGTTCCCTTCCCGGCCACGCTCTCCTTCACCAAACAGGATGGCAGCATCAAGACCTATGACGCGGGCTGCGACGGCAGCTGGCGCGATATGACCGACGCGCTGTGGCTCACTTCGGCATGGACCGATATCTCCGGCGAACCCGGCGTCATGGATAAAGCCACGGTGAAATTTTCGATTCCCATGAATGATGATATTTCGCAGAAAACGCTGGATAACAACGAGTGGTACGGCGACGTCAGCGCCTCAGGAGAAATTCACGTGCAGGCCACGTGGCGCGATATTAATTAACCTCCGGGCTGATTCAGACCTGGAATCACGCTAAAAATTGGTAAACTGAGAATTACCATGAAAATAAACCACTGGGGCATTTTGGGGCTGGCCGGCGCGTTATTTCACGTCGCGCCATCGGCTATGGCTGATACGCAGCAAACGACGTTATTCGTTGAAAATAATATCGACAGTAGCTTTTTTATTACTTACACCGGTAGCGAAGTTGTTATTTCCGGCTCCAACCGCTGGGGCAGCATGCGTTTGCGCTCGGCAGGATATCAAACTTCCCTCGGATATATTTCAGACAACCAATATTTTGCTACACAAACCGAGGGAGATTTATGGCTGGATAACCCGCCAATTTCCTATCTGATGGCAGGACAAAGTTGTGATTCATATGGGCCGTCAGCCAGAAGCGGTTGTGATGAAAGCACCTCGACCCTACCCGGAGCTGTTGTGGAGAAGAACGGTATTTACGGTGCCAAAGTGGATACAAACCTCAGAGGGACCTTATCAGAGGCTTTTTACCAGTATATGCAGCAAATGCCAACCGGCAGCAGCTTTTCAATGGTGATGTATACCTGTGCGACAAGCACAACCTACGACCCGACGAGCACCTGGCGCTGTTCCCGGGTAGCCCCTTTCTATAGCTCTGGCACTGTAACTATTACTAAAAGCGCTCACCTTACGCTTATTAACACCAATTCTGTTGATGAAGTCTTTATCAATAGCGATGGCGTACCCACGCCCGCCGAAGGAAATACCAACTGCAAATTGCAAACCGTAGGCGCCCATTCAGGATTGGCCTGCAAGATGGTCTCTTATAGTCTGGACGGCGGTGGCGGGGCGCAAAGCGTTCTGGTTTATCCGATGATCCTTAATAGTGCGCTGGCGGCGATGGTTCCTTCGCAGGGATCGTATGATATGCAGTTTAGTCTTGACGGCAGTACGTGGAAACCGGTGAGCAATTCGAGCGTACAAAGCTACACACTAGGGGAACTGACGTCGTCCAGCGCGATTTATTTCTTTTTTTCCGAAAGATTATTTAAAAAAATGGTGGAGTCAGGCATTACTGACACCGATAGCAAAGATTTGTTGAATTTACGCATCGAAAGGCCGAACGGCACTCCCACAATCAGTAGGATGTATGAATTTACCACGTCTAATTCACTGTTAATTAAGCCGCGCGATTTCAGTATTAGCATTACCGCTAAAGACTATAGCGACGCCCCTTCGCTTGCTGGTTACGTTGGCGAGGACGAACCCTCATTAGATTTTAACTACATTGTCACTACTACCGGTAAAACCGCCGCCGATGAGGTACTGATTAAAGCCACCGGCCCGACGCAGCAAATTAACGGCCGCACCTACTGTATCTTCAGCGCCGACGACGGCAGCATTAAAGTGCCCTTCCCGGCTACGCTTTCCTTCAGCAAACAGGATGGCAGCATCAAGACCTATGACGCGGGCTGCGACGGCAGCTGGCGCGATATGACCGATGCGCTATGGATAACCTCGGCGTGGACCGATATCTCCGGCGAGGCAGGGACGATGGACAAAGCTACGGTGAAATTTTCTATTCCGATGAACGATGAAATTTCGCTGAAAACGCTGGATAACAATGAGTGGTACGGTGATGTCAGCGCCTCCGGAGAGATCTACGTTCAGGCCACGTGGCGCGATATAAATTAAGCCTTTGGCGGCTTTCGCCGCCAAAGGCTGCCACATAACACTTAGCCTTCGTGCAATCCGCACTCGCGCTTGAGGCCAAAGAAGCGGGTCTCTTCTTCCGCCATACCGGGCTCCCATTTACGGGTGGTGTGAGTGTCACCGACGGACAAATACCCCTGCTCCCAGAGCGGGTGGTATTTCAGGCCGTGCTTTTGCAGATACTGATAAACCGTCCGGTTATCCCAGTCGATAATCGGCAGCAGCTTAAAGACGCCGCGCTGGATAGCCAGTACCGGTAAATGCGCCCGGCTGCCGGACTGCTCGCGGCGCAGGCCCGCGAACCAGGTGCGGGTATTGAGCTCCTTCAGCGCCCGGTTCATCGGCTCAACTTTGTTGATTTCATTGTACTTCTCAATGCCTTCAACGCCCTGCTCCCACAGTTTGCCGTAACGCGCTTCCTGCCAGGCGGCGCTTTCCGTCGCCCGGTAGACTTTAAGGTTCAGGTTGAGCTTCTCGGTTAATTCATCAATAAACTGATAGGTTTCCGGGAACAGATAGCCGGTATCGGTCAGGATCACCGGAATGTCCGGGCGCAGCTGATTCACCAGATGCAGGCTGACCGCCGCCTGAATACCAAAGCTTGAAGAGAGCGCATAGTCGCCGGGCAGGTTTTCCAGCGCCCATGCCACGCGTTCTTCGGCGCTGAGTTTTTCCAGCTGAGTGTTAACTTCCGCCAGCGCCATGACGCGTTCTACTTTCGCTAGCTCATTCAGCGCGTTTAGATCGAGTTTGGACATAGATTCCTCACTGTGTGCCTTGCCTGATGGCGCTTCGCTTATCAGGCCTACGCGAACGGTAGGCCTGATAAGGCATTCATGCCGCTATCCGGCAATTCAGGTTATTCCCAGAAATCACGCGCCGGGTCGAGCACCGGGCGAATGATGCCCGCACGCACCGTAAAGTCGCCGAAGCCTTCACCCGCTTCGCGCTCTTTCGCCCAGCGCCCAACCAGCTCATCGAGCGAGGCCAGGATCTCCGGCTCGGTGATATTTTCGCGATACATCCGTGGGATGCGCGTCCCGCTGCGGTTGCCGCCGATATGCAGGTTATAGCGGCCAGGCGCTTTACCCACCAGGCCAACTTCCGCCAGCATCGCGCGGCCGCAGCCGTTCGGGCAACCCGTGACGCGGGTTACAATATGCTCATCACCGACGCCGTGCTGACTCATCACCTCTTCGACCTTGTCGATAAATGACGGCAGGAAACGTTCAGCTTCGGCCATCGCTAACGGACAGGTCGGGAACGACACGCAGGCCATTGAGTTCTCACGCTGCGCCGTGACGGCATTCATCAGGCCATGATCGCGCGCCAGTTTCTCAATCCGCGCTTTCTGATCTTCCGGTACGCTGGCGATGATCAGGTTCTGGTTGGCGGTGATGCGGAATTCACCTTTGTGAATCTTCGCGATCTCCAGCAGGCCAGTTTTCAGCGGGCGGCCCGGATAATCCAGAATACGACCGTTCTCAATAAACAGCGTCAGGTGCCAGTTATTATCGATACCCTTAACCCAGCCGATGCGGTCGCCGCGGCCGGTAAACTCGTACGGACGAATCGGTTCGAATTTGATCCCGGCACGACGCTCAACTTCCGCCTTGAAGGTCTCCACGCCGACGCGCTCAAGGGTATATTTGGTTTTCGCGTTTTTACGATCGGTACGATTACCCCAGTCGCGCTGGGTGGTCACGACCGCTTCCGCCACCGCCAGGGTGTGCTCCAGCGGCAGATAGCCGAACTCGCTGGCGGTACGCGCATAGGTTTTCTTATTACCGTGCTCGATAGACAACCCGCCGCCCACCAGCAGGTTAAAGCCGACCAGCTTACCGTTTTCCGCAATCGCCACGAAGTTCATGTCATTGGCGTGCAGATCGATATCGTTCTGCGGCGGGATCACCACCGTCGTTTTGAATTTACGCGGCAGATAGGTCTGGCCGAGGATCGGTTCCTCGTCGGTAGTGGCGACCTTTTCCTGATCCAACCAGATCTCAGCATAGGCGCGGGTACGCGGTAACAGATGCTCGGAGATCTTCTTCGCCCACTCGTAGGCTTCGGCGTGCAGCTGCGACTCAAACGGGTTCGAGGTGCACAGCACGTTGCGGTTCATGTCGTTGGCGGTCGCCAGCGCGTCCAGCCCAACAGAGTGCAGCATCTGATGCACCGGCTTCACATTCTTCTTCAGAATACCGTGGAACTGGAAGGTCTGACGGTTAGTGAGGCGAATACTGCCGTAGATGGTGTTATCCGCGGCGAATTTATCAATCGCCTGCCACTGTTTGGTGGTGATAACGCCGCCCGGCAGACGGCAGCGCAGCAGCATCGCGTGGCGCGGCTCCAGTTTCTGCGCCGCGCGTTCCGCGCGAATATCGCGGTCGTCCTGCTGGTACATGCCGTGAAAGCGGATGAGCAGGAAGTTGTCGCCTTTAAAACCGCCGGTCAGGCCGTCATTTAAATCTTCCGCAATGGTGCCGCGCAGGTAGTTGCTCTCGATCTTCATACGCTCGGCGTCGGAGAGTTTACCTTCGACCACCAGCGGGCCTGGATGTTTTTCGCTCATTAGTAGACATCTCGCTGATAACGGCGCTCAACGCGCAGCTCACTTAAAAATTCGTCCGCCGCTTCGGCGTCCATCGCGCCGTATTCGGCAATCACTTCCAGTAACGCCTGCTCGACGTCTTTCGCCATTCGATTGGCATCGCCGCAGACATAAATATGGGCGCCGTCGTTAATCCAACGCCACACTTCAGCCCCCTGCTCGCGCAGTTTGTCCTGTACATAGACTTTTTGTTGTTGATCGCGAGACCAGGCCAGGTCGATTCGGCTCAGCACGCCCTCTTTGACGTAGCTCTGCCATTCCACCTGATAAAGGAAATCTTCCGTGAAGTGCGGATTGCCGAAGAACAACCAGTTCTTCCCTTCCGCCCCTTCCGCTGCGCGCTGCTGCATAAAGGCGCGGAACGGCGCGATACCGGTTCCAGGGCCAATCATGATAACCGGCGTTTGCGGGTTAGCAGGCAGACGGAAGTTGTCATTGTGTTCGATAAAGATGCGCACTTCGCCATCTTCTTCCACGCGGTCAGCGAGGAAGCTGGACGCGCCGCCGGCGCGAGCACGGCCTTCAATGTCATACCGCACGACGCCAACGGTCACGTGGACTTCGTTTTCCGCTTCCGCCTGCGAAGAAGCAATCGAGTAGAGGCGCGGCGTTAGCGGGCGCAGCAGGCCGATTAAGGCTTCGGCATCCAACTGTGCCGGCGAGAAGCGCACCATATCGACGATAGGCGTCGTCGCGGCGTAGTGCTGCAACTGCGCTTTATCGCCGACCAGCGGCAGCAGCGTTTCGCTGCGGGTCAGGGTGGCATAGTTCTCAACAATATTGGCGGTATTGACCGTCAGCTCAAAATGCCACTCCAGCGCTTGCGCCAGCGGCAGCGTTTTGCCTTCTACCGTGACCGGTTCATCACCCTTAAGCCACAGCAGCTCCACCAGCTCTTTGACCAGCACCGGATCGTTCTGATACCACACGCCTAGCGCATCTCCCGGCTGATAACGCAGGCCGGAATCACCCAGATCGATCTCGATATGACGGACGTCTTTTTCCGAATCGCGACCGGTTATTTTCTGATTCACAGCAAGCGTCGCCGTCAGCGGCGCTTCTTTGGTATACGGACTGGTATGAATTTCATTCACTGCGCCGCTGGTCGCAAGCTGGGCCGGCGCTGCCGTCGGCGCACGCGCTTTCAGCACATCCACTACGCGAGCGCGCCATTCCGCCGCCGCGGCTTGATATTCAACGTCGGCGTCAACGCGATCGAGCAGGCGTTCGCCGCCCAGTTCGGCCAGTTTGCTATCGAAATCTTTGCCGGACTGGCAGAAAAACTCATAGGAGGTATCGCCGAGACCAAACACCGCGAAGGCGGTGCCATCGAGCTTCGGCGCTTTCTTTGAAAACAGGAACTTATGCAATGCGACGGCTTCTTCCGGCGGCTCACCTTCACCCTGAGTCGACGTCACCACGACCAGCAGTTTTTCACCGGCGATTTGTTTGAATTTATAGTCGCCAGCGTTCACCAGTTTCACGTTCAGCTGCGCGGCCTGTAAATCGTCGCGCAGCGCTTCGGCAACCCGACGCGCGTTGCCGGTCTGCGAAGCGGAAATCAGGGTGATGGCCGGCGCTTCTACCGCCTGAACGGGCGCGCTTACCGCGGCGCCGGGCTGCTGATTCAGCATGCCCCAGAAGTAGCCGGACACCCAAGCCAGTTGGGTTGGCGTAAAGTCAGTCGTGGCCGCCTGTAGGCGCGCCAGTTGCTCCGGGTTTAGCGGCAGCAGATTGGAAGGTGGGGCCTGTGTCGTCATGCGTCGTTATGTTCCAGTAAGCAAAGCTGTTATTCACGCCCTGTCAGCGCGACAAAAACAGAAGAGATTGTAAGGTTAACGGCGGGCATACTAACAATTAAAGAAGGGATGGAAATATCAAATAACCAAATGGACTAACCTGTTTTAGTTATAGTTATTAACAACAAAAGCGATTAGTTAACCAATTGAAAAACAATAGATTAAATCATCAAAACACCACAAAAACGGCGATTTTGCGTTCAGGGCCGTTTTAGTTAATGCTAAAAAATGTACTTTCCGGTACCCTACGGCGGTTTTTTTCGTCCTGTTGAGAGTTAATGATGTCCACCACGCTGTTTAAAGATTTCACCTTCGAAGCCGCCCACCACCTGCCGCACGTACCGAAAGGCCACAAATGCGGTCGCCTGCATGGTCACTCTTTTATGGTGCGTCTGGAGATTACTGGTGAAGTCGATCCCCATACCGGGTGGATCATGGATTTCGCCGAGCTGAAAGCCGCGTTTAAACCGACCTACGATCGTTTAGACCACTATTACCTGAACGATATCCCAGGACTGGAGAACCCAACCAGCGAAGTGCTGGCCAAATGGATTTGGGATCAAATGAAACCGCTGGTTCCTCTGCTGAGCGCGGTAATGGTAAAAGAGACCTGCACCGCAGGCTGCGTCTATCGCGGCGAGTAATTCCCTGCCTTATCCGCCATCGGGCTGCTGCCATGGCGGTTTTCTATTTCATCAACACCGTGTGAATCAGCGCACCAGATAGCCGCCATCCACCGCCAGAATATGACCGTTAACGTAATCCGAGGCCCGGCTGGCGAGGAAAACAACGGCGCCCATTAAATCCTGCGCTTCTCCCCAACGGCCTGCGGGTATATGCGCCAACACGCGTCTGTTTTCCTTTGGGATACTGCGGGTGATAGCGGTCATGGCGGTTTCATAATAGCCCGGCGCGATGCCGTTAACCTGAATATTATGCGGGCCCAGCTCATCGCAGTAGGCTTTGGTTAAGCCAGCCAGCGCATGCTTGGTGGCGGCATAGGCCGGCGACCAGCTGCCGCCGAGATAAGAAAACACCGAGCAGATATTAATAATCTTACCGCTTCGCCGCGGAACCATAATTTTCGCGGCTTCGTGGCTAAGCTCAAACGCTGCCGTCAGGTTAGTCTCGATCATCGGATCCCAGTCTGTGCGACCAAAGCGCAGCACCTTATTCAACTGGCAAATACCGGCATTATTCACCAAAACATCAACGGTACCGAAACGCTCGCAGCAGGCGGCGATAATACGCTGTGGCATACCGCCATCGGTGATATCCGCCAGCATGAATTCCATCTCAACGCCCTGCTGTTCGATAAGTTCTCGGGTTTGAGCGTGTTCTTCGCGCAGAGCAGGAATAAACAGATTCGCGCCGGCGGTCGCCAGGGCGACGGCAAAGGCCTGCCCCAGGCCGCTATTGCCGCCGGTAACGATAGCGGTTTTCCCTTTGAGCGAGAAGAAGTCCATAGAGAAGGCCGTGGGTGGATCAATTAGCTGCATGGTTAACTCGTTCCTTAAGTCAACGTATCAGCCGCCCGCCTCAGGCGGCTGAATTAACGCGCCAATGATAGCATTGCTGTCATTGGCGCGTATCTCAACACCATGCTGAAGTCGAGGGTTAAGATGAATTCATATATGAAGAAGAGAGCTGCCGGGCGGTGAGCACCCTACCCGGCAAAGAAAGCGGGGGTCAGGCGATGTTCAGATATTTATGCGTCTGCATGGATAACCGCCAGTTTCGGGCGATACAGGTCTCAATGCACAGCCGCGTGGCGTCTTCCTTTTGGCTAATCGGCTGTAATGCAATAATTCGCGGCTTTTCATCAGCCAGCGTTTCCAGCAGCTCATCAAGCGCTTCGATATCACGCACGCGGCCAACCGGATGCTTGATTTCATCAGCACGCTGCAGCGCCTGCGACAGCACATCGTAGCCGCCGCGCATGTTCACTTTTGGCGAAACCGTGACCCAGGTATTGTGGCTGCAGCGGACTTCATGCGTGCCGCTGGTTTCAATCTGACAGCTGAAACCATTTTGCTCAAGCAACTCTGTCAACGGCGTGAGATCGTGAATACAGGGCTCGCCGCCGGTAATCACGACATGTCGGGCGGTCCATCCCTGACGGCCAATGATCGCCAGCAGATCGTCGCTGGTCGCCGGGCCCCATTTATCGCTCTCTTTGGTTTTAGCGAGGATACTAAATAGAGACACTTCCCGATCGGCCAGCATATCCCAGGTATGTTTGGTATCGCACCAGGCGCAACCAACCGGGCATCCCTGCAAACGAATAAAAATGGCAGGCACGCCGGTAAAGTAACCCTCGCCTTGCAAGGTCTGGAACATCTCGTTAATCGGGTACTGCATAGTCATCTCTGTTCAGGTGGTAAAAAGGTATTATCGCAGATTCAGGCGCTCAGGTCTTGTCCTCAGCTGCGCTTACCAGAGCCCATTGTCAACCGGGTGCAAGCCCTCTTTTTATATTAGTTAGCAAACTATGAAATAAGCACAAAATGTATTTACGATACATTGAGTATTATTTTAGCATGCATCGCGTCCAGTCATTAAGCCGCGCATTGATAACTTTCTTGCGACGTATCTTCTCGCGGATAAAGATGTAACAAAGAATGTTTTTCATGACCGTAACGGTCGTTATTTATTGCTGCTCAAACGAATAAAAAGAAACTATTAATCAAAGATGTACAAACCGATACATGAAACAATGAATCTTTTATCTACGCTCAGGGTCAAATTCAATTCACTTGATTTCCATTGCTTAAAATAAGCTTAAGAAACCGATTATTGCCGCCTGTTTTTATTTAATCTCCGTTTAATTTTCCGCGCCTAGAATCCAGTCGACCAACCATGAGAGACTGCATTCATGAATACATTATTAATTACAGGCGTTACCGGATTTCTGGGCGGAGCGGTATTAGAGAATATCCTTAATAATGAAAATGGGATTAATCTACTGCTCCTGGTGCGAGCCAATAACGATGAAGCGGCTCTGACCCGGGTGAAGGAAAACCTGCGTAAATTCAATATTGCAGAGGAGAAGCTGGCCGCATTAACCACCCGGCAGATCCTGCTCGGCGATTTGTCATCCCCGGAGGCATTTCTGGACGACCCCCGTCTGGAGCGGGTTACTCACGTTATCAACAGCGCTGCCGTTGCCTCATTTGGCAATAACCCGCTCATCTGGAAAGTAAATGTCGAAGGAACGTTCAAATTTGCTCAACGAATGTCCCGCGTGGCAGGACTAAAGCGTTTTCTCCACGTCGGGACCGCGATGTCCTGTACCCCGGAGCCAGATTCACTGGTCGCAGAAAGCGCTGAATTCCGCGAGCACGCCGAGCATCTGGTGGAGTATACGCACTCCAAATCGACCATTGAGCGCCTGATGCAGGAGCAGTGTCCGACGTTGCCGTTAATTATCGCCCGCCCTTCTATCGTCGTTGGTCATACTCATCACGGCTGCCAGCCCTCCAGCAGCATTTTTTGGGTGTTCAGCATGGGGCTGATGCTGCAAAAATTCCTTTGTTCAATGGAAGACCGCGTTGACGTCATCCCGGTCGACTACTGTGCCGACGCGCTGCTGATGTTATTACAACGCCCGCTGGCGCGCGGTGAAGTGGTGCATATCTCCGCCGGTGAAGAGAATAGCGTCAAGTTTGCGGAAATCGATCGCGCGATGGCCTCGGCGCTGGAGCAAGCCCCGGTAGGCGACCGATACGCGCAGGTCAGCTATGAGACGCTGGTAAAAATGCGCCGCGAGTTGAAGGATATTTTTGGCCCGTGCAACGAGCGCTTAATGCTTAAAGCGATGCGCCTGTATGGCGCCTTTGCGACGCTTAACGTCCGCTTCAGCAATGATAAACTGCTCAGCATGGGCATGCCCAAACCGCCGCGTTTCACCGATTATATCGACCGCTGCGTACAAACCACCCGCGGGCTTTCTATCCCGCAGCAAATGGCCGTCGATTTTAAGTAAACACGATGCGCAGGTAAAAAAAATGCCAGTCCGCAGACTGGCATTTTTATTTCACAAAAAGTCAGGATTACGCCTGGCCTTTGATCTCTTTACGACCGTTGTACGGCGCTTTTTCACCCAGAGCTTCTTCGATACGAATCAGCTGGTTGTATTTAGCAACGCGGTCAGAACGGCTCATAGAACCAGTTTTGATCTGGCCTGCAGCGGTACCAACAGCCAGGTCAGCGATGGTAGCGTCTTCAGTTTCGCCAGAACGGTGAGAGATGACAGCGGTGTAGCCAGCGTCTTTCGCCATCTTGATTGCAGCCAGAGTTTCGGTCAGAGAACCGATCTGGTTGAATTTGATCAGGATGGAGTTAGCGATGCCTTTTTCGATGCCTTCTTTCAGGATCTTGGTGTTGGTTACGAACAGATCGTCACCAACCAGCTGGATTTTGTCGCCCAGTACTTTGGTCTGGTATGCGAAACCGTCCCAGTCAGACTCGTCCAGACCATCTTCGATGGACACGATCGGGTACTGTTTGGTCAGTTCTTCCAGGAAGTGGGTGAATTCTTCAGAGGTGAAAGCTTTGTTGCCTTCGCCAGCCAGAACGTATTTACCGTCTTTGTAGAATTCAGAAGCTGCGCAGTCCATCGCCAGAGTGATGTCTTTGCCCAGTTCGTAGCCTGCTGCTTTAACCGCTTCAGCGATAACAGCCAGCGCTTCAGCGTTGGAACCCAGGTTCGGCGCGTAGCCGCCTTCGTCACCAACTGCAGTGTTCATGCCTTTGGACTTCAGAACTTTCGCCAGGTGATGGAACACTTCAGAACCCATACGTACGGCTTCTTTCAGAGTCGGCGCGCCAACCGGCTGAATCATGAATTCCTGGATGTCGACGTTGTTGTCAGCGTGCTCACCGCCGTTGATGATGTTCATCATCGGAACCGGCATAGAATATTTGCCCGGAGTGCCGTTCAGTTCAGCAATGTGTTCGAACAGCGGCTGGCCTTTAGAAGCAGCAGCTGCTTTGGCGTTCGCCAGGGATACCGCCAGGATTGCGTTCGCACCGAAGTTGGATTTGTTTTCAGTACCGTCCAGGTCGATCATGATCTTATCGATGCCAGCTTGATCTTTAGCATCTTTACCCAGGACTGCCTGAGCGATCGGGCCGTTTACCGCAGCAACAGCTTTGGTTACGCCTTTACCCAGGAAACGGGATTTGTCGCCATCGCGCAGTTCCAGCGCTTCGCGGGAACCAGTAGAAGCACCTGACGGAGCAGCTGCCATACCGACGAAACCACCTTCCAGGTGTACTTCGGCTTCAACAGTCGGGTTACCACGGGAGTCGATGATTTCACGACCGATGACTTTAACGATTTTGGACATTAGGTTTTCCTCAGTACAAGTTAAACTAAAACTCCAGACAAACAATGCACCCAATTGGGTGCATTGCCGTTCTAACTCTTTTACTTCGCCTGACGCTTCTGGTACTCGCTCGCGGCTTTCACAAAGCCTGCAAACAGCGGGTGGCCGTCACGCGGCGTCGAAGTAAACTCCGGGTGGAACTGGCAGGCCACAAACCACGGATGGTTCGGCACTTCGATGATCTCGACCAACTGATCATCCCCGGAACGGCCCGCAACGCGCAGGCCGGCAGCTTCAATCGGTTTCAACAACATGTTGTTGACTTCGTAGCGGTGACGATGGCGCTCGGTGATTGTCGGCTCACCGTACAGCTGGCGAACCAGAGAATCATCACCCAGCTGGCACTGCTGCGCGCCAAGGCGCATGGTGCCGCCGAGGTCGCTCTTCTCGGAACGCACCTCAACGTTGCCTTCTTCGTCACGCCATTCGGTAATCAGCGCCACCACCGGGTACTTACAGTCTGGCACAAATTCCGTAGAGTTGGCGTTTTCCATGCCCGCTACGTTGCGCGCGAACTCAATCAGCGCAACCTGCATACCCAGGCAGATGCCCAGATATGGAATATTGTTCTCACGCGCATAGCGCGCGGTGGCGATCTTGCCTTCAACGCCGCGGTAGCCGAAGCCGCCCGGGATGAGGATCGCGTCCAAATCTTTGAGGATTTCGACGCCGCGCGTTTCAACATCCTGCGAATCAATAAGCTTGATGTTGACGGTCACGCGGTTTTTCAGACCACCGTGTTTCAGCGCTTCAATCACCGATTTGTAGGCATCCGGCAGTTCAATGTACTTACCGACCATACCAATGGTGACTTCGCCTGCCGGGTTAGCTTCTTCATAGATTACCTGTTCCCATTCGGCCAGGTTTGCTTCCGGACAAGTTAAGCTGAATCGTTTACAAATATAATCGTCCAGACCCTGAGATTTCAACAGGCCTGGAATTTTATAAATGGAATCGACGTCTTTCAGAGAAATCACAGCCTTTTCCGGGACGTTACAGAACAATGCAATTTTTGCACGTTCGTTGGCCGGAACCGCGCGATCGGAGCGGCAAATCAGGATATCAGGCTGGATACCGATGGAGAGCAGCTCTTTTACAGAGTGCTGAGTCGGTTTAGTTTTGACTTCACCCGCCGCCGCCATGTATGGCACCAGGGTCAAGTGCATGAACAGGGTATGCTCACGGCCGATTTCTACCGCCATCTGGCGAATAGCTTCGAGGAACGGCAGGGATTCGATATCGCCTACGGTACCGCCGATTTCAACCAGCACCACGTCATGGCCTTCGCCGCCAGCCAGTACGCGCTCTTTGATGGCGTTGGTGATGTGCGGGATAACCTGTACGGTTGCGCCGAGATAGTCGCCACGGCGCTCTTTACGCAGAACGTCGGAGTAGATACGACCGGTAGTGAAGTTGTTGCGGCGAGTCATCTTGGTACGGATGAAACGCTCGTAGTGACCCAGGTCCAGATCGGTTTCAGCGCCGTCTTCAGTAACGAACACTTCCCCGTGCTGGATTGGGCTCATGGTGCCCGGATCGACGTTGATGTACGGATCCAGTTTCATGATAGTTACGTTGAGCCCACGGGCTTCAAGAATGGCTGCCAGGGAAGCTGCGGCAATGCCTTTACCCAGAGAGGATACGACCCCGCCGGTCACAAAAATATAGTTCGTTGTCATGCTGAACCTGAGAAGTTAGGGTAAAACGATGGAATAACCAGGACGGGAAAGTAGTATACCCGAACATGCGTGACGCCACAAACTTTCATTCTCCCCTCCTCTTCTTTCTACCAGCCGCACCTGCGTTGCGACTCGAACAACTCGAAGAGGCAGGCTACATGGTGTTTCAACAACATAACGGAATGAGAAAATAGCCGCTTTTGGCGAAATGTTTTTGACGTAAATCAAGCGCTTGTTATTTATAAAATCACACAAATAGCGCTTGATCACGAAAACTCGTTAGAGATCAGTTTCCTGGCGTTTTACTTCCTGCCACACTTCTTCCATGGTTTCGAGGTCAACGCCGGTCATTTCCAGGCCTCTGGCGGCGACAATACGCTCAACTTCGCGAAAGCGGCGCTCAAATTTGAGGTTCGCTTTCTGCAATGCGACCTCGGCTTTTACCCCTAAATGGCGGGATAAATTCACCGTGGCGAACAGCAGGTCGCCCACTTCTTCCTCGAGTTTAGCTTCATCAACCACCGCCTGCTGCGCTTCATGCATGACTTCATCTATCTCTTCATGCACTTTATCGAGCACCGGGCCAAGCGAGGTCCAGTCAAAGCCCACCGCCGAGCAGCGACGCTGAATTTTATGCGCGCGCATCAGCGCCGGCAGGCTATGCGGAATATCATCCAGCGCCGAGTGTTGCGCCTTTTCCGCTCTCTCCGCGTTCTTGATCTGCTCCCAGCGCGCCAGCACTTCCGCACTGTTCCCTGCTGAAGCATCGCCAAAGATATGCGGATGACGACGTTCCAGTTTGTCGCTGATGGCGGCGCAGATATCGTTGAAATCAAAACGCCCTTCTTCCTGCGCCATCTGCGCATAGAACACCACCTGGAATAACAGATCGCCAAGCTCGCCGCGCAGATCGTCAAAATCTTCGCGCGCAATGGCGTCCAGCACTTCATAGGTCTCTTCAAGGGTGTAAGGGGCAATCGTGGCAAAGGTCTGTTCTTTATCCCACGGGCAGCCGTTTTCCGGGTCGCGCAGGCGGCGCATGATGCCGAGCAAGCGGTCAATTTGAGTCATGTGACAATCCTGGAAATTTAAAAAAAGGTAGGCCGGATAAGGCATTGATACCTTATCCGACGTTACGAAATTGCCGGATGGCGGCTTCGCCTTATCCGGACTACGGACGAATTAACCGCCGTGCAGACGACGCGCGTCGATGACATCCGGCACCTGGTTCAGCTTGCCGAGCACCCGGCCCAACACCTGCAGGTTGTAGATTTCAATGGTCATATCGATGGTCGCCAGCTGCTGTTTGGTGTCGCTGCGGCTGGCCACGCCCAGCACGTTCACCTTCTCGTTGGCAAGAATAGTGGTAATGTCGCGCAGCAGGCCGCTGCGGTCGTTGGCGACCACGCGCACCACCAGCGAATATCCCGCCGAATAGCTCTCGCCCCATACCGCATCAACGATACGTTCCGGCGCGTGAGACTGCAGCTCAGCCAGCTGATCGCAGTCGGCGCGGTGCACCGAGATCCCGCGCCCCTGGGTGATGAAGCCGACGATTTCGTCACCGGGAATCGGCTGGCAGCAGCGGGCGATGTGATGCATCAGATTGCCAACGCCCTCAACCACCACCCGGCCATTGTCTTTGCTGCGGTTCTGCGGGGTATAGGTTTTCTGCTGCAGCTGCTTCAGCGCGGCCGCATCCTGCTCAGCGGCGCTCGGTTTGTTGAACTGCGCCTGCAGGAAGTTGACCATCTGATTAAGGCGAATGTCCCCGCCGCCGATAGCCGCCAGCAGTTCATCCAGTTCATTAAAGTTGTAGCGCGGCAGCAGATGTTTCTCGGCATCCTTCAGGCTGATGCCCAGATGCTCGAGCTCATCGTCAAGGATCTGCCGCCCGGCGAGAATGTTCTTGTCGCGATCCTGTTTACGGAACCAGGCGTGAATTTTTGAGCGCCCGCGGCTGGTGGTTACATAGCCGAGGTTCGGGTTCAGCCAGTCGCGGCTTGGGTTCGGTTGCTTCTGGGTGATTATCTCAATCTGATCGCCCATCTGCAGCTGATAGGTGAACGGCACAATGCGTCCGCCGATTTTGGCGCCGATGCAGCGGTGCCCGACATCGCTATGGATATGGTAGGCAAAGTCGAGCGGAGTTGAGCCCGCCGGCAGGTCAACCACGTCACCCTTCGGCGTAAACACATAGACCCGGTCGTCAAAGACCTGGCTGCGCACTTCGTCGAGCATTTCGCCGGAGTCGGCCATCTCTTCCTGCCAGGCGATCAGCTTACGCAGCCAGGCGATACGGTCTTCATGGCCGCGACCGCCGCTCGCCCCGGCGCTGGCGCCCTCTTTATACTTCCAGTGCGCCGCCACGCCGAGCTCGGCGTCTTCATGCATCTGTTTGGTGCGAATTTGGATCTCGACCGTTTTCCCGCCTGGCCCGAGCACCACGGTATGAATAGACTGGTAGCCGTTCGGCTTCGGGTTGGCGACGTAATCATCAAATTCGTCAGGCAGATGACGATAGTGAGTATGCACGATCCCCAGCGCCGCGTAGCAATCCTGTAAACGTTCGGCGACGATACGAACCGCGCGCACGTCAAACAGCTCATCAAAAGCAAGATGCTTTTTCTGCATTTTGCGCCAGATGCTATAGATATGCTTCGGACGCCCGTACACCTCAGCTTTTACGCCTTCGGTTTTCATTTCTGAACGCAGATGGCCGACAAACTCATCGATGTAATGTTCGCGGTCGATACGGCGTTCGTGCAGCAACTTAGCAATGCGCTTGTATTCGGCTGGATGCAGATAACGGAAGCAATAGTCTTCCAGCTCCCACTTCAGTTGACCTATTCCTAAGCGGTTCGCCAGCGGCGCATAGATATTGGTACACTCTTTTGCGGCCAGTACGCGCTCATCTTCGGGTTCATCTTTTACCTCACGCAGGTGAGCGATACGTTCCGCAAGCTTGATGACCACGCAGCGGAAATCATCGACCATCGCCAGCAGCATGCGGCGAATATTGTCGACCTGTTCTGAGGAGACGGTATCGGTGTGGGTGGCTTTGAGCTGGCGAATCGCCGCCATATCACGCACGCCGTGAATCAGGGTAACGACGGATTTGCCGACGCTCTCTTGCAGGACCTCTTCGCTGACAACATTGCCGTCCGCCAGCGGAAACAGTAAAGCGGCCCGCAAGGTATCGATATCCATATTGAGCATGGAGAGAATTTCTACCATCTCCACGCCACGCCATAACAGGAGATCTGCCTGCGGGTGTCCCTGCGTTGTTACGCGACAATAATCCCAGGTCTCGGCTAAGCGCTCACACGACTGCTGGCTGGAAATCCCCAGACTCGCGATCCATTTCTTCGGGTCAAACTCACCAGCTTTATTAAGATGTGCACTTCTTACCGCAACCATTGTCCTCTCCTTAAGGGACTCAGCCTACCGAAGTCAGCAAGCCATATTTTAAACCCGTCATCCTTCAGTCCACACCGCCATCAGGCATCTTCACTGTCGCCTCGATGCGGGCTGAACAATTTTATGTAAGCTCGCGTTCAAACAATACTATCGATTCCAGGTGCCCGGTGTGCGGGAACATGTCCAGCATCGCCAGACGTTGAATGCGATATCCCGCCTGAAGCAACGCTTCGCTATCGCGCGCCAGCGTCGCCGGATTACATGAAACATAGACCACCCGCCGCGGAGCCAGCTTGATAATATGCGCCATCACGCCCGGGGCACCGGCTCTTGCCGGGTCGAGCAGAATTTTATCAAAGCCATGCTTCGCCCAGGCCTGCCGGGTGACATCCTCTTCCAGGTTTTCATGAAAGAAAGTCACGTTCTGCAACCCATTGAGGGCGGCATTTTCTCGCCCCTTCGCCACCAGCGCGGGCACGCCTTCGACGCCCACCACGCTCGCCGCCGCTTTGGCCAACGGCAGGGTGAAATTGCCCATACCGCAAAACAGATCCAGAACGCGGTCCTGCGGCTGAATATCTAACCAGGCCAGCGCCGTACGCACCATCTTCTGGTTTACGCCATCGTTGACCTGGATAAAATCGCGCGGACTGAACACTAAGCGTAGTCCGTCTGACGTGTACCAGGGTTCATCGCCGCGAATATGTTCAAGTATCTCGCTTTGCGGCGCGAGGTACAGGGATAGACCGTGAGTTTGCGAAAAACGTTCCAGTTTTTCTTTATCCGCCGCCGTTAGCGCGGCGGTATGGCGTAAAACCATCAGCGGTCCATTATCCGCCTGCACCAGTTCAACGTGGCCAAGTTGACGTTGTGATTGCAGGCTGGTTAAACACTCGCGCACCGCGGGTAACAACGCCTCAAGTTGGGGCACCAAAACGGGGCACTGCACCACATCGATGATTTCGCTGGAATTGGCCTTGCGAAAACCCATCTGCAGTTGTTGGGTCTTTGGCTGATAATTCAAGCTCAAACGCGCCCGACGACGGTAGCCCCAGGGTTCAGCGGCTATAATGTCGTCAACGTCACGTTTCATCAGGCGGGAGAGCGCGGCGCGCTTGCTTTGCTGCTGTAGTTCAATGCTCGCATGTTGCTGCTGACATCCGCCGCAGACGCCGAAATGCGGACAGCGCGGCGCGACGCGCTGTGGACTGTCGTTCAGGCGGCGTTTAACCTGAGCGCGGGCATACTGTTTTTTATCCTCTACCAGCACGACTTCCGCCTGCTCTTGCGGCAACAGGCCGGGGACAAACAGCGCCTTACCCTGATGACGGGCTACGCCCTGGCCAAAGGGATCAAGGTCATTTACCGTCACGGTTATGATCTGGCGCGTCGTCACACGCCGTTTTGCAGAGTAGAATTGCGCCATCGTAGAGGATTATCTCAAAAATATACTGACTCTATACATGAAATCATTCGGGCTACCAATGCAGAAGCCGTCTGAAGGTTGATATGTATATTCTCCCATAATGGAACCGCATGACCAACTACAGCCTACGTGCTCGCATGATGATTCTTATTCTGGCGCCGACCGTTTTGATTGGTTTGCTGCTCAGTATTTTCTTCGTCGCCCACCGCTATAACGACCTGCAGCGGCAGCTGGAAGATGCCGGCGCCAGTATTATTGAACCGCTGGCGGTATCCAGCGAATACGGTATGAATTTGCAAAATCGCGAGGCGATCGGCCAACTTATCAGCGTGCTTCACCGCCGCCATTCCGATATTGTGCGGGCCATTTCCATTTATGATGCTAAAAACCGGCTGTTCGTTACCTCTAACTTCCAGCTCGATCCGCGAGAAATACAGCTCCCGCGCGGCGCGCCCTTCCCTCGCCGCCTGAGCGTCACCCGCCACGGCGACATCATGGTGCTGCGCACGCCTATTGTGTCAGAAAGCTATCTGCCCGATGAGTCGCCGGAAAGCGATGCTAAAATGCCGGGCAACATGCTTGGCTATGTGGCGCTGGAGCTCGACCTTAAATCTGTGCGCCTGCAGCAGTACAAAGAGATATTTATCTCAAGCGTCATGATGCTGTTTTGTATCGGCATTGCGCTGATTTTCGGCTGGCGCCTGATGCGCGACGTGACCGGGCCGATTCGTAATATGGTCAACACCGTTGACCGCATCCGCCGCGGCCAGTTGGATAGCCGCGTTGAAGGTTTTATGCTCGGCGAGTTGGATATGTTGAAAAACGGCATTAACTCGATGGCGATGTCGCTTGCGGCATACCACGAGGAGATGCAGCACAATGTCGATCAGGCGACTTCGGATCTGCGCGAAACGCTGGAGCAGATGGAGATTCAGAACGTCGAGCTGGATCTGGCGAAAAAGCGCGCCCAGGAGGCCGCGCGCATCAAGTCCGAGTTCCTTGCCAATATGTCGCACGAGCTACGAACCCCGCTTAACGGCGTCATTGGCTTTACCCGCCTGACGCTGAAAACCGATCTCAACGCTACCCAGCGCGACCACCTGACCACCATCGAACGTTCGGCGAATAATCTGCTGGCCATCATCAATGACGTGCTGGATTTCTCCAAGCTCGAAGCGGGCAAGCTGATTCTGGAAAGCATTCCTTTCCTGCTGCGCAATACCCTGGATGAAGTGGTGACCTTGCTGGCGCACTCGGCGCACGATAAAGGGCTTGAGCTCACCCTCAACATCAAAAATGATGTCCCGGATAATGTGATTGGCGATCCGCTGCGCCTGCAGCAGGTGATCACCAATCTGGTGGGTAACGCGATTAAATTCACCGAGCACGGCAACATTGATGTGCTGGTTGAACAGCGGGCGATAAGCAATTCGCGAGTACAAATTGAAGTACAGATCCATGATACCGGTATCGGCATTCCGGAACGCGATCAGTCGCGGTTGTTCCAGGCCTTCCGCCAGGCCGATGCCAGTATCTCGCGCCGCCACGGCGGCACCGGCCTGGGGCTGGTTATCACCCAGCGTCTGGTCAAAGAGATGGGCGGCGATATCTCATTCCATAGTCAGCCGAACCGCGGTTCCACCTTCTGGTTCCATATCAGTCTTGACCTGAATCCGAACGCCATTACTGACGGTTTCGATACCCATTGCCTGGCGGGCAAGAAGCTGGCCTACATTGAAGCCAATGCTACCGCCGCGCAAAGCACGATGGAACTGCTGGCGACCACGCCGCTGGAAGTGGTCTACAGCCCGACGCTATCAGCGCTGCCGGATGCGCACTACGATATTTTACTGGCCGGTATTCCGGTCTCGATGCGCGATCTCAGCAACCAGCGGGATAAGCTGGTCCGCGCCTGCTCGCTATCCGATACCCTGGTGCTGGGGCTACCTTGCCACGCGCAGGTTAGCGCCGAAGAGCTGAAAAGAAACGGTGTTACCGCCTGCCTGCTTAAACCATTGACCTCCACGCGGCTTTTCCCGGTGCTGATGGCCTCTTGCCGCGCGCAGCCGCCGGTGCCACAGCCCTATATCGATAGCGATAAGCTGGCGATGACGGTAATGGCGGTGGATGATAACCCGGCCAACCTCAAGCTTATTGGCGCGCTGCTGGACGATCTGGTGCAGCATGTCATTCTGTGCGATAGCGGCCAGGATGCCGTAGAGCAGGCCAAACAGTCGCAGTTGGATCTCATTCTGATGGATATTCAAATGCCGGATATGGACGGTATTCGCGCCTGCGAATTGATCCGCCAGCTCCCGCATCAGCAGCAGACTCCAGTGATCGCGGTGACCGCTCATGCCCTTGAGGGGCAACGCGAGAAACTGCTGGCCGCCGGGATGAACGATTATCTGGCGAAGCCGATTGAAGAAGATAAGCTCAGCACCCTGCTGTTGCGCTATCAGCCCGGCATGCACGTCGCCGCCCCGCAAATCGCTGAACCGGTGGAGCCGGTTATCGATCATAACGTCACGCTCAACTGGCAGCTGGCGCTGCGTCAGGCGGCCATGAAACCAGACCTCGCTCGGGAGATGCTGCAGATGCTGCTCGCCTTTATGCCGGAGGTGCGCAATAAAGTTGAAGAACAGCTGGTTGGCGAGACGCCGGAAGGCCTGCTGGATTTAATCCATAAGCTGCACGGTAGCTGCAGCTACAGCGGCGTACCGCGGCTGAAAAAACTGTGCCATACCCTTGAAAGCCAGTTGCGCGCCGGTACCGCGCCGGAAGAGCTGGAGCCGGAACTGCTGGAACTGTTAGACGAGATGGATAACGTCGCCCGCGAAGCGTGCAAGATGGGAGTGTGATTCGGTGTTCCGGATCACGGCGCCACGGTCCGGTACTTGGTTGGTAGCCCCGGTAAGCGTAAGCGCCACCGGGGAGGGTTCCCGGATCGCGGCGCTACGCGCCT
Source organism: Klebsiella sp. CN_Kp091 (assembly GCF_040065095.1). NCBI lineage: Bacteria > Pseudomonadati > Pseudomonadota > Gammaproteobacteria > Enterobacterales > Enterobacteriaceae > Klebsiella > Klebsiella sp. CN_Kp091. The sequence continues at coordinate 21,929 of NZ_JBEAIO010000009.1, read as the reverse complement.
TATCCGGGCTACAAATACCACTGCGCCGGCCGGGTTACCGCTTACCGCCCATCTGCAATACCGCGGCCACGTTACGTGCCGTCATCCGCACGTTGGCGGCGGCGTTCGCCAGCGCCTCTTCCAGGGTACAGACGGTATACAACACGCTAAAGACCGCATCCAAACCATGCTGATGCACGACGCCAACATCGGCGGTCAGGCTGCCGGCAATCCCAATCACCGGCACGTTGAAGCGTTTCGCGACCTTCGCCACTCCCACCGGTACCTTGCCGTGAATGGTCTGGCTATCGATACGCCCTTCACCGGTAATCACCAAATCGGCATCAGCCACTAGCTCTGCCAACCCCAGCGCGTCGGTCACAATCTCAATTCCCGGGCGCAGGTTGGCACCGCAAAACGCATACAACGCCGCCCCCATACCACCCGCCGCGCCGCCCCCTTCCAGGCTCAGCACGTCGATATCCAAATCGCGGGCGATAATCTGCGCAAAGTGTTGCAGGCCGTGGTCAAGACGCTCAATCATCGCCGCCGTCGCCCCTTTTTGCGGGCCAAACACCGCGCTTGCCCCCTGCGGGCCGGTTAACGGGTTGGTGACGTCGCAGGCGACATCAATCCGGCAATCCGCCAATCTCGGATCCAACTCGCTAAGATCGATCCGCGCCAGCGTCTCCAGCGCGCCGCCGCCAGGGGCAATTTGCTGTTGCCCAGCGGTCAACAATTTCGCCCCCAGCGCCTGTGCCATACCGGCGCCGCCGTCATTGGTCGCGCTACCGCCGATACCAATAATAATCTGCGAAACCCCTGCATCCAACGCGTGACGAATCAGCTCGCCGGTTCCCCAGGAGGTGGTCAGTAGCGGATTACGTCGCGTGGGTGGCACGCTTTCCAGTCCGCTGGCCGCCGCCATTTCGATATAGGCGCAGCGCATATCGCCGGACAGGCCATAAAAGGCTTCGACCGGTTCGCCAAGCGGCCCGGTAACGCTGACCTGTACGATATGCCCTTGCGTCGCGGCAACCATCGCCTCAACGGTACCCTCACCGCCGTCGGCAACCGGGACTTTAACGTACTCCGCATGGGGATAAATCTCGCGAAACCCCGTTTCTATCGCGGTAGCGACATCCAGCGCACTCAGGCTCTCTTTGTAAGAATCCGGCGCGATCACTATCTTCATAAGTGTCCTTAATATGAATAACCCCGGCGACCGGCAGTTGCCGACCCCAACAGGGTCGGCGTTATCTTAGCGAACCATGCAAGGACGTTTGTTATCAAAGGTCCAGTTCGGGATTAAATATTGCATCGCCATGGCGTCATCACGAGCGCCCAGGCCATGTTTCTTATATAGCTCATTAGCCTGCATCACGCGGTCCATATCCAGCTCAACCCCCAAACCTGGCGCCGTCGGCACTTGCACCATACCGCCTTTGATTTCAAACGGTTGTTTGGTCAGACGCTGGTTGCCCTCCTGCCAGATCCAGTGGGTATCGATAGCGGTAATTTTACCCGGCGCCGCCGCAGCCACATGGGTAAACATCGCCAACGACACGTCAAAGTGGTTATTGGAGTGCGAACCCCAGGTCAGGCCAAATTCATGGCACATTTGCGCCACGCGCACCGAGCCCTGCATGGTCCAGAAGTGCGGATCCGCCAGCGGAATATCCACCGATTGTAACGACAGCGTATGGCCCATCTGCCGCCAGTCGGTGGCGATCATGTTGGTCGCGGTCGGCAGCCCGGTCGCCCGACGGAATTCGGCCATCACTTCGCGGCCGGAGAAGCCTTGTTCAGCGCCGCAAGGATCTTCCGCATAGGCCAGCACGCCTTTCAGTTGTTTACCTATCTGGATGGCTTCACCAAGCAACCAGGCGCCGTTCGGGTCGAGGGTCACGCGCGCATCAGGGAAACGCTTCGCCAGCGCGCTGATCGCTTCGGCTTCTTCAAAACCGGCCAACACCCCGCCCTTCAGTTTAAAATCATTGAAGCCATATTTTTCGTAAGCGGCCTCCGCCAGACGAACCACCGCCTCCGGCGTCATCGCCTCTTCATGACGAATACGGTACCAGTCGCACTGTTCATCCGGCTGGCTTTGATAATCCAGCGGTGTCGCGTGGCGGTTACCGACAAAGAACAGGTAGCCCAGCATTTCGACTTCGCTCCGCTGCTGACCGTCGCCAAGCAGAGAAGCAACGTTCACGCCCAGATGCTGGCCCAGCAGATCCAGCAGCGCCGCTTCAATCCCGGTCACCACGTGAATGGTGGTGCGCAGATCGAAAGTTTGCAGGCCGCGGCCGCCGGCATCACGGTCGGCAAACTGGTTACGCACGGCGTTCAGCACATTTTTGTACTCGCCCAGCGTCTTACCCACCACCAGCGGCGCGGCATCTTCCAGGGTCTGGCGGATCTTTTCGCCGCCGGGGATTTCGCCAACGCCAGTATGCCCGGAGTTATCTTTGATGATAACGATATTACGGGTGAAGTACGGCGCGTGCGCGCCGCTGAGGTTCATCAGCATGCTGTCATGCCCGGCAACCGGGATTACCTGCATGGCAGTCACAATTGGCGTTGAAGATGATGTAGTCATAGCGTAATCCTTTTTAATTAATGACGGCCGAAAACGGGGCGTTTACGGTCGAATGTCCAACCGGGAATCAGGTACTGCATCGGGCTTGCATCGTTACGCGCGCCGCCTGGCAGCGCCTTATAGGCCTCATGAGCTTTATGCACCTGTTCCCAGTCCAGCTCCACGCCGAGTCCCGGCGCGTCTGGCACGGCGATTTTGCCGTTGATAATCTGCAGCGGATTTTGCGTCAGACGCGAATCGCCCTCCTGCCAAATCCAATGGGTATCGATTGCGGTCGGATTGCCCGGCGCCGCGGCGCCGACGTGGGTAAACATCGCCAGCGAGATATCAAAGTGGTTGTTCGAGTGACAGCCCCAGGTCAGCCCCCAGTCATCGCACAACTGCGCCACCCGCACCGCGCCGGAGAGCGTCCAGAAGTGCGGGTCCGCCAGCGGAATATCGACGGCGTTGAGCATGACCGCATGCCCCATCTCGCGCCAGTTGGTGGCTATCATGTTGGTCGCCACCGGCAGCCCGGTGGCGCGACGGAACTCGGCCATCACTTCCCGGCCGGAAAAGCCCTGTTCCGCGCCGCACGGATCTTCGGCATAGGTCAGGACATCCTGCAGACCTTTACACAGCGTAATCGCTTCATCCAGCAGCCAGGCGCCGTTCGGATCGACGGTAATGCGCGCGTCAGGGAAGCGTTTTTTCAACGCGCGGGCGGTATCAATCTCCTGCTCGCCAGGTAACACGCCGCCTTTTAGCTTAAAGTCTTTAAAACCGTAGCGATCCTGCGCCGCCTCCGCCAGTCGCACCACCGCGTCGCTATTCAGCGCCTGCTGGTGACGAAGACGGTACCATTCGTGGTCGCCCGGCGTCCGCGCAAGATAGCCCAGATCGGTTTTTTCGCGGTCACCGATATAGAACAGGTAGCCCAGCACGGTCACCGCATCACGCTGTTTGCCCGGCCCCAATAGTTCGCAGACCGGGACATTCAACACCTTGCCAAGCAGGTCGAGCAGCGCGGCTTCCAGCGCCGCCACCGCATTGACTTTCAATTCGAAGGTCCATGCCCCTTTGCCGAAGGTGTCGAAATCCGCCGCCTGATTGCCTTTATGTACCTGCTGTACGACGCGGTTGAGGCGAGCGACCTCCTGTCCAACCACCTGGGGGATGGCATCGACCAACGTCTGGTAGATGACTTCGCCGCCGGGCGCTTCGCCGACGCCGGTATGCCCGGCGTTATCGGTTAACACCACTATGTTGCGGGTAAACCAGGCGTTATGCGCGCCGCCGATGTTCATCAGCATGCTGTCGTGCCCGGCGACAGGAATCACCTTCATTTCGGTAACGATTGGGCTGGATTGGGTATTCATGATTAACGCCCCGCAACCGGTTTAAGTTCGATACGTTTGATATCGCCAACCAGCACCAGGTAGCTGAGTACCGCCACCAGAGCGTGGATACCGACGTAAATCAGCGCGCCGTTGAAAGAGCCGGTGGTGCCGACGATATAGCCGATAGCGATAGGGGTGACGATGCCGGAAATATTGCCGAACATGTTGAACAGACCGCCTGAGAGGCCGCTAATCTCTTTCGGCGCGGTGTCCGCCATTACCGCCCAACCCAGCGCGCCAATGCCTTTACCGAAGAAGGCCATCGCCATAAAGCCGATGATCATCCATTCCACGTTGACGTAGTTACACATCAGCATGGTCATGGACAACAGCATACCCAGTACGATCGGCGTTTTACGCGCGATATTCAGCGAGCCGGTACGGCGCATCAACCAGTCGGAAATAATCCCGCCCAACACGCCGCCGACAAAGCCGCACACCGCCGGGATTGAGGCGACAAAGCCCGCTTTGAGGATCGACATGCCGCGCGCCTGCACCAGATAAACCGGGAACCAGGTGATAAAGAAGTAGGTTAACGCGTTGATGCAGTACTGGCCGATATAGATCCCGACCATCATTCGCGAGCCGATCAGTTGCTTGATTTGGCCCATTTTGACGTTAAAGGGCACCTTCTGCGCACTGCTCTTTTGATCCATATTGATCAACGCGCCGCCTTCGGCGATGTAGTCCAGCTCTTTCTGGTTAACGCCTGGGTGGTTATTGGGATCGTGGATCACTTTCAGCCACACGAAGCTAATGACAATACCCAATCCGCCCATAAAGAAGAATACGTGCGACCAACCCACTTCATGGGTCAACCAACCCATAATCGGCGCGAAAATAACGGTGGCAAAATACTGCGCGGAGTTAAAAATCGATACCGCCGTCCCTCTCTCCTGCGCCGGGAACCAGGCGGCCACAATGCGGCTATTGCCAGGGAACGAGGGCGATTCGGCAAGGCCGACGAGGAAGCGCAGGGTAAACAGCGCGATGATAATGCCAAAACCGCTAAAGATATCGACGAAGCCCTGCAGCAGGGTAAACACGGACCAGATAAAGATGGACCAGAAATAGACGCGTTTAGAACCAAAGCGGTCAAGCAGCCAGCCGCCTGGGATCTGTCCGATCACATAGGCCCATGAAAACGCGGAGAAAACATAACCCATGCCAACAGGATCGAGGCCGATATCCCTGGCCATTTCAGAACCGGCAATCGACAACGTCGCGCGGTCGCCATAGTTAAAGGATGTGACGATAAACAGCATCACCACTATCCAATAGCGAGCATTGGTGCGCTTTTCAGCGGCGCTCGCAGCCTGACTTAATGAACTCATTGTTGTACTCCTGAATCATAGCGTTTAGCTACGTTCATTCTGAACAGCACAACCTGTAGGGTAATCAGAATGACGTGTTAGTGTTTTTTTCGTTATATCTGGCGTACTGCTTTTGTCACTGGCAGGAAAAGTATAAAAAGAGGCGTCGGCGGGCTCACCGTGCATATACACAGCTTTAGCGGGTGATACTGCGTTAGTTTGTGGCGTATGCCTAAGGTTGTGGGGAGTAGTTCACGGAAATGGAAAACCGTCACCCGCTGATGGGTCGATGAACGACATTACCTTCAGAGTGTGAATCGGCTCTCTTGACGCCGGGGAAACGCAAAGAAAAAAGCCATAACGATGAAGTGGTTATCAGGCAGATGCCCGAAGCCGGGCGCGATGGAGAACGTTAAGATAACCCTGACCGTTTATCCGGCCACTGGCGGCTTAAGCGCGCCCTCTACGTAGGGAGAGGGCGTACTTAACATGATTACTCGAGCAGTTTAGCCCACGCTTCTACCCAAGGGTTGGAAACGCTTTCTGGTTCCGGGTCTTCGCTGGCGTCGATGGTGAGCATCTCGCCAATACGACGCGCGCCCTGCTCCTGCAGCAGCGCATCAAAGGTTTTACCGCCGCCGCAGAAGTTAGCGTAGGTGCTATCGCCAAGCGCGATAATGCCGTAGCGCAGATGCGGCTGATACATATCTTTAATGCCTTCATACAGCGGAACGATGCTGTCCGGCAGATCGCCCTGCCCGGTGGTCGAGGTCACGACCAGCACGTATTTGCCGGTATAGGATTCCCAGTCTTTCACTTCCGGGTCCTCAAATACCGTCGCTTTATGCCCCAGCCCGCTCAGAATGGCTTCCGCCTCCTCGGCGACCAACAGCGAGTTTCCATACATCGTGCCGACAAAAATTCCGACTTCTGCCATAGTGATTATCTCCCTGGATTATCCGCGATACTCTCATCCTGACCGCTGTCGTCGGCAAACTCAACCCTTTCATTTAACGGGAGAAGCCCGCGCCAGCCAAACTGCGACAGCGCGCGCATCCAGACATCATCCAGACCCGCGCGAATCGTCAGCGGCTCGCCGGTAAACGGATGCGTTAATGACAGCTGACTGGCATGCAGCATCAGGCGATTACAGCCGAAATGTTCAGCGGCGCTGCGGTTTTGCCGTAGATCGCCATGTTTGCTGTCACCGAGGATCGGATGGCGCAGATGGGCCAAATGGCGACGCAGCTGATGTTTACGCCCGGTTTTCGGCTCCAGCTCCACCAGCCCGTAGCGGGTGGTCGGGTAACGGCCGGTGGCGACCGGCATTTCTACCGTCGCCAGTCCGCGATAATGGGTCACCGCCGGCTGCGGGCCTTTATCTTCACGAGCGAATTTATCGGCGATTTTATCCAGCTCTTCTACAAGCGGATAATCCAGTACCGCCTCTTCAGTCAACCAGCCGCGAACGATGGCGTGATAGCGTTTTTGCATCTGGTGTTGTTCAAACTGCTGCGCCAGCAGCCTGCCCGCCTCGCTCGACAACCCCATCAGCAGCACGCCGGAAGTCGGCCGGTCCAGGCGATGAGCGGTGAAGACGTGCTGGCCGATTTGATCGCGCACGGTCTGCATCACTACCACTTTCTCGTCGCGATCCAGCCAGCTGCGGTGCACCAGCCAGCCGGAAGGCTTATTCACCGCCACCAGCCACTGGTCCTGATAAATAATCTCCAGCATCAGGCGTTTTCGTCCGCGAATAATGCATCCAGCAGCAGTAGTTCAGCCACGATAGCTTCGCGCGCCGGATGAGCTTTATCCAGCGCCATCTCGTAGTAGGGCGCGACGGCAAAGTTCTGCGGCAGCGGCATACCGCTGGCAATCAGTTGATGCATACGCGGGATCAGCACCCACTGTAGCCATTCCAGCGGCTCGAGCGTGTCCAGGCAAAACGGCTGCTCGCTGGCGAAAGCGCGGCTATCCGGCGCCTGTTCCTGCCAGTGGTTTGTTTCGCGCAGCAGCGCTTCAATGGCGTGCAGGCGATCGCGCACGCTAGCGTGAAGGGTCATGGGGAAACCTCGATGAATTGTAAACCGGGCGCAGGATAGCAAATCCGCGAGAGAAATAAAAAAAGGGAGCACTGTATAAACAGTGCTCCCGGTTCGTTTTGCAGCATTCCAGCTACATTGGTGCTCCCTGCTCGTCCTTGAAAACTTTTCCTGAGGTCTCCTGACCAAGTTCATCCATAAACTAGCGCATCCTGCTTTCACACCACCCCGATGTGAAATAACTTATCCCTAAGTGTGTCCAGATCTTCCTGATCCACCGTTCATCCTGAGCGGCTCTCGTTCTCCATCCTGGAGGTGTCCTTTACGCGTTCCTGCGTTATCCTTGCCTCATCCTGAAGCCTGTCCTTGCAACGCCATCCTGGCGGGTCCTGTAGAAGAGCCATCATCCTGATGTTCTCTTCATTTGCGACTTCCTGTCGACGTACATAGGATCACTGATTCCGCCTCTTCTTACAAGACTTACTACGACAATCTCTTAAGATTAGTGGCCAAACTAAAAGACCACATAATTACCAAATCATTTTATAACAATAAGTTAGATGTAATCACTACGTAAAAAATTGCTGAAAATGATGACGATCTCTTACAGGTCTTGTAAGAGATCTCTCACAAACCACCAGGGTAAATGGATTACAGAAGGGGCTCAAGCTGATTCAGGAAACTCGCAAGCGAGTGAGAAAGGGTCTCTCTTTTTCGGGTTCCGAGCGTCTCTTTAATGACTTCGCCGCTCAGGTTGCAGACCGAAATAACCTCCAGTTCGCTATCCAGCGTGGCGATAAACAGCGTCGGCGATAGCTTGAGGCGTTTTTGCACCACCAGGTGACCAATAAGGTTTTCCTGCACTCGCTGGAAATCATCCGGGCTCCAGGCCTGCAGCAAAGTAAGGTTCTGTGCCGCGAAGCGGGCGTGCATATCGCCAGCGAACTGAGTGGTATAATAACTATGAATTGGCTGTTGTACCACAATCTCCAGCGCTCGTTCAACTCCATCGAGATGGTGTTCTAACGTAAACGGCTGCGGCTGCCAGAAAACGGCATCGTCTTCACTGGCGCTAATACAGGGAGATGGGATGCCATAAAGGTCTTCGCTGCGCGGCAGGCTGGCATAACGCTGCTGCCAGGCATCGCAGTAACGTTGGGTAAATGATTGCAGCGCTTCTATGGTCTGATGATCCACCGGTTTCTCTCTTCACGTTAGACAGGATACACTTGGCATATAGTGTACCCGCTTTACTATGGTGAAACATGTCTTCTTACGATAATCATCAGGCGCTGGCCGGCCTGACGCTCGGTAAATCAACGGATTACCGCGATACCTATGACGCTTCGTTGCTGCAGGGCGTGCCGCGCAGCCTGAACCGCGACCCGCTCGGCCTGCACGCTGATAATCTACCGTTCCACGGCGCCGATATCTGGACGCTGTACGAGCTGTCGTGGCTGAACGCCAAAGGCCTGCCGCAGGTCGCCGTCGGCTACGTGGAGCTGAGCGATACCACCGTCAATCTGGTGGAATCGAAAAGCTTTAAACTGTACCTGAACAGCTTCAACCAGACCCGCTTCGCCGACTGGGAGGAAGTCCAGGCGACGTTGACCCGCGATCTCAGCGCCTGCGCCCAGGGCGAGGTCAAGGTTTCGCTGTACCGACTCGATGAGCTGGAAGGGCAACCGGTCGCCCATCTGCATGGCGCCTGCATCGACGATCAGGATATCGAGATTGATAACTATCAGTTCAGCGCCGACTACCTGCAGGATGCTGCCAGCGGCAAAGTCGTCGAAGAGACGCTGGTCAGCCATCTGCTGAAATCGAATTGTCTGATCACCCACCAGCCGGACTGGGGCTCGGTACAGATTCAGTATCGCGGGCCGAAAATCGATCGCGAAAAACTGCTGCGCTATCTGGTGTCGTTCCGCCACCACAATGAGTTCCATGAACAGTGCGTCGAACGCATCTTTAATGATGTACTGCGTTTCTGCCGCCCGGAATCGCTTTCCGTGTACGCTCGCTACACCCGCCGCGGCGGCCTGGATATCAATCCGTGGCGCAGCAACGGTGAATTCGTGCCGGCAACCGGCCGTCTGGCGCGGCAATAAGCGAAATTTTTCACACTTTGCGTGCGTTAACGCGTACGCAAGGTTGTGGAAAGACTACGGCCAGGGCTATTGTAATCACAGGAAGACGATAATCGTCCTGTAAGGAGTTCACTTGATTACACACGTTAGCCCGCTTGGTTCAATGGATATGCTGTCACAGCTGGAAGTGGATATGCTTAAACGCACCGCCAGTAGTGACCTGTATCAACTCTTTCGCAACTGCTCGCTTGCTGTGCTCAACTCGGGGAGCCTGACCGATAACAGCAAGGAGCTACTGTCTCGTTTTGAAAACTTCGATATTAACGTGCTGCGCCGCGAACGCGGCGTGAAGCTGGAACTGATCAACCCGCCGGAAGACGCTTTCGTCGATGGCCGTATTATCCGTTCCCTGCAGGCCAACCTGTTTGCCGTGCTGCGCGATATCCTGTTCGTCTACGGGCAGATCCACAACACCGTCCGCTTCCCGAATCTCGATCTCGAAAGCTCAATTCACATCACCAACCTGGTGTTCTCTATTCTGCGCAACGCCCGCGCGCTGCACGTCGGCGAAGCGCCGAATATGATTGTCTGCTGGGGCGGCCACTCTATTAATGAAAATGAGTACCTGTACGCGCGCCGCGTCGGTACCCAGCTTGGCCTGCGCGAACTGAACATCTGCACCGGCTGCGGGCCAGGCGCCATGGAAGCGCCAATGAAAGGCGCCGCCGTCGGCCACGCCCAGCAGCGCTATAAAGACAGCCGCTTTATCGGCATGACCGAACCTTCCATTATCGCCGCTGAGCCGCCAAACCCGCTGGTCAACGAACTGATCATCATGCCGGATATCGAAAAGCGTCTCGAAGCGTTCGTACGCATCGCCCACGGTATTATCATCTTCCCGGGCGGCGTGGGTACTGCGGAAGAGCTGCTTTATCTGCTGGGCATCCTGATGCATCCGGATAACAAATCACAGGTGCTGCCGCTTATCCTCACCGGGCCGAAAGAGAGCGCCGACTACTTCCGCGTGCTGGACGAGTTCATCGTTCATACCCTCGGCGAATCGGCTCGCCGCCACTACCGCATTATTATCGACGATGCCGCGGAAGTGGCGCGCCAGATGAAAAAAGCGATGCCATTGGTCAAAGAGAGCCGCCGCGAAACCGATGACGCCTATAGCTTCAACTGGTCGATTCGTATTTCGCCGGACCTGCAGATGCCGTTTGAGCCAACGCACGACAATATGGCTAATCTCAAACTTTATCCGGACCAACCGGTGGAAGTGCTGGCCGCCGACCTGCGTCGCGCCTTCTCCGGTATTGTCGCCGGCAACGTGAAAGAAGTCGGTATTCAGGCCATCGAGAAATATGGCCCTTACAAGCTGCATGGCGATCCGGAAATGATGCGCCGCATGGACGATCTGCTGCAGGGCTTCGTTGCCCAGCACCGCATGAAGCTTCCGGGCGGCAGCGCCTACATTCCGTGCTACGAAATCTGCTCCTGATAACGTGATACCTCTCCCGGGCGGCGGTCGATACCCTGCCCGGGTACTCCCGCCCGCAATTTCCAGTTAATTAATTTTTCTAATTAATGATTCGTAGAGTTTCCACATAGCCAATCGTTTGCGTTTCCAAAAAGAGCAATAAAATTCACCATAAAAATAACATTATGGCGAAAAAACGTCGTTTACATCACTTTTTTGCAGCAAAAACCTCGTTATTTGGTAACAGAGCTTTTATCTCATGTGCTGCAAATGATAGCCTTCGCGCCACATTTATCTGGCTGATCACCATAAACAGACTGTTGGGCTAAAAACGTTCAGATTTAAAGTGGATTATTGCATTTGGGATCCCGATCACTGATGTATTTTCCATATAAATGTATCTTGCCGCCCAATTGTTACGGAGAAAATTTCTAAAAAACCGTAAAGCAACGAATTTCATATTATTTAATCGTTTTTATTTACTAGATTTTGTTGATTCCTCCAGGAGATACAGATGGAAACCACACAAACCAGCACTATCGTTTCGGGTGAAACCCGCAGCGGATGGCGCAAAACGGATACCATGTGGATGCTGGGCCTGTACGGCACGGCGATCGGCGCGGGCGTTTTGTTCCTGCCAATCAACGCCGGCGTCGGCGGTATGATCCCACTGATTATCATGGCTATTCTGGCCTTCCCGATGACCTTCTTCGCACACCGCGGTATGACCCGCTTCGTGCTTTCCGGTAAAAACCCGGGTGAAGACATCACCGAAGTGGTTGAAGAACACTTTGGCGTGGGTGCAGGTAAGCTGATTACTCTGCTCTACTTCTTCGCAATTTATCCGATTCTGCTGGTTTACAGCGTGGCTATCACCAACACCGTCGAAAGCTTCATGGCGCACCAGCTGCACATGACGCCGCCGCCGCGCGCCATTCTGTCCCTGATCCTGATTGTCGGCATGATGACCATCGTTCGTTTCGGCGAGCAGATGATCGTTAAAGCAATGAGCATCCTGGTATTCCCGTTCGTTATCGCGCTGATGATCCTGGCGCTGTATCTGATCCCACAGTGGAACGGCGCGGCGCTGGAAACCCTGTCGCTGAGCAGCGCGACAACAACCGGTAACGGTCTGCTGATGACCCTGTGGCTGGCGATCCCGGTGATGGTCTTCTCCTTTAACCACTCGCCGATCATCTCCTCCTTCGCGGTCGCGAAGCGTGAAGAGTACGGCGAAGGCGCTGAGAAGAAATGCTCCAGCATCCTGGCGCGCGCTCACATCATGATGGTGCTGACCGTTATGTTCTTCGTCTTCAGCTGCGTACTGAGCCTGTCTCCGGCAGACCTGGCGGCGGCGAAAGAGCAGAACATCTCGATTCTGTCTTACCTGGCGAACCACTTTAATGCACCGGTTATCGCCTGGATGGCGCCGATCATCGCGATGATCGCTATCACCAAATCCTTCCTCGGCCACTATCTGGGCGCTCGTGAAGGTTTCAACGGCATGGTGATTAAGTCTCTGCGCGGCAAAGGCAAAACCATCGAAATCAACAAACTGAACAAGCTGACCGCGCTGTTTATGCTGGTCACCACCTGGATTGTGGCCACGCTGAACCCGAGCATCCTCGGCATGATTGAGACCCTGGGCGGCCCGATTATCGCGATGATCCTGTTCCTGATGCCGATGTACGCTATCCAGAAAGTTCCGGCCATGCGCAAATACAGCGGCCACATCAGCAACGTCTTCGTTGTGATTATGGGCCTGATTGCCATCTCCGCGATTTTCTACTCTCTGTTCAGCTAATTCTCTTAAGACCTCCCCTCGCGCCGCTTAACGGCGGCGCGCTTTCCGACAGTACTGGAATACATCATGATCAGCGTATTCGATATTTTCAAAATCGGCATTGGCCCATCCAGCTCCCATACCGTTGGACCGATGAAAGCGGGCAAACAATTTACTGACGACCTGATTGCGCGCGGCCTGCTGGCTGACGTCAGCAAAGTCGTCGTTGACGTTTACGGCTCCCTGTCCCTGACCGGTAAAGGCCACCATACCGATATCGCCATTATCATGGGGCTGGCCGGCAATCTGCCGGATACCGTCGACATCGACGCGATCCCGGGCTTTATCCAGGACGTTAACACCCACGGCCGCCTGCTGCTGGCGAACGGCCAGCACGAAGTCGCGTTCCCTGTCGACCAGTGCATGAATTTCCATGCCGACAACCTGTCTCTGCATGAGAACGGCATGCGCATTACCGCGCTGGGCGGCGACAAGGTACTCTACAGCCAGACCTACTACTCCATCGGCGGCGGCTTTATCGTCGATGAAGAGCACTTCGGCCTGACCACCGAAGCGCCGGTTGCCGTGCCTTATCCGTACAAAAACGCCGCCGACCTACAGAAACACTGCAATGAAACCGGCCTGTCGCTCTCCGGGCTGATGATGCAGAACGAGCTGGCGCTGCACAGCAAAGAAGAGCTGGAACAGCACTTCGCCGCGGTGTGGGAAGTGATGAGCGCCGGTATCGAGCGCGGTATCACCACGGAAGGCGTGCTGCCGGGCAAACTGCGCGTTCCGCGCCGCGCCGCCGCGTTGCGCCGCATGCTGGTGAGCCAAGACAATACCAACAGCGACCCGATGGCGGTCGTGGACTGGATCAACATGTTCGCGCTGGCGGTAAACGAAGAGAACGCCGCCGGTGGCCGCGTTGTCACCGCGCCAACTAACGGCGCGTGCGGTATCGTTCCGGCGGTACTGGCCTACTACGACAAGTTTATCCGTAAGGTGAACGCTAACTCTCTGGCCCGCTATATGCTGGTCGCCAGCGCCATTGGCTCGCTGTATAAGATGAATGCCTCTATCTCCGGTGCCGAAGTCGGTTGCCAGGGCGAAGTCGGCGTGGCCTGCTCGATGGCCGCGGCCGGTCTGGCGGAGCTGCTGGGCGCTAGCCCGGCTCAGGTGTGCATCGCCGCGGAAATCGGTATGGAGCATAACCTCGGCCTGACCTGCGACCCGGTTGCCGGCCAGGTGCAGGTACCGTGCATCGAGCGTAACGCCATCGCGGCGGTCAAAGCGGTTAACGCCGCGCGCATGGCCCTGCGCCGTACCAGCGAACCGCGCGTGTGCCTCGATAAGGTTATCGAGACGATGTATGAAACGGGCAAAGATATGAACGCCAAGTACCGCGAAACCTCTCGCGGCGGCCTGGCGATGAAAATCGTCGCCTGCGATTAACGCCTCTGGCCCGGCACGCTTCGGTATGTCGGGCCAACTCTCCTCCCGCCCTGGCTCATTCTGCGAGCCTGCTTCCCGAACTTCGCTCTACCAATAGCCTCGTCTTGCCACCGATGTTACCCTTACAGCCTTAGAACAAAGGGAGGTATCTTGTGGCTGTTCATCTGTTAATTGTCGACGCGCTCAACCTGATCCGCCGTATTCATGCGGTACAGGGTTCACCCTGCGCGGATACCTGCCTGCACGCCCTGGAACAGCTTATCGTCCACAGCCAGCCGACGCACGCCGTGGCGGTGTTCGACGATGAAGACCGCGCCCACGGCTGGCGCCATCAGCGGCTGCCGGAATATAAAGCCGGGCGCGCGCCGATGCCGGAAACGCTGGAGGCGGAAATGCCGGCGCTGCGGGCGGCCTTCGAACAGCGCGGTATCCGCTGCTGGGCGCTGCCCGGCAGCGAAGCGGACGACCTGGCGGCCACGCTCGCCGTTAAAGTTGCCCAGGCCGGGCATCAGGCGACTATTGTCTCGACCGATAAAGGCTACTGTCAGCTGCTGTCGCCGACCATCCGCATCCGCGACTATTTCCAGAAACGCTGGCTGGATGCGCCGTTTATCGCCAATGAATTCGGCGTGACGCCGGAGCAACTGCCGGACTACTGGGGTCTGGCGGGGATTAGCAGTTCGAAAGTACCGGGCGTTGCCGGAATTGGGCCGAAAAGCGCGGCGCAGCTGTTAACGGATTATCAGGATTTAGAAGGCATCTACGCGCGGCTTGCGAATGTGCCGGAGAAGTGGCGTAAGAAACTTGAAGAGCATAAAGAGATGGCGTTTACCTGCCGGGAAATCGCCCGCCTGCAAACGGATTTACAGCTCGATGGCAACCTGCAACAGCTGCGTTTGCCATCCGCGTGATCCCCGGCCGCGCTGATGCGTGGCCGGGGCTGCTGAGCGCTAATTAGCGCTCGTCGCGGCGGCCGCCGACCGCCGCCCACAGGCGACGCACGTGTACGGTCACTTCTTCACGGTCGTGATACAGCTGACGGGCCTGAATCTGCGCGTTAATACCGTGCTCATCAAGCTGCGCCTGAATATAGGCCAGGTTTTGCGACACCTCTTCATAGCGCTTTTTCATCGGCAGCTTGAGGTTAAAAATGGTCTCGCGACACCAGCCGTTCACCAGCCACTGCGCCATTAACGCCGCCACCTTCGCCGGTTTCTCAACCATGTCGCACACCATCCACGAGATGTTGTTGCGGTTCGGACGATAGCGGAAGCCATCTTCACGCAGCCAGGTCACCTGTCCGGTATCCATCAGGCTCTGCGCCATCGGGCCGTTATCGACCGAAGAGACCCACATGTTGCGCTTCACCAGCTGATAGGTCCAGCCGCCCGGGCAGGCGCCGAGATCCACCGCGTACATGCCATTCGCCAGACGCTCGTCCCACTCATCCGCCGGAATGAAGACGTGAAATGCCTCTTCCAGCTTCAGCGTCGAACGGCTCGGCGCATCGGAAGGGAACTTCAGGCGCGGGATCCCCATATAAAACGGCGAGTTGTTATTGCTAAAGGAGTAGCCGGTATAGCAACAGCCGGGTGCGATAAAGAACACGTGCACCACCGGACGCTTCGGCGTTTCATAGTTAGTCAGCACGCCGGCTTCACGCAGCGCCGCGCGCAGTGGCACCGTGAACTTGCGGCAGAACTTCATCAGCTCCTTGCTTTCGTTGGTATCCGCAACCTCAACGCGCAGATCGCCGCCCTTTTCCACCACGCCCTGCAGCATGCCGACGATCGGCGTGATGCGGTCTTCCGGCGGCAGGTCGCGCAGCAGTTCGCCAACGACGAACATCTGGCGCGCGAAAATCAGCGAGCTAAACGGCAAATCGCGCACCAGCTTCTCGCCATCGCCCTGCTGATAGCACTCAAAAATCACATAGCCGGAGTCGTCTTTGACCCGGGCAAAACCAAATACCTCAAGGCGGGCTGCCTTATCGGTAATTTCTGCTGCGCACTCTTTCTCAAACCCGGGGCGACAATAGAGGACAACCTTATTCATGAACAACGCCCTTACGTTTCAGACGAATTGCACCAATTAACATTAATACCCAACCGGCAAGGAAGCAGACGCCGCCTACCGGGGTAACGAACGCCCACAGGCGTAAATGCGACAGCGCCAGGCAATATAAGCTGCCGCTGAACAACACGGTTCCCAGCGCCAAAAACACGCTGCTCCAGTAAAACCAGATGCTTATCCGCCGCTGCATGGCGACAGACAGGCCTAAAATCGCCAGCGTATGAAACGCCTGATACTCAAGGCCGGTGTGGATCCAGGCCATTTCGGCCGCACCCAGCGATTTACTTAATACGTGTGCGCCAAAGGCGCCCAGAGCCACAAAGATAAAGCCGCTGATGGCGGCAAAAATCAGCATAAAACGGCTGGTCATGTTGATACCCTACAAAGTCAGTTAACGCCTGGTCATCAGGCCGTTATTGTTCGTAACGAAAGCGGAATTTTTCTTGTTCGCTCGCCGCCTTCGCTAAAATCCACTGGCGGAAAGCGGCTATTTTACCCAGTTCAGCCTGACTGTCATGACAAACAAGGTAAAACGCGTTCTTACTGACCAGAACATCATTAAACGGGCAGACCAAACGGCCTGCTTCAATTTCGGACTGGGCCATAACGTTATTGGCCAGTGCGACGCCTTGTCCATGGATTGCCGCCTGCAGCACCATCGCGCTGTGGCTGAATATCGGTCCCTGTTGCACATTGATATGATTTAGACCCAGTTGCCGGGTATAAGTTTGCCAGTCGCGGCGAGAGGCATCATGTAACAGCGTATGTTGCGCCAGATCGGCAGGCGTTTTCAACGCTTTGTCACCGGTTAACAACAACGGCGAACAAACCGGCAGTAAATATTCGGCGTACAGTTTTTCAACACGTAGCCCCGGCCAGTTGCCGCGGCCATAGAAAATCGCCACGTCGACGTCGTCGGCCAGTTTGTCTTCCTGACGGTCCACCGCCTGGATCCGCACATCGATCCCCGGATAAGCTGAGTTAAAGCTTGAGAGTCGCGGCACCAGCCACTGAATGGCGAAACTGGGCAATAAACTAACAGTTAGCGCCCCTTTCGCGCTGCGCGCCTGCAGTTTACGCGTCGCTTCGGTGAGCTGCGAAAAAATCTCTTTAATATCCTGAAAATAGCTTTGCCCCTCTTCCGTTAACAGCAGCGAGCGATTGCGTCGACGAAACAGCTTCAGGCCCAGAAAGTCCTCTAGTGACTTGATTTGGTGACTTACTGCGGCCTGCGTCACAAAAAGCTCATCGGCTGCGCGAGTGAAGCTCAGATGACGTGCGGCTGCATCAAAAACACGTAATGCATTCAGAGGTGGTAATCGCTTCGACATGGTTATTCTGACTGAGATGTTAACGAGTTTTAACAAATAGGAAACAACAGTTAACCTATTAGTTTTTTTTATCTGAGCCATTATAAATTGTCCGTTGAGGTTCTACCAGCAAATACCTATAGTGGCGGCACTTCCTGAGCCGGAACGAAAAGCTTTTTTTGGAATGCGTGTTCCAACAAGCTTTTGGCTTACGGTTGTGATGTTGTGTTGTTGTGTTTGCAATTGGTCTGGGTTTGCAGACCATGGTAGCAAGGCTACCTTTTCACTTCCTGTACATTTACCCTGTCTGTCCATAGTGATTTAATGTAGCACCGCAATGCGCGGTGCTTTTTTTTGCCGAAAAATCACCGTTCTCCCCGCCTCCTCGCTATCACCAGCCTTGCCCTAATGGGGAATTTGCGCGACGATCGTGATATCGATATGAGGAATTCCATGAACGCATTCAATCCCGCCCATTTCCGCGCCCAGTTTCCAGCCCTGGCGGATGCCGGCGTCTACCTGGATAGCGCGGCGACGGCGCTAAAACCGCTGGCCGTGATCGATGCCAGCGACCAGTTTTATCGCCTGAGCGCCGGCAACGTCCACCGCAGCCAGTTTGCCGCCGCCCAGCATCTTACCGAGCGCTACGAGGCGGCGCGCGAACGCGTCGCCAACTGGCTTAACGCGCCTTCCGGCAAAGATATCGTCTGGACCCGCGGCACCACCGAAGCCATCAATATGGTCGCGCAGAGTTACGTGCGCCCGCGCCTGCATCCTGGCGATGAGATAATCGTCAGCGAAGCCGAACACCACGCCAACCTGGTACCGTGGCTGATGGTTGCCGAACAAACCGGCGCGCGGGTGGTCAAGCTGCCGCTGGGCGCCGATCGTCTGCCGGATATCGCGCAACTCCCTTCGCTTATCTCTTCACGCAGCCGGGTGCTGGCGATTGGCCAGATGTCTAACGTCACCGGCGGCTGCCCCGACCTGCAGCGTGCCATTGCTCTCGCCCATCAGGCGGGAATGATAGTGATGGTTGACGGCGCGCAGGGCGCGGTGCACTTCCCGGCTGACGTGCAGGCGCTGGATATCGATTTTTATGCCTTCTCCGCCCACAAGCTGTATGGCCCAACGGGTATTGGCGCGCTGTATGGCAAAAGCGACCTGCTGGCGGAAATGTCGCCATGGCTCGGCGGCGGCAAAATGATTACTGAAGTCTCATTCGATGGTTTTAAACCCCAGCCCGCCCCCTGGCGGCTTGAAGCCGGGACGCCCAACGTCGCCGGCGTTATCGGCCTCAGCGCCGCGCTGGAATGGCTGCAGGAAATCGATCTTGCACAGGCGGAAAACTGGAGCCGTAGCCTGGCGACGCTTGCGGAAGACGAGCTGGCAAAGCGGCCCGGTTTTCGTTCATTCCGCTGTCAGGATTCGAGCCTGCTGGCCTTTGATTTCAAGGGTGTACACCATAGCGATATGGTTACGCTGCTGGCGGAGTCCGGCATTGCGCTACGCGCCGGGCAACATTGCGCGCAGCCGCTACTGGCGGCATTAGGCGTCAGCGGTACGCTGCGCGCCTCATTCGCGCCGTACAATACGCAAGATGATGTCTATGCGCTGGTACACGCTATCGACCGCGCGCTGGAAATACTGGTGGATTAATGATGACTTCCCAACCTTTAAGCGCCGCGCTCAGCGAAGCGACGCTGCGCCAGACCTTCGCCCCGCTGACTCAGTGGGAAGATAAGTACCGCCAGTTGATTTTAGTGGGTAAGAAACTGCCGCCATTAACGGACGCCCAGCGGACGCAGGCGAAAGAGATTGCGGGCTGCGAAAACCGCGTCTGGCTGGGGTATCAGGTTGATGCCGAGGGCAAGATGCGCTTCTTTGGCGATAGCGAAGGGCGTATCGTGCGCGGCCTACTGGCGGTGCTGTTAGCCGCCTGCGACGGAAAAAGCGCCGCTGAGATTTTAGCAAAAGATCCGTTGGCGCTATTCGATGAGCTGGGTTTGCGCGGGCAGCTTAGCGCTTCACGCAGTCAGGGGCTGCAGGCGCTAAGCGACGCGGTGCTCGCCGCCGCCCGCGAGAACTAATTCAAACGCCGTCTCCCCGGCTTGCGCTACGCTGAGCCGGGCTACGGTTCTGCGCCGTCCGGAAAACGTCCCTCAGGCTATTCCCCCTGACGCTGCGCTTTTGCCAACATCTTCTTCAACGCATGGGATACGGCGACAAAACCAAAGGTCGCCGTCACCATGGTCGCCGCGCCAAAACCGGAGGCGCAATCCATCCGCTTCGGCCCTTCCGCCGTGCTTTTCATTGCACATACGCTGCCGTCAGCCTGCGGGTAGACCAACGCTTCGGTCGAGAAGACGCAATCGATGCCCAGCTTTCCTTTACTATTCTTCACTACGCCGAACTGGCTTTTCAGACGCTCACGCAGTTTCGCCGCCAGCGGATCCTGAATTGTTTTCGCCAAATCGGCGACCTGGATCTGCGTCGGATCAATTTGCCCGCCGGCTCCGCCGGTCGTGACCAATGGGACTTTATAACGCCGGCACCAGGCGATCAGCGCCGCTTTTGGCCTGATGCTATCGATAGCATCGATAACATAGCTAAAGCCCGTTCCCAGGTATTCCGCTACGTTCTCCGGCGTGATGAAAACATCGATAACCGTAACCCGGCACTCCGGGTTAATGAGACGTATACGCTCGGCCATCACTTCCGCTTTCGCCAGCCCAACGTTGCCGCCAAGGGCGTGGATTTGGCGATTGGTATTGGTGACGCAGACATCATCCATATCAATCAGCGTAATCGCGCCAATCCCGGTTCGCGCCAGCGCTTCCGCCGCCCATGAACCGACGCCGCCGATCCCGACCACGCAAACATGCGCCTCGGCAAAACACTGCAGCGCCTTTTCGCCATATAAACGCGCCGTGCCGCCAAACCGCTGGCGCCAGGCATCGCTGATTACTACAGACATAAAACCTCAGAATAAAGTGGAGACCCCGGACCGGCGCGTTGCGCGGATCCGGGTTAGAAACATACGGACGTTTAAACGTTAACCGCTAAAGACGCTACCGGCGCCTGGCGCGTTTTTCAGTACCCACACGCGGCCATAGTGGTTATACCAACCGGCGCGATGACCCGCATCCGGGCCGATGCCCTGGTAGATATCGAAGTGCTGGCCTTTAATCGCCCCGCCGACATCCAGCGCCACCATCAGGCGTAGCTCGTATTGACCGTTAAACTTACCGTTATTATCCAGCAGAGGCACCTCGGCCAGCAAGGTGGTTCCCGGCGGAATAATCGAACGGTCAGAGGCGACCGACGCGCGGCCAATCAACGGTACCGCGCTCGCTCCTTTCACCGGCGCGTAGGACTGCGGTTTAAAGAAGACGAAAGAGGGGTTCTGTTCCAGCAGCTCGCGGACTTCCGCTTCGCTATGCTTTTCGCCCCATTCACGGATCGCCTGCATCGACATATCTTCCCGCTTCACTTCGCCGCGGTCGATAAGCACTTTACCAATGCTACGGTAAGGCCAGCCGTTTTTCCCGGCGTAGCTGAAGAAATTAAGCGGCGAACCGTCGCCAAAGTCGATATAGCCGCTGCCCTGAACGTCCATGATGAAGTTATCCATCAGCGAGTTGCTGTAGGCCAGCACGTAGTTATCGCTTAGCGCTCCGGCATAAATGCTGGCGCGGGAAGGCAGTTTGCCGTTTTTCGGCGGCATACGGTAAATAGGATACTGGAACTCGCCCTGGCGAGTGTGGCGGGCCTGCACGACCGGGGTGTAGTAGCCGGTAAACTGCACGTTGCCGTAGTTATCGGCCCCCTGCATCTGCCAGGCATCAATACCAAACTGGCGTAACGTGCGGGTATCGCCGCCGGAACGCAGCCACTCCTGAATCGCGTTATAAACGCTGCTCTGGCTATTATAGAGACGCGGAGAGGCGCTACGAATCTGACCAACCTGCTGAGAGAAGTCACCGGCGTTAATCGGCGCGCCGACCGCATCAGGTTGGTTTACCAATGAAAACGGCTGGGTAAACTTGCCATCACTATATTGCTGACCGCGATCGGTCGGTTTCGAGGAACAGGCGGCGAGCATCGCCAGCATTGCCCCCGTCGCTACATATTTTGCCCAACGTCCTTTCATGGTATCTCTTCTTTATTGCTGCTAAGCCTTAGTGCGTGATGAAGATAACAAACCCATGCGGCTAATGAAATGCGCGAAAGCGCGCCGCAGCCCAAATTGTGTAAAAATCCGCCCGTCACTGTCTATTTCGCCGCCACTCCTTACAAAATTGACGATTTCTACGAAAAAAGGTTGCATCAGAACGCTAGCGGAGTATAGTGCGCTTCCACGGACGCGGGGTGGAGCAGCCTGGTAGCTCGTCGGGCTCATAACCCGAAGGTCGTCGGT
>NZ_JBEAIO010000008.1:0-140571 GCF_040065095.1 Klebsiella sp. CN_Kp091 | reverse complement strand
ATGTGAGGGCGCCTTTCACGCCGCAGATGCGTTGTCTGCGGCCCTCAACCCCGGTCACTTACTGATGTAAGCTCCCGGGGATTTCGGGTCTTGACGCCTTCCTGCAACGCGAAATGCTGGGTTAAATGTGAGGGCGCCTTTCACGCCGCAGATGCGTTGTCTGCGGCCCTCAACCCCGGTTGCGCTGCGCTTACCGGGGCTACAATTTCCAGGTAGCCCGGCTAAGCGAAGCGCCGCCGGGTTCTTCCCTGGTCACGCTGCGTTTATTGGGGCTACGGCTTAATGCTTCTCCCAACCATTCTGCTGGGCGCTGAAACCGAGCGCCTGCATAAATGCTGCCATTACGCCGCGGTCTTCCACCCCGCTATCGGCAACGCGCCAGCTATTGATATTCGGGTTATCGCTTAACGCCTCTTCCACTAAATATTGCCCAACGCCGCGGCGGCGGGTGACTTCACGCACGCACAGCTCGCTGAGCTCGCCTTCGACGCCGCGCAGGGTAACGCGTACGGCGCCGAGCAGACGTTCGTTAAAGCGGGCGACGTAAATACGATGGTTATCGTCCAGCATCAGCGTCGCAGGATCCTGCGACGGCCAGATTTTGCCTAAATCAATGCGATCCTGATCGCTGAAGTGCTGTAAACGGATAATAGTGAGCTTCATACGCGGCAGTTCCAGTCAAAACAGATGCGACAGTGTACTCAAATTTCTTGTTTGGCGGGGCGCTGTTTTGCACTCATTCATCAGGGGATTCGTTTTCCTGGTTGCGCGGGGGTAGCGCAATACATCATGGATCGAAAAATAAGCAGAATTTTAACCTGATATGTAGCGTTTTATTCCGCCTTATATGCCGTTATTTTATGCTGTGAACTGGACTTTTTTTTGTTTATCTTCGCCTAAAACCAGAATATTATCTTTTCTTAATCACCTGAAAAATAGAGATTTTAATCATAATTCAGGTAAAAAACCGCGCTAAACCATTAAACTTCATGGTAAAAATGGCGTTGTTTAATAAAAGCACAGAATGCTTTTTAACCATAAAAATACAAAACATTTACACCACATCACGAACGGGGTTCTGAAGCATGAAAAGGAACGCGAAAACGATCGTCGCGGGAGTCGTTGCATTAGCGATTTCCCACGCGGCGATGGCAAAGGATATTAAAGTCGCCGTCGTCGGCGCGATGTCTGGCCCGGTTGCCCAGTGGGGCGATATGGAATTCAACGGCGCGCGCCAGGCGATTAAAGACATTAACGCCAGCGGCGGCATTAAAGGCGACAAACTGGTTGGCGTTGAGTATGACGACGCCTGCGACCCGAAACAGGCGGTCGCGGTCGCTAACAAAATCGTCAATGACGGCATTCAGTACGTTATTGGCCACCTCTGTTCCTCCTCCACCCAGCCGGCTTCGGATATCTATGAAGATGAAGGCATCCTGATGATCTCCCCTGGGGCGACCAATCCGGAACTGACCCAGCGTGGCTACCAGTACATCATGCGTACCGCAGGTCTTGACTCTTCCCAGGGGCCGACCGCCGCGAAATATATCCTCGAACACGTGAAGCCGCAGCGTATTGCGATTATTCATGACAAGCAGCAGTACGGCGAAGGGCTGGCGCGTTCCGTGCAGGACAACCTGAAGAAAGCTGGCGCCAATATCGTCTTCTTTGATGGCATCACCGCCGGCGAGAAAGACTTCTCCGCACTGCTGGCGCGCCTGAAGAAAGAGAATATCGACTTTGTCTACTACGGCGGCTACTACCCGGAAATGGGGCAGATGCTGCGCCAGGCGCGCTCCGTCGGCCTGAAAACGCAGTTTATGGGGCCGGAAGGCGTCGGTAACGCCTCGCTGTCCAACATCGCCGGCGCGGCGGCGGAAGGTATGCTGGTGACGATGCCAAAACGCTATGACCAGGATCCGGCCAACAGCGCTATTGTTGATGCGCTGAAAGCGGATAAAAAAGATCCGAGCGGCCCGTACGTCTGGATCACCTATGCCGCCGTTCAGTCGCTGGCGCAAGCGATGGACAGAACCGGCAGCCAGCAGCCGCTGGATTTAATTAAAGATTTGAAAGCTCACGGCGCGAAGACCGTGATTGGGCCGCTGAATTGGGATGAAAAAGGCGATCTGAAGGGATTTGAATTTGGTGTCTTCCAGTGGCACGCGGATGGTTCATCCACCGTCGCTAAGTAAGACGCGTTATCCCACCGCCCGCACCGCGCGGGCGGCATGAAAAAGGTTACCTTATGTCCGAGCAGTTTCTCTATTTTCTGCAGCAGATGTTTAACGGCGTCACGCTGGGCAGTACCTATGCGCTGATCGCCATCGGCTATACGATGGTTTACGGCATTATCGGCATGATTAACTTCGCCCACGGCGAGGTCTACATGATCGGCAGCTACGTCTCGTTCATGATTATCGCCGCCCTAATGATGCTGGGGATCGATACCGGCTGGCTGCTGGTCGCCGCAGGCTTTATCGGCGCTATCATTATTGCCAGCGCCTACGGCTGGAGTATCGAGCGCGTGGCCTATCGGCCTGTACGCAGCTCCAAGCGCCTGATTGCGCTTATTTCCGCCATCGGGATGTCGATATTCCTGCAGAATTTCGTCAGCCTGACCGAAGGCTCGCGCGATGTCGCGCTGCCGAGTCTCTTTAACGGCCAGTGGATTGTCGGCCACAGCGATAATTTCTCCGCCACTATCACCACCATGCAGCTGGTCATCTGGGTCGTTACCTTTATCGCCATGTTGGCGCTGACGTTGTTTATTCGCTATTCGCGAATGGGCCGCGCCTGTCGTGCCTGTGCGGAAGATCTGAAAATGGCGAGCCTGCTGGGCATCAATACCGACCGCGTTATTGCGCTGACCTTCGTCATTGGCGCGGCGATGGCGGCGGTCGCAGGCGTTCTGCTGGGGCAGTTCTACGGCGTTATTAACCCCTACATCGGCTTTATGGCCGGGATGAAGGCCTTTACCGCCGCCGTGCTCGGCGGTATCGGCAGTATCCCTGGCGCGATGATCGGCGGCCTGATTCTGGGTATCGCCGAGGCGCTCTCTTCTGCCTATCTCAGCACCGAATATAAGGACGTCGTCTCCTTCGCGCTGCTGATTCTGGTGCTGTTAGTGATGCCGACCGGCATTCTGGGCCGCCCGGAGGTAGAAAAAGTATGAAACCGATGCAAATTGCGATGGCGCTGCTTTCCGCCGCGATGTTCTTTGTTCTGGCTGGCGTCTTTATGGGCGTGCAGCTGGAGTTGAATGGCACCAAACTGGTGGTCGACACCGCCGCCGATATTCGTTGGCAGTGGATCTTCATCGGCACTGCGGTGGTCTTTTTCTTCCAGCTGCTGCGCCCGCTGTTCCAGAAAGCGGTTAAGAACGTCTCCGGGCCGAAATTTATTATGCCGGCGATTGACGGGTCGACGGTCAAGCAGAAGCTGTTCCTGATAGCCCTGCTGGTCATTGCCGTGGCCTGGCCGTTTATGGTGTCGCGCGGCACGGTGGATATCGCCACCCTGACGATGATTTATATCATCCTTGGTCTCGGACTGAACGTGGTAGTTGGGCTTTCCGGCCTGCTGGTATTGGGCTACGGCGGGTTTTACGCCATCGGCGCCTATACCTTTGCGCTGCTTAACCACTATTACGGTCTCGGTTTCTGGACCTGCCTGCCGCTGGCCGGCCTGGTTTCCGCGGCGGCCGGCTTCCTGCTGGGCTTCCCGGTGCTGCGTCTGCGCGGCGACTATCTGGCGATTGTGACCTTAGGCTTCGGCGAGATCGTGCGCATTCTGCTGCTCAACAATACCGAGATCACCGGCGGGCCGAACGGTATCAGCCAGATCCCGAAACCGACTTTCTTTGGTCTTGAATTTAGCCGTACCGCCCGCGAAGGCGGCTGGGATACCTTCAGCAACTTCTTTGGCCTGAAGTACGATCCCAGCGACCGGGTGATTTTCCTCTACCTGGTGGCGTTGTTGCTGGTGGTGCTCAGCCTGTTCGTTATTAACCGTCTGCTGCGGATGCCGCTCGGGCGGGCGTGGGAAGCGCTGCGTGAAGATGAAATCGCCTGCCGTTCGCTGGGCCTGAGCCCGACGCGCATCAAGCTGACCGCCTTTACTATCAGCGCCGCGTTTGCCGGCTTCGCCGGCACGCTGTTCGCCGCGCGCCAGGGCTTCGTGAGCCCCGAATCCTTTACCTTCGCCGAGTCGGCCTTTGTGCTGGCGATCGTCGTGCTGGGTGGGATGGGCTCACAGTTTGCGGTGATCCTGGCGGCTATTCTGCTGGTGGTATCGCGCGAGCTGATGCGTGATTTCAACGAATACAGCATGTTAATGCTCGGTGGGTTGATGGTGCTGATGATGATCTGGCGTCCGCAGGGGCTGCTGCCGATGACGCGCCCGCAGCTGAAGCTGAAAAACGGTCAGGCGAAAGGAGAGCAGGCATGAGTCAGCCAATATTATCCGTGAACGGCCTGATGATGCGTTTTGGCGGCCTGCTGGCGGTCAATAACGTCTCCCTTGAGCTACGTCCGCAGGAAATCGTTTCCTTAATCGGCCCGAACGGCGCGGGTAAGACCACCGTTTTTAACTGCCTGACCGGTTTCTATAAGCCTACCGGCGGCACCATTATGCTGCGCGACCAGCACCTGGAAGGGCTGCCGGGCCAGCAGATTGCGCGGATGGGGGTGGTGCGAACCTTCCAGCACGTGCGTCTGT
The DNA here is from genome assembly GCF_040065095.1 of Klebsiella sp. CN_Kp091. Classification (NCBI taxonomy): domain Bacteria; kingdom Pseudomonadati; phylum Pseudomonadota; class Gammaproteobacteria; order Enterobacterales; family Enterobacteriaceae; genus Klebsiella; species Klebsiella sp. CN_Kp091. The sequence goes on along the minus strand of NZ_JBEAIO010000008.1, from coordinate 135,852 downwards.
TCCGCGAAATGACGGTAATTGAAAATCTACTGGTGGCGCAGCATCAACAGCTGAAAACCGGCGTTTTCTCCGGCCTGCTGAAAACGCCGGCCTTCCGTCGCGCGCAGAGCGAAGCGCTGGATCGGGCCGCCACCTGGCTTGAGCGTATCGGCCTGCTGGAGCACGCCAACCGTCAGGCCAGTAACCTTGCCTACGGCGACCAGCGCCGGCTGGAGATCGCCCGCTGTATGGTGACGCAGCCAGAGATCCTGATGCTCGACGAACCGGCGGCGGGGCTTAACCCGAAAGAGACCAAAGAGCTGGATGAGCTTATCGCCGAGTTGCGTAGCCATCACAACACCACCATCCTGCTTATCGAACATGATATGAAGCTGGTGATGGGCATTTCCGATCGCATCTACGTCGTGAACCAGGGGACGCCGCTGGCCAACGGGACGCCGGAAGAGATTCGTAATAACCCGGACGTGATCCGCGCCTATTTAGGTGAAGCATAATGGTGGTGACGCATAAGATGGAAAAAGCGATGTTAACTTTTGACAATGTTAGCGCCCACTACGGCAAGATCCAGGCGCTGCACAACGTCAGCCTGCATATCAAACAAGGTGAGATCGTCACGCTTATCGGCGCCAACGGTGCGGGGAAAACTACCCTGCTCGGTACGCTGTGCGGCGATCCGCGGGCCTCCAGCGGGCGCATTGTCTTTGACGGTAAGGATATTACCGACTGGCAGACGGCGAAAATCATGCGTGAAGCGGTGGCGATCGTGCCGGAAGGGCGACGCGTCTTTTCGCGCATGACGGTAGAAGAGAACCTGGCGATGGGCGGTTTTTTTGCCGACCGCGACCAGTTTCATACCCGCATCAAATGGGTGTATGAGCTGTTCCCGCGTCTGCATGAACGCCGTATTCAGCGCGCCGGCACCATGTCCGGCGGCGAGCAGCAGATGCTGGCGATCGGTCGCGCTCTGATGAGCCAGCCGCGCCTGCTGCTGCTTGATGAGCCCTCATTAGGGCTGGCGCCGATTATCATTCAGCAGATTTTCGACACCATCGAGCAGCTGCGTGAGCAGGGGATGACTATCTTCCTGGTGGAGCAAAACGCCAACCAGGCGCTGAAGCTCGCCGATCGCGGCTACGTACTGGAAAACGGTCACGTAGTGCTTGAGGATACCGGCGACGCGCTGTTGGCCAACGAGGCGGTGCGCAGCGCCTATCTCGGCGGTTAGTTCATCGTAACCCGGCGTCGTTCACTTCGCCGGTTTGTAGCCCGGGCGAGGCGCTTGCGCCGACCCCGGGAGCCGATCGCACAAATACATTTAAAAGAGCCTGTTGGCTCTTTTTTTGTACATGTATGTTGTACAATAAAAGAGTACAGCTTTGGAGGTTTTTATGAGAACGGTTAACTATAGCGAAGCCCGGCAAAATCTGGCCGATGTGCTGGAAAGCGCAGTGACAGGTGTACCTGTGACCATTACCCGTCGTGGGCATAAATCTGCAGTCATCATTAGCGCAGAAGAGTTTGAACGCTACCAGGCGGCCAGAATGGATGATGAGTTCGCGGCTATCATGGCGGTTCATGGTGATGAGATCAGGGAGCTTGCGGATAAATGACGCTGCAGATTATCTCAGCGGAAGAGATAATACAGTTTCACGACAGGCTGCTCCGCGTCACGCCTGGCGTTGCCGGTATGCCCGATCCGGGGCGTGCCGAAGCGATAATGTATAGGGTGCTAAACAAAATTGAATATGAAGGTGTGACAGACGTGTGGCGACTCGCTGCGATGCATTTGCTGGCGATTTCTCGCGGTCATATATTTAATGATGGTAATAAGCGTACGGCACTGTTTATCACCCTGCTTTTTTTAAAGCGAAATGGAATTATATTGTCGGCGAATCCGGACTTCGTCGGCATGACCGTCGAGGCGGCAGCAGGGCAACTTACCCTGGAACAGATTGTCGCGCGCTTGCGCGGATGACAGTTAACTCGTTGCAACCCGGCGGCGCTTCGCTTGGCCGGGCTACCCAAGCCGTTGTAGCCCGGGCGAGGCGCTTGCGCCGACCCCGGGAGCCGATCGTACAAATATTATCCGTGTCTCAGCTCCCACTTTACTTCCCCCATCCTTTCATCGGCTTGTCATCTCTCTGACCCGTTACTATCTTTTTTTTGTAATAAAAAAGTTATTTTTCTGTAATTCGAACATGTCATGTTACCCCGCGAACATAAAACGCGTGAAATCGCGCATCCGGAACAACAAGAGAGATAACCGATGATATCGTTACGACATACAGCTTTAGGACTGGCGCTTAGCCTGGCAGTTGCCGGTCAGGCACTGGCAGTAACCACCATCCCTTTCTGGCACTCGATGGAAGGGGAGTTGGGTAAAGAAGTTGATTCTCTGGCGCAACGTTTCAACGCGGCCAATCCTGATTACAAAATTGTTCCGGTGTATAAAGGCAACTACGAGCAAAGCCTGAGCGCCGGTATCGCCGCCTTCCGTACCGGCAACGCGCCGGCGATTCTGCAGGTGTATGAAGTCGGCACCGCTACCATGATGGCGTCAAAAGCCATTAAGCCGGTGTACCAGGTCTTTAGCGATGCGGGTATTAAGTTCGATGAATCGCAGTTCGTGCCGACGGTGTCCGGTTATTACACCGACTCAAAAACCGGCCATCTGCTCTCCCAGCCGTTTAACAGTTCCACACCGGTGCTGTACTACAACAAAGACGCCTTCAAGAAAGCGGGCTTAGACCCTGAGCAGCCGCCGAAAACCTGGCAGGATCTGGCGGCCTATACCGCGAAGCTGAAAGCGGCCGGAATGAAGTGCGGCTACGCCAGCGGTTGGCAGGGCTGGATCCAGATTGAAAACTTCAGCGTCTGGCACGGCCTGCCGGTCGCCACGAAAAATAACGGTTTTGACGGCACCGACGCGGTGCTGGAGTTCAACAAGCCGGAGCAGGTGAAACATATCGCCCTGCTCGAAGAGATGAACAAGAAGGGCGATTTCAGCTATTTCGGGCGTAAGGATGAATCCACCGAGAAGTTCTATAACGGCGACTGCGCGATCACTACCGCCTCATCCGGCTCGCTGGCGGATATTCGTCAGTATGCGAAATTCAACTATGGCGTCGGCATGATGCCTTACGACGCCGATGTGAAAGGCGCGCCGCAGAACGCCATTATCGGCGGGGCCAGCCTGTGGGTAATGCAGGGCAAGGACAAAGAGACCTACACCGGCGTGGCGAAGTTCCTCGACTTCCTGACCAAACCGGAAAACGCCGCCGAGTGGCACCAGAAAACCGGCTACCTGCCGATTACCACCGCGGCCTACGATCTGACGCGCCAGCAGGGCTTCTATGATAAGAATCCAGGTGCTGATATCGCCACCCGCCAGATGCTGAACAAGCCGCCGTTGCCGTTCACCAAAGGCCTGCGCCTGGGCAACATGCCGCAAATTCGCACCATCGTCGATGAAGAGCTGGAGAGCGTGTGGACCGGCAAGAAAACCCCGCAACAGGCGCTGGATTCCGCCGTTCAGCGCGGGAATCAACTGCTGCGCCGTTTCGAGCAAGCAACCAAATCGTAATCTGTAACTTGCCCGGTGGCGCTGTGCTTACCGGGCCTACGATGTGCCCTATGTAGGCCGGGTAAGGCGTAGCCGCCACCCGGCATTGTTCAGGAACCAAATCTCAATGTCATCATCCCGTCCGGTATTCCGCTCGCGCTGGCTGCCCTATGTGCTGGTCGCGCCGCAGCTGATTATCACGCTGATTTTCTTTATCTGGCCCGCGGGCGAAGCGCTGTGGTACTCGCTGCAGAGCGTCGATCCGTTTGGCCTTTCCAGCCAGTTTGTCGGCCTGGATAACTTCGTCACGCTGTTCCACGACCCGTACTATCTGGACTCTTTCTGGACGACCATAAAATTCAGCACCCTGGTAACCGTCAGCGGCCTGCTTATTTCGCTGTTTTTTGCCGCGCTGGTCGACTATGTGGTGCGCGGCAGCCGCTTTTATCAAACGCTGATGCTGTTGCCGTATGCCGTGGCTCCCGCCGTCGCGGCGGTGCTGTGGATCTTCCTCTTCAATCCCGGACGCGGGCTGATCACTCATTTCCTTGGCGAATTGGGTTACGACTGGAACCACGCGCAGAACAGCGGCCAGGCGATGTTCCTGGTGGTCTTCGCCTCGGTCTGGAAGCAGATAAGCTACAACTTCCTGTTCTTCTTCGCCGCGCTGCAGTCGATCCCGCGTTCGCTGGTTGAGGCCGCCGCCATCGACGGCGCCGGGCCGATTCGTCGCTTCTTCAAGCTGGCGCTGCCGCTGATTGCGCCGGTGAGTTTCTTCCTGTTGGTGGTCAACCTGGTTTACGCCTTCTTCGACACCTTCCCGGTAATTGATGCCGCCACCGCCGGCGGCCCGGTGCAGGCGACCACCACCCTAATCTACAAAATTTATCGCGAAGGTTTCGCCGGGCTCGATCTTTCCGCTTCCGCCGCGCAGTCGGTGGTGCTGATGTTCCTCGTCATTATCCTGACGGTGGTGCAGTTCCGTTACGTTGAAAGTAAGGTGCGTTACCAATGATTGAGAACCGTCGCGGGCTGACGATTTTCAGCCACACCATGCTGATTCTGGGCATTGCCGTCATTTTATTCCCGCTGTACGTCGCCTTCGTGGCGGCGACGCTGGATAACAAATCGGTGTTCGAAACGCCGATGACGCTGATTCCCGGAGGGCATCTGCTGGAGAACATGAAGACCATCTGGGTGAACGGGGTCGGCGTCAACAGCGCGCCGTTCTGGCTGATGATGCTCAACAGCTTCATCATGGCGTTCGCCATTACGGTCGGCAAAATCGTGGTGTCGATGCTTTCGGCGTTCGCCATCGTCTGGTTCCGCTTTCCGCTGCGTAACCTGTTCTTCTGGATGATCTTTATCACCCTGATGCTGCCGGTCGAGGTGCGTATTTTTCCGACGGTGGAAGTGATCGCCAACCTCAAAATGCTCGACAGCTATGCCGGGTTAACGCTGCCGTTGATGGCTTCGGCTACCGCCACCTTCCTGTTTCGCCAGTTCTTTATGACTCTGCCGGACGAGCTGATTGAAGCGGCGCGTATTGATGGCGCTTCGCCGATGCGCTTCTTTCGCGACATCGTGCTGCCGCTGTCGAAAACCAACCTCGCCGCGCTGTTCGTTATCACCTTTATCTACGGCTGGAACCAGTATCTATGGCCGTTGCTGATTATTCAGGATGTGAATCTTGGCACCGCCGTCGCCGGTATTAAAGGCATGATCGCCACCGGTGAAGGTACTACCCAGTGGAATCAGGTAATGGCGGCGATGCTGCTGACCCTGATCCCGCCGGTCGTCATCGTTTTAGCCATGCAGCGCGCGTTTGTGCGCGGCCTGGTCGATAGTGAGAAATAAAATGGCTGGTTTAAAACTACAGGCAGTAAGCAAAAGCTGGGATGGCAAAACCCAGGTAATTCAACCGCTGACGCTGGACGTGGCGGACGGGGAGTTTATCGTCATGGTCGGCCCGTCGGGCTGCGGGAAATCAACGCTGTTGCGGATGGTTGCCGGACTTGAACGAGTGACCAGCGGCGATATCTGGATTGACCGTAAACGGGTGACCGAAATGGAACCGAAGGATCGCGGCATCGCGATGGTGTTCCAGAACTATGCGCTTTATCCGCATATGAGCGTGGAAGAGAACATGGCGTGGGGATTGAAGATTCGCGGCATGGGTAAGGGATTGATTGCCGAGCGCGTGCAGGAGGCGGCGCGTATTCTTGAGCTGGATGGCCTGCTCAAGCGCCGCCCGCGGGAACTGTCCGGCGGTCAGCGCCAGCGCGTGGCGATGGGCCGCGCCATCGTGCGTGACCCGGCGGTATTCCTGTTCGACGAACCGTTGTCAAACCTCGACGCCAAGCTACGCGTGCAGATGCGTCTGGAACTGCAACAGCTGCATCGGCGCCTGAAAACCACCTCGCTGTATGTCACCCACGATCAGGTCGAAGCGATGACCCTTGCCCAGCGGGTGATGGTAATGAATAAGGGGATTGCCGAGCAGATCGGCACGCCGGTCGAAGTGTACGAAAAGCCCGCCAGCCGCTTTGTGGCAAGCTTTATAGGCAGCCCGGCAATGAATCTGCTGGAGGGGCGGGTGAGCGATGACGGCGGCCGCTTTGAGCTGGAAGGCGGCATACAGCTGCCGATGAATCACGAGCATCGGCGCTACGCCGGGCGTAAAATGACTCTCGGTATCCGCCCGGAGCACTTTATTTTAAGCTCGCAGGCGCAAGGCGGCATCCCGCTGCTGATGGATACGCTGGAAATTTTAGGTGCCGATAACCTCGCCCACGGGCGCTGGGGAGAGCAGAAGCTGGTGGTCAGATTGCCGCATCAGCAGCGCCCGGCGGGCGGCAGTACGCTATGGCTGCATCTGCCATTGGAACATCTGCACCTCTTTGATGGTGAAACAGGACAACGCGCATGAGTAACTGGCCTTATCCCCGCATCGTCGCCCATCGCGGCGGCGGTAAACTGGCGCCGGAGAACACCCTGGCGGCTATCGACGTCGGCGCCCGCTTCGGGCACACGATGATTGAATTTGACGCCAAGCTGTCGAAGGACGGGCAGATCTTTCTGCTGCATGACGATAATCTCGAACGCACCAGCAACGGCTGGGGCGTGGCGGGCGAGCTGGCGTGGGACGATCTGCTGAAGGTTGATGCCGGCAGCTGGTTCAGCCGCGAGTTTAAGGGCGAACCGCTGCCGCTGCTCTCCCAGGTAGCGGAGCGTTGCCGTCGTCACGGTATGATGGCGAATATCGAAATTAAGCCGACTACCGGGCAAGGGCCGCAGACCGGCAAAGTGGTGGCGCTGGCCGCGCGCGATTTGTGGAAAGGCATGACCGCGCCGCTGCTCTCATCCTTTGAAATTGATGCGCTGGAAGCGGCGCAGGAAGCCGTGCCCGAGCTGCCGCGCGGGTTGCTGCTGGATGAGTGGCGCGATGACTGGCGCGAATTGACCGCCCGGCTGGGCTGCGTGTCAATTCATCTCAACCACAAGCTGCTGGATGCGGCGCGGGTGGCGAGCCTGAAACAGGCCGGCCTGCATATTCTGGTGTATACGGTCAATAAACCCCAGCGCGCCGCCGAGCTGCTGCGCTGGGGCGTAGACTGCATATGCACCGATGCTATTGACGTCATCGGGCCGAATTTCCAGCCTTAAGACTGATTTACGGCGGACGATCTTTACGGGGTAGTCTGCCGCAGCATCCCGCCGTTGTTGTTCGGCAGTACCTGCGGTTGCGTATTGAGATTGCCGCCCTGCGCCGCGCGCTGCTGATTGGTCTGCAGCTGATTTTGCAAATGCTGTTGCTGCATATGCGTCTGATTATTCAGATTCTGCTTCAGCATGCTTTGCTGCTGCTGTTGCTGCACCTTCATCTCATTTTGCATACGCTGCTGGCTGGGCACCACATAACCCGGCTGGTTAGGGTTGTTATCGATGTTAATCGGCTGTGCTAAAACGCCGAGCGGCATCAGCGCCGCCAGGAATAAAATCGCTTTCATTGTTTTCTCCTCCCGTGCGTGGGATCACTTAAGTGTACCTCGAATTCGCCATAACAATGATTTTTTAGGAGTTATCAACCAGGCTTAAGCCGGGAGATAAAACCTACTTTTCAGGAGTAAGACAATGATAAAAACAACAATATGGCGTCAGGTGGTCATCGCAGCGTTACTGGCGGGGGGCAGCTTTACCGTTGCCGCCAATCCGCCGCCCCCGCCGCCTGTCTCGTATGGCGTTGAGGAAGACGTGTTTCACCCAGTGCGCTCCCAGCAGGGGATGGTGGCCTCGGTGGATGCGCTGGCGACCCGCGTCGGCGTAGATATTCTGCGCCAGGGCGGCAACGCCGTCGATGCAGCGGTTGCCGTTGGCTATGCGCTGGCGGTGACGCATCCGCAGGCCGGTAATATCGGCGGCGGCGGCTTTATGATGCTGCGAACTAAAGACGGTAAAACCACGGCGATCGATTTCCGCGAGATGGCCCCGGAACAGGCCACCCGCGATATGTTCCTCGATGAACATGGCAATCCTGATAGTAAAAAATCGCTGACTTCACATCTCGCTTCCGGTACCCCAGGCAGTGTCGCGGGCTTCTCCCTCGCGCTGGAAAAATACGGCACTATGCCGCTGAATAAGGTGGTCCGCCCGGCGATTAAGCTGGCGGAGGAGGGGTTTATCGTTAACGATGCGCTGGCTGACGATTTAAAAACCTACGGCAGCGAAGTGATCCCGCAGCATGAAAACAGCAAAGCGATTTTCTGGAAGAACGGCGAGCCGCTGAAAAAAGGCGACCGGCTGGTGCAAAAGAATCTGGGTAAAAGCCTGGAGTTGATTGCCGAGCACGGCCCGGACGCCTTCTATAAAGGGGCTATCGCCGACCAGATTGCCGGTGAGATGAAAAAACACGGCGGGCTTATCACCAAAGCCGATCTCGCCAACTACAAGGCCGTGGAGCGTACGCCGATTAGCGGTGAATATCGCGGCTATGAGGTCTACTCCATGCCGCCGCCGTCCTCTGGCGGGATCCACATCGTGCAGATCCTCAATATCCTCGAAAACTTCGATATGCAGAAATATGGTTTTGGCAGCGCCGACGCCATGCAGGTAATGGCGGAGGCGGAGAAACACGCCTATGCCGACCGTTCTGAATATCTCGGCGACCCTGACTTCGTCAAAGTGCCGTGGCAGGCGTTGACCAGCAAGGCTTACGCCAAAGCGATTGCCGCCGAGATTGACGTGAACAAGGCGAAGCCTTCCAGCCAGATCCGTCCGGGCAAGCTGGCGCCGTATGAAAGCAACCAGACCACCCACTTCTCGGTGGTCGATAAAGACGGCAATGCGGTGGCGGTCACCTATACGTTGAATACCACCTTTGGCACCGGCATCGTGGCCGGCGACTCCGGAATTATACTCAACAACCAGATGGATGATTTCTCGGCGAAGCCCGGCGTGCCTAACGTTTATGGTTTAGTCGGCGGCGACGCCAATGCGGTGGGGCCGAAAAAACGCCCGCTATCGTCGATGTCGCCGACGATTGTGGTGAAAGGCGGGAAAACCTGGCTGGTGACCGGTAGCCCGGGCGGTAGCCGTATTATTACCACCGTGCTGCAAATGGTGGTCAACACCATTGATTTCGGAATGAACGTCGCGGAGGCCACCAATGCGCCGCGCTTCCATCACCAGTGGCTGCCGGACGAGCTGCGGGTGGAGAAAGGTTTTAGCCCGGATACCGTGAAATTGCTGGAAGCGAAAGGGCAGAAAGTCGCGCTGAAAGAGGCGATGGGTAGTACCCAGAGCATTATGGTGGGGCCGGACGGTACGCTGTATGGCGCCTCCGATCCGCGTTCGCCCGGTGATTTGACCGCGGGGTATTAAGGTGTTGCCCGGTGGCGCTGCGCTTACCGGGCCTACAAGTGTGCGAACGTAGGCCGGGTAAGGCGAAGCCGCCACCCGGCAACACGCTACTTCATTCTCGCCATATAATACGCATCCACATACTCGCCGTTGCGCAGCGCATAGCGCCTGCCGGTGCCTTCGATCTCAAAGCCGTACTTCTTATACACCGCGACCGCCGGGGCGTTATCGGCAAAGACGGTGAGCTCGATGCGATCGACCCGCAGCCAGTTGTCGCACATATCAATCATGGTACGCATCAGGGCGCTGGCGACGCCGCGGTTATGCCAGCGCGAATCTACGCTGATACCAAAATCGGCGACGTGGCTACGGCGGGGGCGTTGGACGACGGCAATGCTTAAATGGCCGACGACTTGCCCATCGATACAGGCCACCAGCTGCTTCACGCCGGGAGTATCGGTTAGCCGCTCCCGCCACATATGCTCCGATGGATGAGGAACCTGTAGCGTGTTGTGATACACCTCCGGCTGGGCGTGAATTTGACGAATCGCGTCAACATCTTTCGGTTCAGCATGGCGTATCACGATGTCACTCATTCCTTGTTCCTCATTTGGTTAAAAAGACCCTTTAAACATCACTGACTCCGGCGTTCGAGTCAACACGCATTATTTGCAAAAAAATGTAGACAAGTGCGAATGAGAATGATTATTATTGTCCTGCATTCAGGGAGACCCTTGCGGAAAGCCTGAAAGCACGACATTGCTCACATTGCTTCCAGTATTACTTTAGCCAGCCGGGTGCTGGCTTTTTTTTGCGCTCATTTCAGGCGTGTTGCGATTTGGCGGATTTCACCGCTTCTTCTGCGACCAGGCCGACGATATTGTTTTTATTTTTGCTCTCCGCGGTGGCCAACACTTCGGCGCTGCCGGTAAAGAGGCCGCCCTTTTTAATCGCCAGCGTGCGATAGGCGAGGGTGCCGTCGAGGTTGCCATGTTCCTCAATAGCGATGCTATCGCCACGGCACTGGCCATGTACCTTGCCGTCGACGATCAGTTCCCGGCAACTGATATTGCCCTCCACGTGACCCTCGCGCATCACCTTAATCAGATGTTCTTTGGCCTCAATGTTGCCGGTGACCTGGCCATGTATATAAACATGGCCGCAGGCGACGATGTTGCCGACAAAATGCACCCCGCTGGCGATCACCGTGGTTTCCTGTTTTTTGATGCTTGCTGTTTCTGGCTCTGCTGCCGCCACGGTTGGCACAGCGACTTCAGCAGCCTGCGCTTCGGTTTTATTTTTCTTCATAAACATAGCGTTAATTTTTTCCCGTTGGGTATGAATAAGGAATGCGAAGAGGGTACAGACGGCCGCCAGGCGCGCCAGCGCGATCTCATCGCTAAACCAGGCGATCAGTGCGAGAAGCCAGAAAAAAATGGCGCAGTTTATGGCGAGATACGTTTTTTCCATCAGCAGCGGCTGGCTACTCCGTTAGTCTTTAGCAACGTCCTGGTTTTGCCCTTCACTTATCCGCAGTTTCGTCATTGGGATCAAGACTTTCTGTTGAAAAATGGCGTTTTAATCGCTTATTAATCAATCTCTTATTAAAAATTACGTATGAGTGATAACCGAAATATTTTGCCGGTGAATTTTCCTGCTTAGAGGAAAAGGGGGATGAAGTGAGCCGCCTGCTTGCGCTATGGTTAAAGGCAGCACATCAACTAAGGACAGCGTTATGATTCTGCACTGCGCATTTATTGGCTTTGGTAAAAGCACGACCCGCTACCACCTTCCTTACGTCCTGCATCGCAAAGACCGCTGGCACGTCGCGCATATTTATCGCCGCAGCGCCAGGCCGGAAGAACAGGCGCCGGCGTATTCCCATATCCACTTCACCAGCGACCTCGATGAAGTACTGAACGACCCGCAGGTCAAGCTGGTAGTGGTCTGCACCCATGCCGATAGCCACTTCGAATACGCGAAGCGGGCGCTGGAAGCAGGGAAAAACGTATTGGTTGAAAAACCCTTCACCCCGACGCTTGCAGAGGCGAAGACCCTGTTCGCGCTGGCGAAAAGCAAAGGGTTGACGGTAACGCCTTACCAGAACCGCCGCTTCGACTCCTGTTTCCTGACCACCAAAAAGGTGATTGAAAGCGGTAAGCTCGGCGAGCTGGTGGAAATTGAAAGTCATTTTGATAACTACCGACCGGTGGCGGAAACCCTCCAGGGGGGACCGCAAAGCGGCGATTTCTACGGCCTCGGGGTGCATACCATGGACCAGATCATTTCGCTGTTTGGTCGCCCGGATCATGTTTCCTACGATCTGCGATCACTACGCAATAAAGCCAATCCCGATGACACGTTTGAAGCTCAACTGTTTTATGGCGACCTGAAAGCGATCGTCAAAACCAGCCATCTGGTGCAGATTGACTACCCGAAATTTATCGTTCATGGCCATAAAGGCTCGTTTGTGAAATACGGCATTGACCAGCAGGAGACCAGCCTGAAGGCCAACATTATGCCGGGCGACGCGGGGTTCGGCGCTGATGACAGCGTAGGGCAACTGGTCTACATCAACGAGGCGGGCGTGGAGGTACGTGAAGAGGTGCCGCTGGAAAGCGGCGACTACGGACGAGTGTATGACGCGCTGTATGACACCCTCGTTAACGGCCAGCCGAATTACGTCAAGGAATCTGAAGTTCTCACCAATATGGAGATTCTGCAGCGCGGCTTTGAACAGCCTTCTCCGGCTACTATTACCCTCGCAAAATAAGAAAATCTGGCTCCTCGTCGCTTGTTCATATTTTTTGAACAGAGGAGTCAATTTTCACCCTCTATGATCGCCGGCGGAATGGGTCCACACTTACTCCATCGAAAACATACGGGGGTGCAACATGATCTACTTACGCAAAGCTAACGAACGTGGCCACGCTAACCATGGCTGGCTGGATTCCTGGCATACTTTCTCTTTCGCCAACTACTACGACCCGAACTTTATGGGGTTCTCCGCGCTGCGCGTGATTAACGATGACGTAATCGACGCCGGCCAGGGGTTTGGCACCCATCCGCACAAAGACATGGAAATCCTGACTTATGTGCTGGAAGGCGCGGTTGAGCACCAGGACAGCATGGGTAACAAAGAGCAGGTTCCGGCTGGCGAGTTCCAGATTATGAGCGCGGGTACCGGCGTACGTCACTCTGAGTACAACCCGAGCAGCACCGACCGCCTGCGTTTGTATCAGATCTGGATTATTCCAGAAGAAACCGGCATTACGCCGCGCTACGAGCAGCGCCGCTTTGATGCCGCGCAGGGCAAACAGCTGGTGCTGTCGCCAGATGCGCGCGAGGGTTCGCTGAAAGTGTACCAGGATATGGAGCTGTATCGCTGGGCGCTGCTGAAAGATGAGCAGTCGGTTCACCAGATTGCCGCGGAACGTCGCGTGTGGATCCAGGTAGTGAAAGGCGAAGTGACGATTAACGGCACCAAAGCCACCACCAGCGATGGTCTGGCGATTTGGGACGAGCAGGCGATTTCGGTTCACGCCGACAGCGATAGCGAAATATTGCTGTTCGATCTGCCGCCGGTTTGATAGTTATCTGAGCCAGGTTAAATAAATTGCGCAACCTTCTCCAACATCGGGGAAGGTTGCGCTTTGTCCGTGATAAACTGAGAAAATGTTTCCCAGCCGATCACAGTCAGGACGATGAAAAAGAAAAGACCCGTACTTCAGGATGTAGCCGATCTTGTCGGCGTGACCAAAATGACGGTCAGTCGCTATTTACGTAACCCGGAACAGGTTTCTGAGGCCCTGCGTGGCAAGATTGCCGTTGCACTCGATGAGCTGGGTTATATTCCCAATCGCGCTCCTGATATTCTCTCCAACGCCACCAGCCGCGCCATCGGCGTGCTGCTGCCATCGTTAACCAACCAGGTCTTCTCGGAAGTGCTGCGCGGCATCGAAAGCGTCACCGACGCCTTCGGTTATCAAACCATGCTGGCGCACTACGGCTATAAGCCGGAGATGGAAGAGAAGCGTCTCGAATCGATGCTCTCCTGGAATATTGACGGCCTGATCCTCACCGAACGTACCCACACGCCGCGCACGTTGAAAATGATTGAAGTCGCCGGCATCCCGGTGGTTGAGCTGATGGACAGCCAGTCGCCGTGCCTCGACATTGCCGTCGGTTTCGATAACTTCGAAGCGGCGCGGCAGATGACGGCGGCGATTATCGCCCGCGGCCACCGCCACGTTGCTTATCTCGGCGCGCGTCTGGATGAACGTACTATCATCAAACAGAAGGGGTACGAGCAGGCGATGCTTGATGCCGGCATGACGCCCTACAGCGTGATGGTGGAGCAATCTTCTTCCTACTCGTCGGGGATTGAGCTGATGCGTCAGGCGCGCCGCGAATATCCACAGCTCGACGGCATCTTCTGTACCAACGATGACCTCGCGGTCGGCGCGGCGTTCGAGTGTCAGCGTCTGGGTCTGAAAATTCCGGACGACATGGCGATAGCCGGTTTCCACGGTCACGATATCGGTCAGGTGATGGAGCCGCGTCTTGCCAGCGTACTGACCCCACGTGAGCGCATGGGGCGCATCGGCGCCGAGCGTCTGCTGGCGCGCATCCGTGGTGAGACGATTACCCCTAAGATGTTAGATTTAGGTTTCACATTGTCACCGGGTGGATCTATTTAAATCGACAAGTTTGAAGTAGATCACACATATTCACATCTGGCACGAATGGTTATTGCTTCTCCCAGGGTCCGGCATGACAATGTTACCGATAACAGTTACCCGTAACACTTGCCCGTAATCATTAATCAGTACGCCGCCTTCGCGCTGTATCAGTCAGCTCCGACGCGGCGCACCAGTCCAGTGGGAGGACGCTTTGAGCACGACTAACCATGATCACCACGTCTATGTCCTGATGGGCGTTTCCGGCAGCGGTAAATCCGCCGTCGCCAGCGAAGTGGCGCATCAACTGAAAGCCGCGTTTCTCGATGGCGATTTTCTGCATCCGCGCAGCAACATCACCAAGATGGCTTCCGGCGAGCCGCTGAACGACGATGACCGCACCCCGTGGCTGCAGGCGTTGAATGACGCGGCATTCGCCATGCAGCGCACCAACAAAGTTTCGCTGATCGTCTGTTCGGCGCTGAAAAAAAGCTACCGCGACATTCTGCGCAAGGGCAACCCGAACCTCTCCTTTATCTACCTGAAAGGCGACTTCGACGTGATTGAAAGCCGTCTGAAGGCGCGTAAAGGGCACTTCTTCAAAACCCAAATGTTGGTGACGCAGTTTGAAACACTGCAGGAACCAGGCGCTGACGAAAGCGATGTGCTTATCGTCGATATCGACCAGTCACTGGAAGGCGTGGTCGCCAGCACCATTGAGGTGATTAACAAAGGCAGTAACTAGTGAGTACTTTAACGCTTGTTTTAACAGCAGTCGGCTCGGTATTGCTGCTGCTGTTTTTAGTCATGAAGGCGCGTATGCACGCCTTCGTGGCTTTGATGGTGGTTTCTATTGGCGCAGGTCTCTTTTCCGGTATGCCGCTGGATAAAATCGCGGCGACGATGGAAAAAGGGATGGGCGGCACGCTGGGCTTCCTGGCGATAGTCGTCGCGCTGGGCGCGATGTTCGGTAAAATTTTGCATGAAACCGGCGCGGTCGACCAGATTGCGGTGAAAATGCTGAAATCCTTCGGCCACAACCGCGCGCACTATGCGATTGGTCTTGCCGGCCTTATCTGCGCGCTGCCGCTATTCTTTGAAGTGGCGATCGTGCTGCTGATTAGCGTCGCGTTTTCCATGGCGCGCCATACCGGCACTAACCTCGTGAAGCTGGTGATCCCGCTGTTCGCCGGCGTAGCCGCCGCCGCGGCATTCCTGCTGCCGGGGCCCGCGCCGATGCTGCTGGCTTCGCAGATGCACGCCGATTTCGGCTGGATGATCCTGATTGGCCTCTGCGCTGCTATTCCGGGGATGATTATCGCCGGCCCGCTGTGGGGTAACTTCATCAGCCGCTACGTTGAGCTGCACATTCCTGACGATATCAGCGAACCGCATCTCGGCGAAGGTAAAATGCCGTCCTTCGGCTTTAGCCTCTCGCTGATCCTGCTGCCGCTGGTGCTGGTCGGCTTGAAAACCATCGCCGCGCGCTTTGTGCCGGTGGGATCCACCGCCTATGAATGGTTCGAGTTTATCGGCCACCCATTCACCGCGATTCTGGTTGCCTGCCTGGTAGCGATTTACGGCCTGGCGGTACGTCAGGGGATGGAGAAAGATCGCGTGATGGAGATCTGCGGCGCGGCGCTGCAGCCGGCGGGTATTATTCTGCTGGTGATTGGCGCAGGCGGCGTCTTCAAGCAGGTGCTGGTGGACTCCGGCGTCGGCCCGGCGCTCGGCGAAGCGCTGACTGGCCTGGGTCTGCCGATTGCGATTACCTGCTTTGTGCTGGCGGCTGCCGTGCGTATTATTCAGGGCTCCGCGACCGTGGCGTGTCTGACGGCGGTCGGCCTGGTGATGCCGGTCATTGAGCAACTGAACTACAGCGGCGCGCAAATGGCGGCTCTCTCCATCTGTATCGCGGGTGGTTCGATTGTGGTGAGCCACGTAAACGATGCCGGCTTCTGGCTGTTCGGTAAGTTCACCGGCGCCAGCGAAGCGCAGACGCTGAAAACCTGGACGATGATGGAAACCATCCTTGGCACCACCGGCGCCATTGTCGGGATGATTGCTTTCCAGCTGCTGAGCTAAGTAAAAATAATTTCCCCGGACGCCACCACGGTATCCGGGGGAAAAACCAGGGTAATACCGCTTACCCTGGATTCTCTTCGGTAACACGCTTTTTTCCCCTCTTTTCCACTTCCTTTTGCCGTGAATATCAGCTCTACGACAATGATCGTATTGCTCGTCAGGCCTTGCGGCACAAGGCTTTGTCCGTTTTTTTTCGCAAGCGTGAAAGCAATATTTTTCGCGCTGAATCCATAATCAGGATCAATAAAATAGCGACGGAAAATATTCCATTACGCGGGTTATTTGCCCGATAATCTTTACGCTTTTTATGACTACCAGCGACGGTAGGCGGAGTGCGGGATAAGTTGCTTTTCTGATTGGCGCGCAATCATTGATTAATTTCACTTGCGACTTTAGCTGCATTTTGTAATGTGAAGGACATCCCAGTTGGAAACTGGCCTGGCACTAACAGCACACACCTCGCAGGAATACGTTATGAAAAATGTTGGTTTTATCGGTTGGCGTGGAATGGTCGGCTCTGTTCTCATGCAACGCATGGTGGAAGAGCGTGATTTCGACGCCATTCGCCCTGTTTTCTTCTCCACCTCTCAGCTGGGTCAGCCCGCGCCGTCATTCGGCGGCAGTACCGGGGGGACGCTTCAGGATGCATTCGATCTGGAAGCGCTGAAGGCGCTGGACATTATTGTTACCTGCCAGGGCGGCGATTACACCAACGAGATTTACCCGAAGCTGCGCGAAAGCGGCTGGCAGGGGTACTGGATTGACGCGGCGTCTTCGCTGCGCATGAAAGACGATGCGATCATTATTCTCGACCCGGTTAACCAGGATGTGATTACCGCTGGCCTGAATAACGGCATCAAAACCTTCGTCGGCGGCAACTGTACGGTGAGCCTGATGCTGATGTCCCTCGGCGGCCTGTTTGCCCATGACCTGGTGGAGTGGGTCAGCGTGGCGACTTACCAGGCGGCTTCCGGCGGCGGCGCGCGCCATATGCGCGAACTGCTGAGCCAGATGGGCCAACTGCATGGCCACGTGGCGAGCGAGCTGGCGAACCCGGCTTCCGCGATTCTCGATATCGAGCGCAAAGTGACGTCGCTGACCCGCAGCGGCGACCTGCCGGTCGATAACTTTGGCGTGCCGCTGGCGGGCAGCCTGATCCCATGGATCGACAAACAGCTTGATAACGGCCAGAGCCGCGAAGAGTGGAAAGGCCAGGCGGAGACCAACAAAATTCTCGCCACCGCGTCGCCGATCCCGGTCGATGGTCTGTGCGTGCGCGTCGGCGCGCTGCGCTGCCACAGCCAGGCGTTTACCATCAAGCTGAAGAAAGATGTTTCTATCCCGACCGTTGAGGAGCTGTTGGCCGCGCATAACCCGTGGGCCAAAGTGGTGCCAAACGATCGTGAAATCACCATGCGCGAGCTGACCCCAGCCGCGGTGACCGGCACCCTGACCACCCCGGTAGGGCGCCTGCGTAAACTGAACATGGGTCCTGAGTATCTGTCGGCCTTTACCGTCGGCGACCAGCTGCTGTGGGGCGCCGCCGAACCGTTGCGCCGCATGCTACGACAGCTGGCGTAAACGCAGGACAAACGATAAGGGGTGTGGATACACCCCTTTTTTTTTGCGTAATACAAGGAGTAAACGCGGATGTTGGATTTTTCCCCACGGAGGTAACGCAGCCTTGGCTATGCTTTAAGTAAGGAGTTCCTTACCTGAAGGTGGGACGGAGCAGGAGGATGCACGTTGGTGCTGCGCCGTTCAGGTCAAAAAAGTCGCCGGTTACAGGAAAGGGCGACACTTACAACAGGATGAAAGCATGTCGAATCGAATCGATAGAGACGTGATTAATGCGCTTATTGCAGGTCATTTCGCGGATCCCTTTTCCGTGCTTGGCATGCACCGCACCGAGGCGGGGCTGGAAGTTCGCGCATTATTACCAGACGCCACCGAAGTGTGGGTTATTGAACCAAAAACCGGGCGTAAAGTCGGCAAACTCGAATGCCTCGATTCGCGCGGATTCTTTAGCGGCCTGCTGCCGCGGCGTAAAAACGCTTTTCGCTACCAGCTGGCCGTCACCTGGCACGGACAGCAAAACCTGATTGACGACCCTTACCGTTTCGGCCCGCTGCTGCAGGATGTTGACGCCTGGCTGTTGTCCGAGGGAACGCACCTGCGCCCTTACGAAACCCTGGGCGCGCACGCCGACACCATGGATGGCGTCACCGGTACGCGCTTTTCGGTTTGGGCGCCTAATGCCCGGCGGGTTTCCGTAGTGGGGCAATTTAACTACTGGGATGGTCGACGCCATCCGATGCGCCTGCGCAAAGAGTCTGGTATCTGGGAACTCTTCATCCCCGGCGCGCTTAATGGCCAGCTGTATAAATTCGAGCTGATCGATGCCCACGGCAATCTGCGCGTCAAAGCCGACCCTTACGCCTTTGAGTCGCAAATGCGCCCGGAAAGCGCGTCGCTTATCTGCGATTTGCCGCCCAAAGTCGAACAGCCGGCGGAACGCAAAGCCGCGAACCAGTTCGATGCGCCGATCTCTATCTATGAAGTGCACCTCGGTTCCTGGCGCCGCCATACCGACAATAACTTCTGGCTAAGCTACCGCGAACTGGCGGACCAACTGGTGCCCTACGCAAAATGGATGGGCTTCACCCACCTTGAACTGCTCCCGGTGAACGAACACCCGTTCGACGGCAGTTGGGGCTACCAGCCGACCGGCCTCTACGCCCCGACACGCCGCTTCGGCACCCGTGAAGATTTCCGCTATTTCATCGATGCCGCCCACGCAGCAGGCCTTAACGTGATCCTCGATTGGGTTCCGGGCCATTTCCCGGCGGATGACTTTGCGCTGGCCTCATTTGACGGCACCTCGCTGTATGAACACAGCGATCCGCGCGAAGGTTATCACCAGGACTGGAATACCCTTATCTATAACTACGGCCGCCGCGAAGTCAGCAATTACCTGGTGGGTAACGCGCTGTACTGGATCGAGCGCTTCGGCATTGACGCGCTGCGCGTCGACGCGGTGGCGTCGATGATCTACCGCGACTACAGCCGTAAAGCGGGCGAGTGGATCCCTAACGAATACGGCGGGCGGGAAAATCTCGAAGCGATCGAGTTTCTGCGTAACACCAACCGTATTCTCGGCGAGCAGACGCCAGGCGCGGTAACGATGGCGGAAGAGTCCACCGATTTTGCCGGCGTGACGCGCCCGCCCGCCGACGGCGGCCTCGGCTTCTGGTTCAAATGGAATCTCGGCTGGATGCACGACACGCTGGACTATATGAAGCTCGATCCGGTTCATCGTCGCTACCATCACGACAAAATGACCTTCGGCATGCTCTACAACTACACCGAGAACTTCGTGCTGCCGCTCTCCCACGATGAAGTGGTGCACGGCAAAAAATCGATTCTCGACCGCATGCCGGGGGACGCATGGCAGCGCTTTGCCAACCTGCGCGCCTATTACGGCTGGCTGTTCGCCTTCCCGGGCAAAAAGCTGCTGTTTATGGGCAATGAATTTGCCCAGGGCCGCGAGTGGAATCACGACGCCAGTCTCGACTGGCATCTGCTGGAGGGCGGCGACAACTGGCACCATGGCGTCCAGCGGCTGGTGCGCGACCTGAACCACACCTACCGCCACCATAAAGCGCTGCATGAACTTGATTTCGATCCCTACGGCTTCGAATGGCTGGTGGTCGACGATCATGAGCGTTCGGTATTTATCTTTGTGCGCCGCGATAAAGCCGGCAATGAGATTATCGTCGCCAGCAACTTCACCCCGGTGCCGCGCCACAACTACCGTTTCGGCATTAACCAGCCGGGACGCTGGCGCGAAGAATTGAACACTGACTCGATGCATTATCACGGCAGTAACGCCGGAAATGGCGGCGTGGTTGAGAGCGAGCCCGTCGCCAGCCATGGTCGTCAGCATTCGTTGTCGATTACCCTGCCGCCGCTGGCGACCATCTGGCTGGTACGGGAGGCCTGATGACGACGCTTGCCGCGGGAAAACCGGCGCCTTTGGGCGCCAGCTATGACGGCAAAGGGGTGAACTTCACCTTGTTTTCCGCCCACGCCGAGCGGGTGGAGCTCTGCGTGTTCGACCAGCAGGGCAACGAGCGGCGCTACGACCTACCGGCGCGCAGCGGCGACATCTGGCACGGCTGGCTGGCCGATGCGCGTCCGGGGCTACGCTACGGTTATCGGGTGCACGGGCCGTGGGATCCGGCGCAGGGGCATCGCTTCAATCCGGCCAAGCTGCTGCTCGACCCCTGCGCGCATCAGGTGGCGGGTGAACTGTTGGACGACGAGCGTCTGCATGGCGGGATGCATGAAGCGGATGCCCGCGATAGCGCAGCCATCGCGCCAAAGTCGCAGGTAGTCGATCTGCATTACGACTGGCTCGGCGATAAACCGCCGCGCACGCCGTGGGGCGAAACGGTCATTTATGAAGCCCACGTCAAAGGGTTGACCTGGCTGCATCCGGAGCTGCCGGAGGCGATCCGCGGCACCTATCAGGCGCTGGGCCACCCGTTGATGATCGACTATTTCCGCCGCCTGGGTATTACCGCGCTGGAGCTGATGCCGGTAGCGCAGTTCGCCAGCGAACCCCGCCTGCAGCGGATGGGGCTGAGCAACTACTGGGGCTACAACCCGCTGGCGCTGTTTGCGCTGGAGCCGCGCTACGCCAGCCAGCCGCAGCGGGCGCTCGATGAGTTCCGCGATGCGGTGAAAGCGCTGCACGCGGCGGGTATTGAGGTGATCCTCGATATCGTGCTGAACCATAGCGCGGAAATCGATCTTGAAGGGCCGACAGTCTCCCTGCGCGGTATCGATAACCGCAGCTATTATTGGATCAGGGACGACGGCGATTATCACAACTGGACCGGCTGCGGTAACACGCTCAACCTCAGTCATCCTGGCGTGGTGGAGTATGCCCTGCAGTGCCTGCGATTTTGGGTTGATGAGTGCCACGTTGACGGTTTTCGCTTCGACCTGGCGTCGGTGATGGGGCGCACGCCGGAATTTCGTCAGGACGCGCCGCTGTTTGAGGCCATTCGCCGCGACCCGGTATTGTCGGCGCTAAAGCTGATTGCCGAACCCTGGGATATTGGCCAGGGAGGTTATCAGGTGGGGAACTTCCCGCCGCTGTTTGCCGAATGGAACGACCATTTTCGCGATACCGCGCGCCGTTTCTGGCTGCAACAAAACGTGTCGTTGGGTGACTTCGCCCAGCGCTTCGCCGCCTCCAGCGACCTCTTTGCCCGCGATGGCAAGCGGCCTGCGGCGACGATCAATTTGATCACGGCGCATGATGGCTTCACCCTACGTGATTGTGTCTGTTTCAATCAGAAACACAATCAGGCGAACGGCGAAGAGAATCGCGATGGGACTAACAATAACTACAGCAACAATCATGGTATAGAGGGATTAGAAGCCAATCTTGCCGTGATTGAGCGGCGGCGCGATAGCGTACATGCGCTCCTGACCACGCTGCTGCTGTCGCAAGGAACGCCGATGCTGCTGGCGGGCGATGAGCATGGCCATAGTCAGCACGGAAACAATAATGCGTACTGTCAGGACAATGCTTTGACCTGGCTGGACTGGCGGCGGGCAAATCACGGATTAACCGCGTTTGTCGCCGCGCTTATCCACCTGCGTCGGCGCATTCCGGCGTTAACCCGTAATCAGTGGTGGCAGGAGCATGACGGCAACGTGAGCTGGCTCAATCAGCGCGGAGAACCGTTAAACGCCGACGAGTGGCAGCATGGCGCCGCGCG
Source organism: Klebsiella sp. CN_Kp091 (assembly GCF_040065095.1). NCBI lineage: Bacteria > Pseudomonadati > Pseudomonadota > Gammaproteobacteria > Enterobacterales > Enterobacteriaceae > Klebsiella > Klebsiella sp. CN_Kp091. The sequence goes on along the minus strand of NZ_JBEAIO010000008.1, from coordinate 113,872 downwards.
GCTGCAAATCCTGTTATCCGATCGCTGGTTGATCGCGCTGAATGCCACCGCTGAGGTGGCGGATATGGTTTTACCCGCGGGGGAGTGGCGCGCCGTTCCTCCATTCGCCGGAGAGGATAATCCGGTCATCATGGCTGTCTGGCATGGGCCCGCGCACGGAGTTTGCGTATTTCAAAGGTCATAGTCCCTGGGGGTTTTCGGCGCGTTCATGATGAATGTGCCGTGAAGCAGGGGAATCAAAAGGAGTTAATCATGGTTGGGCTTGAAAAGAACGATCCGTTGATGCTGGCGCGTCAACTTCCTCTCAAATCGGTGGCGCTGATCCTTGCTGGCGGGCGTGGTACCCGGCTTAAGGATTTAACCATTAAGCGCGCGAAGCCTGCCGTCCACTTTGGCGGTAAGTTCCGTATTATCGACTTCGCGTTATCTAACTGTCTTAACTCAGGTATTCGCCGCATCGGCGTGATTACCCAATACCAGTCGCATACCCTGGTGCAGCATATCCAGCGCGGCTGGTCTTTCTTCAGCGAAGAGATGAATGAGTTTGTCGATCTGCTACCGGCGCAGCAGCGGGTACACGGTGAAAACTGGTATCGCGGTACCGCCGATGCGGTGACGCAGAACCTCGACATTATTCGTCGCTATAAAGCTGAATATGTGGTGATTCTCGCCGGCGACCACATCTACAAACAGGATTACTCGCGCATGCTGATCGACCATGTCGAAAAAGGCGCGCGCTGCACCGTCGCCTGCATGCCGGTGCCCATCGAAGAAGCATCCGCTTTTGGCGTGATGGCGGTTGACGAAAGCGAGAAGATCATCGAGTTCGTCGAGAAACCGGCCAACCCGCCGGCGATGCCGAACGACGCCACCCGCTCGCTTGCCAGTATGGGCATCTATGTCTTTGATGCGGATTACCTTTATGAACTGCTGGCCGCCGACGATCTCGACGAAAACTCCAGCCACGACTTCGGCAAAGATATCATCCCGAAAATTACCGAAGCTGGCATGGCTTATGCACATCCTTTCCCGCTCTCCTGCGTGCAGTCCGACCCGCAAGCCGAGCCGTACTGGCGCGATGTGGGTACGCTGGAAGCCTACTGGAAGGCCAACCTCGACCTGGCCTCGGTGACGCCGGAGCTGGATATGTACGACCAGCACTGGCCTATCCGTACCCACATGGAATCGCTGCCGCCGGCGAAGTTCGTCCAGGACCGCTCCGGTAGCCACGGCATGACGCTGAACTCGCTGGTTTCCGGCGGTTGCATTATCTCGGGCTCGGTGGTGGTGCAGTCGGTGCTGTTCCCGCGGGTGCGGGTGAATTCGTTTTGTAACATTGATTCGGCAGTCTTATTGCCGGATGTCTGGGTCGGGCGCTCGTGCCGCCTGCGCCGCTGCGTGATAGATCGCGCCTGCGTCATCCCGGAAGGGATGGTTATTGGGGAGAATGCGGAAGAAGATGCCAGCCGCTTCTATCGTTCAGAAGAAGGGATCGTGCTGGTTACGCGCGACATGCTGCGGAAACTGGGGCACAAACAGGAGCGATAATGCAGGTTTTACACGTATGTTCAGAGATGTTCCCGTTGTTAAAAACCGGCGGTCTGGCTGACGTTATTGGCGCGCTGCCTGCGGCGCAGATAGCAGACGGCGTGGATACCCGCGTGCTGCTGCCGGGGTATCCGGATATCCGCCGCGGGATTACCGACGCGCAGGTTGTCACCCGCCGGGATACCTTTGCCGGGCGCATCACCCTGCTGTTCGGCCATTTTAACGGCGTCGGTATCTATCTGATCGACGCGCCGCATCTCTACGATCGTCCGGGGAGCCCATATCACGACGCCAACATGAATGCCTATACCGACAACGTGCTGCGCTTTGCGTTGCTCGGCTGGGTGGGTAGCGAAATGGCCTGCGGGCTGGATCCATTCTGGCGCCCGGAGGTGGTGCACGCTCATGACTGGCACGCGGGCCTGACGCCGGCTTACCTGGCGGCGCGCGGACGGCCGGCGAAATCGGTGTTTACGGTGCACAATCTCGCCTACCAGGGGATGTTTTACTCCTGGCATATGAATGAGATAGAGCTGCCGTGGTCGTTCTATAACATGCACGGCCTCGAATTTAACGGTCAGATCTCGTTCCTCAAAGCCGGGCTGTACTATGCCGACCATATCACGGCGGTGAGCCCAACCTACGCGCGGGAAATCACCGAACCGCAATATGCCTACGGCATGGAAGGGCTGCTGCGCCAGCGCCAGCACGAGGGCCGCTTGTCCGGTATCCTTAACGGCGTCGATGATAGTATCTGGAATCCGCAAAGCGATCTGCTGCTGGCGGCGCGCTATGACCGCGATAGTCTGGAAGAGAAAGCCGAGAATAAACGACAGCTGCAAATCGCCATGGGGCTGAAGGTGGATGACAAAGCGCCGCTGTTCGCCGTGGTGAGCCGCCTGACCAGCCAAAAAGGGCTTGATCTGGTGCTGGAGGCGCTGCCGGGCCTGCTGGAGCAGGGCGGGCAACTGGCGCTGCTGGGCGCCGGCGATCCGGTACTGCAGGAGGGCTTCCTCGCCGCCGCCGCCGAACATCCGGGCCAGGTCGGCGTGCAGATTGGCTATCACGAGGCGTTTTCGCACCGCATCATGGGCGGCGCCGATGTGATTCTGGTTCCCAGCCGCTTTGAACCATGCGGCCTGACTCAGCTGTATGGCCTGAAATACGGCACCCTGCCGCTGGTGCGCCGCACCGGCGGTCTCGCCGATACCGTGGCCGACTGTTCGCTGGAAAACCTCGCCGACGGCGTCGCCAGCGGCTTTGTCTTTGAGGACAGTAACGCGGTGTCGTTGCTGCGGGCCATCCGGCGCACCTTTGTGTTGTGGTCGCGGCCATCGCTGTGGCGCTACGTTCAGCGTCAGGCGATGAATATGGACTTTAGCTGGCAGGTGGCGGCGAAATCCTATCGTGAACTCTATCAACGCTTGATGTAATCACAGGAGCTATGGCTATGAATGCACCCTTTAGTTATGCATCACCGACGCTGAGCGTTGAGGCGTTAAAGCATTCTATCGCGTATAAGCTGATGTTTATCATCGGCAAAGATCCGGCGATCGCCAACAAACACGAATGGCTGAACGCCACCCTGTTCGCCGTTCGCGACCGCATGGTCGAGCGCTGGCTGCGTTCAAACCGCGCCCAGCTGTCGCAGGAAGTGCGGCAGGTTTACTATCTGTCGATGGAGTTTTTGATTGGCCGCACCCTCTCTAACGCGCTGTTGTCGTTAGGGATTTATGAAGATGTGAATAATGCGCTGGCCGATATGGGGCTCGATCTGGAAGAGCTTATTGATGAAGAAAACGACCCCGGTTTAGGCAACGGCGGTTTAGGGCGCCTGGCCGCCTGCTTCCTCGATTCGCTGGCGACGCTGGGTCTGCCGGGCCGCGGCTACGGTATTCGCTACGATTATGGGATGTTCAAGCAGAACATCGTCGACGGGCGGCAGAAAGAGTCGCCGGATTACTGGCTGGAGTACGGCAACCCGTGGGAGTTCGAACGCCACAATACGCGTTATAAAGTGCGTTTCGGCGGCCGCGTGCAGCAAGAAGGGAAAAATACCCGCTGGATAGAGACCGAAGAGATTATCGCCGAAGCCTACGATCAGATTATCCCCGGTTTCGATACCGACGCCACCAACACTCTGCGGCTGTGGAGCGCGCAGGCCAGTAGCGAAATCAACCTCGGTAAATTCAACCAGGGCGACTACTTCGCGGCGGTGGAAGATAAGAACCACTCCGAGAACGTTTCGCGGGTGCTGTACCCGGATGATTCCACCTATTCCGGGCGCGAGCTGCGCCTGCGTCAGGAGTATTTCCTGGTCTCGGCGACGGTACAGGATATCCTCAGCCGCCACTACCAGCTGCACCGCACCTACGACAATCTGGCGGCGAAAATCGCCATTCACCTCAATGACACCCATCCGGTGCTGTCGATTCCTGAGCTGATGCGTCTGCTGATCGATGAGCACAAATTTAGCTGGGATGAAGCCTTCGAGGTGACCTGCCAGGTCTTCTCCTATACCAACCATACGTTGATGAGCGAAGCGCTGGAGACCTGGCCGGTCGATATGCTGGGGAAAATCCTGCCGCGCCATCTGCAGATTATCTTCGAGATTAACGATTACTTCCTCAAGACGCTGCAGGAGCAGTATCCCAACGATACCGCGCTGCTCAGCCGTACCTCCATCATTGATGAATCCAATGGTCGCCGGGTGCGCATGGCGTGGCTGGCGGTTGTCGTCAGCCATAAAGTCAACGGCGTGTCCGAGCTGCATTCGCGCTTAATGGTCGAGTCGCTGTTTGCCGAGTTTGCAAAGATTTTCCCGATGCGCTTTACCAACGTCACCAACGGCGTCACGCCGCGGCGCTGGCTGGCGTTGGCAAACCCGCCGCTGTCGCAGGTGCTGGATGAGAATATTGGCCACACATGGCGTACCGACTTAAGCCAGTTGAGCGATCTGCTTCAGCATATAGATTACCCGACGGTGAACCAGGCGGTGCGCCGCGCCAAGCTTGAGAATAAGCAGCGGCTGGCGAACTATATCGCCCAGCAGTTGAACGTGGTGGTCAATCCCAAGGCGCTGTTTGATGTGCAGATCAAACGTATCCACGAATATAAACGCCAGCTGATGAATATCCTGCACGTCATCACCCGCTACAACCGGATCAAAGCCGATCCGCAGGCGGAGTGGGTACCGCGGGTGAATATCTTCGCCGGTAAGGCCGCGTCGGCCTACTATATGGCGAAGCATATTATTCATCTGATCAACGATGTGGCGGCGGTGGTGAACAACGATCCGCAGATTGGCGATAAGCTAAAAGTGGTGTTTATCCCTAACTACAGCGTGAGCCTGGCGCAGCTGATTATCCCGGCGGCGGATCTCTCCGAGCAGATTTCGCTGGCGGGAACGGAAGCGTCCGGTACCAGTAATATGAAGTTTGCGCTCAACGGCGCGCTAACCATTGGTACGCTGGATGGCGCTAACGTCGAGATGCTGGAGCACGTTGGCGAAGACAATATCTTTATCTTCGGTAATACCGCGGAACAGGTGGAAGCCCTGCGCAGCAACGGCTATAAACCGCGCGATTACTATGAGCAGGATGAGGAGCTGCATCAGGCGTTGACGCAGATTGGCACCGGTCTGTTCAGCCCGTCGGAGCCTGGCCGTTACCGCGACCTGCTGGATTCACTGATCAACTTCGGCGACCACTATCAGGTACTGGCGGACTATCGCAGCTACGTTGATTGCCAGGATAAGGTGGACGAACTGTACCGTCATCCGGAGGAGTGGGCCAATAAAGCGATGATGAACATCGCCAACATGGGCTATTTCTCATCCGACCGCACGATCCAGGAGTACGCCAAACATATCTGGCATATCGACCCGGTTCGTTTGTAATCGGTTAAGCATCAGCAAAACGGGGCCAGTTGGCCCCGTTTCTGTTTGTGTAGTAAACGTTTTATTCGGAAAAGTGCCGGGAGGGATTCAGGCTATTGCGGGAATATACTATTGACGTGAATTTGCCAGCAGTACGATAAATGCTCAAATAGTTTACGTTCATAGCCTAATAGCTATAATGTTGATGATAGCCTTTAGGCTATGAGGGATCGTCTATGTGGGATGTAGAAACGACGGATACGTTTGATACCTGGTTCGAATTACAAAGCAGAGCTTTAAAAGAGGATATGTTGGCCACGATGCTTATCCTGTCTGAGTTTGGTCCGCAGCTTGGGCGTCCGTATGTTGATACGGTAAAAGGTTCAAAGTTTCAGAATATGAAAGAACTTCGGGTTCAGCATCATGGGCTCCCGGTCCGCGCCTTTTTTGCTTTTGATCCTCTTCGGAAAGCTATCGTTTTATGTGCGGGCAATAAGGATGGCATGAATGAGAAACGTTTTTACAAAGAGATGATTACCCTGGCTGATAGAGAATTCAGCCAGCACCTGACTAAGGAGCGATAATGGGCACGCTAAAAGAACTCATGGCGAAACAGAGTCCTGAAAGCCAGCAGCGTATTGCAGCGAAAGCGGCAGAGATACGTCAGTCTGTCGCTTTAAACTTGCTTCGCGAAGAGTTACAAATTTCACAAACGGAGATGGCTGCGGCTATGGGGGTTAAGCAGCCAACGATCGCTAAAATGGAACAGGCTGATAACGACCCGAGGCTTTCGACCCTAAAGCGCTACATTGCGGCCTTGGGTGGGGAACTAAGTATAAATGTCACGTTGCCGACTGGAAAAAAAGTCTCGTTTAATTTGTGAATCGGTAACCCGGGTCAGGCGCAAGCCGTAGATACGGTTATTGCCCGGCGGCGCTACGCTTGCGCGGGCCTACAGACTGTAATGTAGCCCGGGCCAGGCGTAAGCCGCCGCCCGGGGTATATTAGGATGCTAACGACAGTTCAGACTTTCCCGTATGTTGCGCCAGCCACTCGCTGATGCGCGCCTGCTGCTCGGCATTCAGCCACATACCCTGCTTGGTACGGCGCCAGATAGCGTCATCCAGGCTGCGAACCCACTCGTGTTCGACCAGGTACTTCAGCTCGGCTTCATAAAACTCGTGGCCAAAATCTTCTCCCAGATCGGCAAGCGAGGTCGCTTCGCCAAGGATCCACTCGCTGTTGCTGCCGTAGGTGCGGGCATAGTGGCGGGCCATTGATTCGCTGATAAATGCGAAGCGACGGCGCAGTTTCGCCGCGTAGTCGTCGCGGTCGCCGCCGATATCGCCGCCGGGCAGAACGGCGGTTTTGGTCCACGCCGGGCCAATCCCCTGATAATACGGCGTCAGTTTTTCCAGCGCATGTTCCGCCAGTTTGCGGTAGGTAGTAAGCTTGCCGCCGAATACCGACAGCAGCGGCGCCTGACCGTTCTCATCGTGAATATCGAGCGTATAGTCGCGGGTAATCGCCTGCGGTGAGTCGGACTCATCGTCGCACAGCGGACGCACGCCGGAGTAAGTCCAGACGATATCGTCGCGCGACAGCGTCTTTTTAAAGTGCGCGTTGTAGACGTTCAGCAGGTAGTTGATCTCTTTATCATCGATCGCTACCTCTTTCGGATCGCCGTTGTACTCGACGTCGGTGGTGCCGATAATCGAGAACTCATCCATCCACGGGATGACAAACACGATACGTTTATCTTCGTTTTGCAGGATATAGGCCTGCTTCTGGGTGTGCACGCGCGGCACCACGATATGGCTGCCTTTGATCAGGCGAATGCCATACGGCGAGCGCAGATGCATGCCTTCATCGAAGAAATGTTTCACCCACGGGCCGGTTGCGTTAACCAGACCGCGCGCGTGCCAGGTGAATTTTTCGCCGCTATCGATATCTTCCGCTTCCACCACCCACAGGCCGTTTTCGCGTTTTGCCGAGATAGCGCGGGTGCGGGTGCGAACCTCGCCGCCTTTACGTACCACCATCTGGGCGTTGGCAAGAACCAGACGCGCATCGTCGACCCAGCAGTCGGAATATTCGAAACCGCGCACGATTTCCGGCTTAAGTACCGATTCCGCGCCAAAGCGCAAACCGGTCGAGCCCGGCAGGCTGGTGCGTTTGCCGAGGTGATCGTATAAAAACAGACCGATACGAATCATCCACGCCGGGCGCAGATGCGGGCGATGCGGTAAGCGGAAGCGCATCGGGAAGGCCAAATGCGGCGCCATTTTTAATAACACCTCGCGCTCCGCCAGCGCTTCGCTGACCAGGCGGAATTCGTAGTGTTCCAGGTAGCGCAGGCCGCCGTGAATCAGTTTCGAGCTGGCGCTTGAGGTGGCGCAGGCAAGGTCTCTCGCTTCCAGCATCAGCACGGATAAACCGCGCCCGGCGGCGTCTGCCGCGATACCGGCACCGTTGATGCCTCCGCCTATCACAATCAGATCTTTGATTTCCACGCTCACACCTCGTTCGCTTTCGTTTAAGCTCATAAATGTTCGATATCGCTCACTATAGCAAACAAACGCGCTTTTGGTAACATCAAAAAAACATTTCAGAGTGATGCATGTAACATATTGGCGTTTATTTACCGCCTGACGGTACACTAGCGGGTAAAATCAGGGTCGGTCATCGCCCGTCATGAAGTGCAATAGAGAAGAGAATCATGGAACAATTTGAATGTATCAATGTAGAAGAAGCGCATCAGAAACTGCATCAGCAGAAGGCGGTGCTGGTCGATATCCGCGACCCGCAAAGCTATGCCATGGGGCACACGCCGGGCGCGTTTCATCTGACCAACGATACCCTGGGCGCTTTTATGCGTGATAACGATTTTGAGACGCCGGTGATGGTGATGTGCTACCACGGCAACAGCAGTAAAGGCGCCGCGCAGTATCTGCTGCAGCAGGGCTTCGAGAACGTCTACAGCGTCGACGGCGGTTTTGACGCCTGGCATCGTCATTTCCCGGCGGAAGTCGCGCACGGCTCGCTATAAGCGCGGTACGGTATATACTAGCCCCCTTTGTGTGGAATAAGCGATCCGCTGTATGTTAATGATTACCTCTTTTGCCAACCCGCGCGTGGCCCAGGCGTTTGTCGACTATATGGCGACGCAGGGGGTCATCCTGACTATCCAACAGCACACGCAGAGCGATGTCTGGCTGGCAGATGAAAGCCAGGCCGCGCGGGTGCAGGCCGAGCTGGCCCGTTTTCTCGAAAACCCGGCCGACCCGCGCTATCTCGCCGCCAGCTGGCAATCGGGGCATACCAATAGCGGATTGCATTACCAACGCTTTCCTTTTTTAGCTACCCTGCGTAACAACGCCGGGCCGTTTACGTGGGCGATTTTGCTGGCCTGTATCCTGGTCTTCATTCTGCAAAACGTTCTGGGCGATCAGACGATGATGATCTGGCTTGCCTGGCCCTACGATCCTTCGCTGAAATTCGAAGCCTGGCGCTACCTTACCCATGCTTTCATGCACTTCTCGCTGATGCATATTCTGTTTAACCTGCTATGGTGGTGGTACCTCGGCGGTGCGGTGGAGAAGCGCATCGGTAGCGGCAAACTGGTGGTGATTACCATTATCAGCGCTCTGCTGAGCGGATTCGTCCAGCATCAGTTTAGCGGCCCGTGGTTCGGCGGTTTGTCGGGGGTAGTCTATGCGTTAATGGGCTATGTCTGGCTGCGCGGCGAGCGCGACCCGCAGAGCGGTATTTATCTGCAGCGTGGTCTGATCCTCTTCTCTTTAGTGTGGTTAGTGGCTGGATGGTTTGATGTTTTCGGCATGTCGATCGCCAATGGCGCGCACGTGGCGGGCCTGGCAGTCGGGCTGGCGATGGCGTTTGTCGATACGCTAAATGTGCGAAAACGAACGTAGAGATTCCCAGGGATATTTCATGAAACAAACACAACGTCATGACGCGATTATCGAGCTGGTAAAAAAACAGGGATACGTCAGTACCGAAGAGCTGGTGGAGCAGTTTGCCGTCAGCCCGCAGACTATCCGTCGCGATCTGAATGATTTAGCGGAACAAAAAATGATCCTGCGCCACCACGGCGGCGCGGCGATGCCTTCCAGCTCGGTCAACACCTCGTGGCACGACAGGAAAGCAACCCAGACGGCGGAAAAAGAGCGTATCGCGCGGAAAGTGGCGAGCGAAATACCCGACGGCGCAACCCTGTTTATCGATATCGGCACAACGCCGGAAGCGGTGGCCCACGCGTTGCTCGATCATAATGACCTGCGGATTGTGACCAACAATCTCAACGTCGCGAATACGCTGATGGTGAAAGACGATTTTCGCATTATCCTCGCCGGCGGCGAGCTGCGCAGCCGCGATGGCGGGATCATCGGCGAAGCGACGCTCGATTTTATCTCCCAGTTCCGTCTCGACTTCGGCATTCTTGGTATAAGCGGTATTGATAGCGACGGTTCGCTGCTGGAGTTTGATTACCATGAAGTGCGCACCAAGCGGGCGATTATCGAAAACTCGCGCCACGTGATGCTGGTGGTGGATCACTCGAAGTTTGGGCGTAATGCGATGGTGAACATGGGCAGCATTAGTATGGTCGATGCGGTTTATACCGATATCATGCCGCCCGCAGGCGTGCTGAAGGTGATTAAAGACAACAACCTGCAGCTGGAGCTGTGCTAAACAGCGTTATACCCCGTATCCCATCATTTTGAGCAACCGCTGGGCATGCTGAACGGCATCCTGGCGGTGCGCGACGCCCAGTTTCTGATACAGATTGCGAATATGCGTTTTAATCGTGGTGGCCGCAACATCCAGTTCGCCGGCGATCTGCTCGTTGCTGTAACCGGAATAGATAAGCCCTAACACCTGCCATTCGCGCTGGGTCAGCGGACTGGTGCGGATAAGCTCCGGCACTTCCGGGTGGTTCAGCAGCCGTTCGACGAAGCTCTCGTCGAAGTGGGCGAATTTATGTCGATGATGCTGGTTAATATCGCGCAGGATGCGCTGCGCGCGGTGCTGTTCCAGCTCCGGCAGCGTATTCAGTTGAATCAGCTGGCGCAGCTGCTGGGCCATGGCTTCGCCTTCAATCACGAAGTGGTTGATAAAGCCGGTGCGGTTAGCCAGGGTTAAGGCTTCCATTAACACTTTTTGCGCCTCGCCCTTGCGGTCCGCCTGCCAGTACAGCTGGTTCAACAGCAGCAGGTTACGGTTGATATCGCTCATCAGCCGCAGCGAGCGGGCGTTTTCATTTAACTCTTCCAGCACCATTTCGGCGGAATCAAAATCACCGAGCAGGATCTGCGCGCGGGCAATGTTGCGCCACTGGCTTTGCAGGAAGTGGTTATTGGCGAATTCAGGTTTCGGCGTCTGGCGCAGCCAGTTGGCCGCTGCGGTTTTATCACCGGTCATCTGCCAGTAGATCACCCGCACTTTATCGGCGTTGGAGACCCAATCGCTATGATAATGGCCGTTGCCCAGTAGATTTTCGAGACGGTTTAATAAGCTGCGGGCGTTGTCGAGATCGCCGCGCGCCAGCGAGCACTGCACCATTAACGCCAGGCATTGCAGCTGCTGCTGCGGCTGGTAGTTTGCCAGCACCGCGATGCCGCTGCGGGCGCTTTCTTCAGCTTCATCAAGACGCGCCCACGCCCATAGCAGCTGCGCGCGGATGCGCAACAGGAACTCATGCATCGGCAGCTGTTCAAGATGCTGATCGCGGATAAGCTGGAAAGCTTTATCCTGAATCTCCCATGCCGCCTGCAGGAAGCCCTGGGCAAACAGAATTTCGCTCTGCTGAATCATGCTCCACAGGGCGTAGTGCCAGACGTCATGCCGGCGAGCCATCTGTTCTGTTTGCTGCATCACCGCCAGCGATTTACTCAGGTGGCCTTTGCAGTGCAGCACTTCGCCGTGGACGGAAGTGGCGACGATGCGGCTGTAATAGCTCGCCAGCGGCAGCTCATCCAGGGCCACCATTGCCAGGCGCTCGGCTTCGTCCTGATCGCCGGCGTTGATAGCGACCTGCGCGCGCAGGGCGTTGAAATCGCCGTGCATCGCGGTGTCCATTTCGACATCCATCTCCTGCTCGGCGCGGGCCAGCAGGGTATTCACTTCGCTATAGCGATGCTGGCTCTGCATCAGCCAGGCCTGCAGCAGGATCAGCCGCGGATTTTCCAGCAGGTTCGACCACGGCAGCGCCGCCAGCGATTGTTCCAGCAATCCTAGCTCGCTATGGTTGAACATGCCCCAGGCGTGGTTGAGCAAAATATCGCGCAGCATGGCGGCATCGCCGGCGGCAAGCGCATGATGGATGGCTTCGGTGGGGAACCCCTGCGCCATCCACGCTTCGGCGGCGGCGCGGTGAATTTCCGGTAGCTCGGTGGCCATTTCCCACTGACAGCGCTGGCGCAGGAAGTTGCCGAATAGCGGGTGATAGCGGAACCACTCGCCGGAGTCATCCATCCGGTGCAGGAACAGCCCCTGACGTTCGATCTCTTCCAGTTGCATCTGGCCGTTCTCTTCGCCGGTGACGCGGACGATAAGCGCGTCATTCATCGAGCGCAGCAGCGAGCTTTTTAACAAGAAGCTGCGGGTACGGGCATCGACGTTATCCAGCACTTCATCGACCAGATAGTCGGAAAGGTGGCTGGCGTTAATCCCGGCGAGACGACGGGCGGAGTGCTGGGCTGAGGTGTTTTTCTGCCGGGCGGAGAGGGCGATGAGCTGCAGGGCGGTGGCCCAGCCGGCGACGTCATCGCACAGGCGACTGCTGTCATCGGCTTCAATGGGGGAGGCGAGGCGGCAGTCAAAGAACTGTTTCGCCTCCTGATGAGTAAAAGCCAACTGTTGGCTGCCGATTTCCAGTAACTGCTCGCGCACCCGCAGATTGGCGATCCCCAACTGCGGCAGGTTGCGCGACAGCACTACCAGCGTCATGGTCTCTGGCTGATGGCGCAAGAAGAAGCGCATGGCATCGTGGATCACCGGATTGGTGATCAGGTGATAGTCATCAATGACCAGGTACAGCGGGCGCTGCCAGTCGGCAAGCTCTATAAACAGCTGCGCAAACAGCGACGGCAGGCTGGCGTACTGGCGCTTTTGCACCATGGCTTCGCTGGCGGCGCAGTGGCCGCCTGTCGCCTGTTGAATCGCCGCAATCAGATAGCTGGCGAAGCGCTCTTGTTGATTATCGCCTTCATCGAGCGAAAACCAGCCAAGGTCATGCTTACCCGATGCCCACTGCGAAACGAGCGTGGTTTTGCCGTAACCTGCCGGGCTGGTCACCAACGCGAGACGATAATTGTTCGCGCCGGAAAGTTTCGCCAGCAACCGTTCGCGAACCACAGTGTGTTCAAGACGGGATGGACGACTTAATTTTGACGGAATCAACATAGTTCACTTTTTCGCTGTGCAAGAAAGGGATGGGGATTTTTTTTGCGCTTCGTAATTAATGACTCCTAAGGTCGGCGATAATGAAAGTTATTGCAAGTTATGTCCAAAATTGATGCTCTTGAATTTGCTCTCGGTCACAATTTCTCGCTTCGGTTTTTAATTAGCTTTAAACCGGTACCAGTACGCGCCATGCCTCGGTTTACGACGGTTTCGTCCGGGACGAAATTACTTTACACAGTGTTTTTCGTAGTTGATTGTTTTTATTAAATTATCGTCAGTGGATTCTTAGGGTTAATCTATTTCACGTATTTTTGTCATGGCATCTTTTTATTCTGTCAGTAGTTTATTTTTTATTTCACGATAATGGCACGAGCGAATTTGGCTTTGCGCTATGAATTGCGCTGTAACAAATTTGCCGTTCGTTGCGCTGGCGAAATTATTGTTCTACACGCGCAATAGGGCGGCGAATTCCCGACGACGAGCTAACGTTAAAGTGGCCGCGATCACAATTTTCGCTCATCCCCGCTACTCCTCCCTGTCTAATCCCCCTCGGGAGGAGGCAGCGGCCTCGGGAGGTCGGCACACTAAGGCTAACGTTTTAGTAAAGGACCAGGATTTCTTATGTCACAGACTTCTTTTAACCAGGCTCAGTTTCAGGCTGCACTGACGCGTCAGTGGCAGCGTTTCGGTTTATCGTCAGCCGCAGAGATGACCCAACGCCAGTGGTGGCGTGCGGTCAGCGGCGCGCTGGCGGAGCTTTTGGCGGCGCAACCGGCGGCGGAAGCCGTTAAAGGACAGCGCCACGTTAACTACATTTCGATGGAGTTCCTGATCGGTCGCTTGACCGGTAATAACCTGCTCAACCTGGGCTGGTATGAAGGGGTGAGCGAGACGCTGAAGGCGTACGACATCCAGCTGACCGACCTGCTGGAAGAAGAGACCGATCCGGCGCTGGGCAACGGCGGCCTGGGCCGTCTGGCGGCCTGCTTCCTGGATTCTATGGCCACCGTCGGCCAGTCGGCGACCGGTTACGGCCTGAACTATCAGTACGGCCTGTTCCGTCAGTCCTTTGCCGACGGTCAGCAGATGGAAGCGCCGGACGACTGGGGACGCGGCAGCTATCCGTGGTTCCGCCACAACGAAGCGCTGGATGTACAGGTGGGCATCGGCGGTAAAGTTAGCAAAAGCGGCGAATGGCAACCGGCTTTCGTGATTACCGGCGAAGCCTGGGATCTGCCGGTGCTTGGCTATCGCAATAACGTCGCGCAGCCGTTGCGCCTGTGGCAGGCCAAGCATGCCCATCCGTTCAACCTGACCAAATTCAACGACGGCGATTTCCTGCGCGCGGAGCAACAAGGTATCGACGCGGAAAAATTGACCAAGGTGCTGTATCCGAATGACAACCACCTGGCGGGGAAAAAACTGCGCCTGATGCAGCAGTACTTCCAGTGCGCCTGCTCGGTGGCGGATATTTTGCGTCGCCACCATCTGGCTGGCCGCAAGCTGCATGAGCTGGCGGATTATGAAGTGATCCAGTTGAACGACACCCATCCGACCATCGCCATCCCGGAGCTGCTGCGCGTGCTGATTGATGAGCACCAGATGAGCTGGGACGATGCGTGGGCCATCACCAGCAAAACCTTCGCTTATACCAACCATACGCTGATGCCAGAAGCGCTGGAGTGCTGGGATGAGAAGCTGGTCAAGGCGCTGCTGCCGCGCCATATGCAGATAATCAAAGAGATTAACGACAGATTTAAACTGCTGGTGGAGAAAACCTGGCCGGGCGATAAGCAGGTGTGGGCGAAGCTGGCGGTGGTGCATGACAAACAGGTTCGCATGGCCAACATGTGCGTGGTGAGCGGCTTTGCGGTGAACGGCGTCGCGGCGCTGCACTCCGATCTGGTGGTTAAGGATCTGTTCCCGGAATATCACCAGCTGTGGCCGAACAAATTCCATAACGTGACCAACGGCATTACGCCGCGTCGCTGGATTAAACAGTGTAATCCGGCGCTGGCTGCCCTGCTTGATAAGACGCTGAAGAAAGAGTGGGCCAACGATCTCGACCAGCTGATCAAGCTGGAGAAATACGCTGACGATGCCAAATTCCGTCAGGTTTATCGCGACATTAAGCAGGCGAATAAAGTGCGTCTCGCTGAGTTCGTGAAGCGGCGTACCGGTATCGACATCAACCCACAGGCGATTTTCGATATCCAGATTAAGCGCCTGCACGAATACAAACGCCAGCACCTCAACCTGCTGAACATTCTGGCGCAGTATAAAGAGATCCGCGAAAACCCGCAGGCCGACCGCGTACCGCGCGTCTTCCTGTTTGGCGCCAAAGCCGCGCCGGGCTACTACCTGGCGAAGAATATTATTCTGGCGATCAACAAGGTGGCCGAGGCGATCAACAACGATCCGCTGGCGGGCGATAAGCTGAAAGTGGTCTTCCTGCCGGATTACTGCGTATCGGCGGCGGAAATGCTGATCCCGGCGGCGGACGTCTCCGAGCAGATTTCCACGGCGGGTAAAGAGGCCTCCGGTACCGGCAACATGAAGCTGGCGCTGAATGGCGCATTGACCGTCGGCACCCTTGATGGCGCCAACGTTGAGATCGCCGAGCAGGTTGGCGAGGACAATATCTTTATCTTCGGCCATACCGTGGAAGAAGTTAAGGCTCTGAAGGCGAAAGGCTACGATCCGCTGAAATGGCGTAAGAAAGACAAGCTGCTGGACGCGGTGCTGAAAGAGCTGGAAAGCGGTAAATATAGCGGCGGCGACAAACACGCCTTTGATCAGATGCTGCATAGCCTGCTGCAAGGCGGCGATCCTTACCTGGTGCTGGCTGACTTTAGCGCTTACGTCGCGGCGCAGAAGCAGGTAGACGAACTGTATCGCGACCAGGAAGCCTGGACCCGTGCGGCGATCCTCAACACCGCGCGCTGCGGCATGTTCAGCTCCGACCGTTCTATTCGTGATTATCAGCAACGTATCTGGCAGGCAAAACGCTAAGGACAGGCCTATGGAGAATAAACGCCTTGATAACGCCGCGCTGGCGGCGGGGATCAGCCCCAGCTATATCAATGCGCACGGGCAGCCGCAGTCGATCGCGGCGGCCACCAAACAACGTTTGCTGGATGCTATGCATCGTACGTCTACTGCCGCGAAAGCGGCAGTAGAACCGCTGCCCAGCGTCAAGGTTTTTACCCACGGTAAAAAAATGCAGTTGCCGGTAGCGGGAAGTGGCGCGTTTCACTGGCTGCTGACGACCGAAGAAGGTAAGCAGTATCAGGGTGAGACGCGCGGCGGCGAAACGCTCACCCTGCCGGGGAGATTGCCGACGGGCTATCACACCCTAACCCTCACGCGGGACGGCGAACGCTGGCATTGCCGGGCGATCGTCGCCCCGGCGCGCTGCTACGAACCGCTGGCGCTCAAAGAGGGCAAAAAGCTATGGGGCGCCTGCGTCCAGCTCTACACCCTGCGTTCTGAGAACAACTGGGGCATCGGCGACTTCGGCGATCTACGCGCCATGCTGCCGGAAATCGCCCGTCGCGGCGGCGCGTTTATCGGCCTCAACCCGATTCACGCGCTCTATCCGGCGAACCCGGAGAGCGCCAGCCCGTACAGTCCGTCCTCGCGCCGCTGGCTTAACGTCATCTATATCGACGTCAACGCGGTGGAAGATTTCCAGCGTAGCCCTGCCGCGCAGGCATGGTGGCAGCTTGCGGAAACCCAGCAGGCCCTGCAGGCCGCGCGGCAGACCGCTGATGTCGACTATACCGCCGTCACAGCGCTGAAGCTGACCGCGCTGCGTCTGGCGTGGGCCGAGTTTTCTACGCGTGAAGATGAGCAAATGGCGGAGTTCCGCCAGTTCGTGCTACGCGAGGGCGAAAGCCTCTACTGGCAGGCGGCGTTTGATGCGCTGCATGCGTGGCAAAGTCAGCAGGATCCGATGCGCTGGGGCTGGCCGGCATGGCCGGAGGCGTATCAGAGTACGAGCAGCCCGCAGGTGAAAACTTTCTGTGCGGAACATGCCGATGAGGTGAGCTTCTATCTGTGGCTACAGTGGCTGGCTTATACGCAGTTCGCCGCCTGTTGGCACACCAGCCAGCAGGACGGGATGCCGATTGGCCTGTATCGCGATCTGGCGGTCGGCGTCGCCGAAGGCGGATCGGAGACGTGGTGCGATCGCGAGCTGTATTGCCTCAGGGCTTCCGTCGGCGCGCCGCCGGACATCCTCGGCCCGCTGGGACAAAACTGGGGCCTGCCGCCGATGGATCCGCATGTGATGGCTGCCCGCGCCTACGAGCCGTTTATCGAACTGCTACGGGCGAATATGCAAAACTGCGGCGCATTGCGTATTGACCACGTGATGTCGGTGCTGCGCTTGTGGTGGATACCGTATGGCGAAACTGCCGACCATGGCGCCTATGTGCAGTATCCGGTGGATGACCTGCTGGCGATCCTGGCGCTGGAGAGCCAGCGGCACCGCTGCATGGTCATTGGCGAAGACCTCGGAACCGTACCGGTCGAGATCGTCGGCAAGCTGCGCAAAAGCGGCGTTTACTCGTATAAAGTGCTCTATTTCGAAAATGGCCCTGATAAAACGTTCCGCGCGCCGAAGGCTTATCCGCAGCAGTCGATGGCGGTCGCGACGACCCACGATCTCCCGACGCTGCGCGGTTATTGGGAGAGCGGCGATTTGACGCTCGGGAAGACGCTGGGTCTGTATCCGGATGAAGTGGTGCTGCGCGGCTTATATGCCGATCGCGAGCAAGCAAAGCAGGGGTTGCTGGATGCGCTGCATCGGCACGGCTGTTTGCCGAAGCGCGCCGGGCATAAAGCCTCGCTGATGGCGATGACCTCAACGCTTAATCGCGGGATGCAGCGCTACATTGCCGACAGCAACAGCGCCCTGCTTGGGCTGCAGCCGGAAGATTGGCTGGAGATGGCTTCGCCGGTCAACATCCCGGGCACCAGTACCGAGTATCCCAACTGGCGGCGTAAGCTTAGCGTGACGCTCGAGCAGATGTTTGCCGATGCGCAGGTGAATAAGCTGATTAAAGATCTGGATAAGCGCCGCAAAGCCCGCTAATCCAGAGAGAATTCCCCGGTGGCGCTGCGCTTACCGGGGCTACGGTTGAGAGCCGAAGAACAAAAAGGGAACGAGGATTACACCACCATCCCCAGGACCGTAGCCCGGATAAGGCGCTTTGCGCCGCCATCCGGGAAACGAATAATAAAAAGGCCGGGGCGCATGATGCGCACCCGGCCTTTTTTATCTCAGGGAACGAGGGTTACACCACCATCCCCAGCAGCAGACAACCAACCAGACCGCACACGGAAATGATGGTTTCCAGTACCGACCAGGACTTGATGGTCTCGCCAATGGTCAGGTTGAAATACTCTTTGAACAGCCAGAAACCTGGATCGTTCACGTGCGAGAAGATAACGCTACCGGAACCCACGGCGATAACCATCAGCTCCGGGCTAACGCCGGTGGTGGCAATCAGCGGCGCGGCGATACCACCCGCGGTGATAGCGGCAACGGTCGCTGAACCCAGCGCAATACGCAGCACCGCGGCGATAGACCACGCCATAAACAGCGGTGACATATTGGATTCGTGCATGATAGAAGCGATGTACTTATCCATGCCGCTATCCACCAGCACCTGCTTAAAGGCGCCGCCGCCGCCGATGATCAACAGCATCATGGCAATAATTTTAATAGAGGAGGTCAGCGTATCGTTGATCTGCTCCATGGAACGGCCGCGGTTCAGGCCGAAAGTGAACAGCGCGATCAGCACCGCAATCAGGGTCGCCATCACCGGGTCGCCGAAGAACTCGGCAACGGGCAGGAAGGCGTGGCCCTTCGGCAGAACCATCTCGGCGACGGCGCGCATCGCCATCAGGATCACCGGTACCAGAGAGGTCCAGACGCTGACGCCAAAGCCCGGCATCTCTTCTTCGGTGAAGGTTTTCGGATTGTGCAGGCCTTCCGGGATCGGCTTATCAATACCTTTCAGGAAACGGGCGAAAACCGGGCCGGCGAGAATAACCGTCGGGATAGCCAGAATCGTACCGTAGAGCAGCGTTTTGCCCATATCGGCGTGGAAAATTGTCGCGATAGCGGTCGGGCCCGGGTGCGGCGGCAGGAAACCGTGGGTGACGGAGAGCGCCGCGGCCATCGGTACGCCAACGTATAGCAGCGGGATACGCGCGGAAGCGGCGATGGTAAAGACCAGCGGCAGCATCAGCACGAAACCGACTTCATAGAACAGGGCGAAACCGACGGTGAAACCGGTCAGTACAACGGCCCATTGAATATGTTTTTTACCGAATTTATCAATCAGGGTGGTTGCGATACGCTGCGCGCCGCCGCAGTCCGCCAGCATTTTACCGAGCATAGCGCCGAAGCCCATGATCAGTGCGAGGCTGCCGAGCGTGCCCCCGACGCCGTTTTTGATGGATACGATGACTTTATCCAGAGGCATACCCTGCATTAATCCGACGGCGAGCGCCACCAGAACCAGAGCGATGAAGCCGTTCATTTTGAAACGGATCATCAGCAACAATAACAGGGCAACCCCGATAGCTACGATGACTAATGGCATGATTTACCTGGCCTTAACTTGTTATGGGTAACGTTAAAGTCTGAACATCTACAGTATCCGTTCCGCAGAGGAACAAGGATGTCTTGCACCGTAAAGCTGGCATATTCCTGACCCAGAGAAAGGATAGCTGGCTATTTTTTTGTCGGTGGTGCTTGTCGTGGATGATACGGGTAACATGTGAGCTTTGAGAATGCCCTGAACCGGGTAAATTTTAAATATGAGACTTAAGTCATACTCTCTACCGGGTTTTTGCCGTGCTGGCTAGTCAGAAATGTTGTGCGGTAACATGCGGGAAGGAGAAGTCACCCGGCAAGCGGTTGTTGCCGGGCGAGAGGGCGGAAGCTTAGTAGTAGGAGTGCTCGCCGCGCTGGTGTTCGGTCAGGTCGCGCACGCCTTTCAGCTCCGGGAATTCGTTCAGCAGCTGCTTTTCGATCCCTTCTTTCAGGGTCACGTCGACCATCGAGCAGCCGTTGCAACCACCGCCGAACTGCAGGATAGCCAGACCGTCTTCGGTGATTTCCATCAGCGAGACACGACCGCCGTGACCGGCCAGCTGTGGGTTGATCTGCGACTGCAGCAGGTACTCCACGCGCTCCATTAGCGGGGCATCGTCGGAAACCTTACGCATTTTGGCGTTCGGCGCTTTCAGCGTCAGCTGGGAACCGAGTTGGTCAGTGACGAAGTCGATTTCAGCATCTTCCAGATAAGGCGCGCTGAGTTCATCAACATACGCGGTCAGCTGTTCAAATTTCAGCGCCGTGTCGGTGTCTTCCACCGCATCCGGTGGGCAGTAGGATACGCCGCACTCAGCGTTTGGGGTGCCGGGATTAATCACAAATACGCGAATTTGCGTCCCTTCTTCCTGATTTGCCAGCAGTTTGGCAAAGTGCGCTTGTGCAGCATCGGAAATACGGATCATAGCGTTGGCCTAATAGTTGACTATTTTACTGGGTTATAATACGCCCATCAGCGGGGGTCTACAAGGTACGGCATACACACCATACCTGAACCGTCGCGGCGCCGTTTCGCAAAAGCAGGCGGGAAATCTCGGCGACGGTGCTTCCGGTTGTGACGACATCATCCACAATGGCGATATGGTGGCCCCGAACGGATAATTCAACCTGGAAAGCATTTTTCAGGTTCTGCTTACGTAATCTGGCGCTTAACTGATGCTGTGTTGCGGTACGCCGGATTCGCTTCAACGCATCGCCGCGCCAGGCGCAACCCATCCAGCGCGCCAGCGGGCGGCATAGCGCCTCGCTTTGGTTAAATCCCCGACGCCAGTGGCGGCGTTGCCAAAGAGGCACGCTGATAATCCGGTCCACTGGCGGCAGCCCGCGGTTAAGGCGCAGGCGCAAAATAAGCAGTCGCGCCAGCGCTGGGGCGAGTTCCGGACGAGGCCCGAACTTTAACTGATGCACCAGTCCGCTTAGCGCAGGGGTATAGCTATTCACCGTCACCAGCCGCTGCCAGGGCGGCGGTTTTTGCAGGCAGCGTCCACAGGGTAAGGTGGGCGCCAATGCGGGTAAACCGCACTGCGGGCAGAGTGATTGTGAGATGAGCAGCGAGGCGGTGCAGCGCGAGCAAATCCCCCAGTGAGCGATGGCCAGCGGCATTTGGCATAGCCAGCATAAGCTGTGTGCTGTTAGCATAATTCCCCTCATAGTGATGGAAAGAGAACAGTAACTGATGAATGACATCTGGTGGCAAACCACGGGCGAAGGAAATTGTCATCTTGTGCTGCTGCACGGATGGGGGCTGAATGCCAACGTGTGGGATTGCATTACGCCGGAACTGGCTACGCATTTTACCCTGCACCTGGTGGATCTACCGGGTTATGGCCGCAGCGGTGGTTTTGGCGCCTTAACGCTTGAAGAGATGGCGCAGCAGGTCGTTGCAAAAGCGCCGGAGCAGGCCATCTGGCTTGGCTGGAGCCTGGGCGGGTTGGTAGCGAGCCTGGTGGCGCTGCAGCATCCGCAACGCGTGCAGGCGCTGGTGACCGTCGCTTCTTCGCCGTGTTTTGGCGCGCGCGACCCGTGGCCGGGGATTAAACCGGAAGTGCTGAGCGGCTTCCAGCAGCAGCTTAGTGAAGATTTCCAGCGTACCGTCGAGCGTTTTCTCGCCCTGCAAACCATGGGTACCGAAAGCGCGCGCCAGGACGCCCGTGCGCTGAAAAGCACCGTTCTGTCGCTGCCGATGCCGCCTGCTGAGGTTCTCAACGGCGGGTTGGAGATTCTCAAAACCGCCGATTTGCGTCAACCGCTCGCCGCGCTGACCATGCCGTTTTTGCGCCTCTATGGTCGTCTGGATGGGCTGGTGCCGCGTAAAATCGTTCCGCTATTGGATGAGCTGTGGCCGCAAAGTGAGTCTATCATTTTCGAAAAGGCGGCCCATGCGCCGTTTATTTCACATCCCCAGCCATTTTGTGAGCCTCTGATCGCGTTGAAAAAGCGGCTTAATAATTATTTTTAGCGCCGCGTGGTAAATCATCAGGATCGGGCAATACTTAGGTTGTTGCGGCGGTTGATTATTTCGTTTTTGCCGCCGCAAACTAAAAATAACAACCTTATGGAGAGTAAAGGCTATGAAACTTGTTACAGGTATTGTTGCATCTCTGGTGATTGGCTCCCTCTCTTTTGGCGCGTTCGCGGCGAAAGAGATCCAGAAAGATGAAGTCGCGAAAATGAATCTGACCAAGGTCGGTAGCATCACGACTTCCCGTACCACGTCGCCGATGGACGCGAAGCGCGATCTGTCGAAGAAAGCGGATGAGTTGGGTGGTAAGTACTTCGTGGTGATTGCCGGCGAGAAGAACGAGAAGACGGTTCACGCGAACGCCGACGTGTATAAGTAAGCCCGATTTTCCCTGCCAGGCGCAACCTGGCAGGGCTCCTGCTCAACGTCGTTGGGTAGCCCGGATACGGCGCAACGCGCCGCCATCCGGGATGTCTTATTCAGCGCAAAGACCACCACTCCCGCAGGCAGGCTTTCCCTTCCGGGCAGCTTTTACAGCTGCCGGAAAGGCAGCCATCGGCATCTTCGGTCTTTCTGACGACTTTCCCCATCGCCTCCAGGCGGCTTAATATGGCGTCGATCAGCGGTCGCGGCGTATGCAGGCGGGCGCTCAGCTGTGCGGCTTCCATGCGCCCCTGCAGGGCCAGCATATCGCGAACGTCAATTAACGATGCCATGATGATTGCTCCTTAGTGGCAGTCGCCGGCCGGACTCTGGCAGCAAGACGTCGGGGTTTTACGCGTCGCCAGCAGCGAAACGTCTACCCGGCTCCGCGCCCGACGCAGCAGGCCAAAGACCACGACGTTAAACAGAATCACCGCCAGAATACACACCAGGCTGTAGCGCGGGTGCTGGCTAAAGCTCACGGTCTGGTAGTACAGCGTTGATAGCGAGTAGGCGATATTCAACCCCCACAGCACCGAGAACATCATCCAACCGCGGCTGGACTCACGGGCAATCGCCCCCATCACGGAAATGCATGGAATATAGAGCAGGACGAAGATCAGGTAGCTGTACGCGGCGGCGGCGCTGCCGAATTTACTGCCCATCACGCCCATTGCGCCGGTTTCCATTTCGCCATCGCCTTTGCTTGCTTCAATCGGGTTCGCCAGCACGCTCAGGCTAAAGGTGTCTTTCAGTCCCTGCCAGGTTTCATCGACGGCGGCTAACAGCTCGTCGCCAAGGCTAAACTCCTGTGGGTTAAACTCTTCATTCTGGATATCTTCCGCGGTGTAGAGGGTATTCAGCGTACCGACCACCACTTCTTTCGCCATCGCGCCGGTAAACAGGCCGACGGTTGCCTGCCAGTTATCTTCGTGCACGCCAATGGGCTTAAACACCGGGGTAATCACCCGGCTGACCGAAGCCAGCGCCGAGTCGTTGATGTTATCGACCACTTTGCCGCTGAGCGAGAAGCTGTTCAGCGCGCTGAGGAAAATACTGACGATGACAATCACCTTACCGGCGCGCAGGACGAAGCCTTTCAGGCGCTGCCAGGTTTGAATAACCAGGCTCTTGATGTGCGGTACGTGATACACCGGCAGCTCCATCACAAACGGCGAGGCTTCGCCGCGCATAATGGTGTATTTGAGCATCAGGCCGGTGAGGATCGCCATCACGATGCCCAGCACGTACAGTGAGAAGACCGCCAGCGCGCCGTTCTGCCCGAAGAAGGCAGCGGCGAAGACCGCGAAAATCGCCAGTCGCGCGCCGCAGGACATAAATGGCGCCATCATGATGGTCATTAGCCGTTCACGCGGCGCATCCAGCGTACGGGCGCCCATTACCGAAGGCACGTTACAGCCGAAACCGACGATCAGCGGCACGAAGGATTTCCCCGGCAGGCCTAACGCCTGCATCAGGCGGTCCATCACGAAGGCCGCGCGCGCCATATACCCGGAGTCCTCAAGGAAAGAGAGGAACAGGTACATCATGCCGATTTGCGGCACCAGCGGCAGCACGGTATTGATACCGCCGCCCAGCCCTTGCGCGAGGAACACGGTCAGCCAGTCCGGGAAGTGCAGGGTGTAGCCCAGCCACTGGATGCCGTGAATGAAGATAGCCACCGAACCGGCGTCGAAAATCGGCTGCAGGGCGCCGCCGATGTTGATAGCCAGCAGGAACATCAGGTACATCACGAACAGGAAGATCGGTAAGCCGAGGAAGCGGTTAAGGATAATTTTATCCATCGCCGTGGTGAAGCGGCTCGGCTCGGCGGTCAGGGTGTTACTGACGGCATCGCATACCGCGGCAATGCTTTGATAGCGGGCATCGGCGATATAGAGCGCCGGATCGTCCATCTCGCCGCTCAGGTTGGCCAGCGCCAGATCGAGTTTGTCGGCGGCGTTGCCGGCAAAGGCGCGGCTATAAATATCGCCTTCCAGCATCTGCAGCCCCAGCCAGCGGCGCTGACGCAGCGGCATATCAGCAGGCATCGCCTGCGCCAGCATATCGGCTTCGCGCTGCAGGGATTGCGGATAGTGCACCAGTTCCAGCGGCTGATTTTGCTCATGGCGGTCAAGCGCCATTTTCAGCGCTTCAATACCGCGGCCGCGGGTGGAGACCAGCGGAATCACCGGGCAGCCGAGGCGGGCCGCCAGCGCGTCGACGTCGATGCGGATTTGCTGTTTTTCGGCAATATCGAGCATGTTTAGCGCGACGACGCAGGGAATACCCAACTCCAGCAATTGCAGAGTCAGATAGAGGTTACGTTCCAGGTTCGAGGCGTCGATGACGTTAATCAGCAGGTCGGCATCGCCGCTGAGAATATAGTGACAGGCAATCTGTTCATCGAGCGACGTCTGCGAGGAGATGGTGGTCAGCGAATAGGTGCCCGGCAGGTCAACCAGAGTAACCTGGTGGTCGGTGGTGGTGAAGGCGCCTTCTTTACGCTCAACGGTGACCCCCGCCCAGTTACCCACCCGCTGGCGCGCGCCGGTTAGCTGATTAAATAACGTTGTTTTGCCGGAATTAGGATTACCAATTAAACCAACGGTTAATTTTTTCATTTTTCAGACTCTTAGTGCCGGGTCAGGTGTTATTGCGCAACCGCTTCCAGTTCAATTAACGCGAGGTCTTTTTTACGTAATACCAGGCTCACGCGCCGGGTCTCAATATGAATAGGATCGCCCAGCGGCGCCACGCGCACGACATGAAACGAAGAACCGGGCAACATTCCCAGGGAGAGCAGTTTCTGCCGATAAGCCGGGCTAATATCGCGGGAAAAGCCGGTGATTTTCCACGCACTATCAGGAGTGAATTGCATAGGGCCTACTTGTTATCGCTAACCGAAAAGAGAATTTCCAGGCGCGGCTATTAAAGCGGCGCTGGGGACTATAGCCAACGAAGAAGAATAAAACTTAACTGATAACGATGATAATGAGAATGGTTTGTATCATCAATACATGGCATGGATAATAAATGCGGTTTTCCGGGGAATTTGCTTATTTTTTGATATGACGCAAGAACGTCGCTGTAGCCAAAAATAAGGGAAAAATTAATTTCTTCACTTAATGTTTAATAAAGGTTTCATTAGTTAACAGAATGAAACTTTATAAATTTCGAACTTATTGAAAGGTTACTGGAATATATTAATCGAGGCTCAGGCATTAAAAAGCGGAAAATTGCCCCTCGTAGAGAGGGGCAGGGAAGGATTAACGTTTTTTTCCCATCGCGGCGGCTAGCGCATCCATCATCGCGCTGTTGCCGGCTGGCTGAGCATCGCGACCGCGCGGCTTCGCCGCTTTTGCCGCCGGGCGGTTACCCTGCGGGCGATCGTTGCCGCCGCCGCGGCGCGCGTTGCTGTCGCCCGGTTGTTCATCCAGGCGCATCGTTAACGCGATGCGTTTACGCGGCAGGTCCACTTCCATCACCTTCACTTTGACGATATCGCCCGCTTTGACCACGGTATGCGGGTCTTCAACGAACTTATTCGACAGCGAAGAGATATGGACCAGGCCATCCTGGTGCACGCCGATATCGACGAAGGCGCCAAAGTTGGTAACGTTGGTGACCGCGCCTTCCAGAATCATCCCCGGCAGCAGGTCGTTCATCGTCTCAACGCCGTCGGCGAACTGGGCGGTTTTAAACTCAGGGCGCGGATCGCGGCCCGGTTTTTCCAGCTCTTTGATGATATCGGATACCGTCGGCACGCCGAACTTATCATCGGTAAAATCAGAGGCTTTCAGGTTGCGCAGCTCGCTGCTGTTGCCCATCAGATCTTTCAGCGCCTGCTGGGTTGCGGCCAGAATACGCTCGACCACCGGGTAGGCTTCCGGGTGAACGGTTGAGGCGTCCAGCGGGTTATCGCCGTGGTTAATACGCAGGAAGCCTGCGCACTGCTCAAAGGCTTTCGGCCCCAGACGGCTTACCTTCAGCAACTGCTGGCGGTTATGGAACTGGCCGTTCTCGTCGCGCCAGGCGACGATATTCTGCGCCATCATGCGGGTCAGGCCGGCAACGCGGGTTAACAGCGCCACCGAGGCGGTGTTAAGGTCAACGCCGACGGCGTTAACGCAGTCTTCCACCACCGCATCCAGCTTACGCGCCAGCTGCGTCTGACTAACGTCATGCTGATACTGACCGACGCCGATTGATTTCGGATCGATTTTCACCAGCTCGGCCAGCGGATCCTGCAGACGGCGGGCGATAGAGACCGCGCCGCGTAGGGAAACGTCGAGGTCCGGGAACTCCTGCGCCGCCAGTTCGGAAGCCGAGTAGACCGATGCGCCGGCTTCGCTGACGATCACTTTCTGGGCGGTTACTTTCGGGAACTGTTTTTGCACGTCGAGGAAGAAACGCTCGGTCTCGCGGGAAGCGGTACCGTTGCCGATAGCCACCAGCTCAACGTTATGTTTCTCGCACAGCGCCGCCACGACGACGGCGGCTTTAGCCGCCTGTCCGGTATGCGGGTAGATGGTATCGGTGGCCACCAGTTTGCCGGTGCCATCGACTACCGCCACTTTGACGCCGGTACGCAGGCCCGGGTCGAGACCCATGGTGGCGCGCAGGCCGGCAGGTGCGGCCATCAGCAGGTCATGGAGGTTACGGGCGAATACGTTAATCGCTTCGTCTTCCGCGCGTTCGCGCACGGTGCCCATTAATTCGGTTTCGAGGTGCATCAGCACCTTGATGCGCCAGGTCCAGCTGACGACGCCTTTGCGCCAGCTGTCCGCCGGGGCGTTGTTCAGGCGCAGGCCGAGATGATCGATAATGATCTGCTCGCAGTGGCTCTCTTTCGGCGGCTCGTCAAACTGCGGGTCGGCGTTGAGCGACAGCTGCAGCACGCCTTCATTGCGCCCGCGGAACATCGCCAGCGCGCGGTGTGACGGCACGGAAGCGATCGGTTCATGGTGGTCGAAGTAATCGCGGAATTTAGCGCCTTCTTCTTCCTTGCCGCTGACGACGCTGGCCACCAGATGGGCGTTTTTCCACAGATAATCACGCACCTTCGCCAGCAGGGCGGCGTCTTCCGCGAAGCGTTCCATCAGGATATAGCGCGCGCCGTCGAGAGCGGCTTTGCTATCCGCCACGCCTTTATCGGCGTCGATATAGTTTGCCGCTTCGGTTTCCGGATCGTGGGAAGGCTCATTCCACAGCAGATCGGCCAGCGGTTCGAGGCCGGCTTCAATGGCGATTTGCCCGCGGGTGCGGCGTTTGGGTTTGTACGGCAGGTAGAGGTCTTCGAGCTCGGTTTTGCTGAGGGTGGCGTTGATGGCTTTTTCCAGCGCTTCGCTGAGCTTGCCCTGTTCGCCGATCGATTTGAGGATCGCCTGGCGGCGGTCTTCCAGTTCGCGCAGATACCCGAGGCGAGTTTCCAGATTACGCAGCTGCGTGTCATCCAGACCGCCGGTGACTTCCTTACGATAACGTGCAATAAACGGCACGGTGTTCCCTTCATCAAGCAGGCGAACGGCAGCTTCTACCTGTTCGGCTCTGGCCTGAAGTTCACCCGCAATAATGCGGCAGAGCGAATCATTCATCATCGGTTTTATTCATCATTAGGGTCAAAAATCAGGGGATAGTTATACGGGCTGCCAGGCTAAAATGCCAGCCGCGACCGGGTTCTCTCGGAATGTTCCGGCGCTATTTCACGTATTCAATTTCATTGACGTACCAGCTGGCTTCGCCCGCCGGGGTGTTAACGATAGCCAGGTCGCCCACCTCTTTCTTTAGTAAGGCGCGAGCCATTGGCGAATCGATAGAGATATAGTCTTTGCGGCCGAAGATTTCATCGTAGCCGACAATGCGAAAGCGCTTGGTATCGCCATTGTCGTTCTCGATTTCCACCCACGCTCCGAAGAACACTTTGCCTTCCTGCTGCGGGGAATAATCGACGATTTTGAGATTTTCCAGACACTTGGTGAGATAACGCACCCGGCGGTCAATTTCGCGCAGGCGCTTTTTATTGTACTGATAATCGGCGTTTTCGCTGCGGTCGCCAAGACTCGCCGCCCAGGTCACTTTCTTGGTGACTTCCGGGCGCTCTGTACGCCACAAGTAATCCATCTCTTGCTTCAGTTTTTCATACCCTTCACGGGTGATCAGCGGCGTTTTCATCTGTGGTTCATCCAAAATAATCTCGTCCCGCCGTACCTTAACCAGCCATTTCGGCAAGGTAAAGCGGTGGGCGAAGAAATCGCGGCTACTGGCTGCGGGTAAAAATGGTAATCACCTGATCAATATGATTTTTCATTGCTTTTTTTGCCGCACGGACGTCGTGGGCCTCAATGGCTTCAAGGATCGCGCGATGCTCTTGTTCCGAGCGATGCGGCATATCGTCCGGCGTATAGTGGCGCTGCAGCATGCGGAACATACTGCCGTAACGGTGGCCGAGTAGGTGGCCGATGATAAACGCGTACGCCGGGTTACCGCTGGCCTGAGCGATACGGATATGGAACAGGCGATCGCCGGGATGGGTGGTTGAACCGGCACGGTTATCGCGACAGTTCTGTTCAAAGGCCTCGCGGATAGCGGCCAGCTCCTCGGGGCTGGCATGGCGCGCCGCCAGCGCGGCGGTTTCCGGTTCTATTAACAGACGCGCCTGCAGCAGAGAAAATGGCGGTAGTTCGGCGTTAAAATCGAGGTCTATGTTGAGTTCGTCGTCGATCTCCGTCCACTGGTCGCGACCGGCCTGCGCCATCACCGGCTCTTTGGTGGCGACGAGCGGCGTCTGCGATTTGACGATTACCCCGTTGCCGACGCGCACGTCCACCAGGCCAATCACCTCCAGCGCAATCAGCGCTTCACGTACCGATGCGCGGCTGACGTTCAACTGCTGGGCTAAATCTCGCTCAGACGGCAGACGGCTGCCGGGCGGAAATTCGTTGTTCTCAATTAATCGCTTGAGTTGGTCTGCTATCTGTCTGTAAATCCTTGGGTTTTCCAGTCTGGTAATCGGCATGTTTCACCTTTGCTCATGCGATAGACAGTGATAAAGCGCACAAATATTGGTCAGCACACTTGAGTGTTTGTTAGTCGAGTGTAATTAATTGGTTAACCAATGTGCCGTTTGTGGCCGTTTTTGCAACATATGAGCTTCACG
Source organism: Klebsiella sp. CN_Kp091 (assembly GCF_040065095.1). Taxonomy (NCBI): domain Bacteria; kingdom Pseudomonadati; phylum Pseudomonadota; class Gammaproteobacteria; order Enterobacterales; family Enterobacteriaceae; genus Klebsiella; species Klebsiella sp. CN_Kp091. The sequence goes on along the minus strand of NZ_JBEAIO010000008.1, from coordinate 84,351 downwards.
ATAGCGGGTTATGCCTGACTTGTCATGCGAAAGGTCAGGCCTTTGACTACCATCAATGGCCTGACCATTAGTCCTTTAGACCAGGGGAGAGAAATGGAACTAACCGGAAAACGCGTTCTGATTACCGCCGCAGGGCAGGGGATTGGCAACAGCTGCGCGCGGCTATTTGCCGCCGCTGGCGCGGAAGTGATTGCCAGCGATATCAACATTGCCGGATTGAGCGATATCCCCGGCGTACAGCCGCTGCAGCTGGATGTCACCCGCGCCGACGCCATTGCCGCCGCCGCGGAAACGCTGGGCCCGCTGGATGTCTTGTTCAACTGCGCCGGGGTGGTGCATAGCGGCAGCATTCTTGAATGTAGCGAGCGGGAGTGGCAGTTCGCTCTCGATCTGAATGTCACCGCCATGTTCCACACGATTCGCGCCTTTTTGCCGGCGATGATCGCCCGCGGCGGCGGCTCGATTATCAACATGTCATCGGTGGCTTCCAGCGTGAAAGGGGTACCAAACCGCTTCGCCTACAGCGCCAGTAAAGCGGCGGTCATTGGCCTGACCCGCTCGGTCGCCGCAGATTTCGTCACCCAGGGCATTCGTTGTAATGCGATTTGTCCGGGCACCGTCGATTCACCTTCGCTGCGTGGACGTATTGCCGAGCAGGCTCGCGAACAAGGGTTGAGCGAAGAGGCGGTTTATGAGGCGTTTGTCGCCCGCCAGCCTATTGGCCGCATTGGCAAGCCGGAAGAGATCGCCCAGCTGGCGCTGTATCTGGCTTCCGACGCCAGCGCCTACACCACCGGTACGGTACAGATTATTGACGGCGGCTGGAGCAACTAACCGCGCGGCGCTTTATTTCACTATCAGGAAAACGCATGAAATTACTCCGTTTTGGCAATCCCGGCAGCGAGCGTCCGGGCGTACTCGACAACGACGGCCGCCTGCGCGACCTATCGAACTATGTGACCGATCTGCGCGGCGACGCGCTGCTGCCGGAGAGTCTGGCGCGTCTGCGCCAGCTGGATCTCTACAGCCTGCCGCTGGTTGAAGGCAATCCGCGTATCGGCGCCTGCGTTGGCGGTATCGGTAAATTTATCTGCATCGGCCTGAACTATGCCGATCACGCCGCAGAGACCGGCGCCGATATTCCGCAGGAACCGGTGGTATTCAGCAAGTGGACCAGCGCGGTGGTCGGGCCGAACGACAACGTGATTATCCCGCGTGGTTCGCAAAAGACCGACTGGGAAGTCGAGTTAGGGGTGGTGATTGGTAAAGGCGGGCGCTATATCGACGAGCGCGACGCCATGCAGCACGTTGCTGGCTACTGCGTGATTAATGACGTCTCCGAACGTGAGTATCAAATCGAGCGCGGCGGCACCTGGGATAAAGGCAAAGGCTGCGACACGTTCGGGCCGACCGGCCCCTGGCTGGTGACCGCCGATGAAATACCCGACCCTAACTCCCTTAACCTGTGGCTGGAGGTTGACGGCAAACGCTATCAGGACGGCAACACTCGCACCATGATTTTCAAAGTGCCCTATATCATCAGCTACCTGAGCCGCTTTATGAGCCTGCAGCCGGGCGATGTCATCTCTACCGGCACGCCGCCGGGGGTGGGTATGGGCCAGAAACCGCAGCCGGTCTATCTACGCGCCGGCCAGACTATCCGTCTGGGCATTGAAGGGTTGGGCGAACAGCAGCAGCTGACCGTGGAGGACAAACAATGACGCAAATTACCGCCCTGCGGGTAGAGGATATCCGCTTTCCCACCTCGCAGCAGTTGGACGGCTCCGATGCGATGAATCTCGACCCGGATTACTCCGCCGCCTACGTGATCCTCGAAACCGACAATCCGCAGCTCACCGGTCACGGGCTGACCTTCACCATTGGCCGCGGCAACGAAATTTGCTGCGCGGCGATTCAGGCGCTGGAGCATTTAATCGTCGGCGAGCAACTCGAGACGATCGCCGCCGATATGGGCGCCTTCTGGCGGCGCTTTACCAGCGATAGCCAGCTGCGCTGGATTGGCCCGGACAAAGGGGCGATTCACCTGGCGACCGGCGCGGTGGTCAATGCGGTGTGGGATCTGTGGGCGAAGGCCGAAGGCAAACCGGTCTGGCGACTGGTTGCCGATATGAGCCCGGCCGAGCTGGTGCGCTGCATTGATTTTCGCTACATCACCGACTGCATTACCCCGGAGGAGGCGCTGCGCCTGATGGAAAGCCGTGAGGAGGGTAAAGCCCAGCGGCTTGAACAGCTACAGGCGCAGGGTTATCCGTGTTACACCACGTCAGCGGGCTGGCTGGGTTACGGTGATGACAAACTGCGTCGTCTTTGTCAGCAGGCGGTGGACGCCGGTTTCTCGCATATCAAGCTGAAGGTTGGGCGCGATATTGAAGATGACATCCGCCGCGTGCGCATTGCCCGTGAAGTGATTGGCCCCGAGCGGAAACTGATGATTGACGCCAACCAGGTATGGGAAGTGGACGCCGCCATTCCATGGGTCAAAGCGTTGGCCTTCGCCAACCCGTGGTTTATCGAAGAGCCGACCAGCCCGGATGATATCGAAGGCCACCGCAAGATCCGCGAGAACATCGGCGCGGTGAAGGTCGCCACCGGCGAGATGTGCCAGAACCGGATTATGTTCAAACAGTTCATTATGCGCGGCGCGATTGACGTGGTGCAGATCGATGCCTGCCGGTTAGGCGGCGTCAACGAAGTGCTGGCGGTGATGCTGATGGCGGCGAAGTACAACCTGCCGGTTTGCCCGCACGCCGGCGGCGTCGGACTGTGCGAATACGTCCAGCACCTGTCGATGATTGACTACCTGTGCATCGCCGGTACCCATGAAGGGCGGGTGATCGAGTTTGTCGACCATCTGCACGAGCACTTCCTGCACCCTTGCGAAATCCGCGGCGCAGCTTATATGCCGCCGCAGGCGCCGGGCTACTCGATTGAAATGCATCAGGCTTCTATCGAGCAGTACCGCTACCGTGGAGAAGCGCATGTTGCGCATTGATGCCCACCACCACTACTGGCGCTATCAGCCACAGGATTACCCGTGGATTGATGACGACATGCCGCAACTGCGCCGGGATTTTTACCCCCCGCAGCTCCAGCCGCTGCTGGCACAGCACCGGCTCGATGGCGCGGTGGTGGTGCAGGCGCGTCATGACGAAAACGAAACCGCCTGGCTGGTGGCGCAGGTTTCTCAGGCGGTTGGCGTATGCGGCGTGGTGGGCTGGCTGGATATTACCGCCGCGGATCTCGAGGACAAGCTGACGCAGTGGCGCGACCAGCTGTGCGGGTTGCGCCATCAGGTGCAGGATGAAGCCGACCCGGCAGCGTGGCTTGAGCGCGAGGCGGTCTCCCGCGGCATGCGGCGACTACAGCAACGCGGCTATAGCTGGGATCTACTGGTTACCCATCATCATCTCGCGGCGGCGGCACGCTTTGCCGCCCGCCACGATGATCACTGGCTGGTACTCGACCATTTCGGCAAGCCGGATATCGCGCGCGGCGCGGCCCACTGGGCCGAACAGGCGAGGCCGCTGGCCGCATTACCGCATGTGGTGGGCAAACTTTCCGGCCTGGTGACCGAAGCCGGGCGCGGATGCTGGACCGAGCAGCAACTGCTGCCTTTCTTCGACGCCGCGCTGGAGTTGTTTGGCCCGCAGCGGCTGATGTTTGGTTCCGACTGGCCGGTATGCCTGCTGGCGGCGGAGTACCACCAGGTTTACCAGCTATGCGAAACGGCGCTGGCCCCGCTGACGGAAACGCAGCGGTCAGCTATCTGGGGCGGCACTGCCTGTCGGGTTTATGGTTTAACGGAGGCGAAGCGTGGATCTATTTCTTAAAGACAAAGTGGTTATCGTCACCGGCGGCGGCTCGGGGATCGGCGCGGCCGTGACGCGACTGCTGGCGGAAGAGGGCGCGGTGCCGGTCATCGTCACTAATGCCCAGCCAGAGCAGGGGTTTATGGATGGGCTGAAGCAAATCGCGCCGCAAAGTGAGCTGATTATCGCCGACCTGTGCCAGGAGGCTGAATGTGCCGCGGCGGTAGGCCAGGTGCTGGCGCGCTTTGGCCGCATTGATGCGCTGGTGAATAACGCTGGAGTGAACGATGGCGTAGGGCTTGAGGCCGGGCGTGAGGCGTTTCTCGGATCGCTTGAGAAAAACCTGATCCACTACTACCAGATGGCCCACCTGTGCCGCGAGGCGCTGGAGGCGGCGCGGGGCGCTATCGTCAATATTGCCTCGAAAACCGCGCTCAGCGGCCAGGGCGGCACCAGCGGCTATACCGCGGCGAAAGGGGCAGTGCTGGCATTAACCCGTGAATGGGCGGTATCGCTGCGCGAGAGCGGCGTGCGGGTTAACGCGGTGGTACCGGCGGAAGTGCTGACGCCGCAGTACCAGCGCTGGATAAATACCTTCCCCGATCCACAGCGGCAGATGGCGGCGATTAACCAACGCATTCCGCTGGGCAAACGCATGACCACGCCGGAAGAGATCGCCAATACCGTGGTGTTTCTTATCTCCTCGCGCGCGTCGCACACTACCGGGCAGTGGCTGTCGGTGGACGGCGGGTATTTGCATCTCGACAGGGCGCTGTCATGAGCGCCGCGCGGCGGCTGTGTCAGGCGCTGGATTTAGTCGATTCGGCGGAGAAAATTGCCGAATACCAGCGTCTGCATGAACGTATCTGGCCGGAAGTCGCCGGGCATCTACGCGACCATGGCGTGCTGGATATGGAGATTTACCGGCTTGGCACGCGGCTGTTTATGGTGATGGAGGTCGCCGGGGATTTCGATGACGAACGCTTTGCTCAACACAGCCTGAACCACCCGGTCATTCAGCGTTGGGAAGCGCTGATGTGGCAATACCAGGTTCCCACCCCCTGGACGCCGGTAGGCGAAAAATGGGTGTCGATGGAGCGCATATTCTCTTTGCAGGATCAATAAAACAACTCTGTACTCTACTGAGGATCTCACCATGCTAGTGAATAAAACGGCGGAGCCGCTGGCGGCCCGCGCCGGGGCGACCCCTAATCTGCGCTGGGCATTTATGCTGGTCACCAGCCTGTTCTTTATGTGGGGGCTCTCTTACGGCCTGCTCGATGTTCTCAATAAACATTTTCAGGAGACTCTGCACGTCACCAAAGCGCAGTCCGGTTTACTGCAGGCGGCTTATTTTGGCGCCTACTTCCTGGTGGCGCTGCCCGCCGGCTATTTTATGGATAAACGCGGTTATAAAGCGGGGATCCTGGTCGGTTTGTGCCTGTATGCGCTTGGCGCGCTGCTGTTTGTGCCGGCGGCGAGCGTGAATAGCTTTGCGCTGTTCCTCTTCGCACTGTTTGTGATTGCCTGCGGATTAGGCTGCCTTGAGACCGCGGCGAACCCTTATGCGACGGTACTTGGCGACAGTAAAGGCGCCGAGCGGCGGTTGAATCTGGCGCAGTCGTTTAACGGACTGGGGCAGTTTATTGGCCCGCTGATCGGCGGCACGCTGTTCTTTTCAGCCACTCAGAGCAATACCGGCGACCAGAGCTCGGTAAAAATCACCTATGTCGCTATCGCCGTACTGGTGCTGGCTATCGCGCTGCTGTTCCGCCGCACGCCGATGCCGGATATTCGCGAGGATGAGGGCAGTCAGCAAGAAGCGGCGCAGGGGCTGTGGCAGCATCGCCACTTTACCGGCGGGGTCATCGCCCAGTTCTTTTACGTTGCCGCGCAGGTCGGCGTGGGGGCGTTCTTTATCAACTATGCGACCGAGCACTGGCATGGCGTGACAAACCAGCACGCTTCCTATCTGCTGTCGATTGCGATGATTAGCTTTATGGTCGGTCGTTTCTTCAGTACCTGGCTGATGGGGCGGGTGCAGGCGGCGACGCTGCTGATGGTTTACTCGCTGGTCAATATCGTGCTCTGCGGTTTGGTGATGATGAGCATTGACGGCGTGTCGGTGGTGGCACTCATTGCGGTCTTCTTTTTTATGTCGATTATGTTCCCGACCATTTTTGCGCTGGGCGTTAAAAACATGGGCAGCCATACCAAACGCGCCAGCTCATTTATGATTATGGCCATCGTCGGCGGGGCGATTATGCCTTACTTCATGGGGGCGTTGGCCGACCGCTACAGCACCGCGCTGGCCTATGGGTTGCCGCTGCTATGTTTCCTGGTGGTGCTGTGGTACGGCATGAGCCAACGACGCGCGTAAACGGTAAAATTAGCTAAAAAGGCGGAGGAGACCCTCCGCCTTTTTCTTTTTTGTCGCGCCGGTGGTAAATTTTGCTCAGAATGACGGGTTTACCCTAAATAATTCGAGTTGCAGGAAGGCGGCAAGTGTGTGAATCCCCAGGAGCATAGATAACTATGTGACTGGGGTGAGCGCACGCAGCCAACGCACGTGCAATTTGAAGAATGACGGGTATAAATTGCTGTTTAATATGCTTTGTAACAATTTCGACTAGAATATATACCAGATTTGGCTGGTCGTATTAGCGTGGGTTTTTAAGAATACGCACTAACGATTGCAGTGAACCTTTGGGAGTACAAACAATGCAAGAGAATTATAAGATTCTGGTTGTGGATGACGATATGCGCCTGCGCGCGCTGCTGGAACGTTATCTGACCGAGCAGGGCTTCCAGGTTCGTAGCGTGGCGAACGCCGAACAGATGGATCGCCTGCTGACCCGTGAATCCTTCCACCTGATGGTGCTGGATCTGATGCTGCCGGGCGAAGATGGTTTATCTATCTGCCGCCGTCTGCGTAGCCAGAGCAACCCGATGCCGATCATTATGGTGACGGCGAAAGGGGAAGAAGTCGACCGTATCGTGGGGCTGGAAATCGGCGCCGATGACTACATTCCTAAACCGTTTAACCCGCGCGAACTGCTGGCCCGTATCCGCGCCGTGCTGCGCCGCCAGGCGAACGAGCTGCCGGGCGCGCCATCGCAAGAAGAAGCGGTGATCGCTTTTGGCAAATTTAAACTGAACCTCGGCACCCGCGAGATGTTCCGTGAAGATGAGCCGATGCCGCTCACCAGCGGTGAGTTCGCGGTATTAAAAGCGCTGGTGAGCCATCCGCGTGAACCGCTGTCCCGCGATAAGCTGATGAACCTTGCCCGCGGCCGCGAGTACTCGGCGATGGAGCGTTCTATCGACGTACAAATCTCCCGCTTGCGCCGCATGGTGGAAGAGGATCCGGCGCACCCGCGCTACATCCAGACCGTTTGGGGCCTGGGCTACGTCTTCGTGCCGGACGGTTCTAAGGCATGAAGCGCGTGCGTTTTTCGCCGCGAAGCTCATTTGCCCGCACCCTGTTACTGATCGTCACCCTGCTGTTCGTCAGCCTGGTGACGACTTATCTGGTGGTGCTGAATTTCGCGATCCTGCCGAGCCTGCAGCAGTTTAATAAGGTGCTGGCATACGAAGTCCGTATGCTGATGACCGATAAACTGCAGCTGGAAGACGGCACCCAACTGGTGGTACCGCCGGCGTTTCGCCGCGAAATTTACCGCGAGCTGGGGATTTCGCTCTATTCCAATGAGGCGGCGGAAGACGCAGGCCTGCGCTGGGCGCAGCATTATGAATTCTTAAGCCAGCAGATGGCGCACCAGCTTGGCGGGCCGACCGAAGTGCGGGTTGAGGTCAACAAAAGCTCGCCAGTGGTGTGGCTGAAGACCTGGCTTTCGCCGAATATCTGGGTGCGGGTGCCGCTGACTGAAATCCATCAGGGCGATTTCTCGCCGCTATTCCGTTATACGCTGGCGATAATGCTGCTGGCCATTGGCGGCGCGTGGCTATTCATCCGTATCCAGAACCGACCATTGGTCGATCTGGAGCACGCCGCGTTGCAGGTCGGGCGTGGGATTATTCCGCCGCCGCTACGCGAATACGGCGCGTCGGAAGTGCGTTCGGTGACCCGCGCCTTCAACCATATGGCCGCCGGGGTCAAACAGCTGGCGGACGACCGTACGCTGCTGATGGCTGGGGTCAGCCACGATTTGCGCACGCCGCTGACGCGGATCCGGCTGGCGACGGAGATGATGGGCGAGCAGGACGGCTATCTCGCCGAGTCGATCAATAAAGATATCGAAGAGTGCAACGCCATCATCGAGCAGTTTATTGATTACCTGCGCACCGGCCAGGAGATGCCGATGGAGCTTGCGGATCTCAACGCCGTGTTAGGCGAAGTCATCGCCGCCGAAAGTGGCTACGAGCGGGAAATCGCCACCGATCTGCAGGCCGGAGAAATTCCGCTGCGTCTGCATCCGCTGTCGATCAAACGCGCGTTAGCCAATATGGTGGTGAACGCAGCACGTTACGGTAAGGGCTGGATTAAAGTCAGCAGCGGCAGCGAAGCCAGCCGTGCCTGGTTCCAGGTGGAAGATGACGGCCCGGGGATTAAACCGGAACAGCGCGAACATCTGTTCCAACCGTTTGTGCGCGGCGATAGCGCCCGTAGCACCAGCGGCACCGGGCTGGGGCTAGCGATAGTGCAACGTATTATCGACAATCATAACGGTCGCCTGGAGATTGGCACCAGCGAACGCGGCGGCCTGCTGATCCGCGCCTGGCTACCGATTCCGGTGCATCGCGCGCTGTCGCCGGCGAAGCCTGCGAAAGAGAGTTGAAATATAAAAAAGCCGGGCATCGCCCGGCTTTGTTGTCTCTGCGACCTGATTAACGCTTCGGACCGGCCGCAACCAGCGCAGCGCCGGCCGGGGTATCGGTATACTTCTCGAAGTTCTCAATAAACAGTTTCGCCAGCTGATCGGCTTTCTCCTGCCACTGCTCCGGAGAACCGTAGGTATTACGCGGGTCGAGGATATGGGTATCGACGCCCGGCAGCTCGGTTGGGATCTGCAGGTTGAACATTGGCAGGGTGAAGGTTTCGGCGTTATCCAGCGAACCGTCGAGGATGGCGTCGATAATCGCGCGGGTATCTTTAATCGAGATACGCTTGCCGGTACCGTTCCAGCCGGTGTTGACCAGGTAAGCCTGGGCGCCGGAAGCCTGCATGCGTTTTACCAGCACTTCAGCGTACTGCGTCGGGTGCAGCGACAGGAACGCGGCGCCGAAGCAGGCGGAGAAGGTTGGGGTCGGCTCGGTGACGCCGCGCTCGGTACCGGCCAGCTTGGCGGTAAAGCCAGACAGGAAGTGGTACTGGGTCTGGTCAGCGGTCAGGCGCGAAACCGGCGGCAATACGCCAAAGGCGTCGGCGGTCAGGAAGATAACCTTGGTGGCGTGACCGGCTTTCGACACCGGCTTAACGATATTTTCGATATGGTCGATCGGGTAGGAGACGCGGGTGTTCTCGGTCTTCGAACCGTCATCAAAATCGATGGTGCCGTCAGCGAGTACCACGACGTTTTCCAGCAGCGCATCGCGGCGGATCGCGTGATAGATATCCGGCTCGTTGGCTTCCGACAGCTTAATGGTCTTCGCGTAGCAGCCGCCTTCGAAGTTAAATACGCCGTCATCATCCCATCCGTGCTCGTCATCGCCAATCAGGCGGCGTTTCGGGTCGGTGGAGAGGGTGGTTTTACCGGTGCCGGAGAGGCCGAAGAACACGGCGACGTCGCCTTTTTCGCCGACGTTAGCGGAGCAGTGCATCGAAGCGATGCCCTGCAGCGGCAGCAGGTAGTTCATGATCGAGAACATCCCTTTCTTCATTTCGCCGCCGTACCAGGTGCCGCCGATGAGCTGGATGCGCTCGGTCAGGTTGAAAGCCACGAAGTTTTCGGAGTTCAGACCCTGCTCTTTCCACTGCGGGTTGGTGCACTTCGCGCCGTTCATGACGATAAAGTCCGGCTCGAAGGCTGCCAGCTCTTCTTCGCTCGGGCGAATGAACATGTTCTTAACAAAGTGTGCCTGCCAGGCGACTTCAGTAATAAAGCGCACGCTGAGGCGGGTGTCGGCGTTGGCGCCGCAGAAGGCGTCGACGATAAACAGGCGTTTGCCCGACAGCTGGTGAGTCACCAGGCCTTTCAGGTGCTGCCAGGTTTCCTGGGAGAGCGGCTTGTTGTCGTTCTTGCCATTGCCTTTATCAGACCACCACACGGTATCGCGAGTGGTATCGTCACGGACGATATATTTATCTTTCGGCGAACGGCCGGTGAAAATGCCGGTATCGACGGCGATGGCGCCAAGATTGGTTAATACGCCACGCTCATAACCTTCCAGTTTCGGGTCGAGCTCTTCCTGATACAGCGTATCGAAGCTCGGGTTGTGGACAATTTCCTGGACGTCATTGATACCGTAAGCCTTGAGATCCTGCGGGGTTAAACTATTAACGCGCATGTCACTGCTCCTTAGCCAATATGTACTGCTTTAAATTGTAGGGTTTCTTTCAGGGAATAGACCGCGACCAGGCTCATAGATTTACGTATCTCGACAAACGCCTTTCTTACGAAAAACACAGTGACTCCTGTCACGAAGTGCGCGTGATTATCTCAGGAAAACGGCCGCAGGTGGCGATAGATGTTTCCGAATGGTTAAAAAGTAATTAAAAAAACTGCTGAAATGTGAATGTAATCGCTTTCTTGAAAGAAAGTTACGTAACTCTTTCAGTGAAAATCGATTCAACACGCGGTCGAAATAGTTGACGCCAGGCGCGGCGGGTTAGAAAAACCCGGCAACGCCCGGCGAGAGGGGCGATTAGTGTACCTGCGGATCCGCCGGCGAGGCGTTATTGCGGATCTCGGCGATATCCATCGCGTTGAACAGGTAATGATTGCCGCAGTAGTCGCAATGCATATCAATTTCGCCTTCGTCGGCGAGGATGCTGTCGACTTCTTCATCCGGCAGCGTCTTCAGCGCATCGGCGCAGCGCTGGCGAGAACAGGTGCATTTGAACTCGACGTCTTGCGGGTCGTATACCGTCACCTCTTCCTCATGGTACAGGCGCCATAATACATCGGTCGCCGGCAGGGTGAACAGCTCTTCCGCCTTGATGGTCTCGGTCAGGGTCGCCAGATGCTCGAAGTCGTTAAGCTGCGCGTCCTGAGCCGGCATCACCTGCAGCAGCATGCCGCCGGCTACCGCTTTACCGTCGTGCTCGCCGGTACGAATGAACAGTCGGGTCGGCAGCTGTTCGGAACGCTGGAAGTAATCTTCCAGGCATGCCGCCAGGGTATCGCCTTCCAGGCCAACAACGCCCTGATAGCGCTCGCCTTCCTGTGGAGAGATGGTAATGACCAGGTAGCCGTTGCCGACCAGCGTTTTCAGGTCCGCGCCTTCCGGGATTTCGCCCTGAACGCGAGCGACGCCGCGCAGCTGCTGCTGGTTATTGCCGTTGATCACCGCCAGCGAGAGCGGGCCGTCGCCCTGCAGCTGAACGGTAATATCGCCGGCGAACTTCAGCGTGGCGGTCAGCAGGCTGGTGGCGACCAGCAGCTCCGACAGCACGGTTTTCACCGGCTGCGGGTAGCTATGGTTGGCCAGGATCTGTTCCAACGTGTCCGATACGGTGACCAGTTCACCGCGCACGGCATAGTTTTCAAACAGATAACGATGTAATTGATCGTGTTGAGTCATAATCATCTCTCTTGCTGGCGGCAGCGCTATTCGCTGTCGCCGTGTTTAAATCTCATCAGGTCGCGGCGCTCTTTTTTGTCCGGACGTCTGTCTGGGTGCGGCATCGTGAGCGCATTCAGCTTACGCGCCAGCGCCACTTTTTCGCGTTTCTCGATACTCTCTGCCGTCTCTTCATAAAGCATGACGGCTTCGCTGGCTGGCCTGCGCTGTTCGGTAACGCTTTTGACGATAACGGTGCGCTCGTCGTTGCCCTGGCGCAGGGTCAGGGTGGCATTCAGCTCGACGATTTTGCTCGGCTTACTACGTTGTCCGTTGTAGTGCACCTTGCCGCCTTCAACCATCTCGCGCGCAATGGCGCGGGTTTTATAAAAGCGGGCTGCCCAAAGCCATTTGTCCAGCCTGACGCTTTCTGCGGGCTTATCTTTCATGGCCTCTCCTCCGGAGTCAGGGAAGGGATCAGCCGCCGGTAATCGTTCACGCCAGGATGGCGGGCATACTGTTTTTCCGCCAGGCCGGAATCCGGATTGGTGACGCCCAGGCAATAACGAATGCCGAACTGCGCCGCCGCGTCCAGGATAGCCTCGCTGTCATCGACAAACAGCGTTTTGCGCGCATCAAGGCCGGTTTCTTCCGCCACCGCGCGCCACAGGCGCTGATCCTCTTTCGGATAACCAAATGTGTGGGTGGAAAGTAATAAATCAAGGTGCGCGTCCAGACCGGTGTGCTTGAGCTTCACCGCCAGATTATGCGGGTGCGCGTTGGTCAGCAGGATGCGGCGCTTGCCGCTGGCCCGCAGCGCATCAAGGAATGGCACGGTATCTTCCCGCAGTTTTGCCCGCGGCCCCTGTTCGCTGGTCATCGCACAAATATCCAAACCCAGTCGCTCGCTCCAGTAATCAAGACAGTACCAGTTTAGCGTATGCTGCACGGCGTGATACTCCTGGTGCATTGCCGCTTTGGCTTCCTGCAGGTTGAGTCCGCGCGCGGCGCCCCAGGTTTCCGGGACCAGTTTTTGCCAGAAGTAGTTGTCGAAGGCGAGGTCGAGCAGCGTGCCATCCATATCCAGCAGAACGGTATCAACCTCCTGCCACGCGATATTGATTTGCATGGTGAGTCTCCAGCGAGGGGGAAATGCGCGACAGGGTATCACACCCTGTCGCGCAGGAATTAATCTTGATGATCTGGGGAAGGGATGAGAACCGGATTCAGGCAGCTTTCATAATATTTTTGAATTTCTTCCATGCGCTGGCGCTGGCGCTGATAGCGGCGGATCGCCTGCACGCCGTGCCACGACATACAGCCAAGCATCGCCAGCAGCAGCAGAGTGGTGCCAAGATAGCGCCACAGCCCGCTGCGATCGGGAATGCGGTGCAGGTTGATATGCTGGGTGCCATTGGCGTCGGTATAAAGATTGGTGACAATCCCCTCCGCATGGAATGGCGTGTGCATCAACATGCCCGCCAGACGCTGCAGCTCGCCCCACTGCTCGTGGGCGGGATAATCGTACAGGCTGATAGCCGGCCACGGCTGATTGACCAGTTCGCTGCCTTCATCGCTGGCGATCAGGAATCCGCCAGGGGCCGGGCTATTTAGCGCCTGCGCCGCGCGGGAGGTTTCACGCATCACAAACGGCGCGGTGGAGGTCGTCACCAGATTCTCCAGCGATTCGGCGCTCACCGGGCGCAGCAACACGTTCACTCCATCGAGCTTACCGGCGGTGGCGCGTTTGGTTAGCGCTTCCCAGTTGCGGGTATTGCCAAGGTTGACCAGCGCGTTCTTCAGACGCACGCAGTCATCTTTCGCCGAGCAGAGCTCGTTGGTTTTCAGCACGATATCGCCGAAGTCATCCAGCAGCACCATTCCTGATTTCTGAATTGCCGAACGTAATGCCGGGCTAACGTGCGAATCGTCGTCCGGGTCAGGATGCAACTGGCGCTGTACCGCCTGGACCAGCGCCGTGGCCTTACCGACGATATCGGACTCCGGCAGCGGCAGGGGAGGCGCGTCGTTCCAGATGATCTGCGAACAATCGAACGGCGTAAACGGCGAGGCTTCTTTCGCGCTCCAGGCGCCCGGCGTACGGATGTTGCACATCCCGGTACCTTTTAATTGCAGCGTGTCGCCAATACGCACTTTCGCCTTCTCAAGCTGGCCGACGGTGGTGGCTTCGATGGTCTGCGCCCCCTTAAGCCAGGAGAGCGTGAATTTAAAGGGCATATTCAGCGGGACGCTAATCCACAGCATGATGACGACCAGCAGCGCGCCGGCGGCGATAATCGCGCTGCGTAGCCAGTACTGCAGCGGGAAGTTTTTCACTTCATCGTGCAGCGACAGGAAGCGCCCCTGGCGAACCACATGGCGGTTAAGATAAATATCAATATCGGTTTGCTGCCCCAGGTCCTGGGCGATCCATGGTTGCCAGTGGCGCGGATAGATAAGGTCGATAATCCCCAGCGAAATATTATTGACGTGTTCCTGGTCGTTCTCGCCAAACAGCCCCCAGCGTTTCGGCATTCCGCGCAGGCAGTGGATCTCGCGTAGCGAACCGGCCAGCGGCGGCGCATAGATGCCCCATAAGCCCGCAGCCAACAACAGTACGCCGCCGCCGAGCAGCCACGGCGCAAAGACGTCAGGGGAGATTAGGCAGCAATAGAACAGCAGGAAGGCTGCGACGATCATGATCCCTTCGCGCAGGCTGTCAGGACGGCTGAGGGCATGCTCTTCCTGAGTTTCCTGGCGGATGTTCAGCAGCTCGACCTGCTCGCTCTCCTCACCGCGAATCGACGCCTGGGTAGCTGATGCGCGTTCAAGCGCGTAGCCGCGGGCTTCCTGCGGATAGTCGCGCAAGGTGTGGTCGTTGAGAACAATCACCAGCGGCAGGCTGTCGGTTGGGATCAGCGAGACGCTGTTTTCGTCGTTGATATGCTGTTCCCAGAACGGCGGCAGGTGAACCTCCACCGAGTCGAGGAAGTATCGCCATTTGTTGGGCTCATCAGACGAAATGCCATAGCGGGTGACGGCGCGGGTGACGGTATAAACGGTGTCGCTCTGCTCATTCAGTTTCAGGGCGACAGGCGCGACGCTGGCGCCGGTTGCCGGTACCTGTTGCGACTGGCTGAGGCCATCGAGATACTTTTCGACCGCCTGGCGTTCATCATCAGAAAGCTTGCGGGTCGTCGCGTCGCTAAAGGCTTGCAGTAAGGGGAGGCGACGACGTCTGGCATGAGATCGATACCACCACCCGATAAGCAAGACACAGAGTAGCAGAGCTGTGAAAAAGGTCAGAAAGGTGCCCATGCCCATCCCATCGTCATAGTAATTTTAATTGTTTATCGGCACATGTTGTCTAATGCAGGAAATTTTATTGTGCAATGCAGCAGCATGTAAGCTTATCAAAAACGGGAAAACTCAGGAATCGGTAAATTCTCAAAACAAATTCAACCTATTGACTTTTTTATCTTTATGAATCTTTGCATTGCAAGCAAAACGTTGCAACTATGTAAATTAGTGGCAATTTGGATTGCCGAAACCGTGCTGCGTATCGCACAATGACTTCTGTAATCACAGCATAGACCGATGACAATGAGCAAATCATTACAAAAACCCACCATTCTCAACGTTGAAACGGTAGCGCGTTCGCGTCTTTTTAATGTTGAAAGCGTGGACCTGGAGTTCAGCAACGGCGTGCGTCGCGTTTATGAACGCATGCGGCCCACCGCGCGTGAAGCCGTAATGATTGTGCCGATTGTTGACGACCACATTATTTTAATCCGCGAATATGCGGTCGGTACCGAATCCTACGAATTGGGTTTCTCCAAAGGGCTTATCGACCCCGGCGAGACGGCCATGGAAGCCGCCAACCGCGAGCTGAAAGAAGAGGTGGGTTTCGGCGCCCGTCAATTGACCTTCCTGAAGAAGCTCAGCATGGCGCCATCTTATTTCTCCAGCAAAATGAACATTATGGTGGCGGAAGATCTCTATCCGGAATCGCTGCCGGGCGATGAGCCGGAACCGCTGCCGCAGGTGCGCTGGCCGCTGTCGCAGCTGATGTCGCTACTGGAAGAAGAAGACTTCAATGAAGCGCGTAACGTCAGCGCGCTGTTTCTGGTGCGTGAATGGCTACAGGCGCAGGGGCGTTTGTAGTTATAAGCGTCTCATCCGGACATAAAAAAAGCGCCTGCAGGCGCTTTTTTTATTAGAACAACTCGTGGGTTTCGCCACCGCTATCGGTAATGGTGGTGCCAACTTCGCGCACCGCCTGATGGGTTGGCTGCGTGCCCTCGATGAAGTACTCGGCGCGGCTGTTGCCGCCGTTAGCCAGTTGACCTGTGCTACGGTCGATATTCACCGTCACAATACCCGGCGGCGGCGTTAACGGCTCTTCCGGCACGCCTTCCAGCACCCGTTTCATAAAGTCATCCCAGGCCGGTTGGGCGCTTTTAGCGCCGCCTTCATAACCCGAAATCTGATCTTTAATCGCGCCGGAAGCGGTGGTACGGCCCAAATCGCGGCGGTGGTCATCGAAACCAATCCACACCGACGTCACGACGCCCGGGCCGTAGCCGGAGAACCATGCGTCTTTTG
Source organism: Klebsiella sp. CN_Kp091 (assembly GCF_040065095.1). Taxonomy (NCBI): domain Bacteria; kingdom Pseudomonadati; phylum Pseudomonadota; class Gammaproteobacteria; order Enterobacterales; family Enterobacteriaceae; genus Klebsiella; species Klebsiella sp. CN_Kp091. Next base: position 68,233 of record NZ_JBEAIO010000008.1, on the reverse strand, counting down.
AGCTGTTGGTGGTACCGGTTTTGCCGCCGATATCATGACGCTGCAGATCGCGGCCCGCACGCCAGCCGGTGCCCATCCAGCCCGGTTCGCCGAAAATATTGGTATTCAGCGCGCTCTTAATCAGGAAGGCCAGCGGCGTGTTAATAACATGCGGGGCATACTCCGGCGCGCCGCTTTGCGCGACCAGCGACTGATTAGCCTGCTCAAGCTGCGGCTGCGGCGGAACGTCGCCGTTTTGCGGCTCCTGAGAGGTGGCGACCTCTTCAACATCCTGGTTTTCCAGCACGTTGGATTTCGGCGTATCGCCGTAGATCACCGGCGAATTACACTGCGGACAGGCGACCTTAGGCCGCTCTTCAAACAGCACGCCGCCCTGGTCGTTCTCGATCTTGCTAATGAAGTACGGGTTAATCAGGAAGCCGCCGTTAGCCATTACCGAGTAGCCGCGGGCGACCTGTAGCGGAGTAAAGGAAGCGGAACCCAGCGCCAGTGATTCGGTATGGACGATGTTCTGCGCCGGGAAGCCGAAACGCTGCAGATACTCTGCCGCATAATCGACGCCCATTGCGCGCATTGCGCGCACCATCACCACGTTCTTCGACTGGCCTAATCCCTGACGCAGACGAATAGGGCCGGCGTACTGCGGCGGCGAGTTTTTCGGCCGCCAGTCGGAGCCCGCGCCGGCATCCCAGCGGGAGATCGGCACATCGTTAAGCATACTGGCGAGGGTTAAGCCTTTGTCCATCGCCGCAGTATAAAGGAATGGCTTGATATTGGAGCCAACCTGACGCAGCGCCTGGGTAGCGCGGTTGAACTTACTCTGATTGAAGTCAAAGCCGCCGACCAGAGCGATAATCGCGCCATTTTGCGGGTTGATAGATACCAGCGCGGAGTTCACTTCCGGCACCTGCGACAGCCACCATTTGTCGCCCTCTTTGCGCACCCAAATCTGCTGCCCGGTCTGAATGACGTCGGTCACTTTGCGCGGCGTCGAGCCTTGTTGCGTATCGGAAACGTAGCGACGCGCCCAGCGGACGCCATCCATCGTTAACGCCACCGACGTGCCGTTGCCCAGCAACGCGACTGCTTCCTGCGGATTCGCGGAGGTCACTACCGCCGGCGCCAGCGGGCCGACGCCCGGCAGTTTTTTCAGCGTATCGAGGATTTTTTTGTTATCCCACGGGGTCTCGCCAACTTTCCACAGCACGTTGGCCGGGCCGCGGTAGCCGTGGCGCATGTCGTAATCGAGCACGTTTTTACGCACCGACTGCTGGGCGGCCTGTTGGTTTTTACGCGTGATGGTGGTGTAGACGCGATAGCCGTCTTCGTAGGCCTGCTCGCCGTAGCGGTTGACCATCTCCTGACGCACCATCTCGCTCAGATACGGGGCGGAGAAGGCGATTTCCGGCGTATGGTAGCTGGCGTCAATCGCCTCGCTGCGCGCCTGATCGAACTGTGCCTGGGTGATATAGCCTTCGCTTAACATTCGCGACAGCACCACGTTGCGACGCGCGGTCGCGCGGTCCAGCGAATAGAGCGGGTTAAAGGTGGAAGGCGCTTTCGGCAGACCGGCGATAACCGCTATTTCGCTCAGCGTCAGCTGATCGACCGTTTTACCGAAGTAAACCTGCGCGGCGGCGCCGACGCCATAGGCGCGGTAGCCGAGGTAAATTTTATTGAGGTAAAGATCGAGAATTTCGTCTTTATTCAGCAGCTGCTCGATGCGGATCGCGAGGAAAACCTCTTTGATCTTACGCGTTATTGTTTTCTCCGGGCTGAGGAAAAAGTTACGCGCGAGCTGCTGAGTAATAGTACTGGCGCCCTGCGAGGCATGGCCTGAGAACATCGCTACGCTCGCGGCGCGGAAAATCCCCACCGGATCGACGCCATGATGCTCATAGAAGCGGCTATCTTCAGTCGCGATAAACGCTTTTATCAGCTCCGGCGGCATCTGCTGCAGAGTGACGGGGATGCGGCGCTTTTCGCCATATTGCGCAATGAGCTCGCCGTCCGCGCTATAGACCTGCATCGGGATCTGCAGACGCACATCCTTTAAGGTCGCGACATCGGGGAGTTGCGGCTCTATAAATTTGTAGAGGCCATAAATCGAGCCTGCTCCCAGCAGAACGCAACAAACTGCAAGGATAAAAAGATACTTTACGAACTTCACCGGAGAATTCCCATTTAGTTTTATTTGGGCAGTTTATAAACAAACGCGCGGTAGTATAAAGGCAAGCCAGGAGCATTGATATACCCCCACGGGGCGGCTTGCTGGCGCTATGCCTTCCGGACGGCGTGTCGATCGACGCTAAAAGCCTCCATTTCGCCACATGGTATATCCAGGCTGCTCCTTGAATCGCAATCGCGGATAAGGAGATCTAAGCATGACTTTCAGAAATTGGCGTATAGGAATTCACATTCAACAGGATAGCGTCGCCATCGTGGCGCTGTTGTACGAACGCGGGCGCTGGGCGTTGCGTCGCTGGTGGCGAATTCCGCTGCCGCCCGGCCTGGTGGTGCAGGGCAGCATCATTGACCTTAATGAGGCGGTGAAGCGGTTACGTGATTGGCGCCGCGAGCTGCCGCTACAACATCAGGTGTGCATTGCGCTTCCTGCCAGCCGTACGCTGCAAAAGCAGTTGCCTGCGCCACAGGTGTCGCTACGTGAAAGCGAAAGAGCGACATGGATAACGGGCACGATGGCGCGTCAGCTGGAAATGCCTGCCTCTTCGCTGTGTATCGATTACGCCGCCCGCGCGGCTAACGACGGCTGGCAGGCGACGGCGGCTCAGCGTTTGGATATCGACAGCCTGCGTCAACTGGCGCGGCGGCTGAAGCTGCGCCTGACGGCGATCGTGCCGGATGCGGCTGCTCTCACTTCTTTTTTCCCCTGGCTTACTGGCGCTGCTCAGGGCCTGGTCTGGCAGGGGGACGCGCAGTGGTTATGGGCGACCCAGGAGCGCTGGGGCTATTGTCCATGCGCTGAAGCCCCCTCTTTCTCGCACTTAACCTCGCGCCTCAATGATGAACAGTTCCAGCTCTGTAGCAGCCTGCCGTTGGCGGAAAATAGCTTTGATTGCTGGAGCGTGCTCCACCGCCTGCAGCCGCCGCTACCCGCATGCGGCGATCGTTTTGCTATCGCGCTTGGTTTGGCGCTGGGGGGTAAATAACTATGGCGCAGCAGATTAATCTTCTGCCGTGGCGCGAGACGCGACGGCGGCAAAGCTTGCGTATGGGCGGGCTGCTGGTGGCGGCGATGGCGCTAAGCATTATCGCCCTGACGATAGCGACGCGCACGTTACGTCAGATAGACGTGGCGCAGCAGGTAATGCGCACCCAGGCCGACCATCTGCTTTATTCCGCGTTGTTACAACGCGAGCGGGAGATGCGCGAGGAAATACAGCGCGGTGAGCGGCAGGCACGGCGAGCGCAGCGGCGGGCGGCGACGCGTGCCTGGCAGCCGCGACTGTTATCGCTGGCCGCACTATTACCGGAGCGGCTGTGGCTGACCGGGCTGGACTATCAGCCGCAGGGCATCACTCTTTACGGTCTGGCGTTGAACCTCAAGGCGGTGGCGGCGCTGGAACAAGCGCTTGGCAAGCTGGAGGGCTTTCAATCGGTTACGCCAGGGGCGACGCGACGTGATGCACAGGGGCGCTGGTCATTCAGCTTTTTCCTTGCTGGAGAAACTACCGATGCGGTTAGCGATTGAACGCCTGCTGGCGCTGAGCGGATGGCCGTTAGCGTTACTCTGCGGCGCAGTGTTGGCTGCGGCAATGTATCTGGCGTTTTCGCTTGCTGCTGTCAGCGCTTCGCAGCCTGCGCCGCCGCCCCTACAGACGCAATGGCGGCGAGTATTGCCGCTGCGCGCCACGCTGCAGCAACGCGTGGTTGATGATTGGACGGCCCGGCGTTTTTCACCGCTGGAACCACCCGTGGCCGGTATCTTGTTACAGGCCTGGCAACCGCGAGGGCGCGGCGGCGAGATGCTTGCTGTGGTTGACTGGCAGGCGGTGCCGCCGCTGTTTGCCTGGCTTGCCGACTGCGGGGTATACCCTGGCGCTTTTTCATTGAATATCGAAAAAGGGGCGTTGCAGTTGTCGCTACAGCTGGAGAAGGACGATGAACCATAAAGGATACTTGCTGCTGTTGTTTTGCCCGCTGCTGGCAGGGGCGCGGGATCCTTTTTTACCGGTCGAGGATCGCTGCCAGACCACGCAGCTGACACAGTGGCGATACGGCGGCGGCACTGGCCGTCCGGCGCTGTGGCTGGGCCTTATTCAGGAGCGCACCGGTCAGTGGCGGCGTGTACGAAGCAACGATATTTTGCCTGGCGGTTGGCGAATTCGACAGCTAACGGCAGAAACATTAACTCTGGAGGCCAGCGCCGGGTGCGAACCCGCACGCTGGGTCTGGTCACGAAAGGGAAGCCAACCTGATGCGAAGGATAAGCCTGCTGCTACTTCTGCTGCTGCCGCTGCTGGCCGCGGCGGCGAAAAAAGAACCGCCGGTGTCGTTGGTGGTTGATGATGTACCGGTGGTTCAGGTACTGCAAAGCCTGGCGGAAATGCAAAATCTTAATGTAATCGTGGCGCCGGAAGTCAGCGGTACGCTGTCGCTTCACTTAAACAGCGTTCCCTGGCGACAGGCGCTCCAGTCGGTTCTCGATAGCGCCGGGCTGACAATGGCCCGGCAGGGCACGGTGTTGTACATCCATACACAGGCGTGGCAGCAAGCAAAACGAGCGCAGCTGGAAGCCGAGCAGGCTAAACGCTGGCAGAATCTGCCATTACGCAACCACAGTATCCCGCTGCGCTATGCCGACGCAGACGAACTGGCGAAATCCGGGAGCAAGCTGTTGAGCGCCCGCGGCACGATGACCGTCGATCGGCGAACTAATCGTCTGTTAATCCGCGACGACGATCGTCATCTGCCGGCGCTGAAGGCGTGGGCTGAAGAGATGGATCTGCCGGTCGGGCAGGTGGAGCTGGCGGCGCATATTGTGTCAATGAGCGCGACCAGCCTGCGCGAGCTTGGCGTGAAGTGGAGCCTGGCGGAGGCCAGCAGCACGCCGGGGATGGGGAAAATGACCAACCTGAGCAGCAATCTGGCGGTGTCAGACGCAACCACCCGCGGCGGCTTTAATATCGGCCGGATTAACGGGCGGTTATTGGAGCTGGAGCTTTCCGCGCTGGAGCAAAAGCAGCAGGTGGACATCATCGCCAGTCCGCGCCTGCTGGCGTCGCATATGCAACCCGCTAGTATCAAACAGGGCAGCGAAATCCCCTATCAGGTCTCCAGCGGAGAAAGCGGCGCCACCTCGGTCGAGTTTAAAGAGGCGGTCCTGGGGATGGAAGTGACGCCGACGGTGCTACAGCAGGATCGCGTGCGCCTGAAGCTGCGCATTAGCGAAAATACGCCAGGCCAGGTTCTGCAGCAGGAAAACGGCGAAGCGCTGGCAATTGATAAGCAAGAGATTGAAACCTTAGTCGAGGTGAAAAGCGGCGAGACCCTGGCGCTGGGCGGTATTTTTTCACAGAAGAATAAGTCGGCGCGCGACAGTGTGCCGTTGCTTGGCGAAATCCCCATACTCGGGCAGCTGTTTCGCCATGATGGTAAAGATAATGAACGACGTGAACTGGTTGTCTTCATCACGCCGCGGATTCTGGCAGTACATTAAGCGGGTTTTTCATGCTAAACACGTTTCAGGTGTTTGACGCGGGGACGGATTTAGCATACAAGGGGTACCGATTTGAGAGTCGGGTACGACATCAATCCTCCCTTTATGTCCGGTGATTTTATTCTGTTGCCAAACCAGCCGGAGTATTGAGATAATTTTTAGTCTGACTCTCGCTCTATTGCATATGAGGTTTCAGTTCATGTCCTGCTGCGCTGGGTGTCTGCGAAGCGGGTTTATCATTAACGAATAGTCTTAGTAGTACCGAAAAAATGGCAGAGAAACGCAATATCTTTCTGGTTGGGCCTATGGGTGCCGGCAAAAGCACTATTGGGCGCCAGTTAGCCCAACAGCTCAACATGGAATTTTACGATTCTGATCAAGAGATTGAGAAACGCACTGGCGCAGACGTCGGCTGGGTCTTCGATGTCGAAGGCGAAGAAGGCTTCCGCGATCGTGAAGAAAAAATCATCAATGAGTTGACGGAAAAACAGGGAATCGTACTCGCCACTGGCGGCGGCTCAGTAAAATCCCGTGAAACGCGTAACCGTCTCTCCGCCCGCGGCGTGGTGGTCTACCTGGAAACAACGATCGAAAAACAACTTGCTCGTACGCAGCGCGATAAAAAGCGTCCTTTATTACAAGTAGATGCGCCGCCACGTGAAGTTCTTGAAGCGTTGGCAGATGAACGTAATCCACTGTATGAAGAGATCGCCGATGTGACTATCCGCACCGACGATCAAAGTGCGAAAGTCGTTGCAAACCAGATTATTCATATGCTGGAAAGCAACTGATTCTGGCTTAATAAAGTGCGTCAGAGTAAAGCAACTGAGGTGGACGTCGCGTTATGGAGAAGCTGACTGTAACTCTCGGGGAACGTAGTTACCCGATTACCATCGCGGCTGGTTTGTTTAACGATCCAGCTTCTTTTCTGCCACTGAAATCAGGCGACCAGGTCATGCTGGTCACCAATGAAACGCTGGCGCCGCTTTATCTTGATACCGTTCGCTCCGTACTGGAGCAAGCGGGTGTCAACGTCGACAGCGTGATCCTGCCGGATGGCGAGCAATATAAAAGCCTGGCGGTGATGGATACGGTATTTACCGCGCTGTTGCAAAAACCACATGGCCGCGACACCACACTCGTGGCGCTCGGCGGCGGCGTGGTTGGCGATTTAACCGGTTTTGCCGCTGCGAGCTATCAGCGCGGCGTACGTTTTATTCAAGTTCCCACCACGCTGCTTTCGCAGGTGGACTCTTCGGTTGGCGGCAAAACGGCCGTAAACCATCCCCTCGGTAAAAATATGATTGGCGCCTTCTGGCAGCCGGTTTCCGTGGTCGTCGACCTTAATTGCCTCAAAACCTTGCCGAAGCGCGAGCTCTCCTCCGGCCTGGCTGAGGTCATTAAGTACGGCATTATTCTTGACGGCGAGTTCTTCTGCTGGCTTGAAGACAACATCGATGCGCTGATGGCGCTGGATGAATCGGCGATGGCGTACTGTATTCGCCGTTGTTGTGAGCTAAAAGCCGAAGTTGTCGCTGCCGACGAGCGCGAAACCGGGTTACGTGCTTTACTGAATCTGGGACATACATTTGGCCATGCTATCGAAGCTGAAATGGGCTACGGTAACTGGCTACATGGCGAAGCTGTGGCGGCCGGAATGGTCATGGCGGCGCATACGTCCGAGCGTTTAGGGCAGTTTAGCGCGCAGGATACGCAGCGTATGATTGCGCTGTTGCAACGAGCAGGGTTGCCGGTACGCGGGCCGCAGGAAATGTCTGCAGAAGCGTATTTGCCTCACATGATGCGTGATAAAAAGGTACTGGCAGGCGAAATGCGCCTGGTATTACCGCTCGCTATAGGAAAGAGCGAGGTCCGCGGCGGAGTGTCGCACGATGTAGTTCTTGGCGCGATTGCTGATACTCAGCAGGCGCAACAATAAGAAGGTCTAGCCGCGTCCGCGCGGCGTTATCATTTCGGGCAACATGCAATAATCGTGAGCATAAGCCTTTTAGTGGGGTGTTAAATGGATGATTTCAAACCAGAAGACGATATGAAAGCCGATCGCAACGATCGTCGTGCTGGTCGTTCCCGTCAGTCTTCCGAGCGTGACGCCGATCCGCAGATCAATTTCGACGATCTCGATCTTGAGGCCGATGAAGGCCGTCCGACGCGCGCGAACAAAGCCCGTCGTGAACGCGATGAAGAAGAGTACGAAGAGGACCTCGAGTCCGAAGAAGAAGTAGAAGAAGAGCAGCAGGTTGAACGTCGCCCGCGTAAACGCAAAAAGGCCCCTGCTAAGCCGGCTTCCCGCCAGTATGTCATGATGGGCGTCGGGGTGCTGGTACTCCTGCTGCTGATTGTCGGCGTGGGTTCGGCGCTGAAATCGCCATCTTCTTCCAATGAATCCGCTTCTGGTGAGAAGAGCGTTAACCTGTCAGGCGATCAAAGCATGACCGCTGACCAGAACAACAATGCCGCGCAGCCGGCCGATCAAACTGCGGGCAACACCAACCAGCAACAGCCGCAGGACGTTTCTCTGCCGCCGATCGCCTCCAATCCGACTCAGGGTCAACCCGCCTCCGAGCCGCAGGGCCAGCAGCGTGTGGAAGTTCAGGGCGACCTGAATAACGCGCTGACTCAGCAGCAGGGTCAACTGGATAGCGCCGTTGCTAACTCCACCTTACCGACCGAACCTGCGACCGTTGCGCCGATGCGTAATGGCGCCGCGCCGCGTCAAACGACCGAACGCCAGACGGCCGCCACGCCGCGTCCTGCTGAGCGTAAACAGGTGGTGATTGAACCGAAACCGCAAAGCAAGCCGCAGGCTACCGCCAAAGCGCCGGTTGAAACCAAACCTAAACACGTAGAGAGCGCGCCGGCGGCTACCGCCAGCAAGCCTGTCGCCACTGCGCAGACTAAACCGGCTGCAACAACCGCGCCAACGGCTACTGCGCCTGCCGCCACTACCTCCGCCCCGGCGGCCACTGCGCCTGCAGCGACCGCAGCGACCGCAGCGGCTGGCAGCAAAACCGCTGGCGATGTTGGCTCGATGAAGTCTGCGCCTTCTGGCAACTATACGTTGCAGCTCAGCAGCTCCTCTAACTACAACAACCTGAACAACTGGGCGAAGAAAGAGAAGCTGGAAAAATATGTTGTCTATGAGACGACTCGCAACGGTCAACCGTGGTATGTGCTGGTCAGCGGCATCTACGCTTCGAAAGATGAAGCGAAACGTGCTGTCGCCACGCTCCCTGCGGATGTTCAGGCGAAAAATCCATGGGCAAAACCGCTGCACCAGGTACAAGCTGACCTGAAGTAATGCCGCGAGTAGTCTTAAGCGCAGGATGCTGTCGGAGCGATTTCTCCACAGCCGGAGAAAGTGTAATTAGTTAGGCAGCATGAAAAAGAATCGCGCTTTTCTGAAGTGGGCGGGGGGGAAATACCCCCTGCTCGACGATATTAAAAAGCATTTGCCGGAAGGTGAATGCTTGATTGAGCCCTTCGTGGGCGCCGGGTCGGTATTCCTGAATACCGACTTTTCTCGTTATATCCTCGCGGATATCAATAGCGATCTGATTGGCCTGTATAACATCGTCAAATTGCGCACCGACGAATACGTCAGCGCCGCACGTGAGATGTTTACGCCGGAAAACAACGCCGCGGAGCGTTACTATCAGTACCGTGATGAATTCAACCAGAGTCAGGATCCCCTGCGTCGCGCGGTGCTGTTCCTGTATCTGAATCGCCACGGCTACAACGGTCTGTGCCGCTACAACCTGCGCGGCGAGTTCAACGTGCCGTTTGGCCGCTACAAAAAGCCCTATTTCCCCGAGGCTGAGCTCTATCACTTCGCCGCAAAGGCGCAGAACGCCGAGTTTTACTGCGAATCTTATGAAGAGTGTATGAAGCGCGCCGATAGCCGGGCGGTGGTCTATTGCGATCCGCCGTACGCGCCGCTGACGGCGACGGCGAATTTTACCGCCTACCACACCAACAGCTTCAACCTTGATCAGCAGGTACTGCTGGCGAAAAAGGCGGAATCGTTGATGAAAAAGCGGATCCCGGTGCTTATCTCAAACCACCGCACGCCGCTGACGCAGGAGTGGTATAAAAACGCGGCGGAAACGCATATTGTGAAGGTTCGGCGCAGCATCAGCAGCAACGGTGGTACGCGTAAAAAGGTGGACGAGCTATTAGCGCTGTACCGTCCGCCGAAGACCAAATAAATTTCAAGGAGATGCGGATGAAGCAGTATTTGATTGCCCCTTCGATTCTGTCGGCTGATTTTGCCCGCTTGGGCGAGGATACCGCTAAGGCATTGGCGGCGGGCGCGGATGTCGTACACTTCGACGTCATGGACAACCACTACGTGCCTAATCTGACGATTGGCCCGATGGTGCTGAAGTCGCTGCGCAACTACGGCATTACCGCGCCGATCGATGTACACCTGATGGTAAAGCCGGTCGACCGCATCATTCCTGATTTTGCCGAAGCCGGCGCCAGTATTATCACTTTCCACCCGGAAGCCTCTGAACACGTCGACCGCAGCCTGCAACTTATCAAGGAGCACGGCTGTAAAGCGGGGCTGGTATTCAACCCGGCAACGCCGCTGAGTTACCTCGATTACGTTATGGATAAGCTGGATGTGATCCTGCTGATGTCGGTTAACCCAGGCTTTGGCGGCCAGTCCTTTATTCCGCACACCCTTGAAAAACTGCGTCAGGTGCGTCAGCTTATCGATCAATCCGGCTACGATATTCGCCTTGAAGTCGATGGCGGCGTGAAAGCCAGCAACATTGGTGAAATTGCCGCCGCCGGTGCGGATATGTTTGTCGCCGGTTCGGCGATCTTCGGCCAGCCGGACTACAAAAAAGTTATTGATCAAATGCGTAGTGAATTAGCGAAGGTTAGTCATGGATAAATTACAGGCCATCCGCGGCGTGGCATTTGACCTGGACGGCACGCTGGTCGATAGCGCGCCGGGTCTAACCGCCGCCGTTGATAGCGCGCTTTACGCGCTGGAACTGCCGGTGGCAGGTGAAGAACGCGTCGTGACCTGGATTGGCAACGGCGCAGACGTCCTGATGGAACGGGCGCTGAACTGGGCTCGCCAGGAGCGCGCCACGTTACGCGCGGCGATGGGGAAACCTTCCGTCGACGATCATGATATACCGCAAGACGAACAGCTACGCGTTTTGCGTAAACTGTTCGACCGCTATTACGCCGAAGCGGCGGAAGAAGGCAGTTTCTTGTTCCCGTCGGTGGCCGATACGCTCGGCGCGCTGTATGCCAAAGGCCTGCCGCTGGCGCTGGTCACTAACAAACCAACGCCGTTCGTGGCGCCCTTGCTCGAGGCGCTGGATATCGCGAAATACTTTAGCGTGGTGATCGGCGGCGACGATGTGAAGAATAAAAAGCCGCATCCGGATCCGCTGCTGCTGGTGGCGGAAAAGCTCTCTCTGACGCCTGCCGAACTCTTGTTCGTCGGGGATTCGCGCAATGATATTCAGGCGGCGAAAGCGGCGGGTTGCTGCTCTATCGGTCTGACTTACGGCTACAACTACGGCGAGCCGATAGCGCTGAGCGAGCCGGATTTTATCTTTGACCAATTTAATGAACTCTTGCCCGCTCTTGGGCTACCGTACAGTGAAACTCAGGAATTAAAAAATGACTAAGCCCATCGTTTTTAGTGGCGCACAGCCCTCAGGTGAATTGACCATTGGCAACTATATGGGTGCGCTGCGTCAATGGGTAAACATGCAGGATGACTATCACTGTATTTACTGCATCGTTGACCAGCACGCGATCACCGTGCGTCAGGATCCGCAGAACCTGCGTAAAGCAACGCTGGATACGCTGGCGCTGTATCTGGCCTGCGGTATCGATCCGCAAAAGAGCACCATTTTCGTCCAGTCTCACGTGCCGGAACACGCACAGCTGGGCTGGGCGCTCAACTGCTACACCTATTTCGGCGAACTGAGCCGCATGACCCAGTTTAAGGACAAGTCCGCGCGCTACGCCGAGAACATCAACGCCGGTCTTTTTGACTACCCGGTACTGATGGCCGCTGACATCCTGCTGTACCAGACCAACCAGGTACCGGTAGGCGAAGATCAGAAACAGCATCTTGAGCTGAGCCGCGACGTTGCGCAGCGCTTTAACGCTATCTATGGCGATATCTTTAAAGTGCCTGAGCCGTTTATTCCTAAGTCCGGCGCGCGCGTCATGTCGCTGCTGGAGCCGACCAAGAAGATGTCCAAGTCCGATGACAACCGCAACAACGTCATTGGCCTGCTGGAAGACCCGAAATCGGTAGTTAAGAAGATCAAACGCGCGGTGACCGATTCCGACGAGCCGCCGGTTGTCCGTTACGATGTGCAAAACAAAGCGGGCGTTTCCAACCTGCTGGATATCCTCTCCGCCGTCACCGGCCAGAGCATTCCGGAGCTGGAACAGCACTTTGAAGGTAAAATGTACGGCCACCTGAAAGGCGAAGTCGCCGAAGCCGTTTCCGGTATGCTGACCGAGCTGCAGGAGCGCTATCACCGTTTCCGCAACGACGAAGCGTTCCTTAATCAGGTGATGAAAGAGGGCGCCGAGAAGGCCAGCGCGCACGCTTCTAAGACCCTGAAAGCGGTATATGAAGCGATTGGCTTTGTCGCTAAGCCGTAATAAGGCTCGCTGAAGGTAAAAAAAACCGGGATTATCCCGGTTTTTTTGTGTCTGTCAGAGCGCATTAGCTTAATGGTTAGAAAACCAGTTCAGCTTGTCGCGTAGCGCCACCACGCGGCCCACGATAATCAACGCCGGGCTGGCCATCTGCTGCGCCAGAATATCCAGCCGATCCAGGGTGCCGGTGACGACCTTCTGGTTGACCGCGGTGCCGTTCTCGACGATGGCGGTCGGCATATCCGCCGCCATGCCGTGGGCGATCAGCTTTTCGCGGATCGCCGGCGCCTGGTTTAGCCCCATATAGAACACCAGCGTCTGTTTTTCCGCCGCCAGATTTTGCCAGTCGAGATCGCTACCGGTTTTCAGATGGCCGGTGATTAGACGTACGCCCTGGGCGAAATCGCGGTGGGTGAGTGGAATGCCGGAGTAGGCCGAGCAGCCGGAGGCGGCGGTGATCCCCGGCACTACCGAGAACGGAATACCTGCCGCGCAGAGGGTCTCCAGCTCTTCGCCGCCGCGGCCAAAAATAAACGGATCGCCGCCTTTCAGGCGCACGACACGTTTGCCGCTTTGCGCTTCGCGCAGCAGGATTTGGTTAATCTCCTCCTGCGGCACGCAGTGATAGCCTGCACGTTTGCCGACAAACACCCGATCGGCATCACGGCGCACCAGGTTCATAATGTCGTCGGACACCAGTCGGTCATAAACCACCACATCGGCCTGCTGGATCTGCTGCAGTCCCTTGAGAGTGAGCAGCCCGGCATCGCCCGGACCGGCGCCAACCAGCACCACTTCGCCACGATGTTCCAGCGGCTCATTCAATAATCGTTCCGTGGTATCGGCAACGGCCTGACGATCATCGTTCGCCAGCGATTGGGCGAGGCCATCGTTAACAAACAGCTTTTCCCAGAAGCGGCGGCGCTCGCCGACGGTAGCGAACTGTTTTTTCACCCTTGAGCGCAGCTGCCCGGCATAGCGGGCGATTTGTCCGAGATGCAGCGGCAAGAGCGATTCGAGCTTTTCACGCAGCAGGCGCGCCAGCACCGGCGAGGTACCGCCGGAAGACACGGCGACCATCAGCGGCGAGCGGTCGATAATTGACGGCATGATAAAGCTGGCCTGACGGGGCGCATCCACCACGTTGCAGAAAATACGCCGTGATTCAGCGGCCTCGCTGACCTGCTGATTAACGACATCATCGTCGGTGGCGGCGATTGCCAGCCAGCAGTTATCGAGCAGCGCAGGATTAAAATCGCCCTGCGCCAGCGTCAGCATTTGCTCCTCGGCCCACACCTGAAACTGCGGAGTAAACCGGCGTGAGTTGACCGTTAACCTGGCACCTGCGTCGAGCAACAGACGCGCCTTGCGTTCAGCGACATCGCCGCCGCCGACCAGCAAGCAGTCGCGATCGCGTAGTTGGCAAAAAATAGGTAAGTGGTCCACGGCAGATCCTCACGGCAAGGGGGGAATGGGAATGCGGTCGTAGCATAGCAGCAGAGGGATTCACGGAGATATGAATTTTGCCGCCTCTACTTATTAGTGGTCATAAGCTGATGATATGGTTCCCCCCGCGGCGCGGAGGGAACCATGCGGCATCAGGCTTTCAGCTGCACTTTGCCATCTTTAACACGGGCTTCGTAGTGGGCGATGGAGTGGCTCTCATCTTCCATGCACAGCCCGTCGCTGAGACGGAAGCGCTGCTTTTTCAGCGGGCTGGCAACCCACAGCGCGCCGTCATGCTCAGCGATAATCCCTCGGGACAGCACGCTGGCACTGAAGAACGGATCGATATTGCTGATGGCGAACACTCTGTCGTCATGGTACGGACGAAAGATAGCCACCTGCTGTTGCCCCAGCAGCGCGCAGACGCCGGTCGCCGGCAGGATGTCGTCAATTTTGCAGATGTTTACCCACTGGCTCATACGTTTTCCTCCACCAGCGTGACCGGGATGCGCTCATAGGGCGTGGCCGGGCGATGCTGGTCACGTTCCGGCACCACCTGAACGTTCGGGTCGCGCTGGTCGCTGTTGATAAAGTGTTTGAAGCGCGTCTGCGCCGCCGGGTTATTGACGGTCTCGGTCCATTCGCAGGCGAAAGCGGCGCGCAGGCGAGCCAGCTCTTCTTCAAGGTGATCGTTCAGGCCCAGCTTATCGTCGATGATGACGCTGCGCAGATAGTCGATGCCGCCTTCCATGTTGTCCAGCCACGGCGCGGTACGGGTCAGCTTATCGGCGGTGCGGATGTAGAACATCATAAAGCGGTCGAGATATTTGATGAGCGTATCGCGATCGAGGTCCGCGGCCAGCAGATCGGCGTGGCGTGGTTTCATCCCGCCGTTACCGCACACGTACAGGTTCCAGCCTTTCTCGGTGGCGATGATCCCAACGTCTTTACCCTGGGCTTCCGCGCATTCACGGGTACAACCGGAGACGCCGAACTTCATTTTGTGCGGGGTACGGATACCTTTATAGCGGTTTTCCAGTTCTACGCCGAAGCCGACGCTATCGCCGACGCCGTAGCGGCACCAGGTACTGCCGACGCAGGTTTTCGCCATACGTAACGCTTTGGCGTAGGCATGGCCGGTTTCGAAGCCGGCTTCAATCAGTTGACGCCAGATTTCCGGCAGGTCGTCTTTTTGCGCGCCGAACAGGCCGATACGCTGGGAGCCGGTGATTTTGGTATACAGATTAAATTCGCGCGCGATGCGACCGACGGCAACCAGGCCTTCTGGCGTAATTTCGCCGCCTGCGGAGCGCGGGATAACCGAGTAGGTGCCATCTTTCTGGATGTTGGCGAGGAAGTTATCGTTGGTGTCCTGCAGCGGCGTGTGTTGTGGTTTGAGGATGTACTCATTCCAGCAGGAGGCCAGCAGGGAACCGACGGTCGGCTTACAGACTTCACAGCCGTAGCCCTGACCGTGTTTTTCCAGTAGTTCGTCGAAGGTTTTGATGCCTTCCACGCGGATCAGGTGGAACAGCTCCTGGCGAGAGTAGGCGAAGTGCTCGCACAGATTGTTGTTCACTTCGATACCCTGTTTCGCCAGCTCGGCGTTGAGCACCTGCGTCACCAGCGGAATACAGCCGCCGCAGCCGGTTCCGGCTTTGGTTTCCGCTTTCAGCGCCGCCACGGTGTGGCAGCCTTTATTGATAGCGGCGATCAGGTCGCCTTTGCTGACGTCGAAGCAGGAACAAATCTGCGCGCTGTCCGGCAGTTTATCCACGCCGATAGACGGCTTGCCGCTGCCGGCGTGGGCCGGGAGGATCAGCGAATCCGGGTTTTCCGGCAGCTCAATGGCATTCAGCACCAGCTGCAGCAGGTTGCCGTAATCGCTGGTGTCGCCGACCAGTACCGCGCCGAGCAGGGTTTTGTTATCTTCGCTGACGATAAGACGTTTGTAGACTTCTTTGCTTTCGTCGAGATAGACGTAGCTACGCGCGCCCGGCGTGCGCCCGTGGGCGTCGCCGATACCGCCAACGTCCACGCCGAGCAGCTTCAGCTTGGCGCTGAGGTCGGCGCCGGTGAACAGATTGTCGTTGCCGAGGATATGGTCAACGGTAACCTGCGCCATTTTGTAGCCCGGGGCGACAAGACCATACACGCGGTTATTCCAGCTGGCGCATTCGCCGATAGCGTAGATATCCGGGTCGGAGGTCTGGCAGCTATCGTTGACCATGATGCCGCCGCGTTGGGCAACGGCGAGACCGCACTGGGTAGCCAGCTTGTCGCGCGGACGGATACCGGTAGAGAAGACGATGAAATCGACCTGCAGTTCGCTACCGTCGGCGAAGCGCATCGTTTTGCGTGCCTCGGTGCCCTGCTGAACGATCTCTTTGGTGTTTTTGCTGGTGTGAACTTTCACACCCATGCTTTCAATCTTACGCTTCAGCTGCTCGCCGCCCATCTGGTCGAGCTGCTCGGCCATCAGCATCGGCGCAAACTCGATCACGTGGGTTTCCACGCCGAGATTTTTCAGCGCGCCAGCCGCTTCCAGACCGAGCAGACCCCCGCCGACCACCGCGCCGCGTTTGCTGCGACGGGCGCAGGATTCGATGGCGTTAAGATCTTCAATAGTACGATAGACGAAGCAATCCTGGGTTTCCGCGCCTTTAATGGGCGGGATCCACGGGTATGAGCCAGTCGCCATAATCAGCTTGTCGTAGAAAACGGTACGGCCAGCGCTGGAGTGGATCACCTTTTCCTGACGGTTGATGGTAATCGCGCGTTCGCCGACCAGTACCTTGACGCCGTGTTTCTCATAGAAACCTTCGCGTACCAGCGACAGCTCTTCCGCAGTGTGATGGGAGAAGTAAGACGACAGGTGGACACGGTCATAGGCGATACGCGGCTCTTCACAGAACACGGTAATGTCGAATTGTCCGGCAGGCGCCTTATCAAGAAGCTCTTCGATAAAGCGATGGCCGACCATGCCGTTACCGATAATAGCGATTCTGACTTTGCTCATTTTTGCCTCGATTTCTTTTCTATTACCGCCTACCTTAACGATTCAGCTACTACACTCATTGATACAAATCAATTTAGAACTTACCTACCACTTAATGAGTATATTCATGATTTATAATGATTTTTCTAAGTGATGGAAAAATCAGGCTTTTCCGTTCTGTTCTTTTTATGTACAAAGACAGCGGAAGAAATAAGCAATCTTCAGGGGAGCAAACTATGTCGACAACGCCGCTGTGGTTAATTCAGAACGTCCATCTGCCAAAGAGGGAAGGGTTGTGGCAGATTGCGATTGATAAAGGGCGATTCGGCGACATCACGCCGATGGGAGAGGCACGCAGCGAAAGCTACGAAGTGCTTAACGCCCGCGGCGGATTGGCCATTCCGCCGTTTATCGAACCGCACATTCATCTTGATACCACGCAGACGGCGGGAGAACCGAACTGGAACCAGTCTGGGACGCTGTTCGAAGGGATTGAGCGTTGGGCCGAGCGTAAAGCGCTGCTAAGCCATGAGGATGTGAAAGCCCGCGCGTGGAAAACCCTGCGCTGGCAAATCGCTAACGGCATCCAGTTTGTCCGCACCCATGTCGATGTTTCCGACCCAACGTTGACCGCGCTGAAAGCGATGCTGGAAGTCAAACAAGAGGTAGCGCCGTGGGTCGATTTGCAGATAGTCGCCTTCCCCCAGGAAGGGATTTTATCCTACCCCAATGGTGAGAGTTTGCTGGAGGAGGCGTTACGGCTGGGCGCCGATGTGGTTGGGGCGATCCCGCATTTCGAATTTACTCGTGAATACGGGGTGGAATCGCTGCATATCGCCTTTCGTCTGGCGCAGAAATACCAGCGTCCGCTGGATATCCACTGCGATGAAATTGACGATGAACAGTCGCGCTTTGTCGAAACGGTCGCCGCGCTGGCGTTAAAAGAGGGAATTGGCCCCCGGGTGACCGCGAGCCACACCACCGCGATGCACTCCTACAATGGCGCTTATACCTCGCGTCTGTTCCGCCTGTTAAAACTCTCGGGCATTAACTTCGTCGCCAACCCGCTGGTCAATATTCATCTGCAGGGGCGCTTTGATGACTACCCGAAGCGGCGCGGCGTGACGCGGGTCAAGGAGCTGATGGCGGCCGGCATTAATGTCTGTTTTGGCCACGATGATGTGTTCGACCCGTGGTATCCGTTGGGAACCGGCAACATGTTACAGGTGCTGCATATGGGGCTGCACGTTTGCCAACTGATGGGCTATCAGCAGATTAACGACAGTCTACAACTGATTACCCACAACAGCGCCAGAACCTTTGGGCTCAATGATTACGGCATTGCTACCGGCAACCCGGCCAATCTGGTGATCCTGCCTGCTGAAAACGGTTTTGAAGCCGTACGCTGCCAGGTGCCGGTGCGTTGGTCAATTCGTCAGGGAAGGGTCATTGCAACTACGCAGCTGGCGCAGACGTGGATACAGACCGATAAAGGCGGCGAGGAGTTGTTTTTTACCAAAAATAGCCCCTTTGCCGAAGCAAAGGGGCCTAAGGCTTAGTGCGCCGATGCGTTCTGACGGTGGCGGGAAACGAAGCCAAGGAGCAGACACATCACGAATACCACGGCATAGAGTCCGTTCGCGGTGTGCAGCGCGGCCAGCGGGCCGCTAGCCGCGACGATCGGCCCGGTCACCACGAAAGTCAGCATGGTGCCGATGGTGCCGCAGGTCAGAATAAAGTTCACCAGCTTCGGCGAAGCGACTTTAGTCTGCTGCGAGCCCAGGGTGATGATCGAGGTATAGATGGCGCTGGAGAAGAAGCCAAGGGTCAGGATGAACCACGGCATATGCTCCGGCGAACCATTGATGAACAGATACATCAGGATTGTCGCCAGGCCCGCCAGAACGGTCAGGATGCGCTGCAGGTCGAAGAAGCGCAGGATGAAGCTGAACGACCACATACCGATCATATAGGACATCCAGAAATCGCTGACCAGCTTACCGGCGTCGCCGAGGCTCATGCCGAGGCCTTTGGCATATTCCGGTACCCAGGAGATAAAGCCCAACTGGCCGAGGATGTAGCATAGCGCGGCGATGGCAAGGAACAGCACGCCGATGCCCCATTTCTCTTTCACCACCGGCTGGCTGTTTTCCGCCAGCGCTTTGTTGCCAAGCACCGGGAACTCACAGCCGAAAGTCAGCACGAAAATAGCAACGTAGACCAGGCCGATACAGGCGTAAACCCAGTACCACTCGATGCTGCGCGCCAGCAGAACGGCGGCGACCATCGGGAAGATCATCCCCGCCATGCTGAAGAAGGAGTCCGTGAACAGCAGACGCGCGCCGCGCTGACGGCCTTCATACATGTGGGTAATCAGGAAAGTACCGATCGACATGGTGATCCCGCTGACCAGACCAAGCACGAACATCGATGCGGAGAACAGCGTCAGGCTGTGGCCGAACATCAACCCGGCGATAGCTAACAGCATCAGGATAAAGCCGAAGCGCAGCTGGGTTTTCAGCGGCACGATCTCCATCAGCCAGGCATTGAGGAAGATAGAAATCAGAATACCGGCATTGAGGAAGGTAAATGTGTTACTCATACTGGACACTGGCAGATGGAAATAATCCGCGATGTTCCCCATCACCATCCCGGTGACGATCACCAACGCGCCGGTCAGGGCGTAGGAGAAAAAGCTGATCCATGTGAGCTTGATACGATTGCTGTTAGTCATGACAGGCCTGTGAATAGATAGGTAAAGCGCGTTGACGCTGCGCCGGGCGCACAGATTTTATTCATTCAAGTGATGAAGGCAAACGTTTATATTGAAATGTAGAGCTTATTGCATGGTTTTGTGTGACTTTGATCACATTAATAAGATTGCTCACACCTGAGTCAGTTCGTAACAAGTGTTTCAGCTAAGTAAAATTAGGTAAAAGGCTAGCCCGCTATGCAAAGGCTCTTTAGAATCAAGGCACTTGCTTTTTACTCTGCTCCGTTAAGGAATTTCCATGCTCAAATCCACTCTGGCGGCGATGGCTGCCGTATTCGCCATTTCAGCATTCTCCCCCGCCATGGCGGCCAAGGGCGACCCGCACGTACTGCTGACCACTTCTGCTGGCAACATCGAGTTGGAGCTGAATAGCCAGAAGGCGCCGATTTCTGTCGATAACTTCCTGAAGTACGTGAACAGCGGTTTCTATAACAACACGACCTTCCACCGGGTGATCCCGGGCTTTATGGTGCAGGGCGGCGGTTTTAATGAGCAGATGCAGCAAAAGCAGCCGAACCCGCCGATTAAAAACGAAGCCGACAATGGCCTGCGTAATACCCGCGGAACGATCGCCATGGCGCGTACCGCCGATCAGGACAGCGCGACCAGTCAGTTCTTCATCAACGTGGCCGATAACGCCTTCCTCGACCACGGCCAGCGCGATTTTGGCTACGCGGTATTTGGTAAAGTGGTGAAGGGAATGGACGTCGCCGACAAAATTTCTCAGGTTCCGACCCACAACGTCGGCCCGTACCAAAATGTTCCGTCCAAACCGGTCGTCATTCTCTCGGCGAAAGTACTGCCGTAACCCTCTTCTGGCGCGGGCGGTCCGCCTGCGCCCAGCTTGCCTCTCTGCGTAACCTGAAATTGCTGCTTATACTTGTGGCACACAGGGGACGATAAGGGAGGCGACCATGCGTTTACTCACCGATAAGCAAAAATCCCGGCTCTGGGAACAGACCCGCAATGCCAATTTTCAGGCCAGCCGACGCCTTGAAGGCGCGACGGTACCGCTGGTTAGCCTGACGGCTGAGGAAGCGCTGGCGCGTATTGTCGAGCTGAGGAGGCGTCATGAGCGATAAATATGGCGACGACCGCGACCCCTATCTCTATCCGGCGTTGGATGTGCTGCGCAACCGGCTGGGTATCCATCAGGCGCAACGGCTGGAACAAACGGTCTGGGAATTCACTTCGCTGCGCGCGGCGACGATCCCGTTGGGCCCGCGCGGCCGCGGCTTACCGCATCTCTGCGCCATTCACCGGCAACTTTATCAGGATCTCTTTGACTGGGCGGGTAAGCTGCGGGAGATCGATATCTACCAGGGCGATACGCCGTTTTGCCACTTCGCGTGGATAGAGAAAGAGGGTAACGCGCTGATGCGCAAGCTGGAAGAAGAGGACTATCTGTGTGAACTCCCCTGGGAGACCTTCGTCGAGCGCCTGAGCTGGTACTACGGCGAAATCAATGTCCTGCACCCGTTCCGCCTTGGCAACGGCCTGACGCAAAGGATCTTCTTCGAACAGTTGGCCATTCACGCCGGCTACCTGCTCGACTGGCGGGGCATCGATCCGGATGCGTGGAGCCAGGCTAACCAGCTGGGCGCGATGGGCGACCCGGAGCCGCTGGAGCGGATCTTTCGTAAAGTGGTAAGAGAAGCGCGGGAATCTGAGTAGAATAGCCCGGTTTTGTTTTTTCCGGAGCCGCTATGATCCTGCTAATCGATAACTATGACTCTTTCACCTGGAATCTGTACCAGTACTTTTGCGAACTGGGAGCGGAGGTGCTGGTTAAGCGTAACGATGAGCTCACCCTGGAAGAGATAGCGTCGCTGACGCCGGAGAAAATCGTCATTTCGCCGGGCCCCTGCACGCCGGATGAGTCCGGTATTTCGCTGGACGTTATCCGCCGCTATGCCGGAAAAACCCCGCTGCTCGGCGTGTGTCTGGGTCATCAGGCCATCGCCCAGGTCTTCGGCGCTAGCATCGTGCGCGCCGCTCAGGTTATGCATGGTAAAACGTCGCTTATTGAGCACAACGGCGAGGGCGTTTTTAAGGGACTAAACAACCCGCTTACCGTTACGCGCTACCATTCATTAGTTATCGACCCGCCGACTCTTCCCGATGATTTTATCGTTACCGCCTGCAGCGCCAGCGGTGAAATCATGGGTATCCGCCATCGCCAGTGGGATCTCGAAGGCGTGCAGTTCCACCCGGAGAGCATTCTTAGCGAACAGGGACACCACTTGCTGGAAAACTTCCTTAAACGCTGATTTGTAGTTGCCATGAGGTGATTTATTATGCATATTTTGTGATTAAAACATCGCAATCATTGCACATTACACAGAAGGATGGGCATCACATGGCAACAGAGCAACCGGCAATCACCCGCGCCACATTCGATGAAGTCATTCTGCCGATTTATGCACCGGCGGAGTTTATTCCGGTGAAGGGGAAAGGCAGCCGCGTTTGGGATCAGCAGGGCAAAGAGTACATTGATTTTGCCGGCGGGATTGCGGTGACCGCGCTGGGCCACTGCCACCCGGCGCTGGTGGCGGCGCTGCACGAGCAGGGCGAAACCCTGTGGCACACCAGCAACGTTTTTACCAACGAGCCGGCGCTGCGCCTGGGTCGACAACTGGTGGACGCCACTTTTGCCGAACGCGTGGTGTTTATGAACTCCGGAACGGAAGCCAACGAAACGGCGTTCAAGCTGGCGCGTCATTACGCAATTACTCGTCATAGCCCGTACAAAACCAAAATCATCGCTTTCCATAATGCCTTCCACGGACGGTCGCTGTTCACCGTCTCGGTTGGCGGTCAGCCGAAATACTCTGATGGTTTCGGGCCGAAACCGGCAGATATCGTGCATGTCCCCTTTAACGATCTCGAGGCGGTGAAAGCGGTGATCGATGACCATACCTGCGCGGTGGTG
Source organism: Klebsiella sp. CN_Kp091 (assembly GCF_040065095.1). Classification (NCBI taxonomy): domain Bacteria; kingdom Pseudomonadati; phylum Pseudomonadota; class Gammaproteobacteria; order Enterobacterales; family Enterobacteriaceae; genus Klebsiella; species Klebsiella sp. CN_Kp091. The sequence continues at coordinate 45,735 of NZ_JBEAIO010000008.1, read as the reverse complement.
GTTGAGCCGATTCAGGGCGAGGGCGGAGTGATGGCGGCGACGCCGGCGTTCCTGCAGGGGCTGCGCGAACTGTGCGACCAGCATCAGGCGCTGCTGGTATTTGATGAAGTGCAGTGCGGTATGGGCCGTACCGGTTCGCTGTTCGCCTATATGCATTACGGCGTGACCCCGGATATCCTGACCAGCGCGAAAGCGCTCGGCGGCGGTTTCCCGATTAGCGCGATGTTGACCACCAATGAAATTGCCAGCGCCTTCCATGCCGGTTCCCATGGCTCCACCTACGGCGGCAATCCGCTGGCCTGCGCGGTGGCGACCGCGGCTTTCAACCTGATTAACACGCCGCAGGTGCTGGCGGGCGTCAATGCCAAACGGGCGCTGTTTGTCGAACACCTGCAGCAGATCGATGCGCAGTTCGATCTGTTCAGCGACATCCGCGGCATGGGGCTGTTAATCGGCGCCGCGCTTAAGCCGCAGCATCATGGACGCGCGCGCGATTTCCTCTATGCCGCGGCCCAGGCCGGGGTGATGGTGTTAAACGCCGGGCCGGACGTAATGCGCTTTGTGCCGTCGCTGGTGATTGATGATAGCGATATCGCCGAAGGGATGGCGCGCTTTGCGCAGGCGGTTAAAAACGTGCTTAGCGCCTAGTCGTGCGTAGCCAGATGCCGTGATGCGGACGCTGACGCCATGCCACCGACGAAATGGTGTGCATGGTGTTCAGATGGCCGAGGATCCGCTGCAGATGCTGCTCAAGGGTGCTGAGCGGCCCACGCAACACTTCCCCGTCCTGGGATTCCATAATATTTACATCGCCCGCGCTGCCCGGCCCGTCTGAATCCAGACGCTGCTGACAGCGCTGCAGGGCAATTTCACAAGATTCCAGATACCGCTGCGCCAGGTCCGGCGTAAGCATCGTATGCTCGCGCGCCAGCGTGGTCATGGCGTTGATATGCTCAACGATAAACTGGCTATGGGTTACCCACAGCTTCATATCTTCCAGATAGTGCGAGTTAAAACCCGGTTCCTGCATCGCCTGGTTAAGCGAGTTATACAGGGCGTTGTGCGCCTGGTTGACGCGCATGCGCTGGTAGGCCAACGCCGGGGCCTGCGGATCGGCGCTAAGGATCAGCCGAATAGCCTCCTGATCGGCCTCCAGGGCATCGTGGGCGTTTTTACGCAGCAGGCCGCTCTGCCATTGCGGCCATAGCCAGACCATCCCGCCAAAGGCGATCAGACAGCCAATGATGGTATCGATAAAGCGGGCGACGATGAACTGCTCGCCGTTAAGCGTTAGCAACTGCAGGGTATATACCGCGGTGACGGTAAAGCCCACCATCGCCCAGCCGTAGTGTTTGCGGATGATGAGATAGCTCAGCAGCGTGATGAACAACATACCGCTTAACGTGTAGCTCTCCGGTACGTGGAAATGTAGGGTCAGCCAGGCGATCACCAGGCCCGCCAGGGTGCCTGCCGCCCGGTGGACAATTCGCACGCGGGTGGCGCCGTAACCGTTTTGCGTCACGAACAGCACGGTCATCAGGATCCAGTACGGCTTCGGCAGATGTAGGGCGCTGCCCATCAGGCTGGCGATGCTCAACATGACGCTGATGCGCGCGGCGTTGCGCAGCGCCGGGGATTTCAATGACAGGTAGTTCTTCAGCGCCGGTAGTAGCGGTAGGCGCCGTTCTTTATCCGCCATCAGGTTACGTGCGTACAGCGGGCGCTGGGTACGCAGCACACGGGCGATACGACTGAAGTGCCAGGCGCAGAACTGCCCAACCGGATTATCGGGGTGCTGATAAGCGATTTTTTCCAGCGCGCCGATTTGCTTATCCATCTGGAAGCGGCGCGGGTAGCGGTGGTAGAGAATATCATCCGCCAGCACGCGCAGACGCGCGGCGACGGTCTGCGCGTTCCAGCGGATGACCGCTTCCGCATGGCTGCGCTCCACCAGTTTTTGTACCTCTTCCGGCTGGTGCAGGCTCACTGAAATATGTTCCTGCAGATCCAGCCCAACCTGGAACGCGCGCAGTAGTCGCTTATGATCGCTACGCTGGTTGGCGGCTAACATATGCATCTGCTGATAGCACTGGGTAATTAAATCGACCACCTTCTGCTGGCGGGTAAGCAGCGGCGGCAGGGAGGTCGTCGGGTCAGTGTGCTGCGTCAGGAGGCTATATTTGGCCTCGCAATAATTAGCCAGTTCGCGGTAAAGCAGGCTTAACGACTCGCGCAGCGGCTGCTCTCGCCAGAGCCAAAACCAGAACCAATTAAAGAGTCCGTACCACAAGGTTCCCAGCGCATAGATAAGCAGCGGCTCCCAGATGGGCATATTGCCGGCCAGGCTTAAGGTAAAAATGGCGGCGATTAGCGATGCCGGCAACAGGCGAGCGTGTAGCGAACTGATTTCCGCCGTCACGCCGAGTATCAGCGCCAGCGCGCTGAGGATAAGCGGCAAAGGGATGTCCCGCGCCAGAAGCAATTGCACAATCAGGCTGCTGCCGGCAAATAGGCAGCCGCCAACGATCAGGCGTTTGAAAAAGCGTTTATGCGGGGTGTCGAGACCGGCGATATTGCAACAGGCGGGAACTAAAGAGAACAGCAACCCTTGCTGCAGATGGCCGAGCAGAAGCCCGATGGCCACAGGTAGACACAGCACCAGCGTTTGCCGCAGTGCATAGTTGACTTCCGGGTGGTAAATCAGCCTGCGCCACATGGGAGAAACAAAAACGGCGTACTGCGCGGAGCAATACGCCGTTTAGCGACTTAACGGGTACCGTAGACGACGATAGTTTTACCGTGTGCGGAGATCAGGTTTTGATCTTCCAGCATCTTCAGAATACGGCCGACGGTTTCACGAGAGCAACCGACGATCTGGCCAATTTCCTGGCGGGTGATTTTGATCTGCATCCCGTCCGGGTGGGTCATGGCATCAGGCTGTTTCGCCAGATTCAGTAAGGTCTGAGCAATACGGCCTGTCACGTCGAGGAAAGCAAGGTTACCGACTTTCTCGGAAGTGACCTGCAGACGACGCGCCATCTGCGAAGAAAGGCGCATCAGGATGTCCGGGTTCACCTGGATTAACTGACGGAATTTTTTGTAAGAGATCTCGGCCACTTCACATGCGGTTTTCGCACGTACCCAGGCACTACGTTCCTGACCTTCTTCAAACAGGCCTAATTCACCGATGAAATCGCCCTGGTTGAGGTAAGAGAGGATCATCTCTTTACCTTCTTCATCCTTGATGAGTACAGCCACGGAGCCTTTTACGATGTAGTAAAGCGTTTCCGCTTTCTCACCCTGGTGAATCAGCGTGCTCTTTGATGGGTACTTATGAATGTGGCAATGAGACAAGAACCATTCAAGGGTAGGGTCTGTTTGCGGTTTGCCAAGCACCATGCGCGGTTATCCTCTGTTATAAGCTATCTCCGGACGCCGACACTACACGGCATCCGGGCATGCAATCGTATTTTTCCCTATGCCTGGGAAGCTGGCTGCTCAATTTATGCAGCCTGTAATGTGAACTCCTCAGCATACATGCGGTACATCAATGTATTACTGTAGCATCCAGACTGTTTTAGCATAGCTTTCACCGCATGTCTCCTGGTGTCTCGCTTCAGCATGACCCAGGTCGCCTTCCGTTGCGAGATTTGTTATGTGCGCGTAATCTGTCAGGAAAATTGCAACAGCGGAGTTAAATTTTATGCAAGCGCGTGTGAAATGGGTGGAAGGTCTAACCTTCATCGGTGAGTCGGCCTCCGGCCACCAGATTTTAATGGATGGCAACTCCGGGGACAAAGCGCCCAGCCCGATGGAGATGGTGTTAATGGCAGCGGGCGGCTGTAGCGCAATTGACGTGGTGTCTATCCTGCAAAAAGGGCGTCAAAACGTCACTAACTGCGAAGTGAAGCTGACCTCTGAACGCCGTGAAGAGGCGCCGCGCCTGTTCACCCATATCAATCTGCACTTTATCGTCACCGGTAAAGAGCTGAAGGATGCGGCGGTGTCCCGTGCGGTGGATTTATCCGCGGAGAAGTACTGCTCGGTGGCGCTGATGCTGGAAAAGGCGGTCAACATCACCCACTCTTACGAAGTGATCGAAGCCTGAGACGAATTGACGTAGCGGGACACTAACCCCGGCAGCACGGCGACCGGGGTTTTATTTTACCCTTAACTAATGGTTTTGCCTTCCATCAAGCGCTCGACCAGCGGCGCCATAATGAGCTCCATCGCCAGCCCCATCTTACCGCCCGGTACCACCAGGGTGTTCATATGCGAGATAAACGACCCCTGTAGCATCGCCAACAGCCAGGGATAATCAATCCCCTGCAAATTGCGGAAGTGAATCACCACGAAGCTTTCGTCGAGCGATGGAATGCCTTTGGCGGCAAACGGATTCGAGGTATCCACCGTCGGCACGCGCTGGAAGTTGATATGGGTACGTGAGAACTGCGGGGTGATGAAATTGATGTAGTCCTCCATCGAACGCACCACCGAGTCCATCACCGCTTCGCGCGAATGGCCTCGTTCGCTGGTATCGCGAATGAGCTTCTGGATCCATTCGAGGTTGACGATCGGCACCACGCCGACCAGCAGGTCGACATGTTTCGCCACGTCGTGCTGCGGCGTCACCACGCCGCCGTGGAGCCCTTCATAAAACAGCACGTCGGTGGGTTCAGGCAGCGGCTGCCACGGGGTAAAGGTACCGGGAACCTGATTCCAGGGAACCGCTTCATCGTAGGTATGGAGATATTTGCGCGACTGGCCCTTGCCGAATTCGCCGTATTCTAAAAAGGTGCGTTCAAGCAGGCTGAAGTCGTTGGCTTCCGGGCCAAAGTAGCTAATGTGTTTGCCCTGATCGCGCGCCTTGCGGATCGCCATGTCCATTTCCGGGCGAGTGTAGCGATGGAAGCTATCCCCTTCGACCTCCGCGGCGTGCAGGTTCAGCTGCGAGAAAATTTTGCGAAACGCGAGGCTGGTGGTGGTGGTGCCCGCGCCGCTGGAGCCCGTGACTGCGATCACTGGATGTTTGGCAGACATAACAACTCCCTGATTAAGTGATGGTGTGTCGCCGTATCGCGCCAGGCTCTCGCGGTTAGAGGGGCATGGCGCTTAGCCGTTAAACATCTTGCGGGGCATGATGTTGACCGTCTCGTGCAGTTCTGACCACACCAGCACGGCCTCCCCGGTTTTAAGCTGCTGTTTTACATCGGCGACTTTATCGGCAAGCGAACGTTCATGTTCACCATAATCGGTGCCTTCGCGCAACACAAAGCTTTCAATCAGATTATCCAGCGTTTCGGGATCGAGATCCTGCCAGGGAATAATCATGCCTGTCCTCCCAGCCAGCGGGTTAACCAATCCGGAATACGTTGCTCCAGCCACATCTGCGGTTTTCGCAGCGTACCGCCGACAAAGCCAACGTGGCCGCCTTGTTCCGTGAGCTGATATTCGACGTTTGCCGGCAGCTGTTCCTGCGGCGGGATGGAATGATGGTCCATAAACGGATCGTCTTTTGCGTGAATGATCAGCGTCGGCTTGGTGATATCGCTTAAGCGCGGCATCGCGCTGCACTGTCGGTAATAGTCTAGCGCATCGGCGAAACCGTGGATTTTGGCGGTGATCATGTCGTCGAATTCGCGGATGCGGCGCATGCTTTTGAGCTGGCGAAGATCGACCGGCAGCGAGCCCGGATAGGCTTTTAGCTTGCGCGCGGCGTTAGCTTTCAGCAGGTTGAGCAGGTAACGCTGATAGACGCGCGAAAATCCTTTATCCATATGGTAGCTGCAGGCTTCCAGCATAAAGGGCGCCGAAACAATGACGGCCGCATCGAGCGGAATATTGTCGCCTTCTTTCGCCAGCAGACAGCCCAGCATGTTACCGCCAAGCGAATAGCCTACCGCTGCCGTCGGCGCGGCGCCGAACTCGCGCTGCAGCCAGTGCAGGAACCAGGTGCCATCTTCCGTTTCGCCAGAGTGGTAAATACGACTGTTACGATTCGGCTCGCCGCTGCAGCCGCGAAAATGCATCACCACCCCGAGCCAGCCGCGCTGCATAGCGGCGTGAATCAAACCGTGGGCGTAAGGGCTGTGCAGGCTGCCTTCCAGACCGTGAAAAACCACCAGACGCGGTTTGTGGCGAGCGCCGGCGGGGTCCTCGCTCCAGGCCAGATCGACGAAATCGCCATCCGGCAGCTCAAGGCGCTGCCAGTGCGGCGTAAATCGGAGCTTGCGGCGGATGATCCGCGGCAGCATGGTTTGCAGATGACGATTGCCCACGCCGCGCATCGGATGGAATTCGCACGAATCGTTATCGGGGGGCGTCACTGCTGTCGGGGTTATTTCAACCATAGTACCAGGATTATTAAGAAACTTTTAGAACACTATACCGCGCTTAAAAGTGGGCGGTTAGCCAATATGTGGTCTTGCGGGTAATCGGTATAGATTACATGAAAATGATTGAAGAGAATGGCTGAGTGATGAATTTCGGAAAGTCTCCCGGAATAAAAGTCTGCCGGTATATCTGAAGCAGGCAGTCCGACGGTGAATTTTCTCTCACCGCCGAACGGTTACTCATTAGCCTTCCTGCAGCATTTGCTCCAGCTGTTCCTGCGCGTCCAGCCACGCCATCTCGCACTCTTCGAGACCTGATTTGGCGCTCGCCTGCTGCTGCAGACAGGCGGTTAATTCCGCTTTGCGCGAGGCGTCATATAACTCGCTGTCGCCCAGCTTCTCTTCCGCCTGCGCCAGCTGCGCGTTGAGTTTATCCATCTCTTTTTCCAGACGGGCGATCTCTTTACGCAGCGGTTGCGTTTGCGTGCGCAGTTCGGCTTCGCGGCGTTTTTGATCCTTACGCGCCTGCGCGCTATTGCCGTTATCCTTCGGCGCTTCAGAGGCCTGGTTTTCCTGCTTCTGCGAATCACTCAGCCACTGCTGATAATCTTCCAGATCGCCATCAAACGGTTCGACTTTGCCGTCGTGTACGAGGTACAGATCGTCAGTGGTGGAACGGATCAGGTGGCGATCGTGCGAGACCACGACCAGCGCCCCTTCGAAGTCGATCAGCGCTTCGGTTAAGGCCTGACGCATATCGAGATCAAGGTGGTTGGTCGGTTCATCGAGCAGCAGCAGGTTAGGGCGCTGCCAGACGATTAACGCCAGCACCAGGCGCGCTTTTTCGCCGCCGGAGAAACGGCGGGTCTCTTCGCTGACTTTATCCCCCTGGAATCCAAAGCCGCCGAGGTAGTCGCGCAGTTTTTGTTCCAGCTCCTGCGGCGCCAGGCGGGCCAGATGCTGTATCGGCGACTCATCGGCGCGCAGGAATTCGAGCTGATGCTGGGCGAAGTAACCGAGCTTAATGCCCTTAGCCAGGCCAATTTCACCGGACAGCGGTTGTAGTTCACCGGCCAGCAGCTTAATCAGCGTTGATTTACCGGCGCCGTTGCGCCCTAGCAGACCGATACGCGAACCGGGCACCAGGTTCAGCTTGATGGAGTCGAGAATAATCCGTTCGCCGTAGCCGGCGCTGACTTTTTCCATCTTGAGTAACGGGTTCGGCAGGCTTTCCGGCGCGCGGAAGCTGAAGTGGAACGGGTTATCGACGTGCGCCGGAGCGATAAGCTCCATGCGCTCAAGCATTTTGATACGGCTCTGCGCCTGCTTCGCTTTGGTAGCCTTGGCGCGGAAGCGGTCGATATAGCTCTGCAAGTGGGCTACGCGCTGCTGCTGGCTTTCATACATGGCCTGCTGCTGCGACAGACGGGTCGCGCGCTGGATTTCAAACGAGCTGTAGTTACCGGTGTATTCGAACATCGTTTGCTGTTCGATATGAATAATTTTATCGACGATCGGATCGAGGAAATCACGATCGTGGGAAATCAGGATCAGCGTACCGGTATAGCCTTTCAGCCACTTTTCCAGCCAGATCACCGCATCAAGATCGAGGTGGTTGGTCGGTTCGTCGAGCAGCAGCAGGTCGGAACGGCAGATCAGCGCCTGCGCGAGGTTTAAGCGCATACGCCAGCCGCCGGAGAAATCACTGACCGGCCGCTCAAGCTGCTCGTTACTGAAACCAAGGCCGTGTAGCAGGCTGGCGGCGCGGGAACGAATCGTCCAGGCGTCAATGGCATCCAGCTTACCGTGAACGGTAGCGATGGCGTGGCCGTCGTCGCGCTCATTGGCCTGCTGTAAATCGGCTTCCAGCTTGCGGAACTCGCGATCGCCATCAATAACATAATCAATAGCCGGTTGCGGCAGGGCCGGCGTTTCCTGATTAACCCACGCCAGCTGCCAGTTGCTCGGGAAGGTCATGGAGCCGCCGTCGGCGCTTATCTCGTTTTTCAAAAGCGAAAGCAACGTAGATTTACCGCAGCCGTTTTTACCCACCAGACCGACCTTCTGGCCAGGATTGATGGTGGCGGTGGCGTTGTCCAGCAGGACGCGTACGCCGCGACGAATTTGTAACGAGGAGAAAACAATCATAAGGCGCCGTATGTTCAGACTATGTTAATTTGTCTTTATGATAATGTAGTGTGGAAGCGAAACGCTCCATAGGGCCGCAATGGTAGCCCAAAATGAAGACGATAGACAAAGTCATTCTGGTTGCGTCGAGACGCAGCCGCTTCGCAAGCCGCCAGATGACGTTCGGGAGGGGAATGATGTCTCAGACAGCGAAAGTGTTGCTGCTGTATGCCCACCCAGAATCTCAGGATTCCGTGGCCAACCGGGTTTTGCTTGAACCGGCCTTACAGTTGCCGAATGTCACCGTGCACGATCTTTATGCGCACTATCCAGATTTTTTTATTGATATCGCCCATGAGCAGGATCTCCTGCGTCAGCATCAGGTGATTGTTTTCCAGCATCCGCTGTATACGTGGAGCTGCCCGGCATTGTTGAAAGAGTGGCTGGACCGGGTGCTGAGCCGCGGCTTCGCCAGCGGCGCGGGAGGGAATCAACTGGCGGGAAAGTACTGGCGCAGCGTGATCACCACCGGCGAGCCGGAGAGCGCTTACCGCCGCGATGCTAACCGCTATCCGATGAACGATATTCTGCGCCCTTTTGAGTTAACGGCCGGCATGTGCCGCATGCACTGGCTGAGTCCGATTATTGTCTACTGGGCGCGCCGACAGCGGCCGGAAGATTTGCAAAGCCACGCCCGCGCGTATCGCGACTGGCTCGCGAATCCTGTTGCAACAGGAGGCGTCAATGGCGGGAGCTGATTTGCTATTAGCAGGGGTACTGTTTTTGTTTGCCGCCGTGGTGGCGGTACCGCTGGCGGCCCGGCTGGGTATTGGCGCCGTACTCGGTTACCTGCTGGCCGGGATTGCGATTGGCCCGTGGGGGCTTGGCTTTATTAGCGATGTGGATGAAATTCTCCATTTTTCCGAGCTGGGCGTTGTATTCCTGATGTTCATCATCGGCCTTGAGCTCAATCCGGCCAAACTGTGGCAACTGCGCAACTCGATATTCGGCGTCGGCGCGGCGCAGGTGCTGTTTAGCGCGGCGATCCTTGGCGGATTGCTGGTGGTCACCGGGTTTTCGTGGCAGGCGGCCGTGGTGGGCGGTATTGGGTTAGCAATGTCCTCTACCGCGATGGCGCTGCAGCTGATGCGCGAGAAGGGAATGAGCCGTAACGAATCCGGCCAGCTTGGATTTTCAGTACTGTTATTTCAGGATCTAGCGGTGATCCCGGCGCTGGCGCTGGTCCCGCTGCTCGCCGGACACGGCGACGATAACTTTAACTGGATGTCGGTAGGGATGAAGGTGCTGGCATTCGCCGGCATGCTGATTGGCGGTCGTTTTCTGCTGCGCCCGGTATTCCGTTTTATCGCCGGTTCCGGCGTGCGCGAGGTCTTCACCGCCGCCACGCTGCTGCTGGTGCTGGGCTCAGCGTTGTTTATGGATGCCCTGGGGCTGTCAATGGCGCTGGGGACGTTTATCGCGGGCGTGCTGCTGGCGGAAAGCGAATATCGCCACGAGCTGGAAATCGCTATTGAGCCGTTTAAAGGCTTGCTGCTGGGGCTATTTTTTATCTCCGTCGGCATGGCGCTGAATCTTGGCGTGCTCTACACCCATTTGCTGTGGGTCGCGCTAAGCGTTGCCGCGCTGGTGGCGGTTAAAGCGTTGGTGCTTTATGTATTGGCCCGGGTATACGGTTTGCGCAGCGCCGAGCGCACGCAGTTCGCCGGCGTATTGAGCCAGGGCGGCGAGTTCGCCTTTGTTCTCTTTTCCATGCCGGCTTCGCAGAAGCTGTTCCATAACGATCAAATGGCGCTGCTGCTGGTTACCGTAACCTTATCGATGATGACCACGCCGCTCCTGATGAAGGTCATTGATAAAGTGCTGTCGCGACGGCTTAACCCGGCGGAGGATACCGATGAGGCGCCGTGGGTCGAGGATGATAAGCCACAGGTGATTATCGTCGGCTTCGGACGTTTTGGTCAGGTGATCGGGCGTCTGCTGATGGCTAATAAAATGCGTATTACCGTGCTTGAACGCGATATCAGCGCGGTCAACCTGATGCGCAAATATGGCTACAAAGTCTATTTCGGCGACGCGACGCAGCTTGAGCTACTGCGTTCGGCGGGGGCGGAAGAGGCGCAGTCGATTGTGATTACCTGCAACGAGCCGGAAGATACCATGAAGCTGGTGGAGATGTGCCAACAGCATTTTCCCCACCTGCATATTCTGGCCCGAGCGCGGGGGCGCGTAGAAGCGCATGAGTTATTACAGGCTGGCGTGACGCAGTTCTCGCGAGAAACCTTCTCCAGCGCCCTGGAATTGGGGCGCAAGGCGCTGGTGACCCTGGGAATGCATCCGCATCAGGCGCAGCGCGCGCAGTTGCACTTTCGACGCCTCGATATGCGAATGCTGCGCGAGTTAATGCCGGTGCATACTGATACTGTACAGATATCTCGCGTGCGGGAAGCCCGGCGCGAGCTGGAAGAGATTTTTGAGCGTGAAATGCAGAAAGAAAGCCGGCAGTTGGACGGCTGGGACGAGTTTGAATAGAAGGTAGAGCAAAATGGCGGTACGTAAACGTTTTATTGCCGGCGCAAAATGTCCGGCGTGCCAGGCGCAGGATTCACTGGCGATGTGGCGCGAGAATAATGTCGATATTGTTGAGTGCGTTAAGTGCGGACATCAGATGCGCGAGGCCGATAAAGAGGTCCGCGAACACGTTCGCAAAGAAGAGCAAGTGATCGGCATTTTTCATCCGGACTAGCGTTATCTGTCGCCTTTTTTTAAGCTAGAGGGTACACGGCTGCAGAATTCCGCTACAATCTGCGCCACTATTCTTCCCATGCTCAGGAGATATCATGAAAGTAGCAAAAGACCTGGTGGTCAGCCTGGCCTATCAGGTACGTACAGAAGACGGTGTGTTGGTTGATGAGTCTCCGGTGAGTGCGCCGCTGGACTACCTGCATGGTCACGGTTCCCTGATTTCCGGCCTGGAAAACGCATTAAACGGCCACGAAGTGGGCGATAAATTTGATGTCGAAGTCGGCGCGAATGACGCGTACGGCCAGTATGACGAAAACCTGGTTCAGCGCGTTCCTAAAGACGTCTTCATGGGCGTTGACGAACTGCAGGTTGGCATGCGCTTCCTGGCTGAAACCGACCAGGGTCCGGTACCGGTTGAAATCACTGAAGTCGGCGACGATTTCGTGGTGGTTGACGGCAACCACATGCTGGCTGGTCAGAATCTGAAGTTCAACGTAGAAGTTGTCGCCCTGCGCGAAGCCACTGCAGAAGAGCTGGAGCACGGTCACGTACACGGCGCTCATGGCCACGATCACGATCATGACCACGGTCATGACGGTTGCTGCGGCGGCCACGGCCACGATCATGGTCACGACCATGAACACGGCAAAGGTGGTTGCGGTAACGGCGGTTGCGGTTGCCACTAATGGCGTCGCGTTCGCGCGAATAGCCAAAAAAGCGGGGAAACCCGCTTTTTTTACGTCTCAATAATGCGGAGGCGGCGTCTCTTCAGACTGTGACGCGATGTGCGACGGCTGTGTCGCTTTCAGTTTTTCGATCATCAAGCGCATATGTTCGCGCATTTTGGCCATTTCTATTTCATGCGCCGTGACGGTTTTGTTGAGGTCCTCGATGGTGATCTCCTGAAACGCCAGTCGGCTTTCCAGTTCCGCCAGACGCGTCTCCATTGTGCTATCGTTCATAGGTCGCCTCTTCTGTCTTGTTTGCGGGCGGATTCTACTCAAGTTTCCGCGTTAACGCAGCATCGTAACGTCAGAGAGGAAACTAATTCATACAAAAATAGTCTGAAATGAGGCGATATTCAGGTAGGTCCGTATGTAGATTTGTTCTGCAACGTTCTATAGTACGTTTTTTGCTTTTTATGATAACCCTGGGGTGAGATGCCCCGGCCCTGGAGAAATGGATGAAATCACTGTTTAAAGTAACGCTGCTGGCGACCACGATGGCCGTTGCCCTGAATGCACCGCTGACCTTTGCTGCCGATACCGCAGCGAAAGCTGCACCGGCGGCGGACAGCAAATCGGCATTTAAAAATGACGATCAAAAATCCGCTTATGCGCTGGGTGCATCCCTCGGCCGTTACATGGAAAACTCCCTGAAAGAACAAGAGAAGCTGGGTATCAAACTGGATAAAGACCAGCTGATCGCCGGCGTGCAGGATGCGTTTGCCGATAAGAGCAAACTGTCCGACAAAGAAATTGAAACCACTCTGCAGTCCTTTGAGACCCGCGTGAAAACCGCCGCTCAGCAGAAGATGGAAAAAGATGCGACCGAGAACGATGCTAAAGGCAAAGCGTTCCGTGACGCCTTCGCTAAAGAGAAGGGCGTGAAAACCTCTAAATCCGGCCTGATGTATAAAGTCGAGAAAGCCGGTACTGGCGATGCGCCGAAAGACAGCGATACCGTCGTGGTGAACTACAAAGGTACGCTGATCGACGGTAAAGAGTTCGATAACTCTTACACCCGCGGCGAGCCGCTCTCTTTCCGTCTCGATGGCGTTATTCCTGGTTGGACCGAAGGCCTGAAAAACATCAAAAAAGGCGGCAAAATCAAGCTGGTTATCCCACCAGATCTGGCCTACGGCAAAACTGGCGTTCCGGGTATCCCGGCTAACTCTACGCTGGTATTCGATGTAGAACTGCTGGACATCAAACCGGCTCCGAAGGCTGATGCTAAGCCAGAAGCCGCTGCCGAAGCACCGGCTGCAGACGCTAAGAAGTAATCTGCTATAAGCCGCCGCCTTCAGGGGCGGCGGCTTTTTTATTGGCTGCAGATATAATTAAAACTGGAAAATTCCTCAGGCGCTGTATTACTTTAGATAGCTTAATAATGATGATGAGCCTGCCCTGACGATAACGACAGGCTCCTGAAAAGGAGTGCTTTTTTACATGTCCAGGTCGCTTTTAACCAACGAAACCAGCGAGCTTGACCTGCTGGATCAACGTCCTTTCGACCAGACCGACTTCGATATCCTAAAATCCTATGAAGCGGTGGTGGACGGGTTAGCGATGCTCATTGGTTCCCATTGTGAAATCGTGCTGCACTCACTGCAGGATTTAAAATGCTCCGCTATTCGTATCGCTAACGGTGAACACACCGGCCGCCAAATTGGCTCGCCGATTACCGATCTGGCGTTACGTATGCTGCACGATATGACGGGAGCGGATAGCAGCGTATCGAAGTGCTATTTTACCCGCGCGAAAAGCGGTGTGCTGATGAAATCGGTGACTATCGCCATTCGCAACCGGGAACATCGGGTGATTGGTCTGCTGTGTATCAACATGAACCTCGATGTCCCGTTCTCGCAGATTATGAGCACTTTTATTCCGCCGGAAACGCCGGAAGTCAACTCTCAGGTTAACTTTGCCTCGTCGGTGGATGATCTGGTGGCGCAAACGCTGGAGTTCACCATTGAAGAGGTGAATGCCGATCGCAACGTATCGAATAACGCGAAAAACCGCCAAATCGTGCTGAATCTATACGAGAAAGGCATCTTCGATATCAAAGATGCGATTAACCAGGTAGCCGATCGCCTGAATATCTCTAAACACACGGTGTACCTCTACATCCGCCAGTTTAAAAGCGGTGATTTCCAGGGGCTCGATAAGTAATGCGTTTTGCCATCACCGTAACCGGGCCTGCCTACGGTACTCAGCAGGCCAGTAGCGCGTGGCAGTTTGCGCAGGCGGTTATTAACGCAGGACATGAACTGGCCTGCGTATTTTTCTATCGTGAAGGAGTCTACAACGCCAATCAGCTGACGGCCCCCGCCAGCGATGAGGTAGACCTGGTGCGTCACTGGCAGCGCCTGCATGATGAACATGCCGTTGCGCTGCACATTTGCGTGGCAGCCGCGCTACGCCGCGGCGTGACCGATGAACGCGAAGCGCAGCAGCTTGGTTTGCCGGCGCATAATCTGCAGCCGGGCTTCACCTTAAGCGGGTTAGGCGCGCTGGCTGAAGCGTCGTTAACCTGCGATAGAATGGTGCAGTTCTGATGAAACGCGTGGCTTTCGTATTTTCTTCCGCGCCGCACGGCAGCGCAGCCGGTAGGGAAGGGCTGGACGCCTTACTGGCGACCTCGGCCCTCACCGACGACCTCGGCGTTTTTTTTGTCGGTGACGGCGTGTTTCAGATTATCCCTGGCCAGCAGCCGGGAAAAATCCTCGCCCGTGATTATATCGCCACCTTCAAGCTGTTATCGCTGTATGACATCGAACAGTGTTGGTTATGCGCGGCGTCTGCCCGCGAGCGCGGCCTGGCCGCCGATACGCCGTGGGTGGTGGATGTAGAAAGCCTCGAGCCAGAGGCGCTGCGCGCCCGGCTTGATGAGTTCAACGTGATTCTACGATTCTGAGGCCCAGATGCTCCACACTCTAAGCGTCTCTCCATGGCATGTCGATATCGACGCGATGCTGCGTCTGGTGAAGTCAGGCGACGATCTGCTCCTGCTCTCCGATGGCGTGATCGCGGCGATTGACGGCGGCCGTTTCCTTGAAATCCTGCAATCCGCCCCCATAACCCTACATGCTCTGCAAGACGATATCGAAGCCCGCGGGCTGGCTGGTCAAATTGCGGACAGTGTCGTCAGGGTTGACTATACTGATTTCGTCAGTCTTACGGTCAAACATGAAGGTCAGTTGGCCTGGTAATGGCGGGATCGTTGTATATTTCTTGACACCTTTTCGGCACCGCCCTAAAATTCTGCGTCCTCATATTATATGAGGCGATTTATTACGTGTTTACGAAGCAAAAGCTAAAACCAGGAGCTATTTAATGGCAACAGTTAACCAGCTGGTACGCAAACCACGCGCGCGCAAAGTTGCAAAGAGCAACGTGCCGGCGCTGGAAGCCTGCCCGCAGAAACGTGGCGTATGTACTCGCGTATATACCACCACTCCTAAGAAACCGAACTCCGCACTGCGTAAAGTTTGCCGTGTGCGTCTGACTAACGGTTTCGAAGTCACCTCCTACATCGGTGGTGAAGGTCACAACCTGCAGGAGCACTCCGTGATCCTGATCCGTGGCGGTCGTGTTAAAGACCTTCCGGGTGTTCGTTACCACACCGTTCGTGGTGCGCTTGACTGCTCCGGCGTTAAAGACCGTAAGCAGGCTCGCTCCAAGTACGGCGTGAAGCGTCCTAAGGCTTAATGGTTCTCCGTTAAGTAAGGCCAAACGTTTTATATTAATGTCAAACTAAACTCTTTGAGTTTTGGACAATCCTGAATTAACAACGGAGTATTTCCATGCCACGTCGTCGCGTCATTGGTCAGCGTAAAATTCTGCCGGATCCGAAGTTCGGATCAGAACTGCTGGCTAAATTTGTAAATATCCTGATGGTAGATGGTAAAAAATCTACTGCAGAAACTATCGTATACAGCGCGCTGGAGACCCTGGCTCAGCGCTCTGGTAAAACTGAACTGGAAGCCTTCGAAGTTGCGCTCGAAAACGTGCGCCCGACTGTCGAAGTTAAGTCCCGCCGCGTAGGTGGTTCTACTTATCAGGTTCCAGTTGAAGTACGTCCGGTTCGTCGTAATGCTCTGGCAATGCGTTGGATCGTTGAAGCTGCTCGTAAACGCGGTGATAAATCCATGGCTCTGCGCCTGGCGAACGAACTCACTGACGCTGCAGACAACAAAGGTACTGCAGTTAAGAAACGTGAAGACGTTCACCGTATGGCCGAAGCCAACAAGGCGTTCGCACACTACCGTTGGTAATCCCTTCGGAGTCATAGTCACCAGGCGGGCGTTTCAGATGAGTCGCCCGCTCTGGATAACTTAACTGAACGCCTAAAGAAATAAACGAGGAATCAAATGGCTCGTACAACACCCATCGCACGCTACCGTAACATCGGTATCAGTGCGCACATCGACGCCGGTAAAACCACTACTACCGAACGTATTCTGTTCTACACCGGTGTAAACCATAAAATCGGTGAAGTTCATGACGGCGCCGCTACCATGGACTGGATGGAGCAGGAGCAGGAACGTGGTATCACCATCACTTCCGCTGCGACTACTGCATTCTGGTCTGGTATGGCTAAACAGTATGAACCGCACCGTGTAAACATCATCGACACCCCGGGGCACGTTGACTTCACTATCGAAGTAGAACGTTCCATGCGTGTTCTTGATGGTGCGGTAATGGTTTACTGCGCAGTTGGTGGTGTTCAGCCGCAGTCTGAAACCGTATGGCGTCAGGCAAACAAATATAAAGTTCCACGCATTGCGTTCGTTAACAAAATGGACCGCATGGGTGCGAACTTCCTGAAAGTTGTTGGTCAGATCAAAACCCGTCTGGGCGCGAACCCGGTTCCGCTGCAGCTGGCAATTGGTGCTGAAGAAGGTTTCACCGGTGTTGTTGACCTGGTGAAAATGAAAGCCATCAACTGGAACGAAGCTGATGCAGGCGTTACCTTCGAATACGAAGATATCCCGGCTGACATGCAGGAACTGGCTGACGAATGGCACCAGAACCTGATCGAGTCCGCTGCGGAAGCTTCCGAAGAGCTGATGGAAAAATACCTGGGTGGCGAAGAACTGACTGAAGAAGAGATCAAAAAAGCTCTGCGTCAGCGCGTTCTGAACAACGAAATCATCCTGGTAACCTGTGGTTCTGCGTTCAAGAACAAAGGTGTTCAGGCGATGCTGGATGCGGTAATTGATTACCTGCCATCCCCGATCGATGTTCCGGCAATCAACGGCATCCTGGACGACGGTAAAGATACCCCGGCTGAGCGTCACGCAAGCGACGAAGAGCCGTTCTCTGCACTGGCGTTCAAAATCGCTACCGACCCGTTCGTTGGTAACCTGACCTTCTTCCGTGTGTACTCCGGTGTGGTTAACTCTGGTGATACCGTACTGAACTCCGTGAAAGCTGCACGTGAGCGTTTCGGTCGTATCGTTCAGATGCACGCTAACAAACGTGAAGAGATCAAAGAAGTTCGCGCGGGCGATATCGCTGCCGCTATCGGTCTGAAAGACGTAACCACTGGTGACACCCTGTGTGACCCGGATGCGCCGATCATTCTGGAGCGTATGGAATTCCCTGAGCCGGTAATCTCCATCGCCGTTGAGCCGAAAACCAAAGCTGACCAGGAAAAAATGGGTCTGGCTCTGGGTCGTCTGGCTAAAGAAGACCCGTCATTCCGCGTATGGACTGACGAAGAGTCTAACCAGACCATCATCGCCGGTATGGGTGAACTGCACCTCGACATCATCGTTGACCGTATGAAGCGTGAATTCAACGTTGAAGCGAACGTCGGTAAACCTCAGGTTGCTTACCGCGAAGCGATTCGCCAGAAAGTTACCGATGTTGAAGGTAAACACGCCAAGCAGTCTGGTGGTCGTGGTCAGTACGGTCACGTTGTGATCGACATGTACCCGCTGGAGCCGGGCTCTAACCCGAAAGGTTACGAGTTCATCAACGACATTAAAGGTGGTGTAATCCCTGGCGAATACATCCCGGCCGTTGATAAAGGCATCCAGGAACAGCTGAAAGCTGGTCCGCTGGCTGGCTACCCGGTAGTTGATATGGGTATCCGTCTGCACTTCGGTTCTTACCACGACGTTGACTCCTCTGAGCTGGCGTTTAAACTGGCCGCTTCTATCGCCTTTAAAGAAGGCTTTAAGAAAGCGAAACCAGTTCTGCTTGAGCCGATCATGAAGGTTGAAGTAGAAACTCCGGAAGAGAACACCGGTGACGTAATCGGTGACTTGAGCCGTCGTCGCGGCATGCTGCGCGGTCAAGAATCTGAAGTAACTGGCGTTAAGATCCACGCTGAAGTTCCGCTGTCTGAAATGTTCGGATATGCAACTCAGCTGCGTTCTCTGACCAAAGGTCGTGCATCATACACCATGGAATTCCTGAAGTATGATGATGCGCCGAACAACGTTGCTCAGGCCGTTATTGAAGCCCGTGGTAAATAATCCACAGGATTAAAACCTAAGTCCCGTGCTCTCTCCTGAGGGGAGAGCACTATAGTAAGGAATATAGCCGTGTCTAAAGAAAAATTTGAACGTACAAAACCGCACGTCAACGTTGGTACTATCGGCCACGTTGACCATGGTAAAACTACTCTGACCGCTGCAATCACCACCGTACTGGCTAAAACCTACGGCGGTGCTGCTCGCGCATTCGACCAGATCGATAACGCGCCGGAAGAAAAAGCTCGTGGTATCACCATCAACACTTCTCACGTTGAATATGACACCCCGACTCGCCACTACGCACACGTAGACTGCCCGGGCCACGCCGACTATGTTAAAAACATGATCACCGGTGCTGCTCAGATGGATGGCGCGATCCTGGTTGTTGCTGCGACTGACGGCCCGATGCCGCAGACTCGTGAGCACATCCTGCTGGGTCGTCAGGTAGGCGTTCCGTACATCATCGTGTTCCTGAACAAATGCGACATGGTTGATGACGAAGAGCTGCTGGAACTGGTTGAGATGGAAGTTCGTGAACTGCTGTCTCAGTACGATTTCCCGGGCGACGACACTCCGATCGTTCGTGGTTCTGCTCTGAAAGCGCTGGAAGGCGACGCAGAGTGGGAAGCGAAAATCATCGAACTGGCTGGCTTCCTGGATTCTTACATCCCAGAACCAGAGCGTGCGATTGACAAGCCGTTCCTGCTGCCGATCGAAGACGTATTCTCCATCTCCGGTCGTGGTACCGTTGTTACCGGTCGTGTAGAGCGCGGTATCATCAAAGTTGGTGAAGAAGTTGAAATCGTTGGTATCAAAGAAACCGCGAAAACCACCTGTACTGGCGTTGAAATGTTCCGCAAACTGCTGGACGAAGGCCGTGCTGGTGAGAACGTAGGTGTTCTGCTGCGTGGTATCAAACGTGAAGAAATCGAACGTGGTCAGGTACTGGCTAAGCCGGGCAGCATCAAGCCGCACACCAAGTTCGAATCTGAAGTGTACATCCTGTCCAAAGACGAAGGCGGCCGTCATACTCCGTTCTTCAAAGGCTACCGTCCGCAGTTCTACTTCCGTACTACTGACGTGACTGGTACCATCGAACTGCCGGAAGGCGTAGAGATGGTAATGCCGGGCGACAACATCAAAATGGTTGTTACCCTGATCCACCCGATCGCGATGGACGACGGTCTGCGTTTCGCAATCCGTGAAGGCGGCCGTACCGTTGGCGCGGGCGTTGTAGCTAAAGTTCTGGGCTAATTCGTTAGCTTTGAATTAAAAAGGGCGCTTCGGCGCCCTTTTTGCTGTCTATGATTTGGTGATAAGCCGCGATGGTTTAAATATTCATAAAGTGCGCCACTACGGATAATTAATAAACAGCCTATTGTAATCATAACTATTCTCATTTAAACTTTGTGCATAAATTGAACGGGAGTTTATATGTACGTTTGTTTGTGCAATGGCGTAAGCGATAAAAAAATCCGTCAGGTTGTGCGTCAATTTCAACCGCAATCTTTTCAACAATTACGCAAATTTATTCCCGTTGGAAATCAATGCGGTAAGTGCGTCCGCGCGGCACGTGAAGTGATGGAAGATGAATTAACCAGCATGCCGGAATTCAAAGAAATCGCCTGATCGCGACCCTTCTCTTTTTGACATCCTTATAGCCCGGACTACGCTTCAATAAGTGGAAGCGGAGGGACTTTATAATGAAAGGTGATGTCAAAATCATAAGTTATCTCAATAAATTATTGGGAAACGAACTGGTTGCTATTAACCAGTATTTTCTTCATGCAAGAATGTTCAAGAACTGGGGCCTGATGCGCCTCAACGATATTGAATATCATGAATCTATCGATGAGATGAAACACGCCGATAAGTACATCGAGCGTATATTGTTTCTTGAAGGCCTGCCTAACCTGCAGGATCTTGGCAAACTTGGCATCGGTGAGGATGTCGAAGAGATGTTGCAGTCTGACTTAAGGCTGGAGCTGGAAGGCGCGCAAAACCTGCGTGAGGCAATCGCCTATGCCGACAGCGTTCACGATTATGTCAGTCGCGATATGATGATTGAAATCCTTGCCGATGAGGAAGGCCATATTGACTGGCTGGAAACCGAGTTAGATCTGATTGGCAAAATCGGTCTGCAAAATTACCTTCAATCGCAGATCAAAGTGTCAGACTAGCGAACGTCTGCCACCCGCACCAAAAACCCGCTGCAGTCAGAAATGGCCCAAACGGCAGCGGGTTGTTCAAACCCCCTCGTTGTTGCTTATACTTCCCAATCAACGCTAATGTCATCCATGTCATACCGGCAACCAAAGATGCGACCAACACCAGTTGTGGCAACTTTTGCCAGCCGTGCCAGGCGCCGAGGGCGGCAAGATATTTAACGTCGCCGTAGCCTAAACCCTCATATCCGCGAAGCCCGCGATATAGCCAATAGAGCAGGGCAAAAAAAAGATAGCCAGCAATAGCCCCCCAGACGGCATCTTCAAGCCGCTGCGGCGCCAGACACAGGTAAAAAACAAAACCGCTCCACAGCAGGGGACAGGTGAGCCTGTCGGGAAGAAGACCGCGAAGCAGGTCCTGCCGGCATAACGCCAGGGTTAAACCACAATAACAAACTAAGAAGGGGAGGACGGTAAGCATGGAACACTCCTGTTCGGGGATAATGCGCTCACATTGCTTATCGTCGCGCGTTAGCGCAAAGCGCATTTGTGCAAGATGGATGGCGGCTTCCTGACTTATTTATCGTGTTATTGCATTGCCGAGCGCCTTCGCGGGAAGACGCGCAAATTGTGGTGATGATTTTCTAATCAGCACTTGCGTCGCGCCTGAATTTGCGTATAATGCGCGGGCCTGTCAAAATTGACGGCCGGTTCGATATGAGCCCTGGTAGCGCAGTTTGCTACCTAACAATGTTCCCAATCGGGGAACTCTGTAAGAACGGTTACACTCTCCCATCAATCGTAATGGGTATGAGGAGTAATCATTTCGTCTATAAAATAATTGGAGCTCTGGTCTCATGCAGAACCAAAGAATCCGTATCCGCCTTAAAGCGTTTGATCATCGTCTGATCGATCAATCAACCGCGGAAATCGTCGAGACTGCTAAGCGCACTGGTGCGCAAGTCCGTGGTCCGATCCCGCTGCCGACCCGCAAAGAGCGTTTCACCGTTCTGATCTCTCCGCACGTCAACAAAGACGCGCGTGATCAGTACGAGATTCGTACTCACAAGCGTCTGGTTGACATCGTTGAGCCAACTGAAAAAACCGTTGATGCTCTGATGCGTCTGGACCTGGCTGCCGGTGTAGACGTGCAGATCAGCCTGGGTTAATCAGGTCATCGAGCGATTGAGAGGTTGATACAATGATTGGTTTAGTCGGTAAAAAAGTGGGTATGACCCGCATCTTCACTGAAGATGGCGTCTCTATCCCAGTAACCGTTATCGAAGTTGAAGCAAACCGCGTTACTCAGGTTAAAGATCTGGCTAACGATGGCTATCGCGCTGTTCAGGTTACCACTGGTGCTAAAAAAGCTAACCGTGTAACTAAGCCGGAAGCTGGTCACTTTGCTAAAGCTGGCGTAGAAGCTGGCCGCGGCCTGTGGGAGTTCCGTCTGGCAGATGGTGAAGAATACACCGTTGGTCAGAACATTAGCGTTGAACTGTTTGCTGACGTTAAAAAAGTTGACGTAACCGGTACCTCTAAAGGTAAAGGTTTCGCTGGTACCGTTAAGCGCTGGAACTTCCGTACCCAGGACGCTACCCACGGTAACTCCTTGTCTCACCGCGTTCCGGGTTCTATCGGTCAGAACCAGACTCCGGGCAAAGTGTTCAAAGGCAAGAAAATGGCAGGTCAGCTGGGCAACGAACGCGTTACTGTTCAGAGCCTGGACGTAGTACGTGTTGACGCTGAGCGCAACCTGCTGCTGGTTAAAGGTGGTGTTCCGGGTGCAACCGGCTGCGACCTGATCGTTAAACCAGCTGTGAAGGCGTAAGGGGATAGCAATGGAATTAGTATTGAAAGACGCGCAGAGCGCGCTGACTGTTTCCGAAACTACCTTCGGTCGTGATTTCAACGAAGCGCTGGTTCACCAGGTTGTTGTTGCTTATGCAGCTGGTGCGCGTCAGGGTACTCGTGCTCAGAAGACTCGTGCTGAAGTAACTGGTTCAGGCAAAAAGCCATGGCGCCAGAAAGGTACCGGCCGTGCGCGTTCAGGTTCTATCAAGAGCCCGATCTGGCGTTCCGGTGGCGTAACCTTCGCTGCTCGTCCGCAGGACCACAGTCAAAAAGTTAACAAGAAGATGTACCGCGGCGCGCTGAAAAGCATTCTGTCCGAACTGGTACGTCAGGATCGTCTGATCGTTGTCGAGAAGTTCTCTGTAGAAGCGCCTAAAACTAAGCTGCTGGCTCAGAAACTGAAAGACATGGCTCTGGAAGATGTGCTGATCATCACCGGTGAGCTGGACGAGAACCTGTTCCTGGCCGCACGTAACCTGCACAAGGTTGACGTACGCGATGCGACTGGTATCGACCCGGTTAGCCTGATCGCCTTCGACAAAGTCGTAATGACTGCTGATGCTGTTAAGCAAGTTGAGGAGATGCTGGCATGATTCGTGAAGAACGTCTGCTGAAGGTGCTGCGCGCACCGCACGTTTCTGAAAAAGCGTCTACTGCGATGGAAAAAACCAACACCATCGTTCTCAAAGTTGCTAAAGACGCGACCAAAGCAGAAATCAAAGCTGCTGTGCAGAAACTGTTTGAAGTCGAAGTCGAAGTCGTTAACACCCTGGTAGTTAAAGGGAAAGTTAAACGTCACGGACAGCGTATCGGTCGTCGTAGCGACTGGAAAAAAGCTTACGTCACCCTGAAGGAAGGCCAGAATCTGGACTTCGTCGGCGGCGCTGAGTAAGTCGGAGGAGTAATACAATGGCAGTTGTTAAATGTAAACCGACATCTCCGGGTCGTCGCCACGTTGTTAAAGTGGTCAACCCAGAGCTGCACAAGGGCAAACCTTTTGCTCCGCTGGTTGAAAAAAACAGCAAATCCGGCGGTCGTAACAACAATGGCCGTATCACCACTCGTCATATCGGTGGTGGTCACAAGCAGGCTTACCGTATTGTTGACTTCAAACGCAACAAAGATGGTATCCCGGCAGTTGTTGAACGTCTTGAGTACGATCCGAACCGTTCCGCGAACATCGCGCTGGTTCTGTACAAAGACGGTGAGCGCCGTTACATTCTGGCCCCGAAAGGCCTGAAAGCTGGCGACCAGATTCAGTCTGGCGTTGATGCTGCAATCAAAGCAGGCAACACCCTGCCGATGCGCAATATCCCGGTTGGTTCTACCGTTCATAACGTAGAAATGAAACCAGGTAAAGGCGGTCAGCTGGCTCGTTCCGCTGGTACTTACGTTCAGATCGTTGCTCGTGACGGTGCTTATGTCACCCTGCGTCTGCGTTCTGGTGAAATGCGTAAAGTCGAAGCAGACTGCCGCGCTACTCTGGGCGAAGTTGGCAATGCTGAGCATATGCTGCGCGTTCTGGGTAAAGCAGGTGCTGCACGCTGGCGTGGTGTTCGTCCTACCGTTCGCGGTACTGCGATGAACCCAGTCGATCACCCACATGGTGGTGGTGAAGGTCGTAACTTTGGTAAGCACCCGGTATCCCCGTGGGGCCTGCAGACCAAAGGTAAGAAGACCCGCAGCAACAAGCGTACTGATAAATTCATCGTACGTCGCCGTAGCAAATAATTTTAGAGGATAAGCCATGCCACGTTCTCTCAAGAAAGGTCCTTTTATTGACCTGCACTTGCTGAAGAAGGTAGAGAAAGCGGTGGAAAGCGGAGACAAGAAGCCCCTGCGCACTTGGTCCCGTCGTTCAACGATCTTTCCTAACATGATCGGTTTGACCATCGCTGTCCATAATGGTCGTCAGCACGTTCCAGTCTTTGTTTCCGACGAAATGGTTGGTCACAAACTGGGTGAATTCGCACCGACTCGTACTTATCGCGGCCACGCTGCTGATAAAAAAGCGAAGAAGAAATAAGGTAGGAGGAAGAGATGGAAACTTTAGCTCAACATCGCCATGCTCGTTCTTCTGCTCAGAAGGTTCGCCTTGTAGCTGACCTGATTCGCGGTAAGAAAGTGTCGCAGGCCCTGGATATTCTGACCTACACCAACAAAAAAGCTGCTGTACTGGTCAAGAAGGTACTGGAATCTGCCATTGCTAACGCTGAACACAACGATGGCGCTGACATTGATGATCTGAAAGTTGCGAAAATTTTCGTAGACGAAGGCCCGAGCATGAAGCGCATTATGCCGCGTGCTAAAGGTCGTGCAGATCGCATCCTGAAGCGCACCAGCCACATCACTGTGGTTGTGTCCGATCGCTGAGACTCTGGAGACTAGCAATGGGTCAGAAAGTACATCCTAATGGTATTCGCCTGGGTATTGTCAAACCATGGAACTCTACCTGGTTCGCGAACACCAAAGAATTCGCTGACAACCTGGACAGCGATTTTAAAGTACGTCAGTTCTTAACTAAAGAGCTGGCTAAAGCGTCTGTATCTCGCATCGTTATCGAGCGTCCGGCTAAGAGCATCCGTGTGACCATTCACACTGCTCGCCCGGGTATCGTTATCGGTAAGAAAGGCGAAGACGTAGAAAAACTGCGCAAGGTCGTAGCGGATATCGCTGGCGTTCCTGCACAGATCAATATTGCCGAAGTTCGTAAGCCTGAACTGGACGCTAAATTGGTTGCTGACAGCATCACTTCTCAGCTGGAACGTCGCGTTATGTTCCGTCGTGCTATGAAGCGTGCTGTACAGAACGCAATGCGTCTGGGCGCTAAAGGTATCAAAGTTGAAGTTAGCGGCCGTCTGGGCGGCGCGGAAATCGCACGTACCGAATGGTACCGTGAAGGTCGCGTACCGCTGCACACTCTGCGTGCTGACATCGACTACAACACCTCTGAAGCGCACACCACTTACGGTGTAATCGGCGTTAAGGTATGGATCTTCAAAGGTGAGATCCTGGGTGGTATGGCTGCTGTTGAACAACCGGAACCGGCTGCTCAACCTAAAAAGCAGCAGCGTAAAGGCCGTAAATAAGGAGCGTCGCTGATGTTACAACCAAAGCGTACAAAATTCCGTAAAGTGCACAAAGGCCGCAACCGTGGTCTGGCGCAGGGTACGGATGTTAGCTTCGGCACTTTCGGTCTGAAAGCTGTTGGCCGTGGTCGTCTGACTGCACGTCAGATCGAAGCAGCACGTCGTGCTATGACCCGTGCAGTTAAGCGTCAAGGTAAGATCTGGATCCGTGTATTCCCGGACAAACCGATCACCGAGAAGCCGCTGGAAGTTCGTATGGGTAAAGGTAAAGGTAACGTGGAGTACTGGGTTGCCTTGATTCAGCCGGGTAAAGTCCTTTATGAAATGGACGGCGTACCGGAAGAGCTGGCCCGTGAAGCATTCGGCCTGGCAGCAGCGAAACTGCCGATCAAAACCACCTTTGTAACTAAGACGGTGATGTAATGAAAGCAAAAGAGCTGCGTGAAAAAAGCGTTGAAGAGCTGAACGCTGAGCTGCTGAACCTGCTGCGTGAGCAGTTCAACCTGCGTATGCAGGCTGCAAGTGGCCAGCTGCAACAGACTCATCTGCTGAAGCAAGTGCGTCGTGATGTTGCACGCGTTAAGACTTTACTGACTCAGAAGGCGGGTGCGTAATGACCGATAAAATCCGTACTCTGCAAGGTCGCGTAGTTAGCGACAAAATGGAGAAATCCATTGTTGTTGCTATCGAACGTTTTGTGAAACACCCGATCTACGGTAAATTCATCAAACGTACGACCAAACTGCACGTACATGACGAGAACAACGAATGTGGTATCGGCGACAAGGTTGAAATCCGTGAATGCCGTCCACTGTCCAAGACTAAGTCCTGGACGCTGGTTCGCGTTGTAGAGAAAGCGGTTCTGTAATAGAGTACGCATTCTCAATACGAATAAACGGCTCAGCGATGGGCCGTTTATTTTTTCTACCCATATTGCAGAAGCGGTGTTATAATGCCGCGCCCTCGATATGGGGCTTTTTAACGACCCAGCTTTTGGGTCACAGTAGTAGTTGACATTAGCGGAGCACTAAAATGATCCAAGAACAGACTATGCTGAACGTCGCCGACAACTCCGGTGCACGTCGCGTAATGTGTATCAAGGTTCTGGGTGGCTCGCACCGTCGCTACGCAGGCGTAGGCGACATCATCAAGATCACCATCAAAGAAGCAATTCCGCGTGGTAAGGTCAAAAAAGGTGATGTGCTGAAGGCGGTAGTGGTGCGCACCAAGAAGGGTGTTCGTCGCCCGGACGGTTCTGTCATTCGCTTCGATGGTAATGCATGCGTTATTTTAAACAATAACAGCGAGCAACCTATCGGTACGCGTATTTTTGGGCCGGTAACTCGTGAACTTCGTAACGAGAAGTTCATGAAAATTATCTCTCTGGCACCAGAAGTACTCTAAGGAGCGAATCATGGCAGCGAAAATCCGTCGTGATGACGAAGTTATCGTGTTAACCGGTAAAGATAAAGGTAAACGCGGTAAAGTTAAAAATGTCCTGTCTTCCGGCAAGGTCATTGTTGAAGGTATCAACCTGGTTAAGAAACATCAGAAGCCGGTTCCGGCCCTGAACCAACCAGGCGGCATCGTAGAGAAAGAAGCAGCTATTCAAGTCTCTAACCTTGCTATCTTCAACGCGGCAACCGGCAAGGCTGACCGTGTAGGCTTTAGATTCGAAGACGGCAAAAAAGTCCGTTTCTTCAAATCTAATAGCGAAACTATCAAGTAATTTGGAGTAGTACGATGGCGAAACTGCATGATTACTACAAAGACGAAGTAGTCGCTAAACTCATGACTGAGTTTAACTACAATTCTGTCATGCAAGTCCCTCGGGTCGAGAAGATCACCCTGAACATGGGTGTTGGTGAAGCGATCGCTGACAAGAAACTGCTGGATAACGCAGCAGCTGACCTGACAGCAATCTCCGGTCAAAAACCGCTGATCACCAAAGCACGCAAATCAGTTGCAGGCTTCAAAATCCGTCAGGGCTATCCGATCGGCTGTAAAGTAACTCTGCGCGGCGAGCGCATGTGGGAGTTCTTTGAGCGCCTGATCACTATTGCTGTACCGCGTATCCGTGACTTCCGTGGCTTGTCCGCTAAGTCTTTCGACGGTCGTGGTAACTACAGCATGGGTGTCCGTGAGCAGATCATCTTCCCAGAAATCGACTACGATAAAGTCGACCGCGTTCGTGGTTTGGATATTACCATTACCACTACTGCGAAATCTGATGAAGAAGGCCGCGCTCTGCTGGCTGCCTTTGACTTCCCGTTCCGCAAGTAAGGTAGGGTTACTTAATGGCTAAGCAATCAATGAAAGCACGCGAAGTAAAGCGCGTGGCTTTAGCTGATAAATTCTTCGCTAAACGCGCTGAACTGAAAGCTATCATCTCTGATGTGAACGCAACCGACGAAGATCGTTGGAACGCTGTTCTCAAGCTGCAGACTCTGCCGCGTGATTCCAGCCCGTCTCGTCAGCGTAATCGCTGCCGTCAAACAGGTCGTCCGCATGGTTTCCTGCGGAAGTTCGGGTTGAGCCGTATCAAGGTCCGTGAAGCCGCTATGCGCGGTGAAATCCCGGGTCTGAAAAAGGCTAGCTGGTAATTGTCACCAATTGAATCACGGGAGTAAAGACAGATGAGCATGCAAGATCCGATCGCGGATATGCTGACCCGTATCCGTAACGGTCAGGCCGCGAATAAAGCTGCGGTCACCATGCCTTCCTCCAAGCTGAAAGTGGCAATTGCCAACGTGCTGAAGGAAGAAGGCTTTATTGAAGATTTTAAAGTTGAAGGCGACATCAAGCCGGAACTGGAACTGACTCTTAAGTATTTCCAGGGTAAAGCTGTTGTAGAAAGCATTCAGCGTGTCAGCCGCCCAGGTCTGCGCATCTACAAACGTAAAGATGAGCTGCCGAAAGTTATGGCGGGTCTGGGTATCGCAGTTGTTTCTACCTCTAAAGGTGTTATGACTGATCGTGCAGCGCGCCAAGCTGGTCTTGGTGGCGAAATTATCTGCTACGTAGCCTAATCGGAGGAAAAAATGTCTCGTGTTGCTAAAGCACCGGTCGTTGTTCCTGCCGGCGTTGACGTTAAAGTCAACGGTCAGGTTATTACGATCAAAGGTAAAAATGGCGAGCTGACTCGTACTCTCAACGATGCTGTTGAAGTTAAACATGCAGATAATGCTCTGACCTTCGGTCCGCGTGATGGTTACGTAGACGGATGGGCTCAGGCTGGTACCGCGCGTGCCCTGCTGAACTCAATGGTTATCGGTGTTACCGAAGGCTTCACTAAAAAGCTTCAGCTGGTTGGTGTAGGCTATCGTGCAGCGGTTAAAGGGGATGTAGTAAACCTGGCTTTAGGTTTCTCTCATCCTGTTGAACATAAGCTGCCGGCCGGTATCACTGCAGAATGCCCGACTCAAACTGAAATCGTGCTGAAAGGCGCTGATAAGCAGGTGATCGGTCAGGTTGCAGCAGATCTGCGCGCCTACCGTCGTCCTGAGCCTTACAAAGGCAAGGGTGTTCGTTACGCCGACGAAGTCGTGCGTACCAAAGAGGCTAAGAAGAAGTAAGGTAACACTATGGATAAGAAATCTGCTCGTATCCGTCGTGCGACCCGCGCACGCCGCAAGCTCCAGGAGCTGGGTGCAACTCGCCTGGTGGTACATCGTACCCCGCGTCATATTTACGCACAGGTAATTGCTCCGAATGGTTCTGAAGTTCTGGTAGCTGCTTCTACTGTAGAAAAAGCTATCTCTGAACAACTGAAGTACACCGGTAACAAAGACGCGGCCGCAGCTGTGGGTAAAGCTGTTGCTGAACGCGCTCTGGAAAAAGGCATCAAAGATGTTTCCTTTGACCGTTCCGGGTTCCAATATCATGGTCGTGTCCAGGCACTGGCAGATGCTGCCCGTGAAGCTGGCCTTCAGTTCTAAGGTAGAGGTGTAAGATGGCTCACATCGAAAAACAAGCTGGCGAACTGCAGGAAAAGCTGATCGCGGTAAACCGCGTATCTAAAACCGTTAAAGGTGGTCGTATTTTCTCCTTCACAGCTCTGACTGTAGTTGGTGACGGTAACGGTCGCGTAGGTTTTGGTTACGGTAAAGCGCGTGAAGTTCCAGCAGCGATCCAGAAAGCGATGGAAAAAGCCCGTCGCAATATGATTAACGTCGCGCTGAATACTGGCACCCTGCAGCACCCGGTTAAGGGTACTCACACGGGTTCTCGTGTATTCATGCAGCCGGCTTCCGAAGGTACCGGTATCATCGCCGGTGGTGCAATGCGCGCCGTTCTGGAAGTCGCTGGGGTTCGTAACGTTCTGGCTAAAGCATATGGTTCCACCAACCCGATCAACGTGGTTCGTGCAACTATTGATGGCCTGGAAAATATGAAGTCTCCAGATATGGTCGCTGCCAAGCGTGGTAAATCCGTTGAAGAAATTCTGGGGAAATAAACCATGGCAAAGACTATTAAAATTACTCAAACCCGCAGTGCAATCGGTCGTTTGCCGAAACACAAGGCAACGCTGCTTGGCCTGGGTCTGCGTCGTATTGGTCACACCGTAGAGCGCGAGGATACTCCTGCTGTTCGTGGTATGGTCAACGCGGTTTCCTTCATGGTTAAAGTTGAGGAGTAAGAGATGCGTTTAAATACTCTGTCTCCGGCCGAAGGCTCCAAAAAGGCGGGTAAACGCCTGGGTCGTGGTATCGGTTCTGGCCTCGGTAAAACCGGTGGTCGTGGTCACAAAGGTCAGAACTCTCGTTCTGGCGGTGGCGTACGTCGCGGTTTCGAGGGTGGTCAGATGCCACTGTACCGTCGTCTGCCGAAATTCGGCTTCACTTCTCGTAAAGCAATGATCACTGCAGAAGTTCGTCTGTCTGATCTGGCTCACGTAGAAGGCGATGTGGTAGACCTGAACACGCTGAAAGCGGCTAACATTATCGGTATCCAGATCGAGTTCGCGAAAGTGATCCTGTCTGGTGAGGTAACTCGTCCGGTAACTGTTCGTGGCCTGCGCGTGACTAAAGGCGCTCGTGCTGCTATCGAAGCTGCTGGCGGTAAAATTGAGGAATAAGTAGCAGATGGCTAAACAACCGGGATTAGATTTTCAAAGTGCCAAAGGTGGAATTGGCGAACTGAAACGCAGACTTTTGTTTGTTATCGGTGCGCTGATTGTGTTCCGTATTGGCTCTTTTATTCCGATCCCTGGTATTGATGCCACTGTACTTGCCAAACTGCTTGAGCAACAGCGAGGCACCATCATTGAAATGTTTAACATGTTCTCTGGTGGTGCTCTCAGCCGTGCTTCTATCTTTGCTCTGGGGATCATGCCGTATATTTCGGCGTCGATCATTGTCCAGCTGCTGACCGTTGTTTATCAACCGCTGGCAGAACTGAAGAAAGAAGGGGAGTCTGGTCGTCGTAAGATCAGCCAGTACACCCGCTACGGTACTCTGGTGCTGGCTATATTCCAGTCGATCGGTATTGCTACCGGTCTGCCGAATATGCCTGGTATGCAGGGCCTGGTGATTAATCCGGGCTTTGCATTCTATTTCACCGCTGTTGTTAGTCTGGTCACAGGGACTATGTTCCTGATGTGGCTCGGCGAACAGATCACCGAACGCGGTATCGGAAACGGTATCTCGATCCTGATCTTCGCCGGGATCGTTGCGGGACTCCCGCCGGCCATCGCCCATACTATCGAGCAAGCGCGTCAAGGCGACCTGCACTTCCTCCTGTTGCTGTTGGTTGCAGTATTAGTATTTGCAGTGACCTTCTTCGTTGTATTCGTTGAACGTGGTCAACGCCGCATTGTGGTAAACTACGCTAAGCGTCAACAGGGTCGTCGTGTCTATGCTGCACAGAGCACACATTTACCGCTGAAAGTGAATATGGCGGGGGTAATCCCGGCAATCTTCGCTTCCAGTATTATTCTGTTCCCGGCGACCATCACGTCATGGTTCGGGGGCGGTACTGGTTGGAACTGGCTGACAACAATTTCGCTGTATTTGCAGCCTGGGCAACCGCTTTATGTGTTACTCTATGCGTCTGCAATCATCTTCTTCTGTTTCTTCTACACGGCGTTGGTTTTCAACCCGCGTGAAACAGCAGATAACCTGAAGAAGTCCGGTGCATTTGTACCAGGAATTCGTCCGGGAGAACAAACGGCGAAGTATATCGATAAAGTAATGACCCGCCTGACTCTGGTCGGTGCGTTGTATATCACTTTTATCTGCCTGATCCCGGAGTTCATGCGTGATGCAATGAAAGTGCCGTTCTACTTCGGTGGAACCTCGCTGCTTATTGTTGTCGTCGTGATTATGGACTTTATGGCTCAAGTGCAAACTCTGATGATGTCTAGTCAGTATGAGTCTGCATTGAAGAAGGCGAACCTGAAAGGCTACGGCCGCTAACTGGTCGCCCGAGAAGTTACGGAGAGTAAAAATGAAAGTTCGTGCTTCCGTCAAGAAATTATGCCGTAACTGCAAAATCGTTAAGCGTGATGGTGTCATCCGTGTGATTTGCAGTGCCGAGCCAAAGCATAAACAGCGCCAAGGCTGATTTATTCGCATATTTTTCTTGCAAAGTTGGGTTGAGCTGGCTAGATTAGCCAGCCAATCTTTTGTATGTCTGTACGTTTCCATTTGAGTATCCTGAAAACGGGCTTTTCAGCATGGTACGTACATATTAAATAGTAGGAGTGCATAGTGGCCCGTATAGCAGGCATTAACATTCCTGATCAGAAACATACCGTAATTGCTTTAACCGCAATTTTTGGTATCGGCAAGACCCGCTCTAAAGCCATCTGCGCTGAAACGGGTATCGCTGAAAATGTTAAGATCAGTGAGCTGTCTGAAGAACAGATTGATTCTCTGCGTGAAGCAGTAGGTAAATTTGTCGTTGAAGGTGATCTGCGCCGTGAAATCACCCTGAGCATCAAGCGTCTGATGGACCTTGGTTGCTACCGTGGTTTACGCCATCGTCGTGGTCTTCCGGTTCGCGGTCAGCGTACTAAGACCAACGCACGTACCCGTAAGGGTCCGCGTAAACCGATCAAGAAATAATCGGGGTGATTGAATAATGGCAAAGGCACCAGTTCGTGCACGTAAGCGTGTAAGAAAACAAGTCTCTGATGGCGTGGCTCATATCCATGCTTCTTTTAACAACACCATCGTTACCATCACTGATCGTCAGGGTAACGCGCTGGGTTGGGCAACAGCCGGTGGTTCCGGTTTCCGTGGTTCTCGCAAATCCACTCCGTTTGCAGCTCAGGTTGCAGCAGAGCGTTGCGCAGAAGCCGTAAAAGAATACGGCATCAAGAATCTGGAAGTTATGGTTAAAGGTCCGGGTCCAGGTCGCGAATCTACTATTCGTGCACTGAACGCCGCTGGTTTCCGCATCACTAATATTACTGATGTGACTCCGATCCCTCATAACGGTTGTCGTCCGCCGAAAAAACGTCGCGTATAACGCCTCGTTTCTAGGATTGTTGGAGAAAGAAAATGGCAAGATATTTGGGTCCTAAGCTCAAGCTGAGCCGTCGTGAGGGCACTGACTTATTCCTTAAGTCTGGCGTTCGCGCGATCGATACCAAGTGTAAAATTGAACAAGCTCCTGGCCAGCACGGTGCGCGTAAGCCGCGTCTGTCTGACTATGGTGTGCAGTTGCGTGAAAAGCAAAAAGTTCGCCGTATGTACGGTGTGCTGGAGCGTCAGTTCCGTAACTACTATAAAGAAGCAGCACGTCTGAAAGGCAACACCGGTGAAAACCTGTTGGCTCTGCTGGAAGGTCGTCTGGACAACGTTGTATACCGTATGGGCTTCGGCGCCACTCGTGCTGAAGCACGCCAGCTGGTTAGCCACAAGGCTATCATGGTAAACGGTCGTGTTGTTAACATCGCTTCTTATCAGGTAAAAGCGAATGACGTTGTTAGCATCCGTGAGAAAGCGAAAAAGCAATCTCGCGTGAAAGCCGCTCTGGAGCTGGCTGAGCAGCGTGAAAAGCCAACCTGGCTGGAAGTTGATGCTGGCAAGATGGAAGGTACGTTCAAGCGTCAGCCGGAGCGTTCTGATCTGTCTGCGGACATTAACGAACACCTGATCGTCGAGCTTTACTCCAAGTAAAGCTTAGTACCAAAGAGAGGACACAATGCAGGGTTCTGTGACAGAGTTTCTAAAACCGCGCCTGGTCGATATCGAGCAAGTGAGTTCGACGCACGCCAAGGTGACCCTTGAGCCTTTAGAGCGTGGCTTCGGCCATACTCTGGGTAACGCACTGCGCCGTATTCTGCTCTCATCGATGCCGGGTTGCGCGGTGACCGAGGTTGAGATTGATGGTGTACTGCACGAGTACAGCACCAAAGAAGGCGTTCAGGAAGACATCCTTGAAATCCTGCTCAACCTGAAAGGGCTGGCGGTGAGAGTTCAGGGTAAAGATGAAGTCATCCTTACTTTGAATAAATCTGGCATTGGCCCTGTGACTGCAGCCGACATTACCCACGACGGTGATGTCGAAATCGTCAAGCCGCAGCACGTGATCTGCCACCTGACCGATGAGAACGCATCTATTAGCATGCGCATCAAAGTTCAGCGCGGTCGCGGTTATGTGCCGGCTTCTGCCCGAATTCATTCGGAAGAAGATGAGCGCCCAATCGGCCGTCTGCTGGTCGACGCCTGCTACAGCCCTGTAGAGCGTATTGCCTACAATGTTGAAGCCGCGCGTGTTGAGCAGCGTACCGACCTGGACAAGCTGGTCATCGAGATGGAAACCAACGGCACAATCGATCCTGAAGAGGCGATTCGTCGTGCGGCAACCATTCTGGCTGAACAACTGGAAGCTTTCGTTGACTTACGTGATGTACGTCAGCCGGAAGTGAAAGAAGAGAAACCAGAGTTCGATCCGATCCTGCTGCGCCCTGTTGACGATCTGGAATTGACTGTCCGCTCTGCTAACTGCCTCAAGGCAGAAGCTATCCACTATATCGGTGATCTGGTACAGCGTACCGAGGTTGAGTTGCTGAAAACGCCGAACCTGGGTAAAAAATCTCTTACTGAGATTAAAGACGTGCTGGCTTCACGTGGTCTGTCTCTGGGCATGCGCCTGGAAAACTGGCCGCCGGCAAGCATTGCTGACGAGTAACCGGATCACAGGTTAAGGTTTTACTGAGAAGGATAAGGTCATGCGCCATCGTAAGAGTGGTCGTCAACTGAACCGCAACAGCAGCCATCGCCAGGCTATGTTCCGTAACATGGCAGGTTCGCTGGTTCGTCATGAGATCATCAAGACGACCCTGCCGAAAGCGAAAGAACTGCGTCGCGTAGTTGAGCCGCTGATTACTCTTGCCAAGACTGATAGCGTTGCTAATCGTCGTCTGGCATTCGCCCGCACTCGTGATAACGAGATCGTGGCAAAACTGTTTAACGAGCTGGGCCCGCGTTTCGCGAGCCGCGCCGGTGGTTACACTCGCATTCTGAAGTGTGGCTTCCGTGCAGGCGACAACGCGCCGATGGCATACATCGAGCTGGTTGATCGTGCTGAGCTGAAAGCAGAAGCTGCTGCAGAGTAATCTGTAGTAACGTAAAAAAACCCGCCCCGGCGGGTTTTTTTATATCTACCGCAATCCCACTTCACTACACTATCTGTACTCTTTTTGTTCATCCCTGGGAGCCGTATAATGTGGTTACTGGACCAGTGGGCGGAACGCCACATCCTCGATGCACAGTCTAAAGGCGAGTTTGATAATCTGACGGGCAGCGGCGAACCGCTGGCGCTGGATGATGATTCACACGTGCCTCCGGAGCTGCGCGCCGGCTATCGTTTATTAAAAAACGCCGGCTGCTTACCACCGGAGCTTGAGTTACGTAGAGATGCCATGGCGTTGAGCGACTTACTCAAGACCGTAGAGCATGATGACCCACGGTATACCGAGTTAAACCGTCGCTTGACTCTGTTTGAACTGAAATTACGTCAGGCGGGTATGAATACCGATTTTCTACGCGGTGATTATGCCGACAGACTGTGGCACAAAATTAACGAGGAGTAGCTATGTATCGGATTGGCGAACTGGCCAAACTGGCTGATGTCACCCCGGATACCATCCGCTATTATGAAAAGCAGCAAATGATGGATCACGATATTCGCACTGAAGGCGGTTTTCGCCTCTATTCGGATAACGATCTGCAGCGCCTGCGTTTTATCCGTTATGCCCGGCAATTAGGTTTCACCCTCGAATCGATCCGCGAATTATTATCGATCCGTATCGATCCCGAACATCATACTTGCCAGGAGTCTAAAGGGATCGTCCAGGCCCGGCTAAGTGAAGTCGAAGCGCGTATCAAAGAACTGGAAACGATGCGGCGTTCTCTGCAGCGTCTGAATGATGCCTGTTGCGGCACGGCGCACAGTAGCGTTTACTGCTCGATTCTCGAAGCTTTAGAGCAAGGCGCCAGCGGTAGCCATGCCGGGCGTTGATTTTTTCCGTGCGCGGATCTACACTCGCGCCGAATTCATACATTGACTGGAGTTACT
The DNA here is from genome assembly GCF_040065095.1 of Klebsiella sp. CN_Kp091. NCBI lineage: Bacteria > Pseudomonadati > Pseudomonadota > Gammaproteobacteria > Enterobacterales > Enterobacteriaceae > Klebsiella > Klebsiella sp. CN_Kp091. Next base: position 9,668 of record NZ_JBEAIO010000008.1, on the reverse strand, counting down.
ATGAGTCGCTATCAGCATACCAAAGGGCAAATTAAAGATAATGCGATTGAGGCATTACTGCATGACCCATTATTCAGACAGCGGGTTGAGAAAAATAAGAAAGGGAAAGGAAGCTATCAACGTAAAGATAAACATGCGGGGCGGAATGATCGGGAGGCCAGTGGCAAGCAAGCGAATCGCTTTTTTACCACTGGCCTTCTGCTTTCTGTGTGCTGATTAAGAACGGTTGTTTTGTTCTTTTAACAGATCGCGAATTTCACTCAGTAGTACTTCTTCTTTGCTCGGCGCCGGAGCGGCAGGCGCTTCTTCTTTCTTACGGTTCAGTTTATTCATCAGTTTGATTGCCATGAAAATCGCGAAGGCAACAATGATGAAATCAAAGACGTTCTGAATAAACACACCATAATGCATGACAACGGCCGGGACATCTCCCTGCGCATCGCGTAGCGTAACGGCGAACTGTTTAAAGTCGATACCGCCAATGAGCAAACCCAGCGGAGGCATAATAATATCGGCCACTAAAGACGATACAATTTTACCGAACGCCGCACCAATGATGACACCCACTGCCAAATCGACAACATTCCCGCGCATTGCGAATTCGCGGAATTCTTTTAACATACCCATTTTACTCTCCTTGAGCCAGCTGACATTGATAAGTTTATCAAATGTATTTCCATTTTCCATTGCTGTTGAATAATTGCCGGAAAATATTATCCATTGATAAATAAGGGATAATAAAAAGGCGTCTGAGCGACGCCTATTGGAATTACAGGAAGAACGGACTTGGCTGGAATAGTCTCTCAACGTCGGAGATAAATTTCTTGTCGGTCAGGAACATAATTACATGGTCGCCTTGCTCAATACGTAAATTATTATTGGCGATCATTACGTCATTACCGCGTACCACCGCGCCAATAATCGTTCCCGGCGGCAGCTTAATTTCATCAATTGAACGGCCAACTACCCGCGAGGTGCTTTCATCGCCATGCGCGACGGCCTCAATGGCTTCGGCAACGCCGCGGCGTAGTGACGAAACACCGACAATATCAGCTTTACGTACGTGGCTCAGCAATGCAGAAATCGTGGCTTGCTGCGGAGATATAGCAATATCAATCACGCTTCCCTGAACCAGATCGACATACGCGCGACGCTGGATCAGCACCATGACCTTCTTCGCGCCCATCCGCTTGGCCAGCATTGCCGACATGATATTGGCTTCGTCATCGTTGGTGACGGCAATAAAGAGATCGACTTGATCGATATGTTCTTCCGCCAGTAACTCTTGATCCGACGCATCGCCATAAAAGACGATCGTGTTCTGCAGCTTTTCGGCAAGTTCAGCCGCGCGCTGTTGATCGCGCTCGATCAACTTCACGCTGTAGTCTTTCTCCAGGCGGTGCGCGAGACCCGCGCCGATGTTGCCGCCGCCGACCAGCATAATTCGTTTGTAGGGTTTCTCCAGACGTTGGAGTTCGCTCATTACGGCGCGAATATGTTGCGATGCGGCGATAAAGAAGACTTCGTCGCCAGCTTCTACGATGGTTGATCCCTGTGGGCGAATCGGTCGGTCGTGGCGGAAAATTGCCGCAACGCGGGTGTCGATGTGCGGCATATGTTCGCGCATCGTGGAGAGCGCATTACCGACCAGAGGGCCGCCATAATAAGCCTTCACAACGGCCAGGCTCACTTTTCCTTCGGCGAAGTTCACTACCTGCAGCGCGCCTGGATATTCGATCAGGCGGTAGATGTTATCGATGACTAACTGCTCCGGAGCGATCAGATGGTCAATCGGTACCGCTTCTGAATGGAAAAGTTTATCGGCATCGCGAACGTAGTCCGGCGAACGAATTCGGGCGATACGATTCGGCGTATTAAACAGCGAATAGGCAACCTGACAGGCCACCATGTTAGTTTCATCTGAGCTGGTCACGGCGACCAGCATATCGGCATCATCGGCGCCGGCTTCGCGCAGCACGCGCGGATGCGAACCGTGGCCCTGAACGACGCGGAGATCGAACTTATCCTGCAGACCGCGCAGACGGTCACCGTTGGTATCGACCAGGGTAATATCGTTGTTTTCGCCAACGAGATTTTCCGCCAGCGTGCCGCCTACCTGTCCGGCGCCAAGAATAATAATCTTCATCAGCAGTGACCCATTAATTCCGCTTTTTGATTAGCTTAGCGTAAAAGAAGCCATCGCCTTCTTCCGCCCCTGGCAGATTTTGCTGACCCGGGTTTTCCGGCGTTCCCGTCTCATGGAGTTCGGCATCTCTGGTACGGGTCAGGAAAGCGGCGATTTGTTGGCTGTTCTCTTCCGGCAAAATAGAGCATGTCGCATAGACCAGCGTACCGCCCGGTTTCAAATGAGCCCAGGTGGCATCGAGAATTTCTGCCTGTAATTGCGCCAGCTCGGCGATATCGCGATCCCGGCGCAGCCATTTAATATCCGGATGGCGACGGATAACGCCAGTAGCTGAACATGGCGCATCAAGCAAAATACGGTCGAACTGCTCATCGCCGCACCACTGTTCAGGATAGCGGCCATCGCCCTGTTTCACTTCTGCTTTCATGCCCAGACGTTTCAGGTTGTCATAGACACGGGACAGGCGCTGTTGGTCGATGTCGACCGCCATCAAATTCGCCTGCGGCGCGACTTCCAGAATATGCGTCGTCTTGCCGCCCGGCGCCGCGCAGAGATCGAGAATGCGCTCGCCGTTTGCCGGTTGCAAATAGCGCATGCAGCCCTGGGCTGATGCGTCCTGAACGGTTACCCAGCCTTTATCAAATCCTGGTAATGCATGGACCGGGGCTGGGGTCGCAAGACGGACGGCATCCGGATAGTCCGGGTGAGTGAAACCCTGTAAACCAGCGTCTTCCAGCAGTGCGAGCCATTCATCTCGCGAATGATGATTGCGATTCACACGCAGCCACATTGGCGGACGTAGATTATTGGCTGACACAATATCCTGCCATTGTTGTGGCCAGGCCTGCTGCAGACGTTTAAGCAGCCATTTAGGATGGAGATAACGGTTCTCGTGCTGGGCGAATTCTGCCAGCAGTTCTTCCTGCTGGCGCTGGAATTGGCGTAATACGCCATTAATAAGCCCTTTAAGCTGCGGACGCTTAATTGCCACCGCGCCTTCCACCGTTTCCGCTAGCGCTGCGTGCGGGGGAATACGGGTATAGAGCAGCTGATACAGACCGACCATGATCAGGAAATGTACGGTACGCTGTTTGCCTGTCATCGGGCGGGCCATCAGCTTACCGATCAGCCACTCGAGTTGGCTTAAGGTTCGCAAGACGCCAAAGCACAGTTCTTGCAGCAGCGCTTTGTCTTTTTCGCTCACTTTTTGCTGCAGTGGCGGCAGAACATTGCTTAAAGACTGGCCTTTCTCAACGACCTGCTCAATGGCCTGGGCTGCCAGGCTGCGTAAATTAATATTCTTTTTCATAAGCGCAAAAATAAAAATGCCCGGCGAACCCGGGCTTTAGAAGAGAAGTGCGTCAGGCAAGACGGTTTCCGGGGATAAACCATTCCCGGCGAGAGTTCAGCAAATCCTGGGCACTCATCGCTTTTTTCCCTGCCGGCTGCAGCGATTCCAGATTCAGAATCCCGTTGCCGGTGGCGACCTGGATCCCCTGTTTGCTTGCTGCGACGATCGTGCCTGGCTCTGCGTTGGCGGATTCTGAAATAACGGATGCACGCCACACCTTCACCGGTTGCTCATCGATCTCCAGCCAGCTCATCGGCCAGGGATTAAATGCGCGGATACAGCGTTCGAGCTGTTCTGCGGAAAGCGACCAATCAATACGGGCCTCTTCTTTACTCAGCTTCTCGGCGTAGCTGACAAGCGATTCGTCCTGAACTTCAGGCTCTGCGCTACCCTCTGCCAGCTGCGCTAAAGTCGCCAGTAGACCCTCAGGTCCAAGGTCGGCCAGTTTATCGTACAGGCTACCGCTGGTATCTTCCGCGGTAATCGGGCAGGAGAGCTTATACAGCATGTCGCCGGTATCAAGACCGACGTCCATCTGCATGATGGTGACACCGGTTTCGGCATCGCCAGCCCATAGCGAACGCTGAATCGGCGCTGCGCCACGCCAGCGAGGAAGCAGGGAGCCGTGAACGTTAATGCAGCCCAAACGCGGCATTTCAAGAACCGCTTTCGGCAGGATCAGTCCGTAAGCCACGACGACCATAACATCGGCGTTAAGGTCGGCAACCAACTGCTGATTTTCCTGCGGACGTAGGGAGGATGGCTGGAAGACCGGTAGATTATTGGCTTCAGCCAGCACTTTTACCGGGCTCGGCATCAATTTTTTGCCGCGACCAGCAGGGCGGTCGGGCTGAGTAAATACGCCAACCACCTGATGTTCAGACGACAACAGCGCGTCAAGGTGACGCGCTGCAAAGTCGGGGGTTCCGGCGAAAATGATACGTAGTGTTTGTGACACGTTAATCCTTGTTATCAGGCACGGGCGCGTAAACGATCCAGTTTTTCAACTTTCTGACGAATGCGCTGCTGTTTGAGCGGCGACAGATAGTCAATGAACAGCTTACCGACCAGGTGATCCATTTCATGCTGGATACAGATAGCCAACAAGCCATCAGCTTCCAGTTCGAAAGCGTTGCCTTCACGGTCCAACGCGCGGATTTTTACGGTTTCGGCACGTGGAACCAGCGCACGTTGTTCTGGAATCGACAAACAACCTTCTTCAATACCGGTTTCACCGTCTTTTTCGAGTAGCTCTGGGTTGATGAGCACCAGGCGCTCTTCACGGTTTTCCGAGACATCAATAACGATAATACGCTGGTGAATATCCACCTGCGTGGCGGCCAGACCGATACCTTCTTCAGCGTACATCGTGTCGAACATATCATCGACGATACGCTGAATTTCTGCATTCACTTCTTTGACCGGCTCGGCGACTTTGCGAAGGCGCTCGTCCGGAATATGTAACACTTGCAAAACTGCCATAAAGATCCAGAGTCGTATTCAGTAGTTGATAGGTTTATTACCTCTATTCTAGACAAAACCCCCTCTAATTGACAGTCTCGCTAACCAATCACAAGGATTGGCTGAGCCGCTAATGGCAGGGGGAACGGATGACGCCCACGGATATTTGGTTGCGCCTGATGCGGGTGAATAACCTGTATGGCGATGAAATGGTACTGATTGCGCGACGGCTGGCTGGCGCAGGTCATTCGGATAATGAAACGTTGCGTGAAGCTGGTTTAACTAAAGCACAGGCAATACAGTTTCTTGCCTTTAAGCAACAGGAGATTGACGCCTCACTGCAATGGTTAGCGCAACCAGAACATCATCTGATTTCGGCGGATCATGCACGCTATCCGCCGCAGCTACGCGCTATCGATGATTATCCCGGCGCGCTGCTGGTCTGCGGCAATGTCGATCTCCTGTGTAGCCGACAGTTGGCTATCATCGGAAGCCGCGCGCACTCGTGGTACGGCGCGCAATGGGGAAAATCCTTCAGTGAAGCGCTGGCGCAGTATGGATTGACCATTACCAGTGGTCTGGCGATGGGCATTGATGGCATCGCCCATCGCGGGGCGTTAGCGGCAACGGGAAAAACCATCGCCGTATTAGGCAACGGTCTCTCTGATGTCTACCCGCACCGGCATCGGGCTTTGGCAAAGCAGATCGTAGAAAGCGGCGGCGCGCTACTTTCCGAATTTCCTCTCTCAGCGCCACCTCTACCGGGTAATTTTCCGCGCCGCAACCGGATTATCAGCGGCTTAAGTGCAGGTGTACTGGTCATTGAGGCCGCCTTGAAAAGCGGTTCCCTGGTAACTGTCCGCTGCGCGTTGGAGCAGGGGAGAGACGTTTTTGCCCTGCCAGGGCCCATTGGCAATCCTGGTTCTGAAGGGCCGCACTGGCTGATAAAGCAGGGCGCGGTTCCCGTTACCACGCCGGAAGAGATCCTTGAACATTGGCAATACGAGCTGTCAGCGAGGAAGGATACCGCTGATTTGCTAAATAATTACGCAGATCGGCCTCCTGTAGCATTGCCATTTCCAGAGCTCCTGGCTAACGTAGGAGATGAGGTAACACCTGTTGACGTTGTCGCTGAACGTGCCGGCCAATCTGTGCCAGTAACCGTAGCCCAGCTACTTGAACTGGAGTTAGCAGGCTGGATCGCAGCTGTACCCGGCGGCTATGTCCGATTAAGGAGGGCAAGCCATGTTCGACGTACTCATGTATTTGTTTGAGACTTATATCCATAACGAAGCAGAAATGCGCGTGGATCAGGACAAACTGACGCGGGATCTGACCGATGCAGGTTTTGAGCGGGAAGATATCTATAACGCGTTAATGTGGCTCGAGAAACTGGCTGATTATCAGGAAGGTCTCGTTGAACCCATGCAGCTCGCCTCCGACCCGCTCTCTCTTCGGGTATACACCGATGAAGAGTGCCAGCGTCTGGATGCCAGCTGTCGAGGATTTTTACTCTTCCTCGAGCAGATCCAGGTGTTGAACCTCGAAACGCGAGAAATGGTGATAGAGCGCGTACTGGCGCTGGATACGGCAGAGTTTGAACTGGAAGACCTGAAATGGGTGATCCTGATGGTTCTGTTTAATATTCCAGGCTGTGAAAACGCCTATCAGCAAATGGAAGAATTACTCTTCGAAGTAAATGAAGGTATGCTGCATTAATCTTATTGCAGCAACATCGAGTTGTTATGACCAAATCAGCACTGTTTTCGGTGCGTAAAAACGAGCCCTGCCCGCAGTGCGGGGCCGAACTGGTGATTCGTTCCGGGAAACATGGCCCGTTTCTCGGCTGTTCTCACTATCCGGACTGTGACTATGTCCGTCCCCTGAAAAGCCAGGCGGATGGACATATCGTCAAGGTGCTGGAGGGGCAAGAGTGCCCATCTTGCGGCGCTGTCATGGTGTTACGCCAGGGGCGTTTTGGTATGTTCATCGGCTGCAGTCGCTATCCCGAATGCGAACATACCGAGCTGATTGATAAACCTGATGAGACCGCTATCGCGTGTCCGCAATGCGGACAGGGTCATCTGGTGCAGCGTCGCTCCCGTTTTGGTAAAACCTTTCATTCCTGCGATCGCTATCCTGATTGCCAGTTCGTAATTAATTTTAAACCGGTGGCGGGCGAATGCCCTGAATGCCATTACCCGCTATTAATAGAAAAGAAAACGGCACAAGGCGTTAAACGTTTTTGCGCCAGTAAACAATGTGGAAAGCCGATCCCGGCGGAACAAATAAGTGAATAAAAACCTGCCCTCAGAAACCGTCGCACAGGCTGTGGCGGTACTGAATAATGAACATGTCATCGCCTATCCAACCGAAGCGGTATTCGGCGTCGGTTGCGATCCGGATAGCGAAACGGCCGTGATGCGCCTTCTGGCGTTAAAACAGCGTCCTGTTGAAAAGGGATTAATTCTTATCGCCGCCAGCTTTGAACAGTTGCAACCGTATATTGATGATTCCCGGTTAAGCGACGCGCAGCGTGAAGCGATCTTTTCCTGTTGGCCCGGCCCGGTGACGTTCGTGTTCCCGGCGCGCCCGGATACCCCACGCTGGCTGACGGGGCGCTTCGATTCGCTGGCCGTGCGCGTTACTAATCATCCGCTGGTGATTGAATTATGCGAAGCCTACGGAAAACCACTGGTCTCGACGAGCGCCAACTTAACCGGGCAGCCGCCGTGTCGGACCACTGCTGAAGTACGCGCCCAGTTTGGCGATAGTTTTCCGGTGGTGGATGGCGCAACGGGCGGGCGGCAAAACCCATCTGAAATCCGTGATGCCCTGACGGGTGAACAGTTCCGCCAGGGGTAATTTATGGAAACTTATGCCGTTTTTGGTAACCCTATAGCCCATAGCAAGTCGCCTTCTATTCATCAGCTGTTTGCCAAACAGTTAGATATTGCGCACCCCTATGGTCGGGTACTGGCGCCATTAGATGATTTTGTGAATACTCTGGACGCTTTCTTCAACACAGGCGGTAAGGGCGCTAATGTGACCGTTCCCTTTAAAGAAGAAGCGTTTGCCCGCGCCGATGAACTCACTGAACGCGCCGCGCTGGCTGGCGCTGTTAATACGTTGAAGCGCCTGGAAGATGGCCGTTTGCTTGGCGACAATACGGATGGCATAGGGTTATTAAGCGATTTAGAGCGCCTGGGCTTTATCAAACCTGGTATGAGGATTTTATTGATTGGCGCAGGCGGCGCATCACGCGGCGTATTATTACCGCTGCTCTCTTTAGATTGCGCGGTCACTATTGTTAACCGTACTTTTTCCCGTGCTCATGAACTGGCAACGTTATTTGCTCATACCGGCAGCGTGAGCGCATTATCGCTGGATAAACTGGAAGGCCATCAGTTCGACCTCATTATTAACGCGACGTCCAGCGGTATCAGCGGCGATATCCCGGCAATACCATCTTCGTTGATTCATGCCGACGTTTACTGTTATGACATGTTTTATCAGAAAGGAAATACGCCATTTCTGCATTGGTGCCAACAGTATGGCGCTAAAAAACTGGCTGATGGATTAGGAATGCTGGTGGCTCAGGCCGCCCATGCCGTTCTGTTGTGGCACGGTAGACTACCGGAGATTGCCCCGGTGATTGCTGTTTTACATCAGGAACTGAATGCGTGAACCAGGCGATCCAATTTCCCGATAGAGAAGAGTGGGACGCCGAACGGCAATGCATCGTTTTCCCCGCGCTGGTCAATGGGATGCAGTTAACTTGCGCGATTCGCGGTAAGACACTGCAGCAACGGTTTGGTGGCGATGAGCCAGCGCAGTGGCTGGCTCTCTTTAGTGAACATCGCTGGGATCTGGAAGATGAAGCGGAAGCGCTGATTCGCGATCGGCAAGAAGACCATCAGGGTTGGATTTGGTTTTCCTGATCCAGGTAGTCGTCTTTCCATTTCACATAGTTGTTGGCTGAATACTTCAGGCCTGCATATTCCGCCTCCGTCAGGGGGCGGATTTGTTTTACCGGATTGCCAAAGTAGATATATCCGCTTTCCAGACGCTTGTTTTGCGGAACCAGGCTGCCGGCGCCGATCATCACGTCATCCTCTACCACCACGCCATCCAGCAGAATTGACCCCATTCCGACAAGAATGCGATTGCCGATAGTGCAGCCGTGCAGCATGACCTTATGCCCGACGGTAACATCTTCGCCGATGAGCAGGGGATTACCCTCAGGGTTATAAGAAGACTTGTGGGTAACATGTAGGACGCTGCCGTCCTGAATATTCGAACGTGCGCCGATCGATACATAGTTCACGTCGCCGCGGATGGCGACCAACGGCCAAATGCTTACATCATCGGCAATTCTGACGTCGCCTATCACAACGCTGCTGGGATCCACCATCACCCGCAGACCGATTTGAGGGAATAATTCTTTATAAGGGCGTAAATAACTGGACATGGCTGCCTCAATATCAGGGTAGATAACCAGACTTTGGAAGCTTTCTGGCGCTCCCGCAACCCCTTTTTCTGATAAAAATTGAGCTATTTGAGCAATAACAGCGCGAAAAGCGCGAAAAACCATCATTCAGAAAAAAAGATCGAAAAAAGGCTTGTGCAAAAAAATGGGATCCCTATAATGCGCACCCACTGACACGGCAGATGTGAATCACTTCACACAAACAGCCGGTTCGGTTGAAG